>JBEKCS010000027.1:0-47182 GCA_050014755.1 Acidimicrobiales bacterium
TCGGCCTCGTCACCTTGTGGGGGCTCCAGCGCCTCGTCGGCTCCCGCCGGGGCCTACCCCAGGTCGTGCGGGCCTGATGCCCGTGCCGTGACCGAGCCGGTACGAGTCCTCGTCGTCGACGAGGCCGGCCGGCCAGGAATTCGACGGGTGGCTAGCGGGGCGTGATCCCCCACGAGCCGGACCAACGGGCGCCGGGCCGGAGCACGGCGATGTCGGTGCCTGATCGGAACGCGTCCGGCGGGCAGGTCATCGGCTCGACGGCCAAGGCGGTGCGCCGTGATCCTTCGTCGAGCGTGTCCCCGGTGAACACCATCAGGTAGCCGAATCGCTCGTCGGCCCACAGCGTCGCCCCGGCGTCACCGTCGGGATGGTCGAACTCGACCCGGACCCGACCGTCACCGTCACGGGAGAGGTCGCAGAACGCCGTGTCGAGGCGGGTCACGCCGATCGGTCGGCCCTGGGTGAAGTCGTACTCGGTCCCGGCCACGGCGACCGAACCGGTGGGAAGACCCCGATCGTCGGAGATCAGACGACGTCGGGCGGGCACTCGCAACCGTGCCTGATCGACCGTCGTGGTGCCCACGGTGAGATACGGATGGAAGCCGAGGCCGAACGGGAGGTCCCCCGGCCCGATGTTCTCCGCATCGGTGGACACGGTGAGCCCCTCCCGCCCGAGGCGGTACTCGATCTCCATCCGGAGGGCGAAGGGGTACGCGGGCGACGGACGGAGCTCGCACATCAGGCTCACCCGGTTCTGGGCCCGGCCACCGAGTCGCCACGGAAGCCAGCGGACCAGTCCGTGGATGGCATTGCGCCGGCCGATCTCGTTGAGCGGGGCCTGGGCCACGACCTCGTTGAAGGTATAGGCACCGTCGCCCAGCCGGTTCGGCCATGGGGCGAGCACCTGCCCTCTCCCCCCGTGGCTCCACTGCTCGGGTCCGAAGCCGTCGATCACGGTCCGGTCGTCGACCGTGAACGAGCGCAGTGTGGCCCCGACCTCGGTGACGATCGCCCGCTGGAGCCCGTGGCCGATGACCCACTGGTCGCCGGTAGCCGCGGTGGTCTGAGCCGGTCGTTGGTCGGGCGATGGGTGGCGTGCGGGCATGGATTCCTCGGGACGGTTGCGAACGCCGGCGACTTCCCGGATGGGGGATGCCCGGTGCCGATGGTGGGGAGCAGACTCCTTCGACGGCGAGCCGCAGGGTGCGGCGACACCGACCGGCTCCCGATGTCGCCCGGTATGGTAGGCGACGAGGCCGCACCGGCCCGCCGACACGTCGTCGCGACGAGCTGACGCCCCTCCCCGGCGGACGTCGTGTGCGACCGCCGACGATTGGAACTCCCTGGCATGCGCATCCTGATCACCAACGACGATGGCGTGTTCGCCCCGGGGATCGCCGCGTTGGCACGAGGCCTTCACGCCGCCTTCGGCGAGGAACACGAGCTGGTGGTGGTCGCACCACTGACCGACCACAGTGGCGCGAGCGCCGCGGTCGGGCCCGTCTACGAGCGTGAGTCGATTCCCTACGAGCACGTCGACATACCCGGATTGCCGGATGTCGCGACCTACGGAATCGACGGTTCGCCGGCCCTGTCGGTCATCCTCGGCTGCATCGAGGGGTTCGGCCCCCGACCCGACATGATCGTGTCGGGGATCAACCACGGCATCAACGCCGGCCGGTCCGCCCTCCACTCCGGTACCGTCGGCGCCGCCCTGACCGGCGCCCAGTTCGGCGTCCGGGGATTGGCGGTCAGCATCGCCTGGGCTTCCGAGCCCGACTACTGGACGACCGCCGTCGACCTGGCCTGCGGGATCATTCCGTTGCTGGCCGAGTCCGAACCGTCCACGGTGCTGAATCTCAACGTCCCCGCGGTGCGCCCCGACGAGTTGAAGGGATTGCGGCACGGTAGGTTGGGTCGGGTCGGACTGATCCGGGCGGTGCGGCCCGAACATACGCCCCTACCGGTGGACGGACCCGCCCTCGACCGCACCGGAGGTGCCATCGTGCTGTCCATGCGGGGTATGAGCGAGAACCGGGACCGGGTGGAGGAGCGTGCCGAGCTCGAACCGGGCTCCGACGCCGCGCTGGTCGAGGACGGGTGGGCATCGATCACCGCGCTGGTCGGTGTGCGTGAGAACCAGACGGAGGGCGCCGCTTCCGCCCTGGCCGCCATACTCGGCACCCACGGGGGATGAGGCCGCTCAGGACAGCTGCGCGTCCAACCAGTCGAAGGTGACCTGGGCGGACAGGCGGAGATTGTCGGACTGGCAGTGGGCCGACGCCCCGTCGGACGGGCGGAACACCCGCGACGTCACCGGACCGGTGACACCGGCGACCAAGGCGTCGAACTGGGCCCTCGGCTCGGCACCCTCGCGCTCGCCGACCAGGGCCAGGATCGGGCATTCGATGCCGGCAATCAGGTCGCCCAGGCGGTAGGACTCCATCGCGTCGCGCCATGCGTGGAACGACGGCACGCCGAACCTGGTGCAGATGGCCTCGATCCCCCACTGCATCTGGCGGGGCATGAGGTCCTCGGGCACTCCGGTGACGTCCTCGGGTCGGATGTCCCGGATCATCCGATAGACGTCGGTCCCGACCCAGGCCTCCATGTAGCGGCCCATGTCGACCACGGGCGGGTTGGCCACCAACCCCCGGACCCGGGAGTCGCTTGCCGCCGACCGGGCCGCGAAGTAGGACCCGAAGCTCTGGCCGCACAGCGCGATCCGGTCGGCGTCGACGTCAGACAGGTCGGACACCGCGTCGAGCACGGCGGCCAGCGGTACCTCGTAGTCGGAGCGGAAGGTCATCGTCGGATTGGTCCGCATGCAGCCGAGCTGTCCGGGACCGTCGAACACGACGACGTTCCAGCCACGCTCCGCACCGGGCACACCGAGCTGGAAGTAGAGCTCCTCCGCACTCGAGTCGAACCCACCCACGGCCACCACGGTCGGGCGCGGCCCTGCCGACGGACCGGACGGCCGCACGAGGTATCCGGGCAGCGCCCCGTCCTCGAAGGGGACGGCGAGCGACTCCACCACGGGGTCGAGCAGGGTCGCGGCCAGGGAGAAGCAGGCACGGCCCCGCGCTCCGGCTCCGTCGTCACCGGCGTCGCCACCCCGGCCGCCGTAGTACTCGGCCGTGCGGTAGTAGGTCGATGCCCGCAGCAGGTGGTCCCGCCCGCTCACCCCGTGTCCGGCGGCGAGGCATCTCCTTCCCTCGGCCTCCACCCGCTGGGCCAGGCGCTCGAAGGCACGGGTCCAGCTCTTCGGGCTGCCGTCGGTGATCTCGGCCACGACGGCCAGGCACTCCCCCACGGTCGAACCGCCGTAGTCGGCCACACCCATGGCCCGGATGAGCTGGTAGTCGAACTCGTCGTCCCGGAAGCCCTCCACCCGGACGGCACTGCGGACCACATCGGAGTCTTCGAAGGACATGATGCTCTCTTCCTCGGGACGGGGGACCGGACGGGTCACCACCGCCGTCGGTCATTGTGCCCGATCGCCGGCCTACCCTGTGCCATGCGCGTTGCCGCCATCCAGACAACGACGGGGGGCGACCGGACGGCCAACCTCGCCGCGGCCGCAGAACTGGTCGACGAGGCCGCCGCCGTCGGGGCGGAGCTGGTCGTCCTCCCCGAGTACTTCTCGGTTGCCGGCACACCCGAGGTGCTGCGGGCCGGAGCGGAACCGCTCGACGGACCGACCATGACGTGGGCCTCCACGACCGCCTCCCGGCTCCGGATCCACTTGGTGGCGGGCAGCTTTCCCGAGCGGTCCCGCACCGGGGACGGCCGTCTGGCCAACACCAGCTGCCTGGTCGGACCCGATGGTGCCACCCTGGCCGTGTACCGGAAGATCCACCTCTTCGACGTGGCCCTCGACGGTGTCGCCGTCAAGGAGTCGGACACGTTCGCTCCGGGCGACGAGGTCGTGGTCGCACCGCTCCCAACCGCCGGAGCGGTCACCGAGGCAGGGGCCGGGGTCGACGGGCTGCGTCCCGTGCTCGGGCTGTCCCTCTGCTACGACGTGCGTTTTCCCGAGATCTACCGGATCATGGCCCTGAACGGAGCAACGGTCGTCGCGGTTCCGTCGGCCTTCACCTCGGCGACCGGACCGGCCCACTGGGCGCTGCTCCTTCGGGCCCGGGCCGTCGAAGAGCAGGTCTTCGTCATCGGTGCCGGCCAGGTCGGGGACCTCCCCGCGGGCATGCCCCGGTGCCACGGCCACTCGATGATCGTCGACCCGTGGGGGGTGGTCCTCGCCGAGCGGACGCTTTCGGACCCGGGTGTCGTCGTCGCCGACCTGGACATGGAGTACCTGTCCGAAGTGCGCACCCGGCTGCCGGTGCTGGCGAATCGGCAGCCTGGCGCGTACGTTGGATTACATGGCAGCACCAGGGGCACCACATTCTGACGATTCACCCATGAGACCGCGGCACGTCCTGCGGGCACCCTCCGACCTCCCCGACGACGTCCCCGGGACGGCGGTCCCCTTCGAGGTGGGGTTCTTCGTCCACGACAATCTCGAGCTCTACTACGAAGTCCACGGGCAGGGCCCCCGCGTCCTGGTCTTCCTCCACGGCATCCTGATGGACGCCAACATGAACCGGCGCCTGGCCTCCGACCTCGCCGCCAAAGGCAACCGCGTCATCCTCCTCGATCTCCCCGGCCACGGGTTGTCGGCCCGGCCCCAGCGGGCGTCGTTCCACCGGATGGACATCTATGCGGGCCACGTCATCGCGCTCCTGGATCACCTGGGCATCGATCAGGCGGTGGTGGGCGGCGTGTCGCTCGGCGGCAACGTCAGCCTGATGGTGGCCGCCCAGGCGCCCGACCGCGTGCGGGGCCTGGTGGTCGAGATGCCCGTCCTCGAGTGGGCGCTACCCGCCGCCGCCATCACCTTCGTGCCCATGCTCCTCGCCGCCCACTTCGCCCGCCCGGTGGTCGGAGGTCTGGCCAAGATCTTCCGGAAGCTTCCCCGGACCGGCAACGGGCCGCTCGACAGTGCCATGAACATGTTGTCGGCCGAACCGCGCGAGACGGCGGCGGTCCTCCACGGCATCCTGGCCGGCCCCATCGCACCGACCGTCGGCCAGCGGGCGGACATGGACGTCCCCGCTCTGGTCATCGGGCACAAGGTGGACCACGTCCATCCGTTCCACGATGCCGAACAACTCGCCCGACGGCTCCCCCAGGGTCAGCTGATCCAGGCCAACTCGATGCTCGAGTTGCGGGTCCACCCGGAGCGCCTCACCGAGGAGATCAACCAGCTGCTCGACAAGGCGTGGGACCGCCCGGCCCGCTCGGCCGGCCCGGCCCGCCGGGCCCGCGAGGCGGGGTGACCCTCACCGGTTAGTCGTCGTGGTCGGGCCGGCGCGCCCGCTTCCGCTCCGACAGGTGCCGCTTGTCGGCCAGCCGCCGCTCCTTGGCCCCCTTCGTCGGTCGGGTCGGCCGCCGGGACTTCTCCACCCGGAGCGCCGCCGCCATGCGCTCCCGGAACCGCTCGACGGCCAGTTGGCGATTCCGTAACTGGGACCGCTCGTCGTCGGCCACGACCCGCACCTCGGGCCCCAGCCGCTCGAGGACCCGCGCCCGCTGGTGCGGACCGAGCGACGGCGATCCGGCCACGTCGAAACGAAGCTCGACCCTGGTGGCCACCTTGTTGGCGTGCTGGCCGCCGGGACCGCCGCTCGGGCTGAAGCGGAACTGGAGCTCGGAGACGGGGATCCGGAGCGACGAGGTGACCCGCACCACCTCGGGACCGGCGACTCCGGCCCCGTCGGAGCTCGGGCTCACCGTTGGGCCGGTTCGTCGATCACCGGGTTGGTGAGCACACCCACGCCCTCGACCTCCACCGTGACGGTGTCCCCCGCCGCCAGCCAGCGCGGCGGGTCGGACGCCGCGCCCACGCCAGCCGGAGTGCCGGTGGCCAGCACCGTCCCCGGTTCGAGGGTGACCGCCGTCGACAGGTGGGCGATCATCTGGGCGCAGGCGAAGATCATGTCCGCGGTCGTCCCGTCCTGGCGGAGCTCGCCGTTGACCCAGGTTCGCACCGCCAGGTCCTGCGGATCCGATACCTCGTCGGCCGTCACCAGCCAGGGCCCCATTGGCCCGTGGGTATCGAAGCTCTTGCCCATCACCATGGTGGGTGTGCGGCGCTGCCAGTCGCGGACGCTCACGTCGTCGACGACGGTGTAGCCCGCCACCACCTCGAGGGCCCGCTCCACCGGGACGTGCCGGCACCGCCGGCCGATGACCACCGCCAGCTCACCCTCGTAGTCGACCTGAGCGGACGCGCACGGCACCTCGATGGCCGCCCCGGGGCCGATCACGCAGGTCGACAGCTTGACGAACCAGGTCTGGTCCCGGGGACGTTCGCCGCCCATCTCTGTGATGTGGTTCCCGTAGTTGCGGGCGATCCCGAGGAAGGCCGGCGGTCGGGGCAGGGGGGCCACCAGTTCGACGGCATCGAGCGGTAGGCGGCGGGCCGACGACGAAGCGGCACGGTCCAGTGCCGGGCGGGCGTCCCCGCCCAGGGCGACCACGTCGACCAGCGACGCCGGTAGGCCTACCGCAGGGTCGGTGAGGTCGACGACCTCGTCCCCCACCACCAGTCCGGTCGCGGTTCGGCCGTCCTCGAGCAAGGTCACCAGGCGCACGTCCCGAACCTACCGGGCTGCCGACCGCCCGTCCTACACTCCCGGCATGACCTCGCCATCCGAAGCCCACCAGCCGTCCGACGCCCGTTTCGTCGGACAGACCGTTCTGATCACCGGGTCGTCCTCGGGCATCGGGGCCGCCACCGCCCGGATGTTCGCCGCGTCCGGCGCCACGGTCGTGCTCAACTCGGTCACCTCGGTCGAGGCGGGCCGGGCCTTGGCCGCCGACCTTCCCGGTGCCACCTACGTCCAGGCGGACGTGGCCGACGAGTCCGATGCCACCCGCCTGATCGACGAGGTCGTGTCCACCCACGGACGGCTCGACATCCTGGTCAACAACGCCGGGACCACCGCGGTGATCCCACACGACGATCTCGCGAGTGCCAGCACTGACGTGTGGCGCCGGATCTTCGAGACGAACGTGTTCGGCACCTGGCAGGTCACCGTCGCCGCGGTCCCCCACCTTCGGGCCTCGGGCCAGGGCCAGGTCCTCAACGTCTCCTCGGTCGCCGGTGAGCGCCCGTTGGGGAGTTCCATCCCCTATGCCTGCTCGAAAGCCGCCGTGAGCCACATGACCCGGCTGTTGGCCAACGTGCTCGGGCCCGAAATCCGTGTCAACGCCGTGGCCCCGGGATTGGTCGACACGCCCTGGACGGCCGACTGGACCCTGGTCCGCGAGTTCGTGAAGGCCCAGGCCCCCATGCAGCGTTCGGCCACCGCAGAGGACGTGGCCGAAGTGCTGCTGGGTCTGGCCCGGTCGTCCTACGTGACCGGCGAGGTGGTGCTCGTCGACGGAGGCATCAGCCTGCGCTGAGCGGCTTGCGCCGTGTGCGCTCGGTCCGGTCAGACCCCGGCGGACATCCGGACCGCCTCCCAGGTGCTCCGGTCGAGCCGCCACACGACGTGGGGTTCTGTCGGGAAGAACGAGAGGACCCGCTCGTCGAACGGGATGAAGCCGAGTCGCCGGGCGACTGCCTCCGACCGTGTGTTCCCGGGGAGGATCACGCTGTACAGGGCGTCCTCCCCGACCTCGTCGAACCCGTACCGGACGGCCCTCGCCCCGGCCTCGGTGGCATAGCCCTGCCCCCAGGCGGCGGGGTCGAGCATCCACCCCACCTCGACGCCAGGCCAGTCCGGCTCCACCCGCCAGTAGAGGCCGGCCCGGCCCACGAAGCGCCCGCTCCCCCGCTCGTCGAGTGCCCACTGGCCCACCCCCCGGAGCTCCCACAGGCCGGCGTGGGACGTCATCGACCGCCACGCCTCCTCCCGGGAGAACCCGTCGGGCAGGCGGAGCGAGTACCGGACCTCGTCCCTGGCCATGATGGCGTGGAACCGGTCGAGGTCCCCGGCCCGCAAGGGCCGCATGGTCAGGCGCTCGGTGGTGAGGGTCGGGCAGGCGGCCACCGGGTCAGTCAAGCACCGGTCCGACGCTCCGGCCACCGGTAGCCTCGGGCGGGTGCCCGATTCCACCGTCCCCGGCACCCATCCCGACAGGATGATCGTCCCAGAAGCTGCTTCCGCATCGGTTGGTGCATCGGGGGGTCCTGTCCCCCCGTCGGACGGAGCCGACACCTGGACGTGGACGATTCCCGACGTGGAGCCGGAACGGCTGCCGCTCACCCTCCATCTGGCCCAGCGCCCTCTCGAGGTCGGGGCTGTCGTCGACCTCCGTGTCCGCTTCCCGGACCCACTCGACAGGCTGGTCAGTCTGCTCGGAGGCGCCGGGTTCGCCGTCGTCTCCGAGCCGGTGATCGACCCCGACGGATCCGTACGGGTCCGGGTGGTACGTGAGCGCACACTGGCCGACACCGTGGGCCCGGGCATGCGACTCCTGATCTGCGGGGTGAACCCGTCCGTCTTCTCGGCCGACGCCGGGGTCGGCTACGCCCGACCGGGGAACCGGTTCTGGCCGGCCGTCCTGGCCGCCGGCCTGGTCCAGGTCGACCGCGACCCGGTAGCGGCCCTGGCCGGCGGCATGGGGATGACCGACTTCGCCAAGCGGGCCACCCGCACGGCAGCCGAGGTCACCCGGGACGAGTACGCATCCGGATTCGATCGGGTGACCTCGCTCGTGGAGTGGCTCCGGCCCGGAGCGGTGTGCTTCGTCGGCCTGTCCGGATGGCGCACGGTCGTCGACCGGCTGGCCGTCGCCGGCCCCCAACCCACGCCCATCGGCGGCCGGCCCGCCTACGTGATGCCGTCGACCAGCGGGCTCAACGCCCGCACACCGCTTTCCGAGTTGGTCGCCCACGTGACGGCGGCCTCGGAGCTGGCGAACGGGACGAGCTGAGACCGGCGCTCAGGAACGTCCGGCGACCGGATCGAAGTGGTCGACCTCGGGCGGAACGTCGAAGAACGGGCCGATGTGGGATCGCCATTCGGCGAACGCCGGGGACTCCCGGAACCCGACGGTGTGGTCCTCGAGGCTCTCCCACTCGACCAGCAGCAGATACCGGTCGGGTGACTCGATTCCCCGGTGGAGAGACAGGGAGTGGAAGCCCGGTGACCCGGCGATCACCCGTCGGGCTTCGACCATTGCCGCCTCGAACCGGTCGTGTTCGTCGGGTCGGATGGTGATCAGTGCGTGCTCGAGGACCATGCCTCGACGCTACCGCCGGACAGCATTCCCTGACACCGGGGGCGGAGCGCCCCTGACACCGGGGGCGGAGCGCCCCTGACACCGGGGGCGGAGCGCCCCTGACACCGGGGGCGGAGCGGGGCGGCGGCCACCCGGGCTGGTCCCGGTAGCGTCGGGAGCGACAGGGGCGACGGTTCGCCCCGGGGGCCAGGAGTGTGAGGAGCCATCATGAAGATCGAGATCTGGTCGGACGTGGTCTGCCCGTGGTGCTACATCGGGAAACGGAATCTCGAGGCCGCGCTGGCCGAGTTCGCCCACGCCGACCGGGTGACCGTCGAGTGGAGGAGCTTCGAGCTCGATCCCACTACGCCCGAACGGGTCGGCCTGTCCATGGACGAGGCCCTGGAACGCAAGTACGGCATGAGCCCCGACGAGGCGTCGTCGGCCAACAGGCACATGACCGAGCTAGCCGCCAAGGTCGGGCTCGACTACCACCTCGACCGCGTGCAGATCGGCAACACCTTCAACGCCCACCGGCTGATCCACCTGGCCGGCACGGTCGGATCGGCCGGGGGCATGAAAGAACGCCTGCTCGCCGCCTACTTCACCGAGGGGAGGTCGGTATCCGATCCGCAGGAACTGGCCGAACTGGCTGCGGAAGTGGGGCTCGACCCTGCCCGGACAGCCGAGGTCCTCGAGGGTGACGAGTTCGCCGCCGAGGTGCGGGCCGACGAGGCTCGGGCGACCGAACTCGGCTGCACCGGCGTGCCGTTCCTCGTCATCGACGAACGGATGGCCATCCCCGGCGCACAGCCGCCCGACGTCATCCTCCGGCTGCTCGGCCGGGTCTGGGACTCCTCCGAAGAGGCTGCCTCGGCAAGCCTGGGCTGACCGCAGACCGCAGACGGTGCCGCCCGGCCGTCAGATCTGGCCGCCGACGCCCTTCACCACGTGGGACAGCGTCCGCCACTCGTCCATGGGGACCTGGCCGAGGTCGGACCCCAGGACCTGCAGCAGCACGTGGTCGGCCCCGGCCTCGAGGTGCTCGTTCACCCGGGCGACGACTGCCGCCTCGTCGCCCTGCACGACCAGGGCGTCCGCCAGCCGATCGGTTCCCCCCTTCACGAAATCGTCCTCCGCGAACCCCTGGCGAAGCCAGCTGTTCCGGTAATTGGGGAGCCCGGTGTAGATGGTCAGATGGTCGTGCGCCCTCCGCAGCCCCTCGTCCCGTGCCTGGTCGAGCACGACCGCCTGTTCCACGACGAGGAGCCGATCGGCCCCGAGCGCGGCCCTCGCCGAAGCGGTGTGGGCAGGCGTGACCAGATACGGGTGGGCACCGGCGGTTCGGTCGCGCGCCAGACCGAGCATCCTCGGCCCGAGAGCGGCCAGGACGATGGGCGGCCGCTCGCTGTCGGAGCCGAAGTACGGGGCGGAGTCGAGGGCGTCCAGATAGTGGGCCATGGCCTCCACCGGTGGGAGGTAGGTCTCCTGGCGATCCCGTTCGACCAGGGGCTTGTGGCTGACACCCAGGCCGAGGACGAACCGGCCCGGGGCGAGCGACTCGACGAACCTGCTGGCGGCATTGGTCGCCATGGCACCACGGGCGTAGATGTTGGCGATCCCCGTCCCGATCACCATCCGGTCGGTGGCACCAAGTAGGGCCTGGGCGGCAGTGAGCGCCTCGCGGCCGTAGGCCTCCCCGAACCAGAGTGAGCCGTATCCGAGCTCGTCGAGCTCGGCGGCGACCTCCAGGGCACGGGGTCCCGGGAGACTCTCCAGGGCCCCGGTCCACAGCCCGATCCGACTCGAACGGAGCTCCCCTGCGGCACTCATGGGAAGTACCCTAGAGGGCCATGGTCGGGTCGGGTCGGGCCGACCATGGCCACAGGGTGCGTCCCTGGTGGTCCGGTCCCAGTGGCGCGCCTGGCGCGGCCGCTCTAGGGTTCGGACGGGATCAGCCGTCCGCGGTAGGGGGACGGACACGAATCGGAGGTTGTGCAGTGGATGGAGTGCGCAGCGACCAGGCATGTCCGAAGTGCCGCTCGTCGGACGTACCGAAACTGATCGTACGGGGCACTGGCAAAGGAAGTCACGGAACCAGCCTGCAGTGCCGCAGGTGCGGCCACGAATGGTCCGACGAGTCGACCTGGAGCAGCCAGGCCTCCTGATCACCCGGTCGACCGAACCCGTCCATGATGACCCGATGGAGACGGGCTTCCGTCGGATCGGCCGCCCTCCTTCCGGGCCGGCCCGATATCCGTCGATGCCGCCGGGTCAGTCCGGCTGAAACGTGCCGGACCCGATCCGGACCCGCGTGCCGATCAGCTCCTCGGCACACGAGAACGCCGTCAGGTCCGGGTCGGCACTGATCGCCACACACCGCCGGCCGTCGTCGGTGTCGCATACGGCGACCACCCGGTTCGGATCCATCCCCTCATAGGTGACCGTATAGGTGGCCACCGTTCCGCCACCGTCGTACCCGTCCAGCGTGGCGACCGCGTCCACCACCCCGGTCACGGATTCGACCTCGTAGGCCAGATCGCCCAGTAGTGGCGGACGGCCGTCGGGGCGGCACGACCACACGGCCAGGCCGGGCTTGGTGAGCAGCCCGCTCACCGTGGTGACCGCGCCGAGAAGCTCCGGGTCGCCACGCAGCACGCGCGCGACGGCAGCCGTCGACTGGAGCACGAAGTTGTTGAACGGCCCCCCGGCGAATGCCATGCCTCCGGTGACCGTGGGCGTCCCCCCGGGATCGAGGCCGAGGGCACGCTGTTGGACCCGGACCGCCGCCGGGAAGCAGCTGTAGACCTCGACCACATCGACCGCGGCGATCGGTCGACCCAGCCACGCGGCGGCCGTCCCCCCCAGGACCTCCATGGCCGGCCAGCCCCCGATGTGCTCCCGGCAGAGGACCGACACGGCATGGCTCGACTCGAGGCCGACCCTCGGATGGACCCACCTGTCGGTGGGAATCCCAAGGCGTTCGGCCACCTCGACCGAGCACACCACCAACGCGGCGGCCTGGTTGACCGTCCACTGCGTCGAGTGCCACTTGTTGTAAGGGAACGCCAGCGGTCGGTTGTTCGCCGACGGGGTGGCGATCCACGAAGCGTCCAACGCTCGTCCGAACGCGGCTTCGGGGTTGGCCGCGGCGACGTGGGAGAAACGGGACCATAGCCCGGCGATCTCCTGGCGGTGCTCGGCGATCGTCCGACCGTCGGCGGCCCGGAGCGCGTTGTCGATCATGGCGTACTGCTGGACGGGGTCCCACAGTCGGTGGGCCACCTCCACCGGCTCGAGCAACGGGCCCGACCGCCGGCGGACCACATCCGGCTCAGCTCCCGGTTGTGCCGTCTCGGTCGGCGGGAGGCCCGCCTTCTCCCTGTCCCGGGCCCACCGCTTGGACTCGCCGCCGACCACCACCGCGACATCGGAGGCACCGGACAGGATGGCGGCCAGGGCCTCGTTGATCAAACTCTGTTGGGGGATCCCGAGCTCCACCAGGTGGGTCGTCGCCTGCTTCGCACCGATGCGGGAGGCGACCAACCGGCCCGGGTCCGGGTAGGTCCAGCTTCCCTGGGGCACGATCACCCGGTCGACAGCCCCCGGAAGACCCCGGCCGCCGGCATCGGCCAGCGCCGCCTCGGCGGCTATCGTCATGAGCTCCACCGCCTCGGCGTCGGCGGAGGCCGTTCCCACCCCGACCAGGACCGGGGAGCGGGGATCGCGGACGCCGGTCAACGGGTCGTTCCGCCCGCCGCCGCCCGCGGCGAGCCGACCGACCGTGCTCCGGAAGCCTTCCGGTCCCGCAGCATCCGCCCGAGCTCCCTCCAGGTCAGCTCGACCGCTCCCCGGGCCACGGCCTCGGCCCTGGCCCGCTCGGGAATGTCGTAGTGGGCGTGATGGGGACGGGCCGGCCGGTCCTGGAACAACGCCCGTCGCATGCCCATCCGGGTCGCGAAGTCGTGGAGCTCCTCCACGGTGTCGGCCACGAGGTGCGACCAGCGGTCGTCGATCGGGCCGAGGCGGGCCGGTTGCCGCCAGTCGTCGAGGTAGACGGTCACTGTCGCACGGGCCGAATGAGAAGCGAAGGCGGGCTCAGATGACCCGACCCGGGGCACCGGCATCGTCCACCACGGGGAGGTCCGCCCCGGCCCAGGCCTGCATACCCCCGGCGGTGTTGCGGACGTCGAAGCCGACTCCGGCCAGGTGGGTCGCCACCGAACCCGAGCGGCCCCCGGCACGACACATGCAGACGATGACCCGGTCGGTCGGGAGCTCGGCGATGCGGTCGACGACCTGGCCCATGGGAAGGTGGACAGCCGCGGGTGCATGGCCGGCGGCCCACTCATCGTCCTCCCGCACGTCGAGGAGGAAGGCACCGTCGCCGACCAGGCGATCCGCCGTGATCGGGTCGATGTCGACGACATTGACTGATTCAGAGGTCACCGCATCACGGTAGCGGAGTGGACGGCGTCGACCGCGCTCACCGTACCTTGGCGCTCAGCCACCGAGGTCCATGAGTTCGACCCGAACGCCGTCGGGGTCGGTGCAGTAGAGAAAGTCGAGCGTCATACCGCCCATCTCCAACGTCGTGCGGCTCGGGCGCACCACGGTCCCTCCCAACGCCTCGATCGTGGCGGCGGTCGCCTCGATGTCGCTGACTCGCAGGGAGAGGTGGGTCAGGCCCAATCGGTTCATCGGGCGCCTCTCGCCGTCACCGGTGACACCGGGGGAGTCGAAACCCAGCAACTCGAGTGTGAACCCGTCCTTGGCGATCATCCGCGAGCGGAGCCGCACCCCGTCCACCTCCATGAGTGCGGCGAACTCCTCGCCCAGGTCATGGGCGGCCACCTCCTCGAATCCGAGCCCTTCGCAGTAGAAACGGAGTGACCTGTCGAGATCGGACACACAGATCCCGAGGTGGGAGACCGAGATACTCACCGTCGCCAGACCTTGGTCGTGCAGCCGAAGCGTCGCGCCGGCCGGTCAGGCCGGCTCGGCGGCCAGTGTGGCACCGAGGCGCAACAGCTGGTCGGTGGCGCCTCCGAGGGTCAGCTCGATGTGCTTGGTGTTGAGGAAGAACCGATGGAGGGGGTACTCGCGATCGACGCCGACTCCACCATGGAGGTGCACCGCGGCGTGGACGACGCGTTGCCCACCGTCGGCAGCCCAGAACTTGGCTATCGCCACCTCCTTGTCGGCGGGCAGTCCCTGGTCGATGCGCCAGGCGGCCTGCCATGCGGTCAGGCGGATGGCCTCGGTGTCGACATAGGCGTCTGCGGCCCGTTGGCCAACGGCCTGGAAGGTGGCGATCGGCTTGCCGAACTGCTCACGGTTCTTGGTGTACTCGGCCACCAGGGCGAGCGAGGCAGCCGCCGCACCGGCCTGGGCGAGGGCCAGTGCGGTGGTGCTGCGGAGGACGATCCATTCGATGACGGCCGGACCGTCCTCGACGCTTCCGAGCAGTCCGCCGGGGCCGACCGACACGCCGGCCAACGTAACCATGCCCTCTGGTTGGCCGTTGTTGGCAGTCTGCGTGTCGACCGATACGCCGGCGGTCCCGGTGTCGACGATGAACACAGCCACGCTGTCGGGCTCGATGCGGGCGGGGACCAGAACGGCGTCGGCGAAGGTACCCGACGGTACGCACGCCTTGACCCCGGTGAGCGACCACCCGTCCCCGTCTCGCTCGGCGACGACGGAAGGCGCTGCGGGCGAGCCGCCCAGCTCGACCAGTGCCGTCGTGAGCACGGTCTCCCCGGTCACGATCCCGGGCAACCAGCGCTGCTTCTGTGCATCGGTGCCGAAGCAGGCGATGGCCGGTGCTGCACCGGCCAGGGTCTCCACCACCGGCACATAGGCGGCGGTGCGCCCTGTCGCCTCGGCCAACAGGCCGATTTCGAGGAAGCCGAGGCCGGCACCCCCGACGCCCTCGGGTAGGGCGATTCCCAGCAGGCCGGCGGCTGCCAGCTCCGACCAGAGCTTGCGGTCGAACCGGTCGCTCGACGGGTCGGTCTCCATCTCGCGGAGGCGCTCCTGGGTCGACAGGTCGGTGAAGATGCGATTGGCCAATTCGCGGACGGCCTCCTGCTCCTCGCTGAATGAGAAGTCCATGGTGTGTCCTCTTTCCTCGTCGTTCCGGGCCGGGCTCAGCGCAGCGACCGGGGCATGCCCAGGCCGAAGATGGCGATCAGGTCCCGTTGGATCTCATTGGTGCCGCCGCCGAAGGTCAGGATGACCAGGCTGCGCGCGTACATCTCGAGGCGCCCGGCCAACACGGCCTCGGGCGATCCCTTCGCCAGGTAGCCGGCCTGCCCGACGATCTCCATCATCAGCTTGAAGGCCTCGAGGTAGAACTCGGTACCGAACACCTTGATGGTGGAGGCGTCGGCCACGTCCAGGTGACCCTGGGTGGCGGTCCATGCCACCTTCCAGTTGATGAGCTTGAGGAACTCGAGCCTGGCGTAGATGCGGGCCAGGTGCACCTGCACCCACTCCTGGTCGATCACCCGCCGGCCGTCGGCCAGCTTCGTGGACTGGGCCCACGCCCGGGTGTCAGCCAAGGCGCGCTCGATGATCCCCGGTGAGCACAGGGTGACCCGCTCGTGGTTGAGCTGATTGGTGATCAGCGACCATCCCTGGTTCTCCTCCCCGACCAGGTTGGCCGCCGGCACCCGGACGTCCTCGTAGAACGTGTAGTTGATGTTGTGTTCGCCCAACAGGTGCATGGGGACGATCTTGATGCCCGGGGTGTCCATCGGTACGACGAACATCGAGATGCCCTTGTGCTTGGCGACGTCCGGGTCGGTGCGGGTGGCCAGCCAGATGTAGTCGGCGTCGGCGGCCAACGACGTGTAGATCTTCTGACCGTTGATCACGTACTCGTCGCCGTCGCGTACGGCCCTCGTCTGCAGTGAGGCGAGGTCGGTACCCGACTCGGGCTCGGTGTAGCCGATGCAGAAGTGGATGTCCCCGGCCAGGATCTTCGGAAGGAAGAACTCCTTTTGTTCCTGGGTGCCGTAGTCCATCAGGGTGGGCCCGACGGTATTGATGGTCAGCATGGGTACCGGTGCTCCGGCCCGCATCGACTCGTCGAAGAAGATGAACTGCTCGATCGGTCCCCTGCCCTGCCCACCCCACTCCTTCGGCCAGCCGATACCGAGCCAGCCGTCGGTCGCCATCTGCTTGACGACCCGGCGCATGTCGGGACCGATGCCGTGGCTGACGGCGAGCTGCGCCTCCACCTCCGGCGTGAGCAACTTCTGGTAGTACTCGCGCAACTCGTTCCGGAGCGCCTGGTGCTCCTCGGTGTAGCCGATCTCCATGGGGTCCCTCCCGGTCAGGTGCTGCCCGCCACGGGGGGCGGTCCATCACGACTAGAACACGTTACATTCGCCTACCCGGGGATGCCACCGTGCTCCACGCCCCTGAGCTGGCGGCTCCCGGCCCCGGGGCCACTAGAGTTACCATTCGGTAAGTTTCGGGGGACCCGGGGGGCCGGACCGGCCCGGCACGTCGGAGCCCCGACGAAGCGAGCCACGAGCACGCCATGCAGGATCGACACACCCACGCTGCGGACCCGTCCGCCCGTCTCCGAGGAGCATCACATGCCCGAAGCAGTAATCGTCGCCACCGGCCGGACCCCCATCGGCCGGGCCAACAAGGGCTCGCTCATCGAGTGTCGTCCTGACGATCTGGCCGCGCTGGTCATCCGCGAGGTCCTGGCCAAGATCCCCCAGCTCGACCCGCAGTCGGTCGAGGACGTGATCCTCGGCTCCGGCCAACCCGCCGGCGAGGCCGGCTACAACATCGGCCGGGTGGCAGCCGTCCTGGCCGGACTGCCCGACGTACCCGGCGTGACCGTCAACCGGTACTGCTCCTCGTCGCTGCAGACCATCCGCATGGCGGCCCACGCCATCCGGGCCGGCGAGGGCGACGTCTTCGTGGCCGCCGGCGTGGAGACGGTCAGCCGCTACCTTCACGGCGCCGCCGACGTCGGCCCCCACAACGAGCTGTTCGCCACGGCCGAGGCCCGCACCACGGCCCGCACCCCCGCCGCCGACGAGCCGTGGACACCGCTGGCCGGGGTGTTCCCCGACGTCTACATCGCCATGGGCCAGACCGCGGAGAACGTGGCCGAATTCAAGGGCGTGACCCGCGAGGAGCAGGACGAGTTCGCTGTCCAGTCCCAGCACCGCGCCGTGGCCGCCCAGGAGTCGGGATTCTTCGACCGGGAGATCATCCCCGTCACCACGCCGACCGGAACGGTCGTCACGAAGGACGACGGTCCCCGTCCCGGCACCACCCTCGAGGGTCTCGCCGCGCTCAAGCCGGTCTTCCGTGAGGGCGGCACCGTCACCGCCGGCAACGCCTGCCCGCTCAACGACGGAGCTGCAGCCGTGGTCGTGATGAGTGACACCAAGGCACGTGAACTGGGCATCACCCCACTGGCCCGGATCGTCGCGAGCGGAGTCACCGGACTCAACCCCGAGATCATGGGCCTCGGCCCGGTCGACGCCATTCGCCAGGTGCTCCGTCGGGCCGACATGACCATCGACGACATCGACCTCGTGGAGATCAACGAGGCCTTCGCTGCACAGGTCGTCCCCTCGGCCAAGGAGCTCGGCATCAGCTACGACAAGCTGAACGTGCGGGGCGGGGCCATCGCCCTCGGCCATCCGTTCGGCCAGACGGGTGCCCGCATCATGACCACCCTGCTCAATGCCCTCGAGGACACCGGCAAGACCTTCGGCATCGAGTCGATGTGCGTCGGTGGCGGCCAGGGCATGGCCATGATCGTCGAGCGCCTGTCGTAGGTCGGGTCGCCGTCACCGACGGCACCGCAGAAGTCCATCACCGGCGACGGCCGCAGGGAATCCCGCCTGCGGCCGTCACCGCGGGCGGGCCCTCAGCCGGATGTCGCCGCGGGCGTCCGTACGCGATCAGCCGCCCGGGCACTCTCATCGGTCGTCACAGCGGACACCCGTGAACGTAGACTTGCGGCGAGACGACCACCTCGTCAGGGGTCGGGACGACGATCTTCGGGGCGTGCCCGATGGAGCGGAACGACTGGCTCATCGACTCCGTCCCGGTGCCCGACATCGAGCGGAAGAACTGGGTCATCGAGACGACGTACCCGTTGCGCACCACGTAGCGACCGAGCAGCGACCCGTTGTTGGTCACGGTGTAGGTGTCACCGGCCTCCGTGACGTCGTCACCCCCGAATCCGGCGAAGCGTTCGGAGGCCGACCCCTGGGGCATCCTTTCGACGAACCGGGCACCGGGCGCGCATCCGGCCGGCGTCGCATCGAAGATCGTGTCGCCGACCCAGATCTCGCTTACTACCCCGCCGACGATTCTCTCGTAGAGATCCGGGCTGTTGACGATCGACTCCTGGCCCGGTTCGCTGCTCGTGACCGACGTGTAGCCCGAGGCGTCGTAGGTGGCCGACATCGCCGTCGTGAGCCGTGCAGCGGCCTGGTTCGTTCGGGCGACGAGTCCGAAGACGGCGGCACCGACGGCGGTCACCACCAGAATCCCGACGGCGACCCACGCGAGGATCGGACCTCTGCGCACGTCACCAAGGATACCGTTTCGGCCCCGGGGCCGCCGGGGCCTCGGGACCGACGGCCCACGGCCTGGTGGACCGATGTCGGTGTGGGAGTCGGCTCGGGTGGCGCTGGTGGCGCGGGTGGCGCGGGTGGCGGCCGTTCCCTCAGCCGGAGATCACCGTCAGTCGCTGATCTCCTCGATGGCGTACTCGGGGCAGTTGGCGATGGCGAGCCGGGCCTTGTCCTCGAGTTCTGGGGGCACGGTGCCGTCGCCGACGACCGACGACAGACCGTAGTCGTCCACCGAGAACAATTCGGGCGCCAACCCGTAGCAGCGGGCGTGACCGGTGCACTTCTCTGGGTCGACCCGGATCTTCATGGGAACACCACCGGAACCCGACGGGGCCCGCGTACCTGGCCGCCGGCCCAGGTCACCTCCGCGCCCTCTTCGATCCGGAACTCGGGGATCCGTTTCAGCCACTCCTCGATGGCCACCCTCAACTCCATCCGGGCCAGGTTGGACCCGGCGCAGCGGTGGATGCCGGATCCGAAGGCCACATGGCGGTTGTGGGCCCGGTCGAGGATCACCTGTTCCGGGTGCTCGAATGCGTCCGGGTCACGGTTGGCGGCAGGGAAGTTCATGAGCACCTTGTCGTTCGTTCGCATCGGACACCCCTGGAACTCGATGTCCGAGGTCACGATCCGAGCCATGGTCACCGGTGAGTATGCCCGCAGTAGTTCCTCGATCGCCAGGGGCATGGCCGCCGGGTCGGTGGCCAGCGTTTTCGCGTCCTCGGGATGTGTCGCCAGGTGCCACAGCGACGAACCGATGGCACTCCAGGTGGTGTCGACGCCGGCGATCAGCGTCAGCGCGGAGATCCCGAGCACGATCGAATCCTCGATCGGCTGACCGTCGACCTCCGACTGCAGCAGCGCACTCATCAGATCGTCTCCAGGGTGCTCCTTGCGGCGAGCCAGTTCGGACACGAAGAACTCGATGAGGCCGAGCGTCCCCTCGCGTCGGACCTCCTCGTCGTCGGCGAACTCGAGCACCGCCTGGACCCATCCGGTGAACGTGTCCGAGAGCTCGGCCGGGACGCCCAGAATGGCGGCGATCACCCGGACCGGGATCTGTTGGGCGTAGTCGGCGGCGGCGTCGGCACGTCCGGCGCCCACGAAGCCGTCGACCAGTCGGGCGCACAGTGCCCGGGTCATCGGTTCGTAGCTCTCCACCTTGCGGTGGGAGAACCAGGGCAGCAGGAGCCTCCTGGTCCAGGTGTGCAGCGGCGGGTCGGCGGAGATGGGCGGAACGCCATAGGGGAGCACCGGTTCGTCGGGCTCCTCGCCGGTGAACGGGATGACCGTGATGTCGAGCGAACTGAAGTGATCGATGTCGTGGGCCAGTTCGACGACGTCGTCATAGCGGGTAGGCAGCCAGGTGCTCCCCCGCCGATCGGAGTGTGCGATCGGGCAGGTCCGACGGAGGTCGTCCCAGATGCTGAATGGGTCATCCACATAGGAACGGCTCAGGACGTCGAAGTCAGAGTCCCAGTGGTCGACCGGACGAACATCGGTCATGGCTCACCTCACAGCTCGGAAGCGACAGTTTGCCGCTCGATGTTCCATTGTTGCACGCGGCCACCGCCAGACCCTCACACTGTCGTCGATCGCGGAGTCAGTGCAGGTCAGCGGGCACGTACCTGAGCACGTGGCCCAGATCTCTGACACCATGGGCGCCAGCGCGACGACCCCGTTGCCCGGCGGGGCCTCAACCAGGAGGTCGGAACATGATCCCAGCTGCACTCTCCCCGTGGGACGTCCGCCAGCTCGGGACCGTCAGGAGGCTGTCCGTCCTGGTCGTCGCCGCACTCGCCGTCCTCACCTCGGCCGCGGTACTGCCCGGCCTGGTGCAGCGGTCGACCGGCCCCGGCCCCGCCATCGGCCGGTCGACACCCGTCGTGCACGGCGCCACCGCTGTCCCCTCCGGCCTGCGGTCGGCCGTCGCCGCCACGGCAGGCGGTGCCGGCCTGCGCGAGTCGTTCGCCGACGACGGTGGTCTCCACGCTTCCGAGTCGGGCGACGCCGGCCTCGACTGGTCACTGGTCCCCGAGTCGCTCTCCCGGGTCGGATCCGCCGGGGTGGCGCTGCACCCATCGACACCCACCGTGCACGGCGCCGTCACCATGTTCGACTTGGGGGCGATCACCTCCTGGTACCGCTCCGGCCAGGCAGGTATCGAGCAGGGCTTCACCATCGCCAAGCGGCCCGCGGGCGACGGAGGATCCGTCGCCATCGCCTTGCGATCGTCGGGGTCTCTGACGCCCGTGCTGTCCGATGGATCGCTGCTCCTTCGGGACTCGAACGGATCACCCGTCCTGCGTTACGGCTCGCTGAAGGTGACCGACGCCACCGGACGGGTGCTCCCCGCGCACCTTGGCTTGACGTCCGGGATCGTCCACATCGTGCTCGACGACAACGGGGCCGTCTACCCGTTGACCGTGGACCCGTTTACGCAGCAGGCCCTGCTGCTCGCATCGAACGGCGCCGAAAGCGACTACTTCGGCGAGTCGGTCGCCATGTCCGGTGACGGCCTGACCGCGATCGTCGGGGCGGACAACAAGACGGTGGACAGTGTGACCGTGGCCGGTGCCGCCTACGTGTACACGTATTCCGGGGGAACGTGGACCCAACAGCAGGTCCTGGAGCCGTCCGTGGTGAGCCAGGCCGCCTTCTTCGGCCGCTCGGTCGCCCTGTCGACGAACGGGAACACCGCGCTGGTCAGTGCCTTCGGCCTCAAGGTCGGTGCCAACTTCTCCCAGGGCGGTGTGTACGTCTTCACCCGGTCTGGGACCACCTGGACCCAGCAGGACCTTCTCACCGCGTCGAACGGTGTGATGTGCGACTCCTTCGGCTCGTCGGTGTCGCTGTCGGGAGCGGGGACCGAGGCCCTCATCGGCGCATTCGGCGTCGGCGGCTGTTCCAACCACGTCGGGGCGGCCTACATCTTCACCGGATCGGGTTCGTCGTGGACGCAGGGTCCCGAACTGACCGGTGGCACCACGACCCAGGACGAATTCGGGTCCGCCGTCGCCCTGTCCACCGATGGCTCGACCGCCCTGGTCGGAGCACCCTTCGCCCTCAACTTCCAGGGCAAGGCCTACCTCTTCACTGGCGCCGACTTCGGCACCAGAACACTCCTGAGCGACCCGGCCGACCATGCCAACGACGGCTTCGGCACCTCGGTCTCCCTGTCCACCGACGGGCAGACCGCCCTGGTCGCGGCGCCGTTCTACACGACCGGAGGCTTCGGCGGCGCGGCCTACGTCTACACCGGACCGTCCTACACCTCGCCCATCGAGATAACCGACCCGGACTCGAACGCACTCGGCACGTCCTCCGCTCTCTCCGCCGACGGCAACGTGGTCGTGCTGGGCAACAACGACTCCGCGACCTATGCCGCGTTCGCATTCAGTGGCCCGGACTACTCCACCACGACAGTCCTCAAGACGCCGACGTCACTCGTTGATCCGATCGGGCCCTACTTCGGGTCGGTTCTGGGGGTCTCGTCGAACGCCACCACCCTCATCACCGCCGGAAGCGGTGTCACCGTAGGAGGGAACCTGGATCAAGGCGAAGCCGGCATCTACCAACTCCAACTGGCTACTCCATCGACGACGGTCGGCTACTGGCTCGCCGCGGCCAACGGCGGGGTCAAGGCGTTCGGCCAGGCCACCGTCTACGGGTCGGAGGCCGGCGCACCCCTTGCCGCACCGATCGTCGGCCTCACCGGGACCCCTGACGGCAAGGGCTACTGGCTGGTGGGGGCCGACGGCGGGGTGTTCGGGTTCGGCGACGCACGCTTCTACGGCTCCTTGGGCGGGGTCCACCTCAACGCGCCGATCGTGGGGATGGTGGCCACGCCTCCTGGCGGCGGGTACTGGCTGGTCGGAGCCGACGGCGGCGTGTTCGCGTTCGGTGACGCGCGCTTCTACGGCTCCTTGGGCGGGGTCCACCTCAACGCACCGATCGTGGGGATCTCCGCCACAACCAGCGGCAGCGGGTACTGGCTGGTCGGAGCCGACGGCGGCGTGTTCGCGTTCGGTGACGCCAGATTCGACGGCTCGCACGGCGCCTCCAGCCTGAGTTCGCCGATCGTCGGCATCGCCCGGACATCCGACAGCGGTGGCTACTGGCTGGTCGGAGCCAACGGTGGGGTGTACCCATATGGCGACGCCACCACCCACGGTTCGCTCGCCGGAACCCACCTCAACGCACCGGTCGACGACGTGGTCCCGACCGCCGACGGCGGTGGCTACGTGCTCGTGGCCGGCGACGGTGGTCTGTTCTCCTTCGGAGACGCCCCCTTCTACGGATCCGGCATCGGGGACTTCCCCGGGTCGACCGTGATCGGGCTGGCCGCCTCGAACCAGACGTGAGGCACTGACTCGAGGACACCCGGCCCTCGGGTCAGCAGGTACGTGAACCGGCGGGTAAGGGGGTCGGCGGGTAAGGGGGTCGGCGGCCGCGGGCCGGACGGTCAGATCGTCAGACCACCGTCCACCGACAGCACTGCACCCGTCGTGTAGGACGACTCGTCCGAGGCCAGGAAGGCGATCGAGGCGGCTATCTCGGCCGGGGTGGAGAAGCCCAATGGGCTCATGATCTTGGTCAGCTGCTTCGGGTCGGCGCCCTCGGGCAGGCCGAACGATCCGAGCAGCGGCGTATCCGTCCCGCCCGGGGCCACCACGTTGGCCCGCACTCCCTGGCCGAGGTACTCGGCGGCGAGCGCCTTGGTGAACAGCAGGAGCCCGCCCTTGGACGCGCAGTAGGCGGCGGAATAGGCCTGCCCCATGAGCGCGGTGTTGGACGCAACGTTGACGATCGATCCGCCGTGCTCGAGCAGGTAGGGCAGTGCCGCCCGGCAGACCAGGAACGGTCCCGTGAGGTTGACGGCCAGGATCTGCTCCCACCTGTCGAACGGCATGTCCGCGGTGTTGAAGAAGCCGCCGATGCCGGCCACGTTGCATACCACCCGGGGCGGCCCGAGTTCGGCGACGACCGAAGCGATGGTGTCGACCACCGACGACTCCGACGTGACGTCGCAGGCGTAGCCCACCGCCTTCCCGTCGGCTGCCACGATGTCGGCCGCCGTTTCGGCCGCGGCGTCGCCGGCGATATCGAGGGCGGCTACGGAAGCCCCCTCTGCGGCCAGGCGGCGAGCCACCGCCCGACCGATGCCGGAGCCCGCCCCGGTGACGACGGCCACGCGGCCGACGAACCGGGGAACGACGAACCCGGCCATGGCGGCGTCGGCTGCCTCGTGCTCGTCGCCCCCTCGACCGAGGGTGACGCGCTGGATCGGGCTCATGGATTCCCCTTACTGTTCGGTGTGGCTCCGGCGGGAGCGAAGCGCTCCCGCAATGTGTGCTTCAGGATCTTGCCCGCCGGGTTCCGGGGGACGACATCGACCAACTCGAGCTGCTCGGGGATGGCGTTGACCCGCAGTCCCTTGGCCCGCAGGTACTCCCCCATGGAGGCGGCGTCGAAGGACTCGCCCTCGGCCACCGCCACCACGGCGCACGCGCGCTCCCCCGTCCTCGGGTCGGGCAGGCCGATCACGGCCACGTCGGCGACGGCCGGATGGGTGTAGAGGAGGTCCTCCACCTCCTTCGCCGAGATGTTCTCCCCGTGACGGATGATCACGTCCTTCAGGCGGCCGGTGATCGTCACGTAGCCCTCGGCATCGACGATCCCGAGATCACCACTGCGGAAATAGCCCTCGGCGTCGAATGCATCGGCGTCGAGCGACGGGTCGAGGTAGCCACGGATCACCTGTGGCCCCTTCAGGCGGATCTCCCCCTCGACGCCGGGTCCTGCCCGGGTGCCGTCGAGCGCCACCACGATCAGCTCCACCCCCGGGGTCGGGCGCCCTTCGGTGTCCGCCAGCTTCTGGTCGGGGTCCTCGGTCGAAGCCATCACCACGATCGGTGCTTCGGTCAACCCGTAGCCCGACACGATCCCCACCCCACCGATCTCCCGCTTCAGGTCGTGATGGAGTTGCGGTGGTTTCGGAGCACCACCACCTGGATAGGAGCGGATGTTCGGGAAGATCGACCCCGAAGCCCCGGCGGCTGCCTCGTTCTTCGCCCGCTGGACAGCCAGGTAGGCCATATGGAATGGAGTTCCCGATCCGGCCAGCGTCACGTCGTTGTCGGCCAGGAACGCAGGGGTGTCGGTCGGGTTGAACGCCTCGGTTGTCAAGAGGGTGCACCCGGTCATCAGCGATGCGAGCAACCAACCGATGCCGCCGATGTGGGTGAAGGGGAACACCAGCGCAGAGACGTCGTCGGCCCGGATGTCGAGGCACTCGGCCATGGCCAGCGCCGAGGCCATCACCGTGAGGTCGGTGTGGGGAGCACCCTTCGGGTCGGCCGTGGTGCCCGAGGTGTAGAAGAGCCAACGCACCGGCGCATCGGCGGCAGTGACGGGTGCCGACTCGAACGGAGGGAGGACGGCCGGGTCTCCGTCGGGCAGTTCCCGGTCCACCACCAGAACCGACAGTCCGGGGCGCGAGGCAGCGATCTCTTCGGCCATGGCCTTGAAGTCGAAGCCCCGGTAGACGGTGGGGACGACGAGCAGAGAGGCGCCGCTCTGCTCGGTGATGAACCCGACCTCGCGGTTGCGGTAGATGGGGATCAGCGGATTCTGACGTGCGCCGAGCCGAGCCAGGGCCCCGACCAGGACGAGCGACTCGTTCCAGGTCGGCAGCTCCCAGCTGACACTGGTGCCGACCGTCACACCCCACTCGGAGAACAGTCCCGCAGCGGCCCGCAGGCAGGCATCCCGGTATCCGGCGAAGGTCAGCTCCTTCCCGGTGTCCTCATGGGCCAGGAGTGCATCCGGCGTGGCCGCGGCCCGGGCCTCGATCAGCTGCCACAGCGTGGGGGCGAACACCCACCCGCGAGCGTCCGCCCGCTCCTGCATCTGGGTCGTCACGTCGTCGTCCATGGGGATCGCTCTCCTGGTATCGGTGGCCGGAAGTCCGTCGCCGGATTGGCTACTGGTCCGACCACAGCTGGTCGGTGTACGTGTCGGTGCCGGGCACCGTGCCGATGAAGGCGGAAGCCCAGATGGCCGTGCCCAGTCCGGCATCGGCCACGGCCGCGCCGAGCGGGGCGAACACGTCCTCCCAGGTCCCGCCAGGGGACTCGTCCACGAAGCACATGGCCAGGACCCGCTCGTCGAGCGTGTCGCCCCGGGGGACGTCGCCTGGCGCGTCGGCCAAGAGAGGCAGGGGGCTGAAGCCGAGCACCGTTGCCACCGGCGAACCGGGCACCACCGATGGCAGGTACTCCTCGCGCAGCCAGGTGCCGACTTGTTCGCCCGTCGTACCCCCGGCCGGCTCGATGAAGACCGATACCATGCCCGGGAACCGGTGATCGAGCGTGAGCTCGGCCGGCACGCCGTCGGCATCGCGGCGGTACTCCCACTCGAACCGGTACAGGCCGGTGTGGATGTGGTCGCGGTGCTCGAACATCCGGCCCGCCTTGTGCAGGACGTTGACCTGGTCGACGGCCCACCGGTTCCACTCGTCGTGGTGGCCGTCGAGGACGTAGTAGACGCCGAGATAGCTGCCGACAGCCGGATCGGCGACCAGGGCACCCTCGCCCTCCGGGTAGCGCAGGCCCTTCAGCGGAGCAGTGGCGACGAAGCGAGCTCCGGCGAAGTTGTAGGCGCCGATCTGACAGCCGGCGTAGAAATGATCCCGCTCGTACCAGCGGTTGTAGTCGACCTCGTGGCCCCGGTGCGGCTCCACCAGGGTGTAGAGCATCGTCCCGATCCTGATGGGATCGTCGGTGACGCCGCCTTGGGCTGGAGTCGAGTTTCCGGTCATCGTTGCGGGGCTCCGTTCGTTTCGAGGGCGGCGCGGTCGGCCAGGACCCTCTTGTCTACCTTCATCATCGAAGTCAAGGGAAGACTGTCGGTCACCACCAGGCGATCCGGTGCCTTGTAGTCGGCGAGCGAAGCCTGGGCCGTCTCCCGGAGCCCGGCCAGCAGCGCCGCCTCGTCCGTCGTCGACCCTTCCGCAGGGACGACGAAAGCCACGCCGATCTCGCCGAGTACCGGATCCGGCGCACCGACGACCGCCACCTGGTCGACGTCGGGATGGTCGCTCAGGGCGCTCTCCACTTCGGCCGGGTACACGTTGTAGCCGCCCCGGATGTAGAGCTCGTTGGCCCGGCCGACCAGGTGGAGCAGACCGTCGTCGTCGACGAACCCGAAGTCCCCGGTGGTGAGCCACCCGTCGTCGTCCAGCACCGCAGCCGTCGATTCGGCA
Organism: Acidimicrobiales bacterium; assembly: GCA_050014755.1. Lineage (GTDB taxonomy): Bacteria > Actinomycetota > Acidimicrobiia > Acidimicrobiales > RAAP-2 > Bog-756. The sequence continues at coordinate 27,130 of JBEKCS010000027.1, forward strand.
TCGAGCACCAGCCCTCGGGCCCCAGGCCCGGTCGGCGGTCCACCCCAGTAGCCGCGCATGACCGCGGCCGAACGCAGCCTTACCCGGCCGACATCGCCGGCAGGGAGTGGTCTTCCGCCATCGTCGGCCACGACGAGGCTGACCCCGGGCACGGGGCGACCCACCGTGTTGGCCACCGCCTCGTCGGGATCCCCCGGGACGGTTCCGGTGCCGAGGGACGCCTCGGTCGAGGTGTACCGGACCACCACGGGCACCCCGAGGGCCTCCCGTATGGCGGCGACCAGTTCGCCGGGTACCCGGGACGCACCCGTCCCGGCAATTCGTAGTGACGACAGGTCGGCCGTGGCCAGCGAGGGCTGGGCAAGAACCAGCGCCCACTGCGTCGGCACCCCCTGGGCCACGGTGATCCGCTCGGCCTCCATGACCGGAACGGCGTCGGCCGCCCGCCACGGGGTGGGGGTGATCACGGTGGTCACGCCGTTGGCCGCCTCGTCCCACACCCGGGTCATCGACCCGACATGGGCGAAGGGAAGGGGCGACAGCCGCCGGTCACCAGCTTCGGACAGGACGTCGGTCCCCTCGGCGACCGCTCGCAGATTGTCGTGGTCGAACACCGCACCCTTCGGCAGGCCGGTCGTCCCGCTGGTCCACACCACGGCCACCGGGTCCGACGCCGACAGTTCCGGCCAGGCCGAGGGGGGTGGGCCGTCGGAGGCCGCCATGCACTCGGCGCGGGTGAGGACCGTGCCGGTCGGCCCGCCGGGCACCGATCCCCCGTCGTCGACAACGGTCACCCTCGGACAGGTCCGCTCGATGATCGAGATGACCTCGGCGGCCCCCAGGCGCACATTGATACCGGAGGTGACGGCACCGAGCCGGGTGGCCGCCGCGTAGACGACCATGTAGTCGATCGAGCTCGGGAGCAGCAGGCAGACGACGGTCCCCGGCCCCACCCCGTGGGACGCGAACAGTCCGGCCACCCCGTCGGCGGCCCGGTCCAGGCCGGCAAAGGTCAGCGCCCGGCGCGGTCGTCCCGCCGTGGCCGGCTCGACGTAGGCCTCGACATCCGCGTTCTCCCATGCCGCGGCCCGCAGGACCTCGACCAGGGTCACGTGCCTCCCACCGATCTGACGCGCCGTCATATCGGTGGCGACTGTAACAGGGCGCCACCAAACGTCTCCCACCGGGACAGTGCCCCGAGCCGCCGAGGTTCGTGGACTGCCCCTCGCCGGCTCGGTAGCCTCACGGGACGCGGCCTCCCACCGGAGGCTTCCTCGACCAGGAGGTGCTCTGCAGTGGAATTCGCCGTCAAAGGGACCGTGCTCCCCGTACTCGAAGCAAACTTGCAGCCGGGAGAGACCATCATCTCGACCCACGGCGACCTCGGCTGGATGACCTCGACCATCCAGCTCAGCCAGACGACCGGCGGCAAGGGGTTCCTGAAAGCGGCGAAGCGGGTGATCGGTGGCGCCGGGCTCTTCCTGACGCAGTACACCTCCGAGGGCGGTCCCGGCACCGTCGCGTTCCCGGCCAAGTTGCCCGGCAACATCATCAGTGTGGACGTCACCCCCCAACAGTCCTATTTCGTCCACCGGTCCGGATTCCTCTGTGGCACCGACGGGATCGAGGCCTCGGTCGCCATGCAACAGAAGCTGGGCGGCGCCTTCCTCGGCGGCATGGGCTTCTTCCTCCAGCACCTCACCGGCCAGGGCCAGGCGTGGCTGGAGCTCTCCGGCGAGCTGTTCACCTACGATCTCGATCCCGGGGTCACCCTCCGGGTCCACCCCAGCCATGTCGGGGCGTTCAGCGAAGGCGTCCAGTTCTCGATCGCGACCATCCCCGGCATCAAGAACAAGATGTTCGGCGGTAACGGGTTCTTCGTCGCCACCCTCACCGGCCCGGGCAAGGTATGGCTCCAATCCATGAGCATCAGTGAGCTGGCCGCCGAAGTCGGGGACTACCTTCCCCGTGACGACAAGGGCGGGGGCGGCGGGGGCTTCAATCTGAGCGGCGGACTCAACTCCATCCTCGGCAACTGACCGGGTAGGCCGGGTAGGTCCCGGCAGGGACCTTGGACCCTGGTCGGCCCGATCTCCCGGTCGTACTGTGCGGCCAGGGTCCTACGGGGAGGTGCAGCACGGACAAGCTCAGCGCGCTGGACGCGGAATTCCTGCACCTCGAGGACGGGTCGGTTCATCTGGCCATCGCCGGTGCGTGCGTCTTCGACGATCCGCCGCTGCCACTCGCCGATCTCGAGGCTCTGGTGGCGTCCAAACTCCACCTCATCCCGCGCTACCGCCAACGGGTGCGCACCGTCCCCTTCGAGCTGGGACGACCCGTCTGGGTCGACGACCCCGAATTCGACCTCAGCTATCACATACGCCACACGGCGCTGCCCGCACCCGGCGACGACGCCGCACTCTGTCGCCTGATGGGCCGCATCATGTCCCAGGATCTCGACCGGGAGCGGCCGCTGTGGGAGATGTGGCTCGTGGAGGGCCTCGACGGCGCACGGTGGGCCATCGTGTTCAAGGTCCACCACTGCATGGTCGACGGCATCGCCGGTGTCGGGCTGCTCACCGCACTCTTGGACCTGAAGCCCGTGAACGCCCCGGGCACGCCACTGCCGTGGGCGCCCGAACCCGAGCCCCCCGATGCACGCAAGGTGCTCGACGCATGGGGAGGACTGGCCTCCGGCATCGCCTCGTTGGCGAAGGAGCTCCCGGCGTCGGTGACCCACCCGGTCGACGCGGCTCGCACGATGGTGGCCACGGTCGAAGGCGGCATCCGCTTCGCCAAACACCTCTCCCCGACCCGGCCACTGTCGATCGAAGGCCCGATCGGCCCCCACCGGATATGGGCCCACTCGTCCGCCAGCCTCGACGCCGTCAAGACGATCCGGACCGCATTCGGGGGAACCGTCAACGATGTCGTGCTCGCCGCCGTGACTGGCGGCTACCGGGAGCTGCTCCTTGCCCGGGGGGACGACGTCGAGCACGCCACGGTGCGCTCACTGGTACCGGTCTCGACCCGCCACGAGGACGGTCGTGGGGTGCCGGACAACCGGGTCTCCGCGCTGCTCTACGAACTCCCGGTCTCGCTCGACGACCCGGTCGAGCGGCTCCAGGTCGTCCAGACGCAGATGGCCGATCTGAAGTCGTCCCACATCGCCGAGGCCGGGGCGGCGATCGTCTCGGCCGCCGAACTGGTGCCGCCCATGGTCATGGGGATCCTCAGCCGGACGACGATCCGGTCGTTCCGCCGGTTCGGGCAGCACTCGCTCAATACGGTCACGACCAATGTCCCGGGGCCCCAGTTTCCCCTCTACTGCCTCAACCACGAGATGACGGAGTACCGCCCCTTCGTCCCGATCAGCCATGGGTTCCGCATCGGAACGGCCATCCTCTCCTACAACGGCCGGCTCTTCTTCGGCGTGACCGGAGACTTCCGCACCTCTCCCGACGTCGGCGTGCTGGCGACCGAGGCGGCCGCGGGCATCGACGAGCTGCACGAGCTCGCCCGTGAGGTGCTGGGCGACCACCGGCACAGCTGATTCGGTCCGTGGGAAGGCGAGCGCCCCTTCTACCGGGGGAGTCGGCCGATGGCGGCGAGGATCCAGTCGGTCACCCCTTGAACGTCGACGTCGTCGGCAACGAGCACCGGGGCCACCGTGCCGCTTCGGTCGATGACTGTCTGGCCTCGCGTGATCGTCTCCGCCGATTCGCATCGGACGTGGCACTCGCCCCACGAGAACAGGTCCGGGTCGACGAACGAAACAGCCGTGACGGCATCATGGGGGATGAAGTGCGCGTCAGGTCCGTGGGCAGCGCCGACGGCGTCGGCCAGCAACTGAATCGGCCGGCAGGCGTCACGCATGGCTCGCAACTGTCGGGCACCCCAGACGAATCGGGTGGTGACATCGAGGGGCACCATGCGCATCTGCACCCCACTAGTCAGTACCTCGTCGGCCGCCCACGGATCCATCCACGCGTTGAATTCCGCCCACGGCGTCATGTTGCCGCCGTGGGCCCCCGAACCTCCCATCCAGGTGATCCCTTCGATTCCGTGGCCGAGGCGGAGCCCCCGGGCGACCGAGGTGAGGGCACCGGTACACAGGACCGGGCCGTCGAGGCGCCGGAACGGCTCGGTCGGAGTCACGGCGGCGGCGAGCGCGGAGACCATGCCGCCGAAGCCGTCGACACCGTGGAACGGATCGCGCCCATCCGGATACGGCCTCTCGATGCCGTGGTCCTCACCGATCCGTACCGGGGACGAGGAGCCCAACGAGGACATCCACCGTGCGGTGGCCGATGCAGTCACCGACCTGGCGACGCTGCCTTCGGTGGCGATGACTTGGGCGATCGGTACCCTGTGGCCGGCCAGCACCGCCAGCGACAGCGCATCGTCGAGCCCGCCGTCGACGATGACGTGCAGTGCCGATCCCACGACGATCGAATGTAGTTGCATGCATCCGCTCCGGCCGGACGGTCGCCTGACGACGGATCGCCCGCCCCGATCGACGGGACCGGGGCAGGGCGTTCAGAAGGTCAGGACGCCACGGGCGAGCTTGCCCGCCTCCATCTCCTCCACGATCTCCCGGAATCCCTCGAGCGGCCTCTGTTCGGTGACCAGCTCGTCAAGCATGAGCTTGCCCGACAGGTAGAGCTCGACCATGAGCGGGATGTCGTGATGTGGGCGCGATGAGCCGTACCGGCAGCCGAGGAGCCCCCGGTCGACATAGGCCAGGGCGTTCACATCGACCGACACCTCGGTCCCCTGGGGCGGGATGCCGATGGCCAGGGCATTGCCGCCCCAGTCGAGGACATCGAGGGCGTTGCGGAGCACGGCCGGATGCCCGACGCAGTCGAACGACCAGTTCACCCCACCGGTCCATCCGAGGGCACCGGTCACCTGGGCCGGGCCGGGTGGCACGATCTCGCGTATGGCGGCCACGGCATCGGTCTGGGAGGCGTCGACGAAATGGGTGGCGCCGAACTGCCGGGCCAGTCCTTCCTTGGAGGCAAGGGTGTCGACCGCGATGATCCGGCTTGCCCCGGCCAGCCGGAGGCCCTGGATCACGTTGAGGCCGACCCCTCCCACCCCGAACACGGCCGAGGTCTCGCCGGCCTGGACCTTCGCCCGGTTGAGGACCGCCCCGACGCCGGTGAGCACGCCACACCCGATCAGGCAGGCCGACGTCATGGGGACGTCCTTCGAGATCTTGACGGCCTGGACCTCTTTGACAATGGTCGATTCGGCGAACACCGAGGTGGCGGCGAAGTTGGACGCGGGCTCGCCTTTGTAGGTGAACGGGGTCGACACATTGCCCAACGTCTTCACGCACCACGTCGGGTGTCCCGTCGAACAGGCCCGGCACGTCCCGCAACTGGCGATTGTGGCGATCACCACGTGGTCGCCGGGCTTGACGGAGCGCACCTCACTGCCGACCGCCTCCACGACGCCGGCACCTTCGTGGCCGAGTACCGACGGGGACTTCCACGGAATGGTCCCGTTGATGACCGAGAGGTCGCTGTGGCAGACGCCGGCGGCACCCACTGCGACCCGGACCTCGGTGGGTCCGGGGTCGCCGATGCTCAACTGATCGGTGACCTCTACGTCAGAACCGGTGTAGACGATGCCTCGCACGGCATGCTCCTTCTTGTCGGTGTCGCTCTCGTGTGACGTTGCTCTCGTTGGATCTTGCCCATGGACGATGTGCCTGTACGGGGCGACCTCATGGACGGCCTACCCGTAGCCATCGCACCTAGGACCCGAAGCGGGACCGCAGCTCGCGTTTGAGCACCTTCCCGCTGGCATTGGTCGGCAGTGCATCGACCACCTCCACCCGCCGGGGCACCTTGAAGTTGGCCAGGCGCTCCTTGGCGAAGTCGGGTAGCACCCGGGACAGTGCGGCGGTGTCGGCCCCCGGAGCGGCCACCACCACGGCCAGTCCCACCTCCCCCATGCGGTGATCGGGCACGCCGATCACCGCAACCTGCGCCACGTCCGGGCACCGGCGGAGAACGGCCTCCACCTCGGCCGGATAGACGTTGAACCCGCCACTCACGTACATGTCCTTGAGCCGGTCGGTGATGGCCAGGTTCCCCCCGTCGTCGAGAAAGCCGACGTCGCCGGTGTGCAGCCACCCGCCCGCGTCGATGGCCGCCGCCGTGGCCTCGGTGTCGTCGAGGTAGCCCGACATGACGTTGTAGCCCCGTACGACGATCTCCCCTGGCTCCCCAGCCGGGAGCTCCTCCCCGTCGGCGTCGACGATGCGGACCTCCACATCCGGGATGGCCCGGCCCGAGGTGGCCGAGATGATCTCGGCCGAGTCACCCCTGCGGCACATCGTCGCCGTGCCGGTCGCCTCGGTGAGCCCGTAGGCCGTGAGCACCGTCTCGACGCCGAGATCGGACCACAGCGCCTCGACCAGCTCGACCGGGACGGCGGCGGCACCGGTCACTACCAGACGGAGCGTGGACAGGTCGTAGGAGTCGCGCTTCGGATGGTCGAGGATGGACTGGAAGATGGTGGGAGGTCCCGGCAGGACGGAGATCCGCTCCTCGGACACCCGCTGCAGCACCACGTCGACGTCGAAGACCGGCTCGGGGACCATGGTCGCCCCGGTCATGAGACAGGTCAGGATGCCCGCCTTGTACCCGAAGGTGTGGAAGAACGGGTTCACGATCAGGTACCTGTCGCCGGCCCGCAAGCCGACCACCTCGGCCCAAGTGGCGAACGTGCGCAGCGTCTGCCCGTGGGTGGTCATCACACCCTTGGGGTGGCCGGTCGTCCCCGAAGTGAAGATCAGGTCGGACAGGTCTTCCGGGGCGATCGACGCCGTACGGCCCGCGGCAACATCGGCGCCGCAACGGTCCGCCCCTTCGCAGAAGGCGTCCCAGGCCACCAGCCGGTCGCCCGTCACCGCCGTGCCGGCATCGTCGGTCCGCAGCACCACGACCAGTTCGAGCTCGGGAACCGCCTCGCCGGACCCGATGGCCTCGTCGAGCATCGCCGGGTAGTCCGTACCGAGGAAACCTTGCACGGTAAACAGGATCCGGGCTCCCGATGCCCGCAGGATGTATGCGGCCTCGGCACCCTTGTACCGGGTGTTGAGGGGCACCAGCACCGCTCCGGCTCCCACCGCCCCCAACGCCGCGACCACCCACTCGGCACAGTTGGGGGCCCAGACGGCCACCCTGTCCCCGGGCTCGATCCCGTGGGCCATGACGGCCCGGGTGGCGGTGGCCACCTCTTCGGCCAGCCGGTCGAAGGACCACCGGGTCGTGGTCCCTCCAGGGCCGTGCAGGTCCACGATGGCCTCGGCACCGCCGAAGCGGGCGGCCGCGTCCTGGACCAGGCCGGGCAGGGTCCCCCACTCCAGGTCACCCCGTGGATCCGTCACATCTGACACGCCGTCAGGGTAGTGCATCGTCCTGGCCTTGCACCGAAAGCCCCAGGTTGGGGCGGTTTTAGGTGCAGGAGCGATTTCTGCACCCAAAGGATTGGTTGACGGTCAGTGTGGTACTACGGCGACCAGCCCCACTACCACGTGTCGAAATCGGGCAAAGTGGTTCCCGTGATCCTTAACGACCATGTTCGGCAGTGCTGCGCGTTCCTGTATGTCGACTCCAGAGGAAGCAAAAAACCTCTGGGTACGGCGTTTTTTTTATGCGATCAGCCGTCCAGAAGTTCCCCGTCTGGATTTCTTTACCTTGTAACCGCACGACATATCATTGAGGGCGCTCGAAAATCTGGGTTCGACAACATTCACGTCAGAGTAAACACGTCAGTCAGTGCATCTCCGGGCAGGCAGGCAGCTGAGTGGTATGTGATTGCAGCCGACAAGTTTCTGGGGCATCCAGATGACGATGAACCGGGCGTGGACTGGTTGACGCCACGGGATGACAGACCCCGCATCGATTTAGCGGCTGCTTGGTTTCCAGAAGACCCCGAAGTGTTCATGTGGCCAGGGTGGCTAACCGTGACACCCCAAGTCATCGATGACGAGAATGTGTCCGCTGGCGCTAACGTCGTCATAACGGGCCTGTATCGCAACCATGTTGGAGAGCATCGGAATATCCCAATCGTTCGCTCGGGGATACTCAGCGCGATGCCAGAAGAGCCAGTCAGCACCAAGATTGGGCCGAGCTACGTCTATCTGACAGAAGCCCGATCAGTTCGTGGATTGAGCGGGTCTCCCGCCTATCTGCTTTCAGAGGAGTGGGTGTGGCATAGCAAGGAAGGCGGCGCGCTAACCAAGCGTAACGGGTTCCAGATTTGGCTACTTGGCGTAACCCATGGACACTTTGACGTACCCGATTCAGACCTAATCGATGTCGGATGGGGCCGAGAGCGGATGAATGATGGCATTGCAATGGTGACGCCAGCCCATCTGTTAGTAGACGTTATGCATAGACATGAATTCATGAACGTTCGGACTCCCGTCGAAATCGTTCCAGACCCCGCATCGCTCGACATCGCTCTGCCAGAATCTGAAAGCCCGGAATCGTGATCTGTTCGTCACCCCGCCATCGCAGGCTGCTCACCGAACGTCGGCACGTCCAACCCGATCTCATGAATACACGAGATCAGCACGACCAGGTTGTGACAGATCACCTTGCACAGAACCTCATTGATCTGCCCGGTGTCGGACTTGCTCCGCAGGGAGTCTCCGAACTTGGCCTTGATCATGGAGAACGTCGTCTCGACGTTGCTCCGCTGGTGGTAGCGGGCGAGGAACGAATCCCGCTGATAGGCGAACAGGTACTGCATCCGGTAGAAGGGATGCGTCTCGGGCTTGACCTTCGGCATGACGCCTTCCATGGCCGGGATCGGGCCACGGAACGGGATGTAGGCAGTCGCCCCGGCATCCTCGGCGGCTTGAATGTTGACCTTGGACGAGTACGCCTTGTCGGCGGTCACGTCCCGCATGTCGAAACTCTCGGCGGTCGTCGCCAGGAGGGGCCGGAAGTAGTTGGTGTCGTGGCTGCGCCATCCGCTGATCTCCACGGCGGTCACGATGTTGGTACGAACGCCGGTCATGGCGTGCAGCTTGATCCACTCACGCTTCTTGGCAGGGGCCGAAGCGGCCTCGGAACCCCACTTGTGATCGAACCAACGGACGAACCGACAGGTCGTGAATCCGGTGGAGTCGGCGGCGAAGTCGGTTTCGACACCCTTCAGCGGCAGAGCAGACAGTTCGACCAGGCTGCGCAGAATGGGGGTCATTTCGGGGTCACGCAAGTAGCGGAGTACCGAGTTGAAATGCGGGTCCTGCTCGGTCAGACCCTTGGCAGCGTGCTCCCGCACGTCGCTGTCGGAACGGCGGGCGGACATGCCTCCGTAGACCTTGGACACCGCGGCGAACGCCATGTCGCTGATCGGCAGACGCGGACGACCCTTCCCCTGGGGCGGCTGAGGGATGCTGGAACACAGGTCGGCCAGCATCGGCAGGAAGCGGTCCTTCTCTTCGCACTGAGCCTTGTTGTAGGCAGCCCAGTCCTGGGTATAGGTGACCTTGATCTCTTCGGTCACGGTGCCCTCTTCGGTCGTGACCTCACGCCGGATCGTGAGTTCCACGGCCATGACGTGCTTACAGGGCTTGCCTCGCTCCTCATAGTCGGGGCAGGTGCATCCGAACCCCGGCTCCTGTTGGGTGCGGTCGAACGCCGGGGCGTAGGCGAGCGGGGCCACCTTGTAGGTTCCCTTGCCAGTCTGCGACGGAACGATCCATCCGTGCGTGCCCTTGCGGAGGGGCATCGTTGCTGCGATCTGAAGTGCCTTGATCTCTCGTGCTTCCATTGGATTCTCCCTTGTACTGTGTACCTACTAGTAATATACCAAGGGGTACAGGAGAAGTCAACTAGAAATCTGTTACTTGACGTATATTCTTTGTGGGTACATAGTGGGGAGTATGGGAACGGTAGAGCGAACAGTGACCTTCTACGTCTGCGAGCGGTGCGGGCACGAGTGGTACCCCAGGGGCGCGAACGCACCCACGGTCTGCCCGAAGTGCAAGTCTCCGTACTGGGACAAGCCGCGGCAGACTCCGAAAAATGGTGCCAAGTAGGCCCTAGGCGGGTAGGATTTTGTTGTAACAAGCGTGCAGGAGACCAGGGTCGAACTGGCATTTCCGGGGTCAGAGCCCGGCGTGCTGAGCCGTTGCACTACTCCTGCGCAAACGGGTCATGGGGGGTTGGGCCGAGAAACTTGGCCCCCCTTGACCCGGACTTCTCAATCAGGGGCGACCCTCTGGTTCACCCCCTGAATCCAGTTAGGGTCGTTCTCGGGATGGCGACCACCGCTCAGGATGTCTTCCATTTGCTCCCCGGATGCCACCTGAGGAATACGAACGAAGGTGCCTCGCTGAGGCCCCTTGCCGATCAGTTCGTTACTAACCATGCGGCTAAGGATGCTGGACACCGAATCTTGCTGGGAGTTGTTACCGGCGAGACTGAGTGCCTCCATGATCTCGGCAAGGCTGGCCACGGCCCGCTCATTGAGCAGCTTCAGCACAATGTCAGATACCGATTGCCGAGGCATCGAAACCGATGGGATGACCACAGGACCAGTTGCGCCTGTACCGCTTCTCGTCCAAGCGGGAGAACTTGGCGTACCCCCGCCGAGTTCGTTGAGAGTTCGCTTCAGAACTTCAATCTGTCGATCAATCTCAGCCCGCTCGTCCATGAGGGCCTGAATGGCAGTTTCCAGGTGTTCGGTGGCTGTCGTCATGCCTGCGAGTCTACATTGATTCGGGCGCCCCGTGTCAATGACCAGGCTGACGGTTCCTTGACAACTCAGTTACCGCGCGAAGTCCCTGGTCAGGGATTTATCAATGATTATTGGTGCAGGAATCAGTTTTCTGGTGCAGGACAGACTTTGGGTGCAAGGCCCATCGTCCTGGCCGGCTGGCCGGGCGCCCGCGAGGGTCCAGCCCCGTTCAGGGATGCTGGCTGCTGACCGACACGACCTCACCGGTCATGAAGGTGGCGTAGTCGCTGGCCAGGAATGCGATCACGTTGGCCACCTCCCAGACCTCGGCGCCCCGCCCGAAGACCTCGCGACGACTGAGCTCGGCGAGGTCCTCATCGGACATCACCTTGTTGAGGAAGGGGTGGACGGCCAGGCTCGGCGAGACCGCATTGATCCGCACACCGTGGGGAGCGGCCTCCACGGCCGAGCACCGGGTGAGTGCCATCACGCCCGCCTTGGCCGCGGCGTAGTGGGACTGCCCGGCCTGGGCCCGCCAGCCGAGCACCGATGCGTTGTTGACGATGACCCCGCCGCCGTCCCTCGAGTAGAAGTGGCGCAGGGCGGCCCGGGTACAGCGGAACGTACCGGTGAGGGTGACGTCGAGAACCAGGTCCCATTGGTCGTCGGTCATGTCGACCACGTCGACCTGGCCTCCGAGGCCGGCGTTGTTGACGGCCACGTCGAACCGACCATGTTCGTCCACCGCGGCGTCGTAGAGGCCCTGCACCTCGGATTCGACCGTCACGTTGCACGGAACAGCCAACGGACGCGCGCCGTTCGACTCGGGAAGCGCGGCGAGGGCATCGGCGGCCTCGCCGAGTCGCCGCTCGTGGGCATCGGAAACCACCACGGTGGCACCCTCCTCGATGCAGCGCTTGGCCGTGGCGAAGCCGATACCCGTTCCGGCCGCAGCGGTCACCACCACGATCTTCCCGGTCAGCAGGCCGTGACCCACCGGGGGCTGGGGGGCCCGTGGTGCACCGATGGCTGCGTCGGTCATCGCAGGTCTCCCTTGGGTTCGGGCGGCAGGCCGAGGACCCGCTCGCCGATGATGTTCCTCTGGATCTCGTTGGAGCCGCCGTAGATGGTCTCGGACCGGCTGAACAAGAACGTGCGCTGGAACTCGTCGAGCTCGTAGGGCGCCGCCTCGGCGATGACCCCGGCCGGGCCCCGGACGTCGATGGCCAGCTCGCCGAGCTGCTGATGCCAGGTGGCCCAGTAGAGCTTGATGATCGATGCCTCAGGGGGTGCCACCGGTCCGTCGTAGCCGGACAGGCTGCGCAGCGTGTTGAAGCGGAGCACCTCGAGCTCGGCGTAGGACCGGGCGAGGCGCTGGCGGATCACCGGGTCGTCGGCCCGGCCGTTCTGGCGTGCCGTCGCGATGAGGTGATCGAGCTCGCGACGGAACGTGAGCTGGTGACCGAGGAGCCCCACCCCACGCTCGTAGCCGAGGGTGGCGAGCGCGACCTGCCAGCCGTCGCCCGGCTCCCCCACCACCAGGTCCTTCGCCGTACGGGCCCCGTCGAAGAACACTTCGTTGAACTCCGAGGTCCGGGTGAGCTGTGCGATAGGTCGGACCTCCACTCCGGGCTGGTCCATCGGAACCAAGAGGTAGGACAGCCCCTTGTGCCGGACCGAGCCTGGTTCGGTCCGGCACACCACGAAACACCAGTCTGACTGGTGGGCGAGCGACGTCCACACCTTCTGGCCGGTGATCACCCATTCGTCGCCGTCGAGCTGGGCCCGCGTCGCCACGTTGGCCAGGTCGCTCCCGGCGTTGGGCTCCGAGTAGCCCTGGCACCAGAGCTCGGTGCCGGCCACGATCCGCGGGAGGAAGCGTTCCTGTTGGGCCGAGGTCCCGTACTGGATGAGGGTGGGGCCGAGCAGACCCTCCCCGAGAATGCTTACCCGGCCCGGGGCCTTGGCCTTCACGTACTCCTCGTTGAAGATCACCTGATGGGAAATGGACGCACCCCGGCCGCCGAACTCGACCGGCCAACCCAGACAGGTCCAGCCCCCTCCGGCCAGGACCTTCTCCCACTCGAGGCGAACCTCGAAGCCGTAGGTCTCGTCACCTGATCCGCCCCGACCGCCGAGTGCTGCGAATTCGCCAACCACGTGGTCGGCCAGCCACGCCTGAACGTCCTTGCGAAAGGCCTCGTCCTCGGGTCGGTCTCGAAGGTCCATGGTGGCTGCGTCCTGTAGGTATGAGGCTGCTCGGAATCTGACGCGACGTTAGCAAACGGCCTTTTTCGCTCCCCACCTGGCCCGATCGGGAACATGGGGGGGCATCGCGGCGTTACCCGTAGTGATCGCTCACGCGCTGATGGTTGGACCGGCGCGCCGGGGCGCGACGACATCGAGACCATGGAGGAGATCCCATGAGCACCACCGACGGATCCACGACCGACGAGGGCAGGGTCGAACTCACCGACGACGAGTGGCGGGCCAGGTTGTCACCGGAGCGTTACGCCGTGCTCCGCCAGAAGGGAACGGAGCCGGCCTGGTCGGGCGAGCTCCTCCACGTCGAGGGCAGTGGCATGTTCACGTGCGCCGGGTGCGGTGCAGAATTGTTCCCCACCGACTCCAAGTTCGATTCCGGCTCGGGATGGCCGAGCTTCACCCGGGCCCTTTCGGAAGGCACCATCGAAGAACACCCGGACAACACGTTCGGCATGCGACGGACGGAGATCACCTGCGCCCGCTGCGGCGGTCACCTCGGACATGTGTTCCCCGACGGACCGGCACCCACCGGGCTCCGGTACTGCGTGAATTCGCTGTCACTCGAGTTCGAGCCATCCGAGGACTGAGCACATAGGGCGCTCACGCGTCACCTCCTCTCACACCGTTCCCCCCATCCGCGATCCGCCCCCGACTTCCCCCGGTCGGGGGCGGATGCGCGTTGTCTGGGGACTCTGGTGGCGACCAGCCCGTCCAGGTGGACCCAGGTGGGCTCAGGTGGCGACCAGCCGCTCCTCCAGGAGGTCGAAGAGCGAGCCGAGAGAGTCGGCCTCGACGTGCCCGCCCGATCGCACCAGGATCCGGCCGGCGTCAGCCAGTGCCTGGCAGGCACCGAACGCCTCCTCCTTGCTCAGCACCACCCGGGGACCGAATCGAACCGCTGTCGATGGAGCTGTGGCTGTGGCTGTGGCTGTGGCTGTGGCCGGATCATTCACCGGCCGGCTCCCCGGCGAACGAAGCACCGGAGTCACCATCGCTGGCCGGCCTGACCACCCGGTGGACGTCGACGGTAGCGAAGCGCAGTGCCGCACCGACCTCGTCGGCGACGATCTCCACCTTGAACCGCTTCTCGCCCTCCTCGGTCTCCCAGCTTCGCTGCTCGAGGCGCCCGGTCACGATGACCCGCATCCCCTTGGTCAGGCTGAGGGCCACATTTTCGGCCAGGTCCCGCCAGATCACGACGTCGAAGAAGGAGGTCGACTCCTCCCACTCGTTGGTCTCGCGGTTCTGCCACCTCCGGTTGGCCGCCACCCCGAGGTTGGTGGTGGCCTGGCCGTCGCGGGTGTAGCGGATCTCGGGGTCCCTGGTCAGGTTCCCCACGATCGTCGTCGTCGTTGCGCTGCTCATCTGTTTCCCTTCGGGTGCACCGGGGTGCCTCGCCGCCGGGCACCTGAGGCACCGGGCGGGCCGCCCCCACGGGCGACGCAACCACCATGGGGTCAGAACCTGGCGGCCACCTGGCCAGGAACCTTGCCGGACATGACCCACAGAGAATGACCAGGGAGGACCATTCACGATGCGGAGGATCCAACGATGGCGACAGGCGCCGGTCGACACCTACGGCGACGACGGCACCGACGTTGGCGTCGACCCGCGCGGCGAGCTTCCCCGGCCCCGACGGGCAACCCTCCCCGTCCGGCCAGGTCGGATCACTACCATTGGAGCGCTGCCGGCAGCCGCAGCTCTCGGCACCACCCCGCACATCCCCGCACCGCACCGAAGGACCGCCCCTTATGCCAACGACGTCCCCGGGCCCGCTGCACGGCGTGCGTGTGCTCGACCTGAGTTCGGTCATCACGGACCCGCCGGCCACGTGGATCCCCGCTGATTTCGGTGCCGACGGGATCACCGTCGAAGACCCGGGAGGGACGCTCAGCCAAGTCACGACCGTCCGCTGGCCCGAAGCCCGAAGCGGCCGGCACTACGACCAGGTCCCGGCCGAAGCAGGCGACTGGGCAGCCACGACAACAGCCCGGCGGATCAGGGCGGAGGGATCCGAGGAGGACCGATGACCGAGAGCAGCGCGGCGTTCGGCGACGTGACCGTAACCGTGGCCGAGGCCCATGTGGCCGAAGTGGAGATGCACCGACCGCCCGCCAACTACTTCGACTCCGTCCTGCTGTCCGGAGTGGTCGAGGCCGTCGACTGGGCCGCAGCCGCCGGGGCCCGGGCGGTGGTCCTGTGCTCGGAGGGCAGGCACTTCTGCGCCGGTCTCGACTTCGGTTCGACCGAGAAGCCCGACCCCGAGGCCCTGGCCACCCTCTACGGCGTTGCCCGGTCCTTGGTCGACAGTCCCCTCCCGATCGTGGTCGCGGTGCAGGGTTCGGCCATCGGCGGCGGCATGGGACTCGCGCTCGCCGGCGACTTCCGGGTGGCGGCGCCGGCCAGCCGGTTCGCCGCCAACTTCGCCCGGCTCGGGTTCCACCAGGGATTCGGGATCTCATTGACGCTGCCGGCGACGGTCGGGCGCCAGAATGCCCTGGACCTGTTGACCACCGGTCGGAGGATCGACGGTGACGAGGCATTGGCCATCGGACTGTGCGACCGCCTGGACGACGATCCCCGTGCCGGTGCCCGGTGTCTCGCCACCGAGATCGCGGCCTCGGCTCCGTTGGCCGTGCGATCGATTCGGCGCACGCTGCGGGCCGACGTGGTCGGAGGGTTCGCAGCGATGGTCGACCACGAGCGGGCCGAACAGCTCCGCCTGATGGAGACCGCCGATTTCCGGGAGGGGATCGCCGCGTCGATGGAGCGGCGCCCGCCGGAGTTCACCGGCGAGTAGCCACTCAGCGGCGACCACGGTGGCGGGCGGCTCGCCGCGAAGAGCACCCGATGCCCGACGGGTGGAACGTGTCCACCGGGCTGGCGGGCTGGCGGGCTGGCGGGCTGGCGGGCAGCCTCAGGCGAGGTCGCCGGTCAGTTCCGAACGCGTGGCCTCGGAGAGCACGACTCCCGGCCGTCCGTCCGGGTACTCCGGATGGTCGATGAGGAGGGTCACTGGGCCGGCGCCGAAGGCAGCGATTTCGTCGCGGGAGAGTGGGAATCGCACGTAATGCACGGCCGACGTGGTCTCAGCCCGGGTGAGGTGGGACTGATGCTCGACCTCGGGAACCGAACGGACCGTCCTGGTCGCGGAGCCCACACCGATGAGGAGGACGGCTGATCGCTCGATGCCGACGAGCCTCGGGAGCCACGTTCGGAGCTCATCCTCGGTGGTGAGCTCCAAGAAGAGTGTGGCCGACAGCTCACCCGGACGGGGAAGGAGCCTGTTGTAGACGTCGAGCTCGTGCTGGATCTGCTCGTCGGTCGTCATCTTCTCGGCGCGAGCCATCTCTTGGACCTGGAATCGCATGGTCATCCGGTTCTCGAAGGTGAGGGTCACCACCGGGCCCACCGTGATCCGACGCAGCTTCTTCGTTGCGATGACCGCGCGGCGGAACTCGTCCCGCTCGCGCTCGTAGGTGCGCTGGTCGGTGATGTCGGCGAGTGTCAGCGGTCCGGTGGTCATGCGTCCTCCTCGGGGATTCCGTAAGCCCTGGCCACCAGCTGGATCGGGTGCACCGGGCGGATGCCGGTCTCCTGATCGATGGCGCCGTTGGCCAGATGGCAGTCACCGCACACGACGTCGTTGCCAGCCGCCCTGACCTCCTTCGCCATGGGACCCGCCACCTTGCGGGCCAATTCGTAGTTCTCGGCCCGGTATCCCCATGTCCCGTCGATGCCCGAGCAGCGCTGGACCAGCGTGGCCCGTACCCCGGCCACCTTCAGGAGGTCGCGGCTCTTCAAGCCGATGTGCTGGGCCTGCAGGTGACATGACACGTGGTAGGTGACGTGGTCGGGGACCGCGCCCGAGTCGCGACCGGGGAATTCGGTGTCCAGGGTTGTCCCTTCGCCCTTGTGGAGCGCCAACAGGTATTCGGCCGGATCGGAGGTGTGCTCGGCCACCGACTCGGCATCCGCGGCGAGAGGCGTGGCCGCCAGATAGAGCGGGTAGTCCTTCTTGACCACATAGGTGCATGTGGGCTGGGCCACGACGACGTCCCTGCCCGCCCGGACTTCAGCGGCAAGCGCAGTGACGTTGGTGGTCGCCGCCTTGGTGAATTCCCTGATGTTTCCCTGGTGGAGCCACGGGGCACCGCAGCACACGGTCCCTCCGGGAAGCGAACACCCCACACCGTTGCGCTCGTAGACCTTGACCAGGTCCTGACCGATCGCCGGTTCCATGTACTCGATGAAGCAGGTCGGGAACACCGAGACTTCGCCCTGTCTGACACCTGCGGCGGCGGACCGCCGCTTGCCCTCGACGCCTCGCCGTGCGAACCAGGTGGAGAACCGGGTACGGGCGAAGGGAGGGAGCAGACGCTGCGAGGCCATCCCCGACGTCTTCTCCATGAGCTTGCGGGGCAGGGATCCAGGGGTTCTGGTCAGGGCGTTGACCACTGGGGCGGCAGCGGTCGACACCTTGCCCATCAGGTCGGTCCGCCCGAGGATCTGATCGGTGACCCGCTCCCTCGCCGGCCGCCCGTTGGCATGGCGCACGGCGTGGGCACGCATCATCAGTCGAGGGAAGTCGAGCTGCCACTCGTGGGGCGGGACGTAAGGACACTTCGGGTAGCAGAGCTTGCACTGGTAGCACTCGTCGACGACCCGGTCCTGCTCGGCCGCCGTCATGGCGGCCACGTCGCCATCCTTGGCGTCGACGAACGCGAACATCGTGGGGAACGATGGACAGAGGTTGAAGCACAGCCGGCACCCGTGGCACAGATCGAAGACCCGGCCGAGCTCGGCCCGCAGGTCGCTCTCGTCAAGGTAGGCGGGGTCGTCGGGGGTGTAGGTGGTGGTCATGGCTCTTCCTCCCTGCGTCGCCGCGCACCTCCCGTCAGAGCGGCACGGCACGGCGGGCCGCCGGCCGGGGTGACCGGGGACTGTGCTCCGGTCACCCCTCCAGACGGCTCAGGCGACGGACGTGAGACCCTCCGTGAACCGTCCCGCATGGCTCTTTTCCGCGCGGGCGAGCGTCTCGAACCATTCGGCGATCTCGTCGAATCCCTCGTCGCGCGCGGTCCGGGCGAATCCCGGGTACATCTCGGAGTACTCGTACGTCTCACCCTCGATCGCCGACTTGAGGTTGTCCTCGGTCGGTCCGACGGCGGCGCCCGTCACCGGGTCACCCACCTCGCGTAGGAAGTCGAAGTGGCCGAACGCGTGGCCGGTCTCGCCTTCGGCGACGGAGCGGAAGAGGGCGGCAACGTCCGGGTAGCCCTCGACGTCGGCCTTCTGGGCAAAATAGAGGTAGCGGCGGTTTGCCTGGCTCTCGCCGGCGAAGGCCTCCTTGAGGTTCGCCTCGGTCTTGCTGTCCTTGAGTGGGGGCACGGTGGTCCTTTCTGATTCGGTGGTTCTGGTCTGATTTCGGTCTCGCCCGATACGGTTGGGCGTCGGTCGGACAGTCGGGTCGGATGGGTCTGTGGGGTCAGTCGGTCAGGAAGCGGCGGCCATCCGCCGACCGGTGTCGGGCGCAGCCCGACACGCAGGGCACAGTCCGCGGAAGATCACCTCGGCCGAACCGAGCTCGAAGCCGAGTTCGGCGCCGTCGGGGATGGACAGCTCGGGAAAATCGACGACCAGATCACGGACGCTTCCACAGCTCCGGCACACCAGATGGTGGTGCGGATCATCGACATTGGGGTCGAACCGGGTCATCCCCGTCCCGACGTCGAGGGCGACGATCTCACCGAGCTCGGAGAGGTCGTGGAGGGTCTGGTAGACGGTCTTCAGCGAGATCGTCTCCATCTCGAGCACGGCCGCGGCATGGATGGTTTCGGCCGACGGGTGCGTCTCGTCGCCTTGGAGAATCCGAAAGATGCACTGCCGCTGGGCCGTCACCTTACGACCGGAGTTCCGGAACAGCTCGGTCAACTCCTCGGGCGTGCGCACCGTCGCATGATAACACCAGGAATTGTTAGTTGACAATCATTGTAGATTCCTCCCGCCCCTACTGTCAGGCCTGCTCCGGAGCCTCCGGGCCGCTCCCCAGACGTGTGGCAGGCTTTGCCCATGCCCGACCCTGCGACCCCGTCGGCGGCACACGCCGACATGTTCCGACGCGACCGGGCGCTCGCACGCCTGGCCGAGGAGAGCTTCGATCTCCTGGTCATCGGCGGAGGGATCACCGGCGCCGGGGTCGCCCTCGATGCGGCCAGTCGGGGACTCAAGACCGCCCTGGTGGAGAAAGGCGACTTCGCCTCGGGCACTTCGTCGAAGTCGTCGAAGCTGATCCATGGCGGCCTCCGCTACCTGCAGCAACACGAATACCGGCTCGTCTTCGAGAACCTGGCAGAGCGCCAGCGCCTACTCGACAACGCCCCCCACCTGGTCACCCCGCTGCCCTTCCTCATCCCGCTGTTCGGAAAGTCGGGCGTGGTCAACAAGAGCGTGGCCCGCGTGTACCGGACGGCCCTGTGGCTCTACGACCTGACCGGCGGCGTGCGCATCGGGCGCCGCCACGAGAAGGTCACCCGCGAACAGGCCATGGCCCATATGCCTACGCTCCGCGCCGACCACCTGGCCGCCGGGTTCCTGTACTGGGACGCACGATCCGACGACTCCCGGCTGACCCTGACCGTGCTCCGTACCGCCGTCCTGGACCACGGTGCCACTGCCGCCAACCACACCCCGGTGACTGGCCTGGTCACCGACGCCGCCGGCCGGGTGTGCGGTGCCATCGTCCACCCCGACGACGCCGAGCCATTCGACATCAAGGCCTCCGTGGTGGTCAACGCGGCCGGCGTCTGGTCCGACGAGGTACGAACGCTCGACGAGCAGCGAGACCCGCACTCCATCCGTCCGGCCAAGGGCGTGCACATCACGGTGCCCGAGGAGGCCTTCCCCTGCGACATCGCCGCCGTCATCCCGGTGAGGCAGGACAAGCGGTCGATCTTCGTGGTGTCATGGGGCGACCAGGTCTACCTGGGCACCACCGACACCCCCTGGGACGGTCCGCTCGACGACCCGTCGTGCACACCCGAGGACGTCGACTACATCCTCGGTGCCGCCAATG
>JBEKCS010000028.1:0-47116 GCA_050014755.1 Acidimicrobiales bacterium
CGACCAGCAGGTCCTGGAGGCGCAGCCCCAGCACCTCGCCGCGTCGCAGACCCCCGAGCAGCATGGCTTGGGCCATGGCCCGGTCCCGGTCGGTCCGGAACGACGACAGCAAGAGCTCGACCTCGTCGGCGGCCAGGATCCGGGGCAGCCTCCGCACGCCCTTGATGAGGGGAACGCCGCGTTGACCTCGGTGGCGGCTCCGTCGGGTGGGTATGCCTCGGGGGACCGGGTTGGCCGTCACTTCGGCGTCGCCTCGGAGGACCAGGTAGCCGAAGAGGCTCGACACCGCCGCCAGCCGTCGCTTGACCGTGGCCGCCGACAGTCCCGAGCCGCCGTGACTGATCCGCACCACGTTGTCGACGCCGTTGCGTGACCGCTGCTGGCCCACGATGAAGGCGAGCACGTCCTTGGGCGTCACCTCGGCGGGCTGCTTGTCGACGAAGGCGAAGAACACCTTCAGGTCGTGGGCATAGGCCCGCACCGTGCTCGGCCGACATCGCACCGACGCGAACTCGAGGAACTCGTCGACCAGCTCGTGGCCGACCCGATAGGTCTTCTCGCCGTCAGGACCGACCGAACACTCGAATACCGGACTCCACTGCACACCGCACCTCCTGGTTGGACTTCCACTCGAGAAAAGGCTTCTCGTGTGGTCAGTCCAAGGTGCGGATCACCCGTGTAAGTGCCGTTCCGGGCGCAGGAAACTCCCGCGAGCGACGATGTCCGAGGGGACGGAGAATTGATTCGAGCGATACGTAACTGCCACTGAGGCGTGGGCCATCCTCGACCGCCATCCCCTCGGTTCGGAGGTTGCTCGGGGTCGCCCCCGGGCTGGCCATGGAACCCCCGGCATCAATGTCGGGATCGCGTCCGGCACCATCGATCAGCAACTACCCTGCCCTGGTCGGCCACCCGAGCCTTCCAGCCGGGTCCTCACGTACGGAGCAACCCATGGACATCCTGCGAACACCTGACGACCGGTTCGTCGACCTGCCCGACTACCCGTTCGCGCCCCACTACGTGAACGTCGACTCCGGCGACGGTGGTCAGCTCCGCATCCACTACCTCGACGAAGGACCCCCCGACGGCGAGACCGTGCTGCTCCTGCACGGCGAACCGACCTGGTCCTACCTGTATCGCACGATGATCCCGCTCCTCACCGCGGCCGGGCTGCGGGCCGTCGCCATCGACCTCGTCGGCTTCGGGCGCAGCGACAAGCCCGCCGAGCGCGCCGACTACACCTACCAGGCCCACGTGGACTGGACGTGGGCGGCCACAGAGGCGATCGGCCTCGACGCCATCACCCTGGTCTGTCAGGACTGGGGCGGTCTGATCGGGCTCCGGATGGTCGGTGAGCACCCGGATCGCTTCGCCCGGGTGGTGGCGGCCAACACCTTCCTGCCCATCGGGGACCGCCCGCCCGGCGACGCCTTCCTCGCCTGGCAACGGTTCAGCCAGGATGCGCCCGAGTTCCAGACGGGCCGGATCGTCCACGGCGGGTGCGTCAAGGACCTGCCCGCCGACGTCGTGGCCGCCTACGACGCTCCGTTCCCCGACGACACGTATCTCCAGGGTGCCCGCCAGTTCCCTCTGCTCGTGCCGACCCGGCCCGACGATCCCGCATCGCCGGCCAATCGGGCCGCCTGGGAGACGCTGCGGCAGTTCGACCGGCCCTTCCTGTGTGCATTTTCCGATTCCGACCCCATCACCAAGGGTGGTGACCGGGTGTTCCAGGCCGAGATCCCGGGTGCCGCCGGACAGGCACACACCACCATCGTCGGCGCGGGACACTTCCTCCAGGAGGACCAGGGTCCGGAACTGGCCCAGGTCGTGGCCGAATTCGTGGCCGCCACTCCCAGATCTCACTGAGTCAGCCGGGAAGAGCGAGAATCATCGAAATGGTGTCGCGGATGACGAGACCGGGTCCTGGTGACGCCTGAAATTCGCACGCGGGCAAAGCATGTCATCACGCTGGGACGATCCTCGTCTGTGCGCCCGCGCCTGGCCACGGCGGAACCCTGCCCGTCGGTCCGCTGCTACCCCGGAACTCTCTGATCTCCAGGGGAAACGTCGGTTCAAGTGTTGGAACGAACGTGTCGATATCCACACCGGATCGTCCGCTCGAGCGAAGCAGAAGGCCTCAGAAGGTGCACCGCCCCAAACCACCTACACCTGCTTCGGAACCCGAAGGAGTGGCTGCACTGCCACCGACAGCCATCCCCCTTTGCGTGCAAGCGCTCCAATCGATGTTCGAGACGTCGGTCGTGCTGTTCGTCCCGTGTGCAGCATCTGTCTCGGATCCGACCGTCGGCCTGCCTGTGGCCTTCGACATCCCATCGGCGACCACGCGCGGACTCAAGAAGACGGTGGTTGCCTGGCTGGCGACCGGCAACGAGTCCCTCGGCCAGGAGGCACTGACGATCGCCGGTACGGGATGGCACCTTGTCATGTCCGAGTCCCGTGACGATTCAGGCGAACGGCTCGGCGCGATCGCGTTGGCCCGTCGAGATCAGGATGCGCCTTGCTGGACCTCCGGCGAGATCTCCCGAGTGCAGACATTCGCCAACCTGTGCGGGACGACAGTCGGTGGCCAGGACAGGCACCTCCCGTCACCGTCCCGGGTCGGGCTCGACGCCCTCGTCACCCGTACCGCGGTAGAGCTCATGTCGGTATCAGCGTCGACGATGCACGATTCCCTCGAGTCGATATTGAATGACCTGGTCACCTATTTCGAGGTCGACGTCAGCTTTCTGCGCCGAACCGATTTCGAACGGGAGACCTCGGTACTCGTTGCCGAATGGCCCCCCCGGGAGAACGTCCCCGATCCCGATCCGCTCGGCGTGGTCCCCTTCGGTGTCGATCCCATGTTCGACGGCACTCGCGACCTCAAGGAACCGTTCACCCTCCGGCCGGCCGAATCATCCGATGCCTACCAGGAGCGGGTACGGGAGGGTTCGGGAATCGACCAGGTCTCCGTAGCGGTCGTGCCGCTGATCCGCACCGGCGTCACCGTCGGGGTGCTGGGATTCGTGAAGTTCGGCGATCGGGCGTGGGAAACGACGGAGACGAACGCCCTCCAGGCGATCGCCTCGCTGATGGTTCAACTCCAAGCGCGAGTCGACGCCGAGGAGAAGCTCCGCCACCAGTCCTACAGCGACGACCTCACCGGACTACCCAATCGGCGGGCACTCCTCGAGGAACTGCGTACGCGGCTGACCAACGAGGGTGGTCGGGCGACGGGACTCATCTTCCTCGACCTCGACCGTTTCAATGCCCTGAACGAATTCCTCGGCCACGACGCCGGCGATCAATTCCTCGTCACCGTCGCACAGCGCCTGCGCGACGCAATGGGCACGGGTGATTTCGTCGCTCGGCTCGTCGGCGACGAGTTCGTCTTCCTGTTCGAGGGGCCGAGCGTGGAGCTCGAGGTACTCGCCGTTGCAGACAGGCTGCTGGAAGTGGTCACCGAACCCGTCGAGATCAACGGGCATCACGTCAGTCGAACGGCGAGCGTCGGAATATCGTTCAGCGACGGTGACTCGGTGACGGCCGAAGACCTCCTGGCCCAAGCTGATGCCGCGCTCAACCTGAGCAAGTCACAGGGCGGGAATCAGGCCGTGACCTTCGACGCTGCCCTGCGGGCCTCGGTGAAAGAGCGGGCCGATACCGAATTGCAGTTGCGCGACGCCATCCGACACGGGGGATTGCTGCTCTACTACCAGCCAGAGGTGGACCTCCGCACCGGTCAATTACTGGCCGTCGAGGCACTGGTCAGGTGGAACCACCCCCAACGCGGAGTTCTGCCCGCGGGCAGCTTCATCACCGTCGCAGAAGAGACCGGACTGATTGCCGACCTTGGCCGGTGGGTGCTCGAGGAAGCTTGTCGTCAGATGGCCGAGTGGCGAGCGCAGTACCCGAAGCTCCGCATCACCATGCGCGTGAATGTGTCGCCGGCGCAACTCGCCACCCGAAACATCGTCCAGCTCGTCAAGGATTGCCTGGACAGGAACCGTCTCCCCGGTCGGGTCCTCTGCCTCGAGATCACCGAGCACGCCGTGGTGCACGACGTCGATCAGGCGGTGAACGTCCTCCGCGACCTGAAGGCTCTCGGCATCACGTTGGCCATCGATGATTTCGGTACCGGCTACAGCTCGATGACACAGCTCAAGTCTCTGCCGGTCGACGCCCTCAAGATCGATCAGACCTTCGTGGCCGGGCTGGGTATCGACGGAGGCGATCGAGCCATCGTCGATGTGACCGTCCGACTGGCTCAGTCGTTCGGTCTCGAGGTGGTCGCCGAAGGTGTCGAGACGGTGGAATTGGTGCGCGCGCTCCTCGAACTGGGTTGCCATCGAGCCCAGGGGTACCTGCTGTGCAAACCCAAGCCACCCGCAGAACTCGAGGACATCCTGCGCAACGGGGGCATCCATCCGCTGACGCTCCACCCGAGCAGCCCGACCGTCACATCCCCTGCTCTCGGATAGCGGGGCGCAGCAAGGGGCCAGCCGCGGTGACGAGCCCTCCCCGAGCGTCCAGCTTGTCTCCCTCCACTCGTCGTGCAACCCGACCGGATGGACCGTCAGTTTCCGATCTCCGCCGGACGTCGCCATCCTCTGACCATGGAACCGCGCCAGAGCCGGTCGTGACATAATCGCCTCGCGGGGAGCTTCGACACTCCCGTCGGTTCTCCGATTCCCAAGCAGCCCTGCAGCACGGTACGGGCGGTCAATTGGCATGGACGTCCCATGTCGCAGGTCCCGCGGCCGGCGTTGCACCCAAGAAGGGGACCCCACGTGACAACGGATACGCGCACGCTCTATCTGGATCTCCTGGAGAGCTGTCTGCTCAACACGATCTATGAGGATGCTGCCCAGGATCCGTGGTCCGCACCCACCTACGATCCGATGAAACGCGCCAATGGTCTCGATTGGCCCTCGGAGGCGCACACGATGATCGGCCGATACCGGATGGCCAACATCCGCCAGGTGGTCGAGCAGGTACTCCGTGACAACATTCCCGGTGACCTCATCGAGACAGGTGTCTGGCGGGGAGGAGCGTGCATCTACATGCGTGGCATTCTCCTCGCCCATGAGGTCACCGACCGCAAGGTATTTGTGGTCGACTCATTCGAAGGGTTGCCTCCTCCTGACCCGAACATGTATCCGGCGGACAAGGACGATCAGCATCACACCTTCGAGGCCCTGGCGGTGTCGCTCGAAGACGTCCGGCGCAATTTCGACAAGTACGGCCTGCTCGATGACCAGGTGGTGTTCTTGAAGGGCTGGTTCAAGGACGTACTGCCTACGGCCCCCATCGATCAGCTGGCTGTCCTACGGCTCGATGGCGATATGTACGAGTCCACGATGGATGGCCTGGTCAACCTTTACCACAAGTTGTCGGTCGGCGGGTTCATCATCATCGATGACTTTGCCCTTCCCGGCTGCAGACAGGCAGTGGCTGATTTTCGCGTGATGTACGACATCAACGAGCAGCTGTACAACATCGACAACATGGGATCGTATTGGAGAAAAGAAGCCGAAATCACGGTTTGAGAAGGGGTCACCGGTTGGCCTCACGCCAATCCCTGGCGTCGGCAGCGCGACATGACGCTTCGTCGTCCCGCAACGGCTGCGCGGGCCGCCTGCACGCGGTTCTTGCGCAGCACTCGAACAGACAACGCTACCGTACGGCCGACCATTTGCCGAGATCCTTCACTAGGCGCTTGAGCTCCTCGTGGGTCTCAGAATCAATCCGCACACTCGTTAGCGGTCAGTAGATCCGCCTACGCCCTACAGCAGCATGGCGTCGCCGCCAGCCGAACCGAATCTCGCTGACGGGTTGATGGCAAGCATCCTGCAGGGATCGGATCGACCACCGATCATCAGCCCTTCAATCGGTGCCGGGGGCTGTCGTCATTACTCCCCGACCGGCGTATCCAAGGCGAATGCGGCGAGCGGTACCTCATGCCATACTTCAGCACAATGCACCTGCGAGGCCTATATTCTCCCCATCTACAACCATCTTGACTAGCGGTTTCCCAGCGAAGGAACGAGCAGACACGTGAAGACACCGGCCATCAATTGGAAGTCCCGGCACATCAATGTGGCACTGGAGACAGTGACAGCCTTGGCGATTGTCGTCGTTCTGTTGATTGCAATGGCAGGCATCAGTCCGGCAAGTGCTTCTTCCGCCACCACACATACGGCGAGCGCCGATGCCTTAACCC
The DNA here is from genome assembly GCA_050014755.1 of Acidimicrobiales bacterium. Classification (GTDB taxonomy): domain Bacteria; phylum Actinomycetota; class Acidimicrobiia; order Acidimicrobiales; family RAAP-2; genus Bog-756. Next base: position 6,227 of record JBEKCS010000028.1, read on the forward strand.
TGGGCAGAACAAAGACACCATCGTCGAAACATCGTGGATCAGTGGCGCCGATCGATCTGTGTACCGAAAACGCCTACGGCAATTTATCACCGGACAACGTTCCTTCATTCGTCGTTCCAGCCGGCAGCGGGCAATGCCAACAGGCCGGACTCATCTCACCGCTCAATGATCAAGACTGGTATGGCTTTCAGACCGACTTTCTCACCATTGCTGCTCCGAGCAACGGTCCCTATCGCGCGGGTCAGACGATCACGAGCACACCCTCCAGCCTTGACGGGATTCAAAACTCCGGTGGGTGGAACCAAGCCGGCGACCCTCCCTCGTACGCAACTATCACTATTAAGATCGACCAGATCGATCTAACCCCTTGCGCAATTGTGCAGTACGAGAATTGTGGCACCCTGGGATTTCAGTTTGTCGTGGACGCATACAACGCCGGATATGTGGTCTACGGAACATACTCGTGGAATCTGTTACCAACCACTCCCGGAGCTGGCTACTACCTCTTCGGCAATGACGGTTCACTTTCCGGTTTCGGAAACGACAACTACCTCGACTACCTTGGCAATCCCAGTCAACTGCAATTGAATGCGCCGATCGTTGGGATGGCAGTTACCCCTACTGATGCTGGCTTCTGGATGGTAGGAAATGATGGTGGGATCTTCAGCTATGGCGATGCAGGATTCTACGGTTCAGCAGGCAATCTTTTGTTGAACGAACCTATTGTCGGCATGGCTTCCACCCCGGACGGTAGGGGCTACTGGCTAGTCGCCAGCGACGGAGGCATATTTGCCTATGGTGATGCTGCCTTCTATGGATCCATGGGGGCTGTCCACCTGAATCAACCGATCGTCGGGATAGCAGCTACTCCTGACGGGCTCGGCTATTGGCTCGTCGCCGCCGATGGTGGGATTTTCGCCTTCGGAGACGCCGCCTTCCATGGGTCCACGGGTTCCATACATCTCAACGAACCAGTCGTCGGTATGGCCGCAACATCCAACGGTCAAGGGTACTGGCTCGTTGCCGCCGACGGCGGTGTCTTTGCCTTCGGAAATGCTGGCTATTACGGGTCCACGGGTGCAATGACACTCAACAGTCCGATCGTCGGCATGACCCGTGCCTCGGACAACCAAGGTTATTGGTTCACAGCTTCTGATGGCGGAGTGTTCGCCTTCAACGTTCCGTTTTATGGCAGCCTGGGCGGCGATGGAGTCACTGCCGTCGCAGGTATGGCCCGGTGAGAGGCCAGTCTCCAGATCCTCGCGATTCGGGCGCGATGAGGTAAGAACCCCGCGGGTCTCGAAGCGTTCAGCGGATTGGCCGCACCCATTCTCGACCGATGGTAGGTGGCATGCGGGTCTGCACTCCGGCAGGCCGACGCATCACCAATCGTGGTTGTCGTGCCTCCGATGGGACTGAGTGCCGGTACAAGACCTCTACGTGTCGGAGGGGGGACTTGAACCCCCACGTCCTTTCGGACACTAGCCCCTCAAGCTAGCGCGTCTGCCTATTCCGCCACTCCGACGAAGTGACTCCGATGGTGCCATCGGGGCGAAGGGCATGGTAGCGCGCCCACGGGGGTCACCCGTGCGCCCAGGGGTCACGAGTGGCTGTCGGTCGGTGCCGGCTTCAGGCGTGCCCACAGGTCGGCGTTCCACAGGACGCCGTCCACCGACGGGTTGTAGGCCACGTTGGACACCTGGACCCCGTTGGCCAGCAGCCCGGGCTCGCCGAACAGGGGCAGCGCCACCATCTGGTCCCACAGCTGGTCGTCGATCTGCTGGTACACAGCGCCACCCGTCACCGGATTGAGGTCCTGTGACGCCTGCAGGAACAGCTGGTCGACCTGGGGATCGTCGAACCTGCTCCAGTCCTGGTCGTCGTCGGCGCCCCGGGCACCCGTCTCCTCCGAGTACCACCCCTCGGACATCGACTCGTAGGGGTTCGCCGTCCTGGTCACCAGGGCCATGTCGTAGCTGTCCGTCGACGCGGCCGTGGCCAGACCCGCCGCCCCATGGACCGGAATGGCGACCACCGAGATGCCGGCAGCCCGCAATTGGCTGACGATGTCGTCGGCCGTCCCGTCGATCCACGGGTCACCTTCCTCGACCGCCATGCGAACGGTGAACGGCTTGCCGGTGGCATCCAGGTAGAGACCGGTCGGCCCCTTCGTATACCCGAGGGACCCGAGCAGCTGCTCGGTCGAGGCCAGGCCCACTGCGGAGTACTCCCCCGCCGCCGTCGACGCCGCATACGACGGCTGCCAGGCCACGGCCAGATGGTCCTGGTTGACCACCAGCAACGGATCGATCGAGCCGAACACCTGGGTCAGCAGCTTGTTCCGGTCGATGGCGTGGGCGATGGCCTGGCGCGCCGCGACGTGGCTGCCTACCGTGGACCGGACGTCGAACTCCAACGACAGCATGGACAGCGACGGGTGGATCGAGCTCTGCGTGTTGGGCAGTGCCGACACCGCGTCGAGCGACGCCAACGTGAACGACCCGGGTTGGGACACTGCGTCGTCGGTCGAGGCCAACGGCGCGATCCAACTGGCGTCGCTCTGGCCGTCCGACACCGTGATGCTCGACAGCACCGCCGGAGTACCCCACCATGACGGATTGCGCACCAGCACCGCCGTCCCGTCGGTCGAGACCGACCGGAGGATGAACGGTCCCGCGGACAGATCGTCGGCCGGGTTGAACTGGTCGAACCCGGTGTTCCAACCGACCACCTGGGCGATGTGGGCGGGCACCATGTGGTCGAACAGCACCCGCCAGTCGGTGAAGGGCGTGGCGAACACCACGGTGACCGTTCGGCCCCCATTGCTCCCGGTGACCGACGCGACGTCGCGGTAGCCGAGGGTCGACGCCACCTGGTCGGGCTGTCCATTGACGTCCACCCCGTCACCCCGCTGGGACGTCCACGCGTAGATGAAGTCGTCCGCCGTCACCGGCACACCGTCGGACCACACGGCCTTCGGGTTGATCACGTACTGGATGGTCTGTGGCGACGTCGACGTGACCTCGACGCTCAACAGGAGGTCGGCGTTGACCTGGGGCACCAGGTTGGGTCCGATGACGTAGGCGCTGGGGAGCACCTGACCGAGGAGGGTCGGGGTCGAGGAGGCCGCGCCGGCCGGGGTGTTCGGGTTGAATCCCGACCACGGTCCGCCCACGTCGACCGCCGACGTCCCCCCGATCGCCTGGACCAGGGCCGGGGTCGACGGCTGGTCGACCTGGCTGATCCGTCGGCTGTCGACGTGGTCCACGACGGCCACCACGGCGATGATGGCCACGATCACCAGAGGCAACGTCCACCGGGCGCGATGCTTCCGCCAGAGCGACGACATCCGGGACCGGCGCTCGACGGGCTCGGCGCCGGGCTCATTCACTGCAGACGGAGCAGGAGGATCACGTTGGTGAAGGCGAAGACCACGGCCACGGTCACGGTGATCCGGTCGAGGTTCTTCTCCACCACGGTGGATCCGGCGGCAGCCGACCCGACCGAGCCACCGAACATGTCCGACAGCCCGCCGCCCTTGCCGGAGTGCATGAGGATCAGGAAGATCAACGCCAGGCAGCAGACAATCTGGAGCACGACGATTACTGCGGTCAGCACGGGAAGCCTCTCCTCTGGGTCGGGACCATCGGAGACGCTACCAAACTCAGCGCTTCCCCCGACACGCGGCCCGCACGATCTCCGTGAACTCGCCGGCGTCCAGGCTGGCCCCGCCGACCAGTAGCCCGTCCACGTCGGGGCAGCCCATCAGCTCCTCCGTGTTGTCCGCTTTGACCGATCCCCCGTACTGGATCCTGACCCCGGCGGCCGCCTCCTCACCTGCCACCGTGGCCACCACCCCCCGTATCCAGGCGCAGGCCTTCTGGGCGTCCTCAGCGGTGGCGGCCTGGCCGGTCCCGATGGCCCAGACCGGCTCGTAGGCGATCACCATGCCCGAGACGGCCTCGGACGGCACTCCGGCCAGTGCCGCCCCCACCTGGGCGCTCAACCGGTCCTGGGTCAGGTCGATGTCCCGCTCGTCGATCGTCTCGCCGACGCAGCACACCGGGACCATCCCGTTGCGCACGACCGCCCGCACCTTCGAGGCCACGGTGGCGTCGGTCTCGCCGAAGTGGGCCCTCCGCTCGGAGTGGCCCACGATCACGTACTCGACGTGCAGCCTGGCCAGCATCACCGGGCTCACCTCGCCGGTAAAGGCCCCCGAGTCCTCGATGGCGCAGTTCTGGGCCCCGAGTGCCACCGGGATCCCCTCCCCCTCTAGGACCGACTGCACGGACCGCAGGTCGGTGAAGGGCGGGTGGATCGACACGTCGACGGCCGACACGTCGGCCGGCTTGAGCCGCAACCCGAGATCGCGGGCGGCGTGGATGGCCTCCAGATGGTCGAGGTGCATCTTCCAGTTGCCGCTCACCAGCGGCCTCCGCCCGGACGCCGCCGGACTCACCGTGTGGTGCGGTGGCCACCGCTCGGTGCGTTGACCGCGCCGCGCAGTGCCGCCAGGCCGGGCAGGTCACCGAACTCCAGCAATTCGAGCGACGCGCCACCCCCGGTGGAGATGAAGCTGATCCGGTCCTCGAGGCCGAGTTCGTCGACGGCGGCCGCACTGTCGCCCCCACCGACCACCGTGTACCCGGGACAGTCGGCCAGGGCCTCGGCCACCCCGGCGGTGCCGGCACTGAACCGCCGGTCCTCGAAGACGCCCATCGGACCGTTCCACAGGACGGTTCCCGCCCCGGCGATGCACTCGCTGTAGGCGGCCACCGTGTCGGGACCGATGTCGAGGCCCTGCCACCCGTCGGGGATGTCGGCACCCATGGTGCGTACCTCCCCGGCGGAGCAGTCGCAGCCGAACGGTGCGTCCGGTTCGAGGGCGACGATGTCGGTGGGCAGGAGGATGGGGGTACCCGAGGCGAGGAGCTCGCGGCACTCGTCGATACGGTCGCGGTCGACCAGCGACCCCCCGATGTCGTGGCCCTGGGCGGCCAGGAAGGTGAACGCCATCCCCCCGCCGACCACCAGGGCGTCCACGTGGCCGAGCAGTGCCTTCAGGACCCCGAGTTTGTCGGCGATCTTGGCGCCCCCGACGACGGCGACGAAGGGCCGGTCAGGGGTCCCGAGCAGGATTCCGAGCGCCTCGATCTCCTTTTGGAGGAGGAGCCCGGCGGCACTGGGCAAGAAGGCGGGGGGGCCGACCACCGAGGCGTGGTTGCGGTGGGAGACGCCGAAGGCATCGTTGACGTAGGCCTGATGGGAGTTGACCAGCTTCTCCACGAACGCCGGGTCGTTGGCCGTCTCGCCCGGGTCGAAGCGCAGGTTCTCCAGGAGCTCCACCTGGGGCGCCAGCCGGGCCAGCTCCTCGCGGACCGGTCCGAGCTCCCACCGGATGTCCGGGGCCCCCTCGGGACGGCCGAGGTGGGTGCACGCGGTGACCGTGGCCCCGTGGTCGAGGAGGTAGTTCACGGTCGGGAGTGCAGCACGGATGCGGAAGTCGTCGGTGACCACAGCGGGCTCGCCGTCACAGGGCCGGAGCGGGACGTTGAAGTCGACCCGGACGAGGACGCTCGCCCCGTCGAGATCGGGAAGGTCGGCCAACAATGGCAGCCCGTCCAACAGCGGATTCCTCTCGGACTCGCTCACGCCCTCGTCTCCCTTCGCTGCATGCCCGCTCCCCCGTTCGACCCGGCTCAGTTACCGGCGCCTACGACCAACGAGAGGTCTACCAGCCGGTTGGCATAGCCCCACTCGTTGTCATACCAACCCATCACCTTCACCAGGGTGATGCCCGACGCCGACGGCATCACCATGGTCAACAGCGAATCGAACGTGCACGACGCCGGGCTGCCGACGATATCGCTCGAGACGATCGGGTCCTCGGTGTACACGAGAACCCTGGCCAGCGGTCCGGTCGTGGCGGCAGCGGCGAAGGCGGCGTTGACCTGCTCGACCGTGACCTCGCCGGGGATCACCGCAGTGAAGTCGGTGATCGACCCGTCCGGCACCGGAACCCGCAGGCCGGCCCCGTCCAGCCGGCCCTTCATCGACTCGAGCACCAAGCTGGTCGCCCGGGCCGCCCCGGTCGACGCGGGCACGATGTTGATCGGCGCCGACCGTGCCCGCCGCAGGTCCTTGTGGGGGAGGTCGAGAAGGTTCTGGTCGTTGGTGAAGGCGTGCACCGTGGTCATGAGCCCCGATTCGACGCCGAAGGCGTCGTCGAGCACCTTGACCATGGGAACGAAGCAGTTGGTGGTGCACGACGCGTTGGACACCACGACGTCGGTGGCCGGATCGAACTGGTCGTCGTTGACGCCGACGACGAACGTGGCGTCGACCCCCTCGCCAGGGGCCGAGATGATGACCCGCCGGGCACCGGCGTCGATGTGGGCCGCGGCGGTCTCCTTGGAGGTGAACCGACCGGTCGACTCGATGACCACGTCCACGCCCAGCTCCGACCACGGAAGCGCCTTCGGGTCCTTTTCGGCCAGCACGGCGATCGGCCCCGAGTCGAGGACCAGCGAGGTCCCCTCCACCCGGACGTCCCCGTCGAAGCGGCCGTGGGTCGAGTCGTAACGCAGGAGGTGGCCCAGCGTCTCCGCAGAGGTCAGGTCGTTGACGGCGACCACCTCGGTGTCGGCTCCCATGGCCCTGGCGGCCCGGACGAAGTTCCGTCCGATGCGCCCGAAGCCGTTGATGCCGATCCGTACCGTCATTGCGTTCCCCTCGTCGAGCTCGTCTTGTTGCATTCTTTACGCGGGCGGCTACCCGGGCCAATCCGGCCGCCCCTGGATGTGGGGGGCACATCCACGCTACGGCATCCGGGGTGCTAACGGCATCATCCGAGCAGATCGGCGAGGGTGGACGCCAGTTTGGCCGGGTCGTGGGCCAGGCCGTTGGGCCTGGCCAGGGCGGCGTCGACCAGCGGGACCGACGGGGAACCGGCCTCGATCCCGGACAGGTCGCAGACCACCACGTCGACGGTGATCCCGTGGGCAACGAGGGCGTCCACGTGCATGGCCACGTCGAACGAGGCCGTCTCGGGGTCCTGCGGGCGCAGGTTGCAGATGTACACCCGGGTCGCCGTCGAGCGCCCGATCCCCTCCCGGATGGCCGGCACGGCCACCGCGGCCAGCACGCTGGTGAACAGCGATCCCGGTCCGAGCAGGATCTGGTCGGCATCGGCCAGGGCGGCGACGGCCGCCTCAGGAGCCGGCGGGTCGGCCGGTACCAACGAGACCCGGTGGATGTGGTCGGTCCCGTTGACCGCCACCTGTCCGGTCACCTGACCGCACTCGGCGTCGGCCTTCAGCACGACCGGCTCGGTCGTGGCCGGCAGCACCCGCCCGCTGACCCCCAGCAGTCGGCACGCTTCGTCGAGGGCGCCGACCGGGTCGCGGGACCCGTCCATCAGTCCGGCCAGGATCAGGTTGCCGAGCGAGTGCCCGGCCAGCTCCTCCTCGGTGAAGCGGTGCCCGAAGGCGACGGCAAGGGGTGAGCCGGGCTCGGCCAGGGCGATCAGGCACTTGCGGAGGTCACCCGGCGGGATGATGTGGAGAAGCTCGCGCAGGCGACCCGACGAACCGCCGTCGTCGGCCACCGACACGATGGCCGTCACCTGGTCGGTATAGGTGCGCACCGCCCGCAGCGTGGCCGCCAACCCGTGCCCGCCGCCGATGGCCACGACCCGCGGCCCGCGGCCCGAGGCCGGCGAACCGGCCGGTGCGTCCGTCACCGGTCCACGTCGCGGTGGAAGACGGTCGTCGGGAGGTGGTGGGCGTCGAGGCGCCGGGACAGCTCCTCGGCCAGCACCACCGAGCGGTGACGCCCCCCGGTGCAGCCCATGGCCACGGTCAGGTAGGACTTGCCCTCCTTCTGGTAGGCCGGGATGAGCATGGCCAGGAGGTCGTCCACCTTCTCGAGGAACTGCATCGTCTCGGGACGCTCGAGCACGTAGGCCCGCACCTCGGGGTCGAGTCCGCTGTGGCTCCGCAGGGACTCGTCCCAGTACGGATTGGGGAGGAATCGGCAGTCGAACATGAGGTCGACGTCGAGGGGCACGCCGTGCTTGAACCCGAAGGACACCACCGACGTCTGCATGCTGCTCCCCGCCTCCTCGTCGCCGAACACCTCGAGGAGTCGGGACCGGAGCTGGTTGGTGTTGAGCTCGCCGGTATCGATCACCAGGTCGGCCCGGTCCCGGATCCCGGACAGCAGGGCCCGCTCCTCGGCGATCGAGTCGACCACGCCCCGGGCCGCCTGCGGGTGGCGCCGGCGGGTGCCCTCGAAGCGGCGGATGAGCACGTCGTCCGCCGCGTCGAGGAACAGGATCCGGACCCGGTTGCGTCCGGCGATGAGCGCGTCGACGGCCGGGAGCACGTCGTCGAGGTCCCCGCCCCCCCGGCCGACCACGAACGCCACCCGTTCCATCTCGGAACCGGTGCCGTCGACCAGCTCGGACACCTTCGAGATGAGGGCCGACGGCATGTTGTCGATCACGAACCAGCCGAGATCCTCCAGGGTGGCGGCCGCCGTCGACCGGCCCGCCCCGGACATGCCGGTCACCACCAGGTACTCGCTCATCGGTCCACTCTCACGCGTCGGTCGGTCATCGATCCGGGGACAGCGGCGTGTGCAGCCGCTCGAACACGGCCGCACCCACACCGGCCGGCAACCACGATAGGCCGGTCAACTCCTCCCGGGTGGCTTTTCGGAGCTCGCCCAGTCCCCCGAACTGTTCCACCAGGCGGCTCCGGCGCTTGGGCCCGAGGCCGGCCACCCCGTCGAGGGCGCCGACCGTCATCCGCTTGCCCCGCAAGGTCCGGTGGTAGGAGATGGCGAAGCGGTGTGCCTCGTCGCGCAACCGCTGCAACAGGTAGAGGGCCTCGGACTGGCGGGGCAGGCGGATGGGCTCCGACGACCCGGGGACGTAGACCTCCTCGAAGCTCTTGGCCAGTGAGGCGACCGGGACCCGCTCGGTGAGGCCCAACCGACCGATCACCCGCTCGGCCACGTGGAGCTGGCCGAGGCCGCCGTCGACCAGCAGGAGCTGGGGGGGGTAGGCGAAGCGCCGTCGGGTCGTCGTCGGTGCCGGCTGCCCGTTCGACGAGGCCCCGTCGGCCGGGGGAACGGGGGCGCGCTCCTCGTCGAGCAACGCGGTGAGGCGGCGGGTCAGCACCTCCTCCATGGCCGCGTAGTCGTCGTTGCCGTCCACGGTGGCCACCTTGAAGTGGCGGTAGTCGTTCTTCTTCGGGAGCCCGTCCTCGAACACGACCATCGAGCCGACGTAGTCCGAGCCCTGCAGGTGGCTCATGTCGTAGCACTCGATCCGGAGCGGGGCATCGGGCAGGCGGAGCTCGCGCTGGAGGGACTCGAGCGCCCGGGCCCGGCTGTTGTGGTCCGAGGTCCGCTGCAACCGGTGGCGCACGAACGCGTCGCCGGCGTTGCGCTCCACCGTCTCGAGCAGTGCCCGTTTCGGACCGCGCACCGGGACCCGCACCGTCACCGGTCCCCCGCGCCGCGCCGCGAGGTACTCGACGACCGCGTCCAGATCGGCGGGCATGGTCGGCACCAGGATCTGGCGGGGCACGCCGGAGGGCGCGTCGGCATAGACGTCCACCAGGAGTCGCTCGACCAACGCGTCGGGGGTCAGGTCCTCGACCTTGTCGACGAAGAGCGCGGACCGACCGACCACCCGTCCGGCCCGGACGTGGAAGACCTGCACCGCGGCCTCGAGCTCGTCCTCGGCCACGGCCAGCACGTCGAGGTCCTCGGGACGGTCGAGCTCCATCTGGCGGACGGCATCGGCGGCCCGGACCGCCTCGAGCTTGTCCCGGAGCGTCCCGGCCCGCTCGAAGTCCAGCGCGGCCGACGCCTCCCGCATGGCCGTCTCGATCTGGCGTTCGAGAGGCGCGGTGTCGCCACTCAGGAACGTGGCCAGGTCCGCCACCATCCGGTCGTACTCGTCGCGGGTGACCTCGCCCACGCACGGCCCCGAGCACCGTTCGATGTGGAACAGGAGGCAGGGGCGGCCCAGGCGCTCGTGGTTGCGGAACTTGGCGTCCGAACAGGTCCGCACCGGAAACGACCGCAGGAGCAGGTCCAGGGTTCCCCGGATGGCACCGACGTTGGGATAGGGCCCGAAGTAGCGGACACCGGTGCGCTTGCGGCCCCGGACCACCGCCGGTTTGGGCCACTCGTCGTTGACGGTGAGCGCCAGCCACGGGTAGCTCTTGTCGTCCTTCAGCCGGACGTTGAACCGCGGCTGGAACTCCTTGATGAGGTTGTGCTCGAGGAGGAGGGCCTCGGCCTCGGTTCCCACCACCATCCACTCGACGTGATCGGCGGACTCCACCATCTGGGCCGTCCGGGGCGCCAGGTTGGCCGGATCCTGGAAGTAGGAGTTGACCCGGGACCGCAGCGACTTGGCCTTGCCGACGTAGAGGACCCGCCCGTCGCCGTCCACGAATTGGTACGAACCCGGCTCGTCGGGGATCGATCCGGAGGGAGGTCGGGTGGCCACGTCACCAGTGTGCCGCGGCGGCGGCCCCGGTCGTGTCGGAAGCGTCGTGCACCATGACGGCGCGGTCCCAGGTCACAGGCAATACACTGGCGGCACGCCGGCCTGGTTTCCGGCGACATCTACCGCTCCGGGGCCGACATCCCCGCGGATGGGCGACCAGGCTGTCCCCGCCGGCCACGAACCGGAGCGCCTCCCCGAGGAGGTCACAACCGACATGCTGCGTCTACAGAAGGCACTACCCGACGGCTACGAATCCGCCGGTCCCGAGAAGCTCGCGGAACGGATCCGGGACGCCAAGGCGACCCTCGGGCCGCGGGTGTTCATCCTGGGGCACCACTACCAGCGCGACGAGGTCATGGCCTGGGCCGATGCCCGCGGCGACTCGTTCGGGCTCTCCCGCATCGCCGCCGACCAGACCGAGGCGGAGTTCGTGGTGTTCTGCGGGGTCCACTTCATGGCCGAGTCGGCCGACATCCTGACCGCCGGCCACCAACAGGTGCTCCTCCCCGACCTCAACGCCGGGTGCTCGATGGCCGACATGGCCGACATCGACTCCGTCGAGGAGGCGTGGGAGACATTGGCCTCGGTGACCGACATCGATCGGGTGCTCCCGGTCACCTACATGAACTCCTCGGCCGCGCTGAAAGCGTTCGTCGGCCGCAACGGTGGTGTCGTCTGCACCTCGTCCAACGCCCGTGCCGTGTTGACCTGGGCCCTCGGGGACGACGGGACCGGACGGAGTCGGGGCGACCAGGTCCTGTTCTTCCCCGACCAGCACCTCGGACGCAACACCGGCTTCGAGCTCGGCTACGGCGCGGACGACATGGCGGTGTGGAACCCCCGGCTCGCGTCGGGGGGTCTGGACGACGGGACGCTCAAGTCGTCCACCCTCCTGCTGTGGAAGGGACACTGCTCGGTCCACCAGCGCTTCCGCCCCGCCCACGTCGACGCCTTCCGGGCCGAGCACCCCGGGGGCATCGTGGTGGTCCATCCCGAGTGCGCCCACGACGTCGTGGAGGTCGCCGACCAGGTGGGCTCCACCGACTACATCATCCGCGCCGTGGCCGAGGCCCCGGCCGGCTCGGTCATCGGCGTGGCCACCGAGATCCACCTGGTGAAGCGGCTCGACAACGAGACCCCGGACAAGACGGTGGTCTCCCTCGACCCGCTGGTGTGCCCGTGCTCCACCATGTTCCGCATCGACGCCGCCCATCTGGCGTGGGTCCTGGAGGGCCTGGTCGAGGGCGAGGTGCGCAACCGGATCACCGTCGACCCCGAGACCGCCGTCTGGGCCCGGGTGGCCCTCGAGCGGATGCTGACCACCGTCTGACCGGCAGTCACCCGGGCCGGCCGGCCCCGGCTCACGCGGAACGGGCCGCCCGTTTCGCGGGGGTCTTCCCGGCCTTGGCCGACGTGGTGGTCGTGGTCGATGTGGTCGTCGTGGCCGGCTTGGCGGCCTTCGTCGCCTTGGCGGCCCTCGTCGCCTTGGCCGGTGCGGCCGCCTTCGATGCCTTCGTCGCCTTCGTCGCCTTCGTCGCCTTGGCGGCCTTCGTCGCCTTGACCACCCTGGTGGCCCGCGGTGTCGCACCGGTGACCGGCACCGCCGTTCCCGGCAGCACCCCGAGCATCGGGGCCAGCACCGCGCCCGTGTAGCTGGCCGCTGTCGCCGCCACCTGTTCGGGGGTGCCCTCGGCGACCACCGTGCCGCCCCGGTCGCCCCCTTCCGGGCCCATGTCGATGATCCAGTCGGCACTCTTCACGACGTCGAGGTTGTGCTCGATCACGATCACGGTGTTGCCCTGGTCGACCAGGCGGTTGAGCACGTCGAGCAGCTTGCGGACGTCGTCGAAGTGCAGTCCGGTGGTCGGCTCGTCCAACACGTACAGGGTGGTGCCGGTGGACCGCCGGCTCAGCTCCGCGGCCAGCTTGACCCGCTGGGCCTCGCCGCCCGAGAGGGTGGGGGCCGACTGGCCCAGCCGGATGTAGCCGAGGCCCACGTCGACCAGGGTCTGGAGATGGCGGGCGATGGGCGGCTGCGCCGCGAAGAACCCGAGCGCCTCCTCGCACGACAGGTCGAGCACGTCGGCGATGGTCTTGCCCCGGAAGGTGACCTCGAGGGTGTCCCGGTTGTACCGGGCACCGTGGCACACCTCGCACGGCACGTAGATGTCGGGGAGGAAGTGCATCTCGATCCGCAGCGTGCCGTCGCCGGCGCACGACTCGCACCGCCCACCCTTCACGTTGAACGAGAACCGCCCGGGCAGGTAGCCACGCACCTTCGCCTCGTTGGTCTGGCTGAACAGCTTGCGGATGTGGTCGAACACACCGGTGTAGGTGGCCGGGTTCGACCGTGGGGTCCGCCCGATGGGTGCCTGGTCGACGTCGACCACCTTGTCCACGTGGTCCACACCGGTGATGGTGCGGTGGAGCCCGGGCAGGCTCTTCGCCCGGTGGACCTGCTTGGCCAGGGACCGCAGCAGGATGTCGTTGACCAGGGTGGACTTGCCCGAACCGGACACCCCGGTCACGGCCACCAGCTGACCGAGCGGGAACGCCACGGTCAGGTCCTGCAGGTTGTGCTCCCGGGCACCCAGCACCACCAGGTGGTCCCCGTTGCCCGGTCGGCGGATCCGCGGGACGGGGATCGACTTCACCCCCGACAGGTACTGCCCGGTCAGCGAGTCGGGGTTCTCCAGGATCCCGTCCTTCCCGAACACCGGGCCGGAGTGGACGATCCGGCCTCCGTGCTCGCCGGCCCCGGGGCCCACGTCGACCACGTGGTCGGCGATCTTGATGGTCTCCTCGTCGTGCTCGACCACGATCACCGTGTTGCCCAGGTCGCGCAGGCGCAGGAGGGTGCCGATCAATCGCTGGTTGTCCCGCTGGTGCAGCCCGATCGACGGCTCGTCGAGCACGTAGAGGACCCCGACCAGCCCGCTCCCGATCTGGCTGGCCAGCCGGATCCGCTGGGCCTCGCCACCCGACAGGGTGGCGGCCGAGCGGGCCAGGGTCAGGTAGTCGAGCCCGACGTCGAGCAGGAACTGCATCCGTTCCTGCACCTCGCGGAAGACCCGGTCGGCGATGAGGTGGTCGCGGTCGGACAGGTCGAGCGACCCGACGACCTCCACCGCCCGCCCGATGGGCAGCGAGCACAGCGCGTGGATGCTGTGGCCCCCCACCGTGACGGCCAGCGACTCGGGCTTGAGCCGTGACCCTCCGCACTCGGGACACGGCACCTCGCGCAGGTAGCCCTCGAGGTTGTCCCGCAGGAAGTCCGAGTCGGCCTCGGAGTGGCGCCGCTCGAGCCAGCGCACGATGCCCTCGTAGGTGGAGTGGAACGAACGCTGGCGGCCGTAGCGGTTGCGGTACTTGAGGTGGACCTGGTCGCCCCCGGTGCCGTAGAGCACGAGCTCCCGGTCGGCCACCGACAGGTCCTCCCACGGTGTGTCCACCGAGAAGCCGCCGAGCTCGGCCACCGCCCACTGCATGCGCTCGAAGTACTGGCTGCGGGCCCCGGACCACGGGGCCAGCGCCCCGTCGGACAGGGATTTCGTCGGGTCGGGCACCACCAGGTCGGGGTCGACCTCGAACTTGGTGCCGAGGCCGGTGCAGGCCGGACAGGCCCCGTAGGGGGAGTTGAACGAGAAGTTGCGGGGCGACGGGTCCTCGAAGCTGATCCCGCAGTGGGTGCAGGCCAGGTGCTGGCTGAAGGTGATGGCCTCCTGCTCGGTGCCGTCGGCGTCGACCACCACGATCTCGGCGACACCCTCGGCCAGGGCCAGGGCGGTCTCCAACGACTCGGTCAGCCGGCGCCGGATGTCGTCGCGGCGGATGAGCCGGTCGACCACCACCTCGATGGTGTGGTTTTCGTAACGGGCCAGGTCGAGGTCGTCCCGGTCGGAGAGCTCGATGGTGGTCCCGTCCACCCTGACCCGGGCGAACCCCTGCTTGGCCAGGTCGTCAAGGAGGGCGCCGTACTCACCCTTGCGCCCCCGGACCACCGGGGCCAGCACCAGGAACCGGGTGCCCTCCTCCATGGCCAGGATGCGGTCGACGATCTGCTGGGGGCTCTGGCGGGCCACCGGGCGGCCGCAGACCGGGCAGTGCGGCTTGCCGATCCGGGCGTAGAGCAGTCGGAGGTAGTCGTAGACCTCGGTCACCGTTCCCACGGTGGAGCGCGGGTTCCGCGAGGCCGACTTCTGGTCGATGGAGATGGCCGGGGACAGTCCTTCGATGAAGTCCACGTCGGGCTTGTCCATCTGGCCGAGGAACTGGCGGGCGTAGGCGCTCAACGACTCCACGTACCGTCGCTGGCCCTCGGCGTAGATGGTGTCGAAGGCGAGGGACGACTTGCCCGAGCCGGACAGCCCGGTAAAGACGATGAGCCGGTCGCGCGGCAGATCGAGCGAGACATCCTGCAGGTTGTGCTCGCGCGCGCCGCGCACCACCAGTCGATCGGCCATGGCGAGGAGGATACCGGTGCGGGGGCCCGGGCTGGCCGGGGCCGGTCAGCCCGGCGCCGTGGCCGGCGCCTCGACGTCGGCCGTGGCTCCGGGGAGGACGATGCTGCCGTCGACCGGGTCGCGGGCCAGCAGGGCCCGCAGTTCGGCGACCTCGTCGCGGATGAGTGCGGCCTCCTCGAACCGGAGGTCCTCGGCCGCCTTGACCATCTCGGCGTCCAGCCGGTGGATGAGGCTCGACAGCTCGTCGGCGTCCGGCCCGAGGGCGTGGGCCATCTCGGCGGCCACGGCCCGCGGGTCGACCGAGGTGCGCTGGCCCCCTCTCCCGCGCTGGCTCCGGGAGCCCTTGACGGTGGTCAGGCCGGCCATGGTCCCCCCGCTGGAGAAGGCCTCGCCCCGCACCCGCTCCAGGATGTCGGTGACCGACTTGGTGATGGTCCGGGGGTCGATCCCGTGCTCCTGGTTGTAGGCGATCTGGCGGGCCCGTCGACGCTGGGTCTCACCGATGGCCGCGGTCATCGAGTCGGTGATCCGGTCGGCGTACATGACCACCCGGCCGTTGACGTTGCGGGCCGCCCGTCCCATGGTCTGGATGAGCGACGAGGCCGAGCGGAGGAAGCCCTCCTTGTCGGCGTCGAGGATGGCAACCAGTGCCACCTCCGGCAGGTCGAGACCCTCCCGCAGGAGGTTGATCCCCACCAGGACGTCGAACACGCCGAGGCGCAGCTCGCGCAGCAGCTCGATGCGGGCCATCGTGTCCACGTCCGAGTGGAGGTACTGGACCCGGACCCCTTGCTCGGCCAGGTAGTCGGTCAGGTCCTCGGCCATCTTCTTGGTGAGGGTGGTGACCAGCACCCGGTTGCCGGCGGCCACGGTGGCGTCGATCCGTTCGCGGAGGTCGTCGATCTGGCCGGTGGTGGGTCGGATGTCGACCTCGGGATCGACCAGGCCGGTCGGACGGATGACCTGCTCGACGATGTTGGCGCTGTGCTCGAGCTCCCACGGACCGGGCGTGGCCGACAGGAGGATGGTCTGCCCGGTGCGCTCGACGAACTCCTCGAACCGCAGCGGCCGGTTGTCCAGGGCCGAGGGGAGGCGGAACCCGTGGTCGACCAGGGTCTCCTTGCGCGACCGGTCCCCCGCGTACTGGCCCCGCAGCTGCGGTACGGCGACGTGGCTCTCGTCCAGGACCACCAGGAAGTCCTCGGGGAAGAAGTCGAGCAGCGTGTAGGGGGCCTCGCCCGGGGCGCGGCCGTCCAGGTGGCGGCTGTAGTTCTCCACCCCGCTGCACACGCCCGTCTCGGCCAGCATCTCCAGGTCGTACTCGGTCCGCATACGGAGTCGCTGGGACTCCAGCAGCTTGCCGGCGTCGCCGAGCTCGGTGAGTCGGGACCGCAGCTCGTCCTCGATGCTCAGGACGGCCCGGCGCATCCGCTCGTCGCCCGTGCCGTAGTGGGTGTTGGCGAAGACGACCAGGTCCTCGAGCTCGTCGCCGATCTCGCCGGTGAGGACGTCGAACGGACGGATCCGCTCCACCGTGTCGCCGAAGAACTCGATGCGGACGGCCCGCGACTCGTAGGCCGGGTGGATCTCGACGGTGTCCCCGTGGACCCGGAACTGGCCCCGGTTGAGGGTCACGTCGTTGCGCGAGTACTGCAGGTCGACCAGCCGCTTCAACAGCGCCCGCTGCTCGTGCTCCTCGCCGGGGTGGAGGGCGACGATCCGGTCGCGGTACTCGTCGGGCGATCCCAGGCCGTAGATGCACGACACCGAGGCCACCACGATGGTGTCGGGCCGCAGCAGGAGCGACGAGGTGGAGGCGTGCCGGAGACGGTCGATCTCGTCGTTGATCGACGAGTCCTTCTCGATGTAGGTGTCCGAGCTCGGGACGTACGCCTCGGGCTGGTAGTAGTCGTAGTAGGAGACGAAGTACTCGACCCGGTTCTTCGGGAAGAACTCCTTCAGCTCGGCCGCCAGCTGGGCGGCCAGCGACTTGTTCGGCTCGATGATCAGGGTCGGGCGCTGCACCGCCTCGATGGTCCAGGCGATGGTGGCCGTCTTGCCCGAGCCGGTGATCCCGAGGAGCGTCTGGTACCGGTCGCCGCGCTCGAGTCCCTCCACCAGGCCGGCGATGGCCTGGGGCTGGTCGCCGGCGGGCCGGAACGGCGAGACGACCTCGAAGAGGGGCACGCCGTCGATGGTACCGGGAGGGTGTGACGGTGCCTCCCGGTGCCTGCTGGTACCGGCGGCGGTCGCTGGTCGGTGGCCCGTCAGTCGGTGGCCAGGGTGACGTCACCGCCGGCGGCGTCGGCCGGTGCCGGCGCCGGGTCGGGATCGCGGTGGGGCAGCCGTTCGAGCGCCGCCCACACCCGCTCGACCTCGGCGGCCAACCGGTCGGTGCCGTCCGAGTTGTCGACCACGAAGTCGGCCCCCTCCAGGCGCTCGGCCCGGGTGGGCTGGGCCGCCTGGCGGGCCAGTGCGTCCTCCTCGGACATCCCCCGCTGGACGGTGAGGCGCTCGAGGGCCAGCTCGGGGGGGACGTCGACCACGACCACGGCGTCGAGCGACAGCAGGTCCCGGTGGAACGGCTTCAGCAGCGGGATGTCCATGACGACGATCCGGTCGGTGCCGGCGAAGGCGTCCTTGCCCTCGATCATGGCCACCCCGATGGCCGGGTGCACGATGGCGTTGAGGTCGGCCAGCCGGTCGGCGTCCCCGAATACCAGGGCGGCCAGTGCAGGCCGGTCGATCCGGCCCTCGCCGTCGAGGATCCCCGTCCCGAACCGGTCGATCAGCGGCTGGTAGGCCGGGGCACCGGGCTCGACCACCTCGCGGGCGACCCGGTCGGCATCGACCAGGGCGGCCCCGTGGGCCACCAGCAGCTCGGCCACGGTCGACTTGCCGGCCCCGATGTTGCCGGTCAGCCCGACGGTGAGCACCGCCCGCCCCGACTCAGGCGGCCCGCCGCGGCCTGGAGGCCGTGGCGAACAGCACCATCGTCGTCGGATCGAGATCGTCGGTGACGAAGAAGTCGTCGGCGGTGATCCCCGTGGTCCCGCCCGAATCGCCCCGGGCGATGAGCCGGTAGGCCAGGGGCAGGGCACGGGTGTAGAACCCGATGTACCACGACCGCGGGATCTTGTGGCGCAGGTCGAAGACGTCCAGGCGGAGCACCTTCTCGGCCTTGATCCTCCGAGCGGCAAAGTCGGCCTTCACGTGGGGCACGGCGTCGAGCCCCTGGACGGTCACGTCGTGGAAGTACCTGGCGAGCAGGGCCCGCAGTTCGGGCGGCTCGAAGAGGTGGATGTGGAACGGGTTCTCGAAGTCCGCCGGGGCGTTGGGCGTGAGGAAGAAGGCCGTCCCGTCGTCGTGCAGCACCCGGGCCAGCTCGGCCACGTGGCCCTCGGGATCGTCGAAGTGCTCGATGAGGTGGGACGAGCACGCCCAGTCGAAGCTCCCCTGGCCGAGCCCCAGGGCCAGGGCGTTCATCTGGGCGGTCTCCAGTCCGACGGCTCCGTAGTTGCCCCTGGCCAGCCCGACCGCCTCCTCGCTGTAGTCCACCCCGACCACACGCCGGGTCGGGCCGAGGAAGCGGGCCGACTCGAATCCCTGGCCGCACCCGACGTCGAGGACGGTGCCACCGCCCATCCGCTCGATGACCGTCCGGTAGCCGGCGGCGTGCAGGGCCAGGAGCGAGTCCGGGGTCACCCCCTCCTGGGGGCGTTCGCCGGTCAGCTGTCGTCCCTTGCGGTCGGCGGTGGCCGCCGAGCCGGCGGCCCTGTCGGCGGCGGGGCTCACCGCGCCACCGCGGAGACTGTCTGACGTTGTGCTGCCTGGCTCATCGGGCTCCCCGTCTCGGTGCCGGTGGAAGATGATTCCGACCCGGTCCTGCGGTTGTTTACACTACCGACCACTCGTGCCGGAACCCGAACCCACCCCTGCCGGGCCCCCCGACCGGACCACCGGTCGAAACGGCTCCCTGTACTCACGCCTGCGGTCGCCAAGTGCGCTGCGGGTCTGGGTCGACCATCTGGCACTGCTGGTCATCGCCTTCGTCCCCATGCTGGCGGCACAGCCCGGCACGGTGACCGACGACACCAAGACCTACCTCTACCTCGACCCCGGCCGGTACGTCCGCCAGGCCGCATCCCTGTGGGACCCCAATGTGGGCCTCGGGACGGTCACCCACGAGAACATCGGCTACCTGCTCCCGATGGGGCCCTTCTACTGGGTGATGGCCGAGCTGCACGTCCCCCTCTGGGTCGCCCAGCGCCTGTGGATGGGCTGCCTCCTGTATGCCGCCGGTGCCGGGGCGCTCTACCTGTCCCGGGTGCTCGGCCTGTCGGGCCCGGGGCGCTACGTGACCTCCCTGGCCTACATGTTCACGCCGTACGTGCTCCAGTACTCGGGGCGCATCTCGGTCATCCTCATGCCGTGGTCGGGCCTCCCGTGGATGATCGCCTTCGTGGTGCTGGCCCTCCGCCGCGGCGGGTGGCGCTACCCGGCCCTGTTCGCCCTGGTCGTGGCCCTGGTGAGCGGCATCAACGCCAGCTCCATCCTCTACGTGGGCATCGCCCCCGCCCTGTGGCTCCCCTACGCCGTGCTCGTGGCCCGGGACTCGACGTGGCGCAAGGCGTGGGGGGTGGCCTGGAAGGTGGCCGGGCTCACCGTCCTCGTGTCGCTGTGGTGGGCGGTCGGGCTCCAGATCGAGGCCGCCTACGGGGTCAACGTCCTCAAGTACACCGAGACCGTCCCGGCCACGAGCGGTGCCTCCCTGGCGTCGGAGATCCTCCGCGGGCTCGGGTACTGGTACTTCTACGGCGCGGACCGGACCGGCCCGTGGACCCAGACCTCGGTCGACTACACCCAGCACCTCCGGCTCATGGCCCTGAGCTTCTCGGTCCCGGCCCTGGCCTTCCTGGCCGCGTTCGTGGCCCGGTGGCGGTACCGGTCCTACTTCATCCTGGTGACCGTGGTCGGCATGGTGCTGGCCGTCGGTCCCAACCCGTACGCCCACCCGTCGACCGTCGGCTCGGCCATCAAGGCGTTCATGGTGGACACGACGGCCGGCCTGGCCCTGCGGTCGACCGACCGGGCGTCGCCGCTCATCGTCCTGAGCCTGGCGGTGTTCCTCGGTGCCGGCGTGAGCGCCGTCTGCCTGCGCATCCGCAAATCCGGCCTGGTCGTCGGCGCCTTCGCCGTCGCCGCGGTGGCCGGTGCGTCGGTGCCGCTGTGGACGGGGCAGATCATCGCCAACGGGTTCACCCAGCCGGCCAAGCCGCCGGCCTACGTCACCGAGGCCGCGGCCGCACTCAACCCGACCCATCCCGGCACCCGGGTCTACGCCCTCCCCGGGAACGACTTCGCGGCCTATCGCTGGGGCGACACCATCGACACCGTGTACCCCGGGCTCATGACCCGGCCGTTCGTCACCCACGAGCAGCAGATCATGGGCTCCCTGCCCACGGCCGACGTGCTCGAGGCGACGGACGGCCCCCTGCAGAACGGGGTCATGGACTGGAACGCCCTGGCCCCGATGGCCTCGCTCCTGGACGCCGGGGACGTGCTCGTCCAGTACGACCAGGCCTACGAGCGCTACGACACCCCGATCCCCCAGGAGGTCGCCGCCCAGCTGGCCACCACCCCCCAGGGCCTGACCGACCCGGTCTCCTACGGGACGCCCCGGCCCAACGTGCCACTCATCCCCCACGTCGACGAGGGCATGCTGGCGCTCCCGCCCAACGACGCCTGGCCCGCGCCGCTCGTCTCGTACACGGTGACCGACCCCCGACCCGTCGTGCGGACCGAGTCCACGGCCACACCGCTGGTGGTGGACGGGGATGCCAACGGGGTGGTGGGGGCGGCGTCGGTCGGGCTGCTCGCCGGCAATCCGACCATCCTCTACGCGGGAACCCTCGACACCTCCGCGAAACTGCGGAAGGAGACCGTTTCCAAACCGGCCGAGCTGGTGGTCACCGACACCAACCGGAAGGAGGGCTACGAGTGGAACTCGTTGAGCGCCAACACCGGGTACACCGAGACCGCGGCCCAGGGTCCTGACACGTCCGATCCGAGCGACGAGCCCCTCGACATCTTTCCGCATGCCCCGGCGGACGCCCAGACCACGACCGTCCTCGACGGCGTCTCCTCGGTGACCGCCTCCTCCTACGGCTCCTCCATCACCTTCCTGCCCGAGGACCGGCCCTCGATGGCCCTGGACGGCAACACCCAGACGGCGTGGCTGAGCGACTCCCTCGTCGGCCAGATCGGCCAGTGGTGGCAGGTGGTGCTCGACGCACCCACCACCATCGACAGCCTCCATCTGGTCCAGCCCCAGACCGGCGACCCGGACCGCCACATCACCCGGATCACGATCACCTTCGACGGCCGGCACCCGGTGAGCATCCCCCTCGACCTCGCGTCAGAGGCGGCCACCGGCGAGACGGTCACCTTTCCGGCACAGACCTTCACCACCATGCGGATCACCGTCACCGGCGTGCACGTGGACGACCCGAGCACACCGGCCGCCTCACGGAGCTCGGTGGGCTTCGCCGAAGTGGGCATCCCCGGCGTCTCGGTCGACGAGACGGTGTCGATGCCGCAGGACCTGCTGCGATCCGTCGGCACCGCGTCGATCGACGACCGGCTCACCCTGGTCATGACCCGGCTGCGCGCCTCGGGCATCCCGCCCCGGACCGACACCGAGACCTCGTTGCAGCGCACCTTCTGGCTGCCCACGGCCCGCACGTTCTCGGTGACCGGACAGGCCAGGATCTCGCCGCTGATTCCCGACGACGAGATCGACCGGGTGGTGGGTCGGCCGGGCTCCGACTACACCGGCACCGTCGCCTACTCCCAGGGGCGTCTGCCCGACGACCTGCGGGCCGGCGCCATCGCCACGCTGGAGAACGAGCCCGGCGTCATCTGGGAGCCCGGCTTCGGCGCGTCCCACCAGGCCGGCGAGTGGCTGCAGTACGAGCTGCGCCACGAGCTCACCTTCAACCACCTCGACCTCCGGATCGTGGCCGACGGCGAACACTCGGTCCCGACCTCGATCACCATCTCCACCGAGTACGGCCAGGCCACCGTGGCCCTCCCCCCCCTGGCCGACTCCACGGTGGCCGGGTCGGTGGTGGACGTCCCGGTCTCCTTCCCGACGCTCACCGGCCGGAGCATCCGCATCACGTTCGACACCGTCCGCCTCGAGAACACCCCCAACTACTACTCGCAGACACCCATCGCCATGCCCATCGGCGTCGCCGCGGTGGGACTCCCCGGCGTCACGGCCGCCCCCGTCCCGGACCAGGTGCCCTACACGTGCCGCGGCGACCTGCTCAGCATCGACGGGTCCCCGTTGTGGGTCGAGGTCACCGGCTCGACCCAGGCCGCGCTCGACCGCCAGGCCCTGAACATCTCGTTGTGCGGGCCGGACGCCGGTGGCCTCACCCTCGGCCCGGGGAACCACGCCGTCCGCTCGACCCTCGGCCAGGTGTCCGCCTACGACATCGACCAGCTGGTGCTCGACTCGGCGCCGGGGGGCGGGCCCATGCCCCTGGCCGATCCCACCACCCTGGCCGCCCCCCCGGTGGCCCCGTCGCCGCCGGCAACCGTCGACCGGGCCACCGCCACATCGATCCACGTGACGCTGAGCGGCGTGGACACCGCCCCCGGATCGATCCCCTTCGACTTCATCCTGGGCGAGTCGATCAACAAGGGGTGGACGGCCGAGGTGGTCGGTGGACCGAGCCTCGGGAAGCCCTTCCTGATCGACTCGTTCGCCAACGGCTGGCGGGTCGACCCCGTCGCCGTCGCCCCCTACGTCCACGGTGGACGGTTGGACATCGACGTCGTCTGGACGCCCCAGCGGACGGTCGACTGGTCACTGGTCATCTCCGCCCTGGCCATCATCGCCTGCGTGGTGCTGGCCGTGTGGCCCGTGCGCAAGCGGCGCCGTCGTCGCCACCGGCACAGTGCCGACGGCACCGTCGCCCGGGACGCACTCGCGGCCCCGTCGACCGATCCCGTTGACGCCGCGACGCTCCTCGTCCTCGACGAACGTCCGAAGTTGCAGCTGCCGTTCGGCTCCGAAGGCCCCCGGGCGTCGGTGCTGGTCTCGCTGATCACTGCGCTGCTGGCCGCGGGCGTCGCCGCGGCGATCGCCGCTCCCCGGGTCGGTGCCGCGGTGGGCGTAGCCACACTGGTGGTGCTCCTCGTGCCCCGGCTGCGGTTCCTCCTGGCCGTCGCGGCCGTCGGCTGTGTGGTCGTCGCCGGCTGCTACGTGGTGGTGCACCAGAGCCACCTCCAGGTGCCCGACAACGGGTCCTGGCCGCTGTCGTTCGGGGTGGCCGCCCAGTGGGCCTGGGGCGGTGTGGTCTTCCTGGGGGCCGACGGCGCGGTCGACGTCGCCCTCCGGGCCCGTCGTCGCCGACTGGACCGCCGGGCCGGCCCCGATCAGTAGGGCGGGATCAGACGGGCGGGATCAGACGGGCCGGGTGAGCGCTTCGGTGCCGAGGGCGGCCAGGGTGCCGCGGGCGGTGGCGTCCCACGTGAACCGGGCGGCGTGTTCCAGCGCACCCGTCCCCAGCCGTCGGCGGAGCACCTCGTCGCGGAGCACGGCGTCCAGCGCGTTCCGCAGTTCGACGGCACCGTCGACCAGGATCCCCGACTGACCGTCGACGACCGCGTCCTCGTGGCCGCCGATCCTGGTGGCCACCGACGGCGTTCCGCACGCCCCGGCCTCCGTCACCGTCATCCCCCATCCCTCGCGCAACGACGACGAGGCCACGACCCAGGCACTCCGGTACAGACCGACCAACGCCTCGTCGTCCACGAACCCGGGCAGCTCGATCCACGACTCGGCCCGGTGCTCGCGGCGCAGGGCCTCGAGGGCCGGTCGCTCGTAGCCTTCGCCGGCGATGACCGCGCGCAGGTCGGGATGGGTGGCCTTGAGCTCGGCCAGCGCCTCGATGAGCAGGTGGAACCGCTTCACCGGGACCAGGCGCCCGACGGCCACCACCAGGGGTACCCCGGACCGCTCTCCACCCGGTGCGAACCGTGGCTCCACCCCCGGCGGCGTCACGGAGATCCGCTCGGCCGGCAGGCGTAGGCGTTCGACGATCTCGGCCTTGGAGGACTGGGACAGGGTGACGATCCGGCTGCGCCGGTAGAACGGCGGCGCGATCCGATGCTCGAGGGCATGGCCGAATTCGGCCATCCCCCGGGGCAGCACCATCCGCCACATCTCGGCGTGGACGTGGTGGAGGAAGGTGATCTGGGGACTGCGCGACCACACCGGGCTGAAGAACGGCATGCCGTTCCAGATCTCGACCGTGCCGTCGCCCGTCCCGATCCGGCCGACCGCCCCCGACAGGATCGACCGGGGGAAGACCGAGTACCGCCCGGCCCGGCGGATCACCCGGTAGCCGTCGCGGCGGACGACCCGGCGCCCGCCCGGGACCGACGACGTGGTCATCGACACGTCGAGGCCGGCGTCGGACCAGGCCGTCACCACCCGGTGGGCGTGGAGCTCGCTCCCCCCCGCCTCGGGGTCGTCGAAGTCGCGCCACGCCAGGACGTCGATGCGCTTCAGCCCGGCGCGCTCGGCGATCTCGCCGAGGGGCATGCCGGAGAACAGCGGGACGGGGTCGGAGTCCGCGCGCGACCGCACCGACGGGTGGTCGACGGCGATCGACAGCCGGGTGACCGACGCATCGGATCCCTCGTCGGCGACGGCCTCGGGCTCACCGGCCATGGACGTCACCGGCCGGCCAACTCCTGCACTCCCCCTGCGTACGACATCGGCCGAGTGTACCGGACCGGAGTCCGGCAACACGTGTAGCTGACGTGGCCGGATCGGTCAGCCGCGTCCGGCGATCTTCTGCCACCCCCAACGGGCCGACCAGTGGCGGCCCCGGTGCCGGCGGTGGATGGCGAGAAAGGCGACGGCCATGGCCGTGGCCAGGACGCCCTGGACGACGAGGTCGGCCCACGCCGTCGCCTCCGGTCGTCCGTCCGCCACGGTCACCAGGGCGACGGCCAGACCCGACCCGGACGCCAGCAGCAGGACGATCCAGCGCGAGCCGGTCCCGAACAGGTAGTTGGTCACCAGCACCGTGAACGACAGGCACATCATGGCCAGCACCAGCGGGGCGAACGCCGGTGCCGCGGTGCTGAGCCGGGCCGAGAAGACCAGGGTCAGGAACTGGCGCGGGACGACGACGGCGATGGCCAGGAGGAACGCCGACGGGACGGCCAGGAAGAGCAGGGTGACCCCGAGCTGACGGATGGCGTGGCCGCCCTCGTTCCACCGGATGGTGGCCTCGGGGAGCAGGTAGGCACCGAGGGCGAGCGCACCGAAGACGAGCGCCTTGGACGCCACCGAGATGGCTGCATACGGCCCGACCTCGGCGTGGTCGAGGCGGCCGAGCAGGATCACGTCGACGTTCTGGAGGAGGCCGAGCAGGGCCAGGCCGACGAAGGCGGCCGAAACGTCGGCCAGGAGCTTGCGACGGGCCAGCACGACCTCCGGGGCGCGTTCGGGGGCGGCGCCGGAGGGGATCCGGCCCGCGGCCCCGTCCACCGCCACCGGTGCGGAGGCCGAGTCGGCCCACGACCGGTTGGCCAGCCAGTGGGCGTGGACGGTGGCCACCGCCTCGCTCACCAGCACGCCCAGGGCATAGCCGGACACCCCCATCCCGCCCACCACCAGGACGACGACCAGGGCCGTGCGCACACCGCCCTCGACCAGCAGGTTGGCGGCCAGCTGGCTGTAGCTGCGATGGGCCTGGAGCAGGCCGCGGTCGACGCACAGGAGGACCCACACGCCGGCCGCCATCAGGATCAGGACCACTCCCGCGCCGTCGGCCATGCCCAGTTGGTGGGCGATCCAGTCCCGGAGTACCAGGACCACCGCAAGCTCGACGACGATGGCGACCAGGCCGATCCGGTGCACCCGCGCCACCCACCCACGGACCAGCGGGGACTGGCCCGACGCCTGGAGCATGGTGACCCGCCGGACCACCCCGACCAGCACCGCCGATCCCGGCATGGACAGGATGAAGAAGAGACCGAGGAGCTGGGCGATCTCGCCGTAGGACCGGGACGACACCAGGCGGGCCACGGCGATCACCACCAGGGCGGCGGCCACGTTGACGACCATGCCGGCGACGGCCACCGGTCCGGCCTGGACCAGCCCGGCCTTCAGGGTGTTGCCGGCGGCGGCCGACCCCGGAGGGGCCACGTCGGGGGGCAGGGTGACCATCGGGCCGCCGGCCACGGCGATCCCCACGGCCGGGGAGAACGCCATCGACTCGGCGATCGGTTCGACCACCGTCTCGACCTCCTCGAGGATCAGGTCGAGGCCCCGTTCCGCACTGGGGGCGCCGGAGCCGGCCGGCCGGTCCCCACCGTCGTCGGTCGGCCGGTCCCCGGGCCGTTCGCCCCTGTCGTCCACCGGGCCGCCGACCCCGGCTCAGCCGGCGCGACGGGGCAGGATCGGCGCGTCCCGCCCGGTGCCCGCGCCGACCGGGGACCCCGATCCGCTCCGGTTGTCGGCGGTCTCGTGGTACTCCTCTTCCACGTTCACCGACCAGATGTCGTGGTGGGCCCCGTGGATGTTCTCCACGGTGAGCATGGCCGTGTACATGGAGTGGTCCTGGTTGTTGTATTTGTGCATGCCGTTGCGACCCACCGGGTGGACGTTCGGTGCGTTCTCCTGGAACCAGCGCCGGATCACCTCGACGTGGTCGCGGTAGGTGTCGTCGTAGACCGGGTAGGCCTTCGGCATCCGCACCACGTACCCGGCCTCGACATCGCCCGGGTCGACCAGTCCGATGGCGGCCAGCTCCCGGGTCCCGAGGGCCACGAGGTCCTCGTCGCTCATCGTCCACAGCTCGTCGCCCTCGAACACGAAGTACTCCATACCCAGGCACGTCCGGCCGTCCTTCACCAGGTACGGCGACCACGAGCCGAAGTTCTGGATCCGCCCCACCTCCACGTCCGGCGAGTGGATGTAGATCCAGTTGTCCGGGAACCCCCGGTCCGCGGGCACCACCAGGGCGACGGTCAGGAAGTCCCGGTAGTGCAGGGCGTCGGCGGCGGCCAGCACTTCGGGCGGTACCGGCGGATCCACCACCTTGGCCAGGGCGGTGATGGGCATCGACGAGATCACGTGGCTCGCCTCGAGCCGCTCGGAGGTCCCCTCGTGCTCGACGGTGACGGCCACGGCCCGACCGCCCTCCACGTGCACGGCGGTGGCCGACGTCGCCATCTTCACCTCGCCCCCCAGCTCGACGAAGCGCTCGGCGCACCGCTCCCACATCATCCCCGGGCCGTACTTGGGATACTGGAACTCCTCGATGAGGCTGGTGACCTGCTTCGCCCGGTCGCGTCGCCGACCGAACGACGAACGGATGGGCTCCCACACCGCGTCCCACAGCGACATCCCCTTGATCCGCTGGGCACCCCAGTCGGCCGACAGCTCGGACGCCGACACTCCCCAGACCTTCTCGTTGTAGGTCTTGAAGAAGTGTCGGTAGAGGCGCCAGCCGTAGTTGGAGACGATGTAGCCCTCGAGCGTCGACAGGTCCTTCGGGGGGTGGACGCGCACCCACAGGAACGACAGTCCGCAGCGGATGGCCTCGATGATCCCGAGGTTGCCGAGCGCGTTCGCGAGCTTGATCGGGTAGTCGTAGTACTTGCCACCGTAGAAGATCCGGCTCATCCGGGGACGGAGGAGGAAGTCCTCGTCGGGGAGGATCTCGTGCCAGAACTCCTCGACCGGGACCACCTTGGTGAAGAACCGGTGGCCACCGATGTCGAAGCGCCAGCCGTCCCGTTCCACCGTGCGACTGATGCCGCCCAGCACCTCGTCCTGCTCCACCACCACGACCGAGTCACCGGCCTGGGCCGACCGGTACGCCGCGGTCAGCCCGGCCGGCCCGCCGCCGATGACCACAACCGGATGGTCGACGGGGGTATCCGAGGGGCCCGCGTCGGTGACGGGGACTGTCTCGAGGGCGTGAGGTGTTGCCATATCCATGCGATCCGTTTCTTCGTATCCGCGCTCGGCCGCCGGGTCGGGTCGGTCGACGGTCGGGCCTGGCCGGAGGGAGCGGTCCCGAACAACCGCTCGGTGCGGGTCCCCTGCCAGGCGACTACCGGAGATCGGCGCTCCCCTGCGCAGCGCAGGATAGTGGCTCCCTCCACCCGGTCGGAGGAACCCCGGTCAGGACCCGACCGGGGTGAACCGCACCAGGTACATGGGCTGGTAGAAGCTGACGTCGTTTCCTGCCACCAACTCGGTGCCGCGGAGGGCCGGGTCGTTCTGGAGGGTCTCCACGATCCCCTCGCACTTCAGCCCGAACGTCTCGTACCCGGGTTCCCACACCATGAAGATCTGGTGTCCGCCGGCGGCCAGGTGCTCGAGGTGCTGGGCGAACACCACGGGCGAGGCCGCCCCCACCGCCGCCGCGTAGTCGATCCAGTCGATGAACTCGGGTCCGGTGCCCCGCGGGAACGTCACCTGCGCATACCTGTCCGGTGGCAGCAGGCGGTTGACCGCCGGGCCGAGCTGGTCGGGGCAGTAGGCGACGACGTCGCCCGGCCGGCCGGTGCGGGCGATGGCCGAGGCCACCTGGCCCCCCTGGGTCCGGTTGGTCGTCACGTCGGGCACCGAGGCCGCCAGCCCGAGGACCACGGCGACTCCGAGGATTCCGACGCGGACGCGCCGGTCGAGGAACACGGACAGGCCGAGGGCGACCATCAGGATCATCGGGATGAACACCACCGACGCGTACCGGGCGTCGAAGGCGCTGTTGGTGGCCAGGCCACCCACGATCGCCGCGGCCAGGGTGCCGAGCACCACCACGGCCAGCGGGCGGCCACGTGGCCGGGTCCGGATGTCGAGGAGGATGTGGCGCCTGTCGGTGGCCGCGCCGAACAGGCCCAGGCCGACGAGAGCGAAGAAGACCAGCGCCAGCGCCCGACCCTGGCTGGTGCTCCCCCCGGCGAACGACGCCACGGCGTTGACCATGGCTGCGAAGGTCGCGGGCGTCGACCACGGCGTGCCGGTGTGCCGGGACTGGAACACGAAGATCGGCAACCACGGCAGGAAGGTGAGGCAGCCGACCACCATCGCCACCAACCCCGAACGCGCCCCGTGACGCCACTCCGGACGCCCCCGCCATGCCTCGAAGAGCAGCCACACCATGGTGCTGGCCAACAGGTAGAGCGACCAGTAGTGGGTGTAGAGGAGCAGCCCGGTGACCGCGGCCACGGCGACCAGATTGCCGGGCCGGGGTGAACGCAGCGCCCGGTCGAGCGCCAGGAAGCCGAGCACGGTCAAGAGGGCGACCAGCGAGTACATCCGCGCCTCGGTGTCGTAGCGCACGGCGAAGGGCGAGCTGGCCACCAGGAGCGTGGCCGCCAAGGCCACCTTGGTGCCCCCGAGGCGTTTTCCGGCCAGCCACGTCAGGGGGACCGTCGCCACACCGAACACCCCGGAAAGCGACCGCACGGCCAGGTCCGAGGTGCCGAACAGCCCCATCCAGAAGTGGAGCAGCAGGTAGAACAGCGGCGGGGCGCCGTCGCGCCGCAGATAGTACGGGAGCTCGTGGATGGGTTGGCGGGCGATGTCGACGGTGAGCGCCTCGTCGAGCCACAGGTCGGACACCGTCCAGAAGCGGAGCACCAGGGCGGCTACCAGGGTGACTCCCACGCCGACCCACAGCAGTCGCACCAGGTTCGGCCCGAACGGAGGACCCTCGGCTCCGGCTTCGTCGTCCGGCCCGGACGGGGCGGTCGGGGCGGTCGGTCCGGGCCCCGGGGCGCGTCGACGTGAGGAGGCGCGATCGGCGGCGGCGGTCCCTGGGACGACGCTGCTGGTCACGGCATCGGGAGCGATGTCGACCGCCACGTCGGTCGACGGGACGGATCCGGGGGGGCGGCATCCATGGCTGGCATGGTACCCAGACCACCCGGGCACCGGTGACCACCGGGACGCTCCGGACAGCGAAACGTGGGCAGGCCGCTGGATGGCTCCTCGGTGGGATGGCCGCTAACGTGCGCCCACGATGCTTCCTACCTGTGGCAGAGTCAGTGCCAGGAGTTTCGCAGTTTGCCGCTAGGTCGCCGAAGCGCCAGCGGACACAACAGGGTCACCCGACGGTGATCGACAGACGCAATGGGGGAATGTCCGTGACCGAGTCCAACGAGATGAGTCGTCGCACCTTCTTGTCGCGTGGGGCCGCCGTCGGCGGCGCGGTCGTCCTGGCCGGGGGCGCAGGCAGCGCGCTGGCCGCCTGTTCGTCACCGTCGGCCAGTTCGTCCACCACGACCGGCCCGGGGTCGAAGCCGGGGTTCGGCACCGGCACACCGGTCCGGGGCGGCTCGATCTCGGTGGGCACCCTCGACGAGATCGACGGCTTCTACCCGCCGAACAGCCACTGGGACACCACCGGCTACCTCTACGCCAACACCGTCTTCGACCCGCTCTGCGCCATCGCCGCCGACGGGACCACCCAGCCCTACCTCTGCCAGTCGATCACCCCCAACGCGACCTACGACACCTGGACCATGACGCTCCGACCGAACATCAGGTTCAACGACGGATCGGTCCTCGACTCGGCGGTCGTCCTGGCCAACTACCAGGAGATGCGGTCCTCGCTCCTGACCGGGCAGGCCCTCACCCAGATCACCGCGGTGACCGCCCCCGACGACATGACCGTCGTCTACCACCTCCAGGCCCCGAACCCGTCCTTCACCGCCGGGCTGGCCACCCAGGTCGGCTACGTGTTCGGCCAGGCCATGATCGACGCGGTCAAGTCCGGCAACCAGAACCCCGTCCCCGTTGGGACCGGCCCGTTCATCTATCAGAGCTGGGAGCCGAACGACCACTTCACCTCCACCCGCAACCCCAACTACTGGCGGCCCGGACTTCCCTACCTCGACTCGATCACCTACCGGCCCATCCCGGACACCATCCAGCGCGAGTCGACACTCAAGACCGGCGGCGTGGACATGATCGAGTCCACCGACCCCGGCACCATCACCCGGTTCGAGAACCAGACCGGCTACCAGTTGGTCGACTCGCGGACGGGCGTGCTCGGCGAGCCGTCGATGGCGTTCATCATGCTCAACACCCTCGTCGCCCCGACCAACGACCTCCGCATCCGCCAGGCCCTGGCCAAGAGCCTCGACCAGGTCACGATCATCAAGATCTTCGGCGGCGGCTTCGGCAAGCCGGTCAACGGTATCTTCCTGCCCGGCTCGCCGTACTACAACGACACCGGCTACCCGGCCTACGACCCGGCCGGTGCCAAGCAGCTGGTCGCCGAGTACAAGGCGGAGCACGGCACACCCTCGCTCCAGCTGCTCACCATCACCGACCCGCGGCTCGCCCAGGTGGTGCAGGTGATCCAGCAGATGTGGCAACAGGTCGGCTTCGACGTCACCATCAGCCAGATCGAACAGGCCAACCTGATCGACGACTTCATCGCCGGGGAGTTCCAGGCGGCCACGTCGTACCAGTTCGGGGCCACCGACCCCGACCTCAACTACGTCTGGTGGAGCACGACCACGGTCGCCCCGGTCGGGAGCATCGCCCTCAACTTCCCCCGCAACTACGACCCGGTGATCGAGAAGGCCATGCTGACGGGCCGCCACACCACCGATCCGGCCACCCGGATCCAGGCCTACCAGACGGTCAACGACCAGCTGGCCAAGGATCTCCCCTACCTGTGGATCGAGCAGTACCTCTTCTCCGAGGTGGCCACGTCACGAGTACAGAATTTCGACAACCCGACCCTCCCGAGCGGAGCTCCGGCGTACGGGTTCGACGAGGGGATCTTCGTTCCCACCCAGATCTGGCTGGCCCAGTAGCGGCCAGGGCGATCGGTCCTCTCCAGTCCCATGACCAAGTACCTGCTCCGGAGGACCGCCCAACTCGTGGTGGTGGCGTTCGTCATCTCCGTCCTCACGTTCCTGCTGGTCCACCTGCTGCCGGGTGACCCGACCACCGAGATCCTCGGCGCCAACGACACCGCGGCCAACCGGGCCATCCTCCTCAAGCAGCTCGGCCTCAACTTCCCGCTGTGGCGCCAGTACCTGACCTGGCTCGGCGCAGCGTTCCACGGCAACCTCGGGACCTCCTACCTCGACCACGAGTCGGTCACCCACATGATCGCCACCGGGGCCCCGGTCGACCTCGAACTGATCATCGTGTCCCAGGTGGTCGCCTTCGCCGTCGCCATCCCCCTCGCCCTGGTCACGTCCCGCAAGCCGAACCGGCCGCTCGACACCATCTCGACGACCGGCACGTTCGGGCTGCTGGCCCTGCCGCCCTTCGTCGTGGCCCCCATCCTGGTGGCGATCTTCGCGGTCGGTCTCGGCTGGTTCCCGGCCACCGGATACACACCGTTCAACCAGGCGCCGTTCACCAACATCCACGAGATGATCCTGCCGTCGCTGGCCATCACCGCGGGATCGATCGCCGTCTACTACCGCCTCTTGCGATCCGACCTGATCAGCACCCTCCAACAGGACTTCATCACCATGGCCCGCTCGAAAGGCCTGTCCAACCGCCGGATCATGTGGCGCCACGCGTTCCGCCCGTCGAGCTTTTCGCTGCTGGCCGTGGCCGGCATCAACATCGGCTCCCTGATCGCCGGCACGTTCGTCGTCGAAGTGCTGTTCGCCCTGCCGGGCATCGGGTACGCACTGGTGCAGGCCGTGGAGCAGCGCGACTACCTGGTCGTCCAGGGGATCGCCCTGGTCGTCGCCATCGCCTACGTGCTCCTGCAGTTCGTGATCGACTTCATCTTCACCATCGTCGACCCGAGAGTGGTACGGGAGTGACCCATGCCTGACGACAGAGAGCTGCTCGACACCGGCGCGTCGCGCGCACTGCTGGGCGACCGGTTCCCGGGCATGGCGGCCACCGAACAGGCCGTGGTGGCCGAGCAGTCCGAGACCCTGCACACCGATGACATCCTGCTGAAGAAGCCGATGGGCTTCCTCTTCTGGTTCGCCATCACCTGGGTCGTGCTGGTGATCCTCGCGGCCATCCTGGCCAACGTGCTGCCGCTCCAGAGCCCGACCTTCCAGAACTACACCGCCCTCAACCAGGGACCGAGCGTCGCCCACTGGCTGGGCACCGACGACCTCGGCCGCGACCTCCTGTCCCGTCTGGTCTTCGGGTCGCGGGTGTCGCTCATCGTCGGGTTCGCCGGCGCGGCCATCGGGCTGGCCGTCGGGGGGACCGCGGGGCTGATCTCGGGCTACAAGGGTGGGCGCCTGGACATCGCCCTCAACGCCGGCTCCTTCATCATCCTGGCGTTCCCGGCCATCGTGGCCGTGATCGCCATCGTGACGTTTTGGGGGACGTCGCTCCTCCACATCACGATCATCCTGGGGATCGGGACCATCCCCCTGATGTACCGGGTCATACGGGCCTCGAGTCTCTCGTTCTCCCAACGGGACTTCGTGGTGGCGGCCAAGACCATGGGTGCGACCGACACCCGGATCGTGGTGCGCGAGATCCTCCCCAACGTCATCCCGGTGATCGTGACGTTCACCCTGATCACCGTGGCCGGCCTCATCATCATCGAGGGCACCCTGGCCTTCCTCGGCCTGTCGGTGGCCCTGCCCATCCCGTCGTGGGGGAACCTGATCGTCGAGGGGTCTTCCAACAACGAGCTCAGCCTCGATCCCTTCATCATGATGTGGCCGGCGCTGGCCATGTTCCTGCTGCTGTGGTCGATCAACCTCGTCGGCGACCGGCTCCGGCAGCGCTTCGACCTCCGCGAGGGGCTCCTCTGATGGCGAGGAAGAAGAGGGGCCGGACCCTCGACTTCAAAGACGTCGGCAGCGATTCCGTCCCGCTGCTGGTGGTCGACGACCTCCACACCGCGTTCCGGACCGCACGGGGCACCGTCCGCGCCGTCGACGGTGTGTCCTTCGAGGTCCACGAGGGCAAGACGCTCGGGATCGTCGGTGAGTCGGGATCGGGCAAGACCGTGCTCTCCCGTTCGATCATGGGCCTCCTCCCCCCACGGGACGTCATCCGCAGTGGCACCGTCCACTTCGCCGGCCACGAACTGACGGCCATGGACAACAATCAGCTGCGGGAGGTGTGGGGAGCCGAACTCAGCATGATCTTCCAGGACCCGATGACCGCCCTCAATCCGGTGAAGCGGATCGGCGTCCAGATCGCCGAGTCGCTCGTCCTCCACCTCGACATGGACAGGAAGGAGGCCCTGTCGACGGCGGTCGAGCTCCTCCGGTCGGTGGGCATCCCGTCCCCGGAACAGCGGGTGCGCTGGTTTCCGTTCCAGCTGTCGGGCGGCATGCGCCAGCGGGTCATGATCGCCATCGCCCTGGCCTGCGCCCCACGCCTGGTCATGGCCGACGAGCCCACGACCGGTCTCGACGTGACCGTCCAGGCCCAGATCCTCGACCTCCTGGCCGATCTCCAGCGCGAGCGCCACATGGCGGTCATCCTGGTGACCCACGACCTCGGGGTGGTGGCCACCCGGGCCGACGACATCATCGTCATGTACGCCGGTCGCATCGTCGAGCGGGCGCCCACCCGGACGCTGTTCCACGACACCAAGATGCCCTACACCCAGGCACTCATGAACTCCATCCCCCGCCTGGCCGACCCGAGCGGGGCCCGGCTCCACGCCATCGCCGGCAGGCCGCCGGACCTGATCCACCCGCCGAAGGGCTGCCGGTTCGCCCCCCGCTGCGAGTACGCCCAGGACAAGTGCCGCGAGTCCGAGCCGCCGTTGCGCACGGTGGGCTCGCCCGACCACCTCTTCGCCTGCTGGTTCCCCCTGGTCGACGGGGTCTCCACCGCCCCTGCCGTCCCCGTCACCATCACCGTGGGCGCCACCCCGCCGTCGCCCGGCCCGACGGAGGCCGAGCCGGCCGATTCCGGCGACGCCGCACCCACCGGGGAGCCGGGCACGTGACCGACACGCCGACGACCCTCGGCACCACCGACCTCCCTCCGGCCGACGTGGTCCTCGACGTCAAGGACCTGGTGGTCGAGTTCAAGAGCGGCCGCCAGCGCGTCCAGGCCGTGTCCGGCGTGACGTTCCAGGTACGCCGGGGCGAGACCCTCGGTCTGGTGGGCGAGTCCGGATGCGGCAAGTCCACCACCGGCCGCGCCCTGGTCCAGGTGCAGCCGGCCACGTCCGGCACCATCGACTACCAGGGGCAGGACCTCACCGCGTTGTCCGGTCGCTCCCTGCGCGAGATGCGCACCAAGATCCAGATGATCTTCCAGGACCCGATCTCGTCCCTCAACCCGCGACGGCGGATCAAGGACATCGTCGCCGAGCCCCTGGCGATCTGGAGACGCGGCACCAAGGCGGACCGTGCCGTCAAGGTGCGCGAGATGCTCGAGGCGGTGGGCATCGACCCCGATTCGGCCGGCGACCGGCGACCCGGCGAGTTCTCGGGCGGCCAGTGCCAGCGGATCAGCATCGCCCGGGCCCTCATGGCCGGTCCCGACCTGCTGATCTGCGACGAGCCCGTCTCGGCCCTCGACGTGTCGGTCCAGGCCCAGATCCTGAACCTCCTCGCCGACCTCAAGGCCCGCTTCCAGCTCACCATGGTCTTCATCGCCCACGACCTGGCCGTGGTGAAGAACGTGAGCGACCGGGTGGCGGTGATGTATCTGGGCAAGCTGGTCGAGGTGGCCGGCTCCGACGACCTCTACCGTCAGGCGGCACACCCCTACACCGAGGCACTGCTGGCCTCGATTCCGGAGCCGGACCCGGACCACGAGTCCGGCCACCGGGCACTGACCGGCGAGCTACCGTCGCCGCTCGACCCGCCGTCGGGCTGTCGGTTCCGGACCCGCTGCCCCTACGCCCAGGACCGGTGTGCGTCCGAGGAGCCGCTCTTGCGCGAGCTCGCTCCCGGACACCAGGTGGCGTGCCACTTTCCGGTGGGTCCGCTCGGCGCTACCGGCTGAGGCCCCCGGGCCGGACCGGGGCCGGGGTTCCTACGCCCCGGCCGGAAGGGTCTGCATCGTCGCCCCCGCCGGGGGTGCGAACGTCGAGGCCGGCGGGTTCGCGGTGTACGCCTGCAGCGTGACGGTGTTCCCGTCGGCGTTCAGGTAGGTGAGGATCCCGTTCGAGCGCGATCCGCAGTAGACGACCGGGGTCGGCTCCGATGCGCCCTTCGCCCTGACGCACGTCGACGACTGCCCGCCGTAGGTGGCGGACGACGTGGAGATGACGTATCCGGCACCCTTCGCCGCTGCTGCCGCCTTCACGCCCTTGAGCGAGTCGGCGATGACATTGGGGCTGAACAGGTCGGTGATGCCGGTCACCAGCGAGGACATGGTCGACGGCAGCGTCGTGCACGTGGCGGTGCTGCCGGTCCCCTGACACTCGGTGATCGACGTCCCGTCGATGTAGAAGCTCCCGCCCGTGGTGCTCACCGCCGACTTGGGCGGGGACTGGGCGAAGGTGACGGTCTCCGTCTTCCCCGTCGAGGCCTCCGTGATCACATAGGTGGCGCTGAACGTCGCGTTCGAGCTCTTGGTGATCCCGCTGACCAGCGAGTCGAGGCCGCTTCCGGACCCACCGGTCGACGCCGTCGTGGAGGAACTGGACGAACTCGAGCTGCACGCGGCTGCGAGCAGACCGCCTGCCAGCAGCATGGTCCCCACCCCCAGCCAACGGTGGCGGTACTTCGGGGTCGGTCCCTCCGGTGCAGTCGTCTGTCGCATGCCGTCTCCTCCGTCCTGATCCGTAGAGATCCGCCGTCGAGCGAGTATCGCGCCGTCCGGCGGATTCCTGGGTGATCCGGTAGGTACCGACGGTGGACGGGGCCGGTCCCCCCCGTGCCCCTGGTTTCGGCCATCAGGGAGGAATCGGTGCCGGGGCCGGGTCATCGGGTTGGACGGCGCTACAGCATTGGGTCGGTCGTGACGAAGAATTCCTCATGTATTCATCAGTAGGCGGACCGTGGGTTTGATCCCATGACACTCAAAGTCATTGGTGCGGGAGTGGGTCGCACGGGCACGACCTCATTGAAGTTGGCCCTCGAGAGTCTTCTGCATCAGCCGTGTCACCACATGTACGAGATGTTCGACGATCCGATGGAAATACCTCGATGGACGAATGCCATCGACGGGAACCCGGTCGACTGGAGGGAGATGTGCTCGGGATACGCAGCGGTGGTCGACTGGCCAGGAGCAGCCTTCTGGCCGGAGCTGACGACCGCCAACCCGGATGCACTCGTCGTGCTCTCGGTGCGCGACGCCGAGAGCTGGTATCGCAGTGCCACGAACACGATCTTCCAGATCTATGACATCGCTCCGCCGGAGATACAACCGTGGTTCGACGCCATGCGCCGGCTATTGGATCAGCGATTCAGTTGTGCGTTCGGCGACCCGGAGACGATGATGGCGGCATTCGAACGGCACAATGACTCGGTCCGTCGTGCGATTCCACCGGGACGTCTGTTGGAATGGACTCCAAGCGATGGCTGGGCCCCTCTGTGCGATCGACTCGGGCTGGACGTACCCACCGACCTGTTCCCGAGGGCGAACGACACCAATCAGTGGCGGGAGCTGGTCGGGATGGCACCACTCCCGTAGGAGGGACCAGGTGAGGCCCGGCCGGCCGGTCCACGCCACGAACGGCGGCCCCCGGAGGGGCCGCCGTTCGCCGTGTTCGTGGTACGACGACCCGCCCCGGTCGGGCGCCACCTCCGAGATTCAGCCCTCGGCGGCCGGGGCATCGGCAGCGCTATCGGTGCCGGTGTCGGTGTCGGCAGGTGCCTCGCCGACGGGGGCCTCAGCGACAGGTGCTTCGACCGCAGCCTCGGCGACGGGAGCCTCCTCCGTCGGGGCCGCCTCGGCGGGGGCCTCCGGAGCAGCGTCGGCGGGAGCCTCGACGGCAGCCGAAGGAGCCTCTGCCGGGGTGCCCTCGCCGGTACCGTGCTCGGCCACGTAGTCGGCCCACGCGGCCTGCGCCTCGGTCTCCGGGGTGAATTCGGTCTCGGCAAAGACGGGGCCGACGTAGTTGCCCTCTTCGTCGTACGCGTGCTCGCCGAAGGCCTCGCGGTACTCCTCGGACACCTCGCCACCCTCGGCGGCCTGCTTGATCGACAGGCTGATGCGGCGACGCTGGAGATCGATGTCGATGATCTTCACCCACAGCTCCTCACCGGGGGTGACCACCTGCTCGGGCAGGTCGACGTGGTGGCCGGCCATTTCCGAAATGTGCACGAGGCCTTCGATGCCATCGCCGACCTGCACGAACGAGCCGAACGGCACCAGCTTGGTGATCCGGCCGTAGACCAGCTCCCCCACCTGGTGGGAGTTGGCGAACTCCTGCCACGGGTCGGTCTGGGTGGCCTTGAGGGAGAGGCTGATCCGCTCCTTGGACAGGTCCACGTCGAGGACCTCGACATCGATCTCGTCGCCCACCGAGACGACCGAGGACGGGTGGTCGACGTGCTTCCACGACAGCTCGGACACGTGGACCAGACCGTCCATGCCGCCGAGGTCCACGAAGGCACCGAAGTTGACCACCGACGACACCACGCCGCGGCGGCGCTCACCGGGCTTGAGGTTGACCAGGAACTCGCCCCGCTGCTCCTTCTGGGTCTCCTCCAGCCAGGCCCGGCGCGAGAGGACCACGTTGTTGCGGTTGCGGTCGAGCTCGATGATCTTGGCCTCGATGGTCCGGCCCACGTAGGGCTGGAGCTCGCGGACGCGTCGCAGTTCGACGAGCGAGGCGGGCAGGAAGCCCCGCAGCCCGATGTCGACGATCAGCCCGCCCTTGACCACCTCGATGACCGGCCCGCTGACCACCTCGTCGGCTTCCTTGAGCTTCTCGATGGTGCCCCACGCACGCTCGTACTGGGCACGCTTCTTCGAGAGGATCAGCCGGCCCTCCTTGTCCTCCTTCTGGAGCACGAGGGCCTCGACGGCCTCGCCGAGGGTGACGATCTCGGAGGGGTCGACGTCGTTGCGGATCGACAGCTCGCGCACCGGGATGACGCCCTCGGACTTGAACCCGATATCGAGCAGGACCTCGTCCCGGTCGATCTTGACGACGGTGCCCTCGACCAGGTCACCGTCCTCGAACTCGACGATGGTGCC
The DNA here is from genome assembly GCA_050014755.1 of Acidimicrobiales bacterium. Classification (GTDB taxonomy): domain Bacteria; phylum Actinomycetota; class Acidimicrobiia; order Acidimicrobiales; family RAAP-2; genus Bog-756. Next base: position 45,345 of record JBEKCS010000028.1, read on the forward strand.
GGCCATGGCTTCTTCGAGGGATCCGCCGCCGAGGTCGTCCTCGGTGATCGAACGGGGCACGTAGGCCCCGTTTTCGTCGAAGTGGCCCATGGCCTCGGGTGACAGCAGATCGGTGCCCGTGGGCACGACGTGGGTATCGGACATCAGGTAGGTAGCTCGCTTTCCGGACGGGTGTGCCCCATCCGACCGGTGCAACCGGCGTCAGGGGCGTTCAAGACACTTGTCACACTGTTGTGACAAGGGAGCCATGCTAGTGCACCCACGGGACGGATCCGCAGGTCAGCCCTCCGCCGGCAGTCCCGTGGGTCCGCCGGCGGTTCCAGCCGGTCGGTCAGCCCTTGGCCTCCGCCCACGACGATCCCCACGCCATCTCCACTTCGAGCGGCACGCTCAGCTCCGCGGCCCCGGTCAGCGCCGTCTCGGTCAGGTCCGCGACCGCGTCGGACTCGTCGGGCTCCACGTCGACCAGGACTTCGTCGTGGACCTGAAGGACCAGGTCAGAACGGTATCCACCTGCCTCCAGACCCGAGTCGAGCCTGATCAGGGCCATCTTGAACAGATCGGCGGCCAGGCCCTGGATGCCGGCGTTCATCGCCTGGCGCTCCGCGGCCTGGCGCACCTGGTGGTTGGACGACGTGAGGTCGGGCAACGGGCGGCGGCGGCCGTAGGCGGTGACCGTGTACCCCTTCGACCGGGCCTCGGCCACGGCCTGGTCCATGTAGTCGTGCACCGACGGGAACGCCTCGAAGAACGCGTCCAGGATCCCTCTGGCCTCCTCGACCGGCACCCCCAGCCGTTGGGACAGGCCGTAGGCCTCCATGCCGTAGGCCAGACCGTAGGAGACCATCTTGGCCCGGGACCGCTGTTCGTGGGTCACGGCATCCCGGTCGACGCCGAAGACCCGTGCGGCCACGGTCCGGTGGATGTCCTCCCCGGCGGCGAACGCCGCGGTCAATCCCGCGTCGCCCGACAGGTGGGCGATGGCCCGCAGCTCCACCTGGTCGTAGTCGGCCACCAGGAGGCGGCGCCCCGGCGACGGTACGAACGCCTCGCGGAACCGCCTGCCCTCGTCGGTGCGGACCGGGATGTTGTGCAGGTTGGGCCGGTCCGAGGACAAGCGGCCGGTGCGGGCCACGGTCTGGCGGAACGTGGCGTGGATCCGCCCGTCCGCAGCGACCTCGGCGGCCAGGGTCTCGCCGTAGGTCGAGCGCAGCTTCTCCACCTCGCGGTAGCGGAGCAGTACCTCCACGATGGGATGCTGACCCCGGAGCGACTCGAGGGTGCGCGCGTCCGTCGAGAACCCGGTCTTGGTCTTGCGACCGGGCGACAGGCCGAGGTCCTCGTACAGGACGGTCCGGAGCTGCTGCACCGAGTTGACGTTGAACGGACCCCCGGCCAGCTCGTGCATCGTGGCCTCGAGTGCCTGGCATTCGGCGGTCAGCTCCGCGGCGATGGACCGGAGGACCTCCCGGTCGACCGGGATGCCGACCACCTCCATCCGGGCGAGCACCCGGACGAGCGGGCGCTCCATGACCTCGAAGAGTTCCTCCTCCCCCACCCCGGTCAGGGCCTCCTGGAGCGGGCGGCGGAGGCGGGCCAGGGCGGCCGCCAGGCGCACGAGACCGAGCCCGATGTGGTCGAGCAGACTCCCCGGGGCGCCGCCGTCCCCCGGAGCGTCGGCCTCGGGCTCCAGCAGGAAGGCACCCTGGCCCTTGCCGGCCGTCCCGTCGTCGACCTCGACGCCCAGGAAGCGGATGGCCAGATCGGACAGC
>JBEKCS010000029.1:0-45574 GCA_050014755.1 Acidimicrobiales bacterium
CGAGATCGGCCACCAACGAGCCCAGGGCAGCGGCCAGCGCGGACATCCGGGCCGACAGGCCAGGGCAGGACCCACCGGGAGCGACAGCCGGGGTGGCACCGGGAGCCGAACCGGAGGAGTTGGCCGGGGTGGCACCGGGAGCGACAGCGCCGGGGAGGGAGTCGGAGAGGGTGGCGAGCGCCATGGGGCCATCGTCGCCGACGGGTGTATCAGGGGGGTGGGGAGCTCGATACGGGCCCTATGCGGGCCGGCGTTCAGCCCCCGAACATGGCCATCCACTGCTCGGGGGTCTTGAGGCGAAACACGTAGTTGTGCGCCCGGGTGTCGCCCATAGTGGCCGACGGTTCGGGCGAGTAGAAGTGGCCGGGATAGAGGATCGTGTCGTCGGCGATCCGGGCCAGTCGTGTCATGAGCGACTCGTACATGGCCGCCGGGTCGCTTCCGGGGAAGTCCGTTCGACCACACCCGTCGAGGAACAACGTGTCACCGGCGATCAGCTTTCCGTCGACCACGAAACACTGGCTCCCGGGGGTATGACCCGGCGTGTGCACGAGAGTGACGGGAACTCCACCCACTTGCACGATGTCGCCCCCGGCGTGGCTTACCAGATCGCTTGCCCCCACTCCGGTCGAGCGCTCGACCCAGGGAACCTCCTCCGCCTGCACATGGATGGGAACCTCAACCGATTCGAGAAGTTTGGTGATCCCCTCGATCCTCCACCCCATCAGGTCGCCGCCCACGTGATCGGGATGGAAGTGGGTGGCCAACGCACCGACGCACCACATTCCGTCGGCGGCAAGAATGCCGATGAGGTCTTCGATTCCGTAAGCCGGGTCCACGATGACCGCCTCACCGGACTCCCGATCCCCGATCAGATAGACGAAGTTGACCATCTGGCGTGCCACCTGGTCGTCGGTGGCAAAGTCGCGGCCGGCTAGCAGCTGACGGAAGTAGAGGCGGTCGGATGCCGGCCGTATGGTGGAGTCGGACGAAACGTCGGTCACCCCTCCACTGTACGGGCCGTAGGGCCACAGGTCGTGCCGGCGATACGATCCGGGCCACGCAGCTGTGCAACCGGGGAGATGGCGATGCGATGACTGGTTCCGATACGACGGCGGTTCACGAGTTCACCCGATCGGCAACCTCGATGCTCCGGCACTGGGCTACCGCACGACCCGATGCTCCGATGCTCACCTTGAACGGGCTGACAGTTTCCTGGGGTGAGCTCTACGAACGATCGAAGCGGGTAGCCAACGCTCTGGCGGCAGACGGGGTGGTGCGCGGCGAGCGAGTCGCCTTTCTCGACCGGAACAGCATCGAGTACTTCGAGACCTTCTTCGGCTGCGCGCTGCTCGGCGCAGTCAGCGTGGCGGTCAACTGGCGTCTTGCCCCTATGGAGATGGCGGCCATCGTGGAGGACGCGGGTGCCACCGTGCTCGTCTACGGACCCGACTACGAGGAGGCGGTGGCCGAGTTCTCCCCGAAGGTAACTTCGGTGCGCCGTTATGTTCCGATCGCAGCCTTCGCCGACTGGCGGGACGCCAGAGTTACCGGACCGAACGTCGATCCGGGATTCGAACCCGGCCCCGACGACGTCGTGACCCAGCTCTACACGTCAGGAACCACGGGACTCCCCAAGGGGGCGATGATCTCGGGCAGGAACATCCAGACCATCCTGAGCGGGGCGGTCGAGGTGTTCGGAATCAGAGGTGACACCGTGTCGATGGTGGCGATGCCCCTGTTCCACATTGGGGGCACCGGATGGGCTCTGTCAGGAATGTCACGTGGCGGTCATTCGGTGATCGTGCGCGACATCGACCCGGCCGACATCCTGCGGATCATCGACGAGCACCGGATCACCGAGACTTTCGTCGTACCCGCGGTCCTCATGTTCCTACTCGGGACCCCACAGTTGGCCGATTCCGACGTCAGTTCGCTTCGCACCATCTACTACGGGGCCTCTCCCATCAGCGAGGACGTCCTAGTGAAGTCGATGCGTGCCCTGGGGTGCGACTTCGCCCAGGTTTACGGGCTCACCGAGACGACCGGGGCGATCACCTCGCTGATGCCCGAGGACCATGATCCCGACGGCCCGCGGGCCAATCTCCTGCGTTCGGCGGGTCGACCCTTTTCCCACGTCGAGCTCCGCATCGTGGACTCGGGCACCGGGAAGGAGCTATCCGCCGGGGCGGTCGGCGAGGTCATGACCCGCTCCAGTCAGAACATGCTCGGATACTGGAACAAGCCGGACGAAACCGCCGCGGTCATCTCCGACGACGGCTGGTTCCGCACCGGTGACGCCGGGTGGCTCAGCGAGGATGGCTACCTGTTTCTGCACGACCGCATCAAGGACATGATCGTTTCCGGCGGCGAGAATGTGTACCCGGCCGAGGTGGAGAATGCCCTACTGGCCCACCCAGCGGTGGCCGACGCCGCGGTCATCGGCGTGCCGGACGACCGCTGGGGCGAGACGGTCAAGGCTGTCGTCGTGAAGTCACCGGACGGCGATGAGGACGAGCAGACGCTGGCCACCGACATCATCACCTCGACGAGAAATCGCCTGGCCCACTACAAGTGTCCGACGTCGATCGATTTCGTGGACGCTCTTCCCCGCAATCCATCGGGCAAGGTCCTCAAGCGCGAGCTCCGCGCCCCCTACTGGGAGGGACGGGAGCGCAACATCAGCTGAGTCCTGAGTCGTTCCGGGCCGAACGAATCAGAACAGCGCGTCGGACTCCGTGTCCTCGATCTCCTCGATCTCCTCGTCTACGGTCCCATCCTGGCCAATGGCCTCAAGTCGGGGAACGAGCTCCTCGACCCGCATCCGCGTGCGGCGCAGCCGGTGGTCGAGCTCGTCGACGATTTCTGTCGCCCGCTCGAGCTGGTCGACCAGGCGGTCGACGTCGACCACCCCGGTTTCGAACTCGGCGATGATCCCGTCGAGCTCGGCACCTGCGTCCGAGTAGCTGAGTTCGGCGACCGGCCTCGCCACGCCGTCGTTGTCACCGCTTGCCTTTCGAGTGGCCATCACTGGGTTCCTTCCCTCATTCCTTCATTGTCCGTCAGGTTGATCGTGGGTGTGTCGGTCACCGCAGAGGCGACCGTGCCGTCGGCCAGCTGGGTGACGAGCCCGGCACCCGGGACGATCCCGGCCACCGATCGGAGTATCGACCCGGAGCCATCACGGGTGACCGAGTAGCCCCGCTCGAGTTGACGTTGGTAGTCGTAGGCACCGAGCAGGCGTCGTCGCTGGACCGCGCGCAGCTCCTCGAGCTCGAGCCGTCGGTTCGGCAGTCCGCGGAGCCGCTGGGACCGGGCGGCCAGGGAGCCGACCTCGGCGCGTACGGCCCGCTCTCCTGCTCGGGCCAAGGAGCCCCCCGCGGCCACCAGTCGCTCGCCGTGGCGGTCGAGCTGGTTGCGGGCGCCGGTGGCCATGGCCCGCTGGTGAGAGGCAAGCGTCTTATCGGCGAGGCGCACCCGGTCCTGGGCGATGCGTGCGAGCGTCGAGGCGACCGCTTCCACCCCACGCCAGAAGTCGAGTGCCGTCCTGGCCAGCTCCTGTCCGCACTCGGTCGGGGTGATGAAGGCACGATTGGCCACCTCGTCGGCGACCGACAGGTCGCCGGTGTGCCCGATCCCGGTCCACACAGGGATATCCGAGACTGCAACGGCTCTGGCCACCGCCTCCTGGTCGTACGCGGCGAGGTCGGCCTTCGACCCACCGCCACGGACGAGCACGATGACATCAACGGGCTCGGTCTGCAGATCACGGACGGCAGCGGCGATCATCGCCGGCGCATCCTTGCCCTGGACGGCTGTCGGGGCCACGGAAACGGCGAAGGCGAGCCCCGAACCCCTCAACCCGCCCAGGAAGTCGTTGTAGCCCTCGGTTCCGGGACTGGCTACGAGACCGACCCGGAGCGGAAGCGATGACACACGCAGCCGCCTCTGCCGATCGAAGAGGTTTTCGTTGACCAGGTCCTGGATCAACCGGGCCCGTTCAGCGGCCACCTTCCCCATCAGCGCATCGGTGTCGAGCTCGGACAGCTTGAAGTCGACCGTGCCGCGCACCTTGTAGAACTCGACTTCACCCCGGGCCCGGACGACCATGCCGGCCTCGAGGGTGATCCCGAGGCGTTCGAGTGTCGATCGGACACTCCGCCAGCGATTGGCCCAGCACTTGACACTCAATGTCGGCGCACCATTGGACTGTGAGTTGGCCGGGTCGACCAGGTCGATGAAGCAGTGTCCGTTGGCGTTCACCTTGAGCGAGCGGATCTCCCCGGTGATCCATACCTCTTCGGGGAAGGACGAGCGCACCGCCCGGTCCACCCGGGCATAGAGGTCGGTGATCGACAGCGCCTGGTTACCGCCGTTGTCGGCCATCAGCCTTTGGGCACGGGATTCGAGGGACACGGGGCCAGGATAGAACCAGGGTGGGTCGGAACGGCCAACGGCAGCGGAACGGCCTGGCGGTGATGCACCGACCGTCCTCGGGTCGTCATGTCCATCTTGTGGGACGATGGAAGGGACGGTGAGTCGGCCGGGTGGTCGCGGTCTGTGTCGTACAGGGGATCCCCGCTGTGCGGGAACAGGTCGAGGAAGGTCGGGACTCCACAGGGCAGGGTGCTGGCTAACGGCCAGTCGGGGTGACCTGCAGGACAGTGCCACAGAGAACAGACCGCCGATGGCGCAGCCGCAAGGGTGCGCACAGGTAAGGGTGAAACGGTGCGGTAAGAGCGCACCAGCGACCGGGGTGACCCGGTCGGCTCGGTAAACCCCACCCGGAGCAAGGTCGAACAGGGGACATGGGCGGCCCGTCCGGCGCTCGGCAACGAGCGCCGACCCCAGGTAGACCGCTCAGATGGATGGCCACCCCGTCCCGCAAGGGGCGGACAGAATCCCGCCTACAGGCCGGCTCACCGTCACCACCTGCCGCCAAGGGATTCTCTGGGCACTCCCCGACACCGATCGGCCCCAGCCGAGGAGCGACCACGATTCGGCGGTCTAGGGCACCCTGGAGGCCGTGCTCAGTAGGTGTAGCACACGGTGCTACACTCAAGGCATGGCACGAGAACTCACTCAGCGAGAGCTTCGGAACGAGAGTGGCGAGATCATGCGCGAGTTGGACCGTGGCGAGAGGTTCGTCGTGACCCGCAACGGCGTGCCCGTGGGAGAACTGACACCGCTCCATCGCCATCGCTTCGTTGCCGCCGAGGCGGCGCTGGAGATGTTCCGGACGGCACCAGCAGTGGATACCAACAGATTCTTCGCAGATCTCGACAAGCTCTCCAGCCAAGAGCCGACCGTTCGTGGCTGATCCAGTCAGGGCACCTCGGGGTCTGCTCGATACTTCCGTAGTTATCGACCTCGAGCACATCGACGTCGCACGTCTCCCACGAGAGATCGCCATCAGTTCGCTGACCATGGCTGAGCTGGCGGCAGGCCCCCATGCCACCGACAATCCCGATGAGCGTGGACGTCGACAGGACCGACTCCAGCGTGCCGAAGCGGTTTTCGAGTCACTTCCCTTCGACGCCGAGGCTGCCCGTGCCTACGGTCGCATCCATGCGGCCGTCGCCGGCGCCGGACGCAAGGCCCGAGGAGCACGAGCAGTCGACCTTCTCATCGCTGCGACTGCGGCGTCCGAAGGCCTTCCGCTCTACACCCGAAATGGCGCGGACTTCGAGGCACTCGGGGGCCTAGTCGACGTCATCGTGGTGTGACATAGCCGCTGTGTTCGGGGACGCCTTGGGCGTAGTGCGAATACTTGATGTCCCAAAGATGCTCTGTACCCGCCCGTTCGATGGCCACATCCCTCACGACCCGCATTGCGCCGTCAGATCCGCTATGGCAGGGTTCCGATGCCCGCCTCTCGCACTGAGTGCCTCAACTCCGACTTGATGTCCTCCATGCCATCCTCGTTGCCCGAGTCTTCGGCCCAGAATTCGTCGAACCCATAGGTGTCGTGCTGGTAGACAGTCACCTCGGTGATCTTCCCATTGTGAATCTCGAACTCGACTGCGACGACCACGTCCAGCGTTTTCTCAGCCCTCACGGCAGTCTCTCGCTGAAAGACCACCGCCCGCCCTGGTTCACTGAGCACGTCCAAGACCTCGATCTTGAACGTGCCATCGGTACGTTCCCTCAATTCGCGCAGGAAGCCAAGTACCTCCTCCGGCCCCTTGTAATCACCGGCCAGGCTGCTTCGGCCTGGCTCATGCCACACCACCTCCTGTGCCATGACCACTCCCAGAAGGTCCAAATCACCTGACTCGAAGTCCTGGTAGGTCCGTCGGACCAACGACTCGTATGCATCTTCCGGTGTCACGTTCCACCCCCTCCTCTGGCCCCGGATCCATCTTGAACCAAGCCTTCCACGGTGCCAAGAGGGAGAACGTCATGATCAAACGGGAGCGGAAAGGAGTGTCCCCTGTGCGGGGGAACCTCCCTGCGGTCAAACTTCGTTGCCAGCACCCCCAAACGGCCGTGCGGCCAGAAGGCGCCGACGTGCCCCACCCATCCAGTGTCGGGGGCACCGGCGACTCCTGCCAAGAATTGAATCAATAGCACTGTCTGGCAATGGACACGTCGGGATCCAAGTCGTTCGTGTGGAGGCTGTACGGCCAGCCGGTCCGCCGGGGCTTTCTGTGCGGTAGAGAAGGGTCGGCTCGGCAATTCGGGCTGAGCCGACCGGTACGTCCCCCCGGTATACCGGCCGACCCGAAGAAAATGTCGGAGCTGGGATGCAAATCCAAACTCGACGACTTTGCGCGTTAGCCCGGGAAGGGCCCCACACGCACCTTGGTGTTTGCCAGCGAATGTACGTACGGGTTGAGGTCGTACACGCGACCCAGTTTGGAAAGGTCGGGATTGAATACTCCGAGCGACAGGCCATTCGGACCCGTCTCGCTCCCCTCCGGGATTTCGAGCACCATCGTCTCCATGCGGACGGACTGTGGAGAGGTCGCCAAAGTTGTTCGGGGTTGGGGAGCTGCCACGGAGATGCCGCATCCGCTTGGGCAATGGAATCGCCCACGTAGAACGACAACGTATTCAGGAGTGGTCGAAACACCTGCCTCGGGAATCAGTTCGTACAGGGCCGTCTGCGTCGACACGACAGCCTGAACGTCTTGCGGAACGGTCACGGAGTAGGCCCGAGCCGCGCCGACGGCCTTAGTGGCAAGGTCCAAGAGTGGGACTCCGTCGACAACTGGGGGAAGTTGGTGAACGGCAGTGGTCGACACCGCCCTGCTGTGCACAGATGGCCCTTGGGCAGCTCGACTGCACGCCGCAGCTACCATCGGGACAACCAGTAGAGCGGTGAGATTCCTCATCCACCGTGAACCCCATGGCAAAGTCAAGGTTCGCTCCCGTCACCGAATCGTCGGTGCAACCGTAGTGCCGCTCATCTGCTCAGAAAGTGCGGTCCTGGTGCTCATCAGAGGTGCCATCAAAGTGATGCCGATCAGCGGCGCTCGCGATCTGCAAGCAACGGATGATCCATCGGGGTCGATTACGCGACCCTCAGCAGGCGGTCAGGGACAGGGGGAAGTGGCGTCGACTCGGACCATGAGCCATCCTGGCCAGGTGAAGCCAGATGGTGCGTCGTCGAGGACTGTCGACAGCGGCTGGATGTGCGGATCGTTCCTAGGACTCGCCATCGTTCTGGTACTGCCAGTCGTCCTGGTCTTGGGAATCATGTCTGCCGCTGGGGATTTTCCAGTCATCGTGCCGATTTGCGGCGGACTTGGCATGCTCATTGCGGCTGCAGGATTCCGGTCAGGTTTCATCCTCACGATTGAGGACGATCGACTGCAGATGAGGATGGTCCTGCAGAAGTACGTCTGGTACTGGCAAGAGATCGACCGAATCGAAGCTCACCGTCTCGGGCCGAAACTCGTACTGAAGCAGCCAGTGCGGACCGGCCTCGTCATGACGAAGAAGGTGCGCATTTCCTATTTTGATCCCCGTTGGCAAGACCGCCCAGTCATGCAGTCGGTGGTCCGGCGGGTGGAGCTACAGCAAGAGCGTGACAGAGCAGGCAACACGACCGAATAGATCTTCAATCGCCGATCGTGCGGTGTCCCCGAAGTGTTGTTACACGGGTGATCCGCAACCCCGGGACCGAGGACCATCGAACCACATACCGATGTCCAGCGCGGTGGTGCGGGAGTTCTTGGTCCGGGCTACCCGTCAGTAGCCGTTAGTGCCTCCGACTTTCCGTAGTTCTGAGGACGTTCTGAGGGTTGCCGGGCTTCCTCAAGCAACACCAGTCCAGCTCAGAGGCCATCTATGACGGTGTCCCGCCGACAGGCCGGCTCACCGTCACCACGCCTGTCTCCAGGGGATCCGCTACCGGCTCGCGGAGGAGCGCGGAAGTCCGATGTTCGACGTATCCGCCAACAATTCGTCCACGTCCGCCACTTCGAGCGGTCGAGCGAACAAGAACCCTTGTGCAGTATCCACATTCTCTGCAGCGAGATGGCGCCGCTGGGCGTTGTTCTCGACCCCTTCGGCCACGGTCTCGAGATGGAGGGCTGAGCCCAAGAGGACCATGCTGTGGACCAATGCTGCGGCCTCCTCAGTTTCAGCAACCGCCGCCACGAACGACCTATCGATCTTCAGCACGTCAATCGGGAATTGGCGGAGGTAGGCCAGTGACGAATAGCCGGTGCCGAAGTCGTCGACGGCCAGACGCACACCCAGCGTCTTCAAGAATGTAAGCCGAGCAACGGTCCCTTCGACATCGTGCATCAAGGTGGATTCCGTAAGTTCGAGAATGCAGCGAGCGGGGTCGAAACCGGTTGTGTCCAAGGCCTCGCGGACGTCGTCGACGAACTGGTCCAGCTCGACCTGTTTGGCGGAGACATTGATCGAGACGGTGAATTGATGCCCGCGCCCTTGCCAGATCGCCCCTTGCCGACACGCTTCGTTGAGAACCCACCTTCCGATGGGCACGATCAGACCGCTGGCCTCGAGTTCGGGGATGAACTCGTCTGGCTGCACCACCCCCCGGGTCGGATGACGCCAGCGCAGCAATGCCTCCACTCCGGTGAATGCCCCCGACGCCAGGTCGACCACCGGCTGGTAGAGCAGGAAGAACTGGTCGGACTCGAGAGCGCGGCGCAGGTCCATGTCGAGGTCCCGGCGATCGTCGACGACGTTCTGCATCGAAGGTGCGAAGACGACGGCACGTTGCTTTCCCGCGGCCTTGGCCTGGTAGAGGGCGATGTCTGCATCGCGCAGGAGCTCGCCGGACGTTGCCAGCCCGTTCTCGGCGATGCCGATGCTGGCCGAAACGCTCAAGGGCGAGCTGCTACCGGCTATCTCAAACGGCGTGGCCAGCGCGTCGAGGATTCGAGCTGCGACCACCTCGGCTCCTGCGTCCAAAGAGTCACCTTGAGCCACCACTACGAACTCATCGCCCCCCAGGCGTCCCACCGTGTCCTGTTCGCGGATTGCACTGGACAGCCTGGCACCCACTCCCACCAACAGCTCGTCACCGGCTGCATGGCCCAACGTGTCATTGACGTCCTTGAAGTTGTCGAGGTCCAAGAAGAGCACCGCCACCGGTGAGCGGTCTCGTCGAGACCTAGCCAGCATCTGGTCGATGCGGTCGAGGATCAGGGCCCGGTTGGGAAGCCCAGTCAGGGCATCGTGCAGGGCCTGATGATGCAGCTCCTGGGTTCGTTCACGCACCAGAGTCATGGCCCGAGATCGCCCCGTACCGAGCAGGTAGATGAGCGCCGCAAGCAATCCGCTCAGGAGGATCCCGCCGAGGAGAAGCGCGAGTGCATTGCCGTTGGCCGTGATCCCACTACCGCGGACGGCCGCGTACGTTTGGATCCGCCATCCGTTGTGGAGGTCCGTCGTATGCGATGCGGCCCCAACTGGCGGCGTTCCCCCTCTGTAGGTGGCGCTGGATGCGCCGGCATGGAAATGAATGGCGATCGCGGTGCCCGGGTGGCCCCTTAGTGCCTGGTCAAGGATGAAGGTCGGGTTGGTCTCCAGGCCGACAACACCGAGAAGGCTTGCGACGCGAGCTTGGGCGGTGGGCGGCGTCGCCTCGCCAGGATAGACCGGTGCGATGACCACCAGGAAACTCGTCTTGCCGATCGTGTAGGGAACGTAGCTGTTTCCGTCCAGATCCTGCGCCTCCTCAGACTTGGCCGTCTGTGAGGCGCAGACGTCGTAGCCCAGTGGTGGCAGTTGCCCACCGTTCAACCACGAGAATTGAGTGAGGCAGTAGTACGGTCGATTTTCTGGCGGCGGCGTGACTTGGAATGTGAAATCCGGTGGTACCGGTTGGGGAGGGTCAGCAAGAAACCGAGCGACGAACTGCGACAGTTGATCGGGTCGGACGGCGGCGTCAAAACCGAGTTCACGAACCTCCGGTTCGCGCTCGGTGACCTGCATCGACTTGACCCAGCTCAAGAACTCAGTATTCGTCATGTCCGGGTTCTGGATTATGAATGCTTCCGTACTGACGACCAGGCCGTTCTCCTGGGCGATCGCCAACTGCAGATTCGACGCGATTCCCATCGATGACGCGACGAACGCTTGGTGTGCCTGGCGCGCACCGTTTCGGGCTACCGTCGAAGCAGCGAGTAGCGATCCCGATATGCCGACAGTGAAGAGCAGCACTGCGGCGACTACCCAGATCCACCGTTGCCGCCTCATCAGACCGCCGAACGAGTCAGCGTTGTGTGGCGCCCAACGGTGGGGGCAAGATCCGAACTCTCCCCGTAGACGCGCTTGCGATACTCCATGATGCACCCAGTCGATTCGAACTCAGCCACCCCGCAGGGCGATTTCCTTGTGCATCGACCTGTCGGACAGCTTCCTTGAGCGCGGGTGGGCACAGTACGGTGTCGTGAGCCGGGACGGTGGCCCGGGTTCGCTCGACCCAGGCTGCAGTCGTGGTGACGTTGACCGCCCGACCGAAACCGGAGCGGAACCAAGGCGGTGCCTACTTGGTGAGCTTCACCAGTCCCCAGCGCCGCCGCTCCAATGTTGCGGCGTACCACGCCCTCAGCGCGGCGATGCCCGGCCGTCGCAGCAGCCATTGCTTCGTCGAGCCATTGGGATTCCGCAGGCGGTACGCGGGCGCGATGAACCGCTGCGGATGGGGGAATACTTCGGCACCTGTGAATCCGACCTTGGAGGCGGCGGCGACGACCATCGGGGGCGTCATATCGCGTTCCGTGACTCCGTGACCAGACATGGCATCGCGAGACGTCACCGCATCGGCATGGCCCTTGCCGGGCTCGCAGACGATGCATACACCCCCGGGACGGAGCGCATCGAAGGCCAGCCTCAGCGGGTTGACCTCGTCGACGGAGTGATGGAGGGAATCGAAGAAGACGGCGATGTCGTAGCTGGCCGGATTCCCGATGGGATCATCGAAGTCGTGCACCTGGAACTGCACCCCCGCCTGGTGGTGATACTGGATGGCGAATGCGATCGCCTCGGGTGACAGATCGATGCCGTCGACCTGGTAGCCGCGTTGGGCGAAGAGCGCACTCGTCCACCCGGCTCCGCACCCGATGTCGAGGAGCCGCCCCGGGGGTGGCGGACAGAGCGCGAGTACCGACCCAAGTTCCTGGAGGTACTGGGCACAGTCCGGATCGGTCCACGGCTTCGTAGCCGCATGCAGCAGGCCGGCGTCACCGATGGCTCGGAAGTAGGCAGCCTCGCGGAGCTTGCGGTCAGCAGCGGTCACGGGAGTCAAGTTACTGTATCGCCGTCGCCGGGCCATCGGTCCGCCGCTCGAATCCAGCACCACGCTTGCCGGGGCCATTCCACCGACAATTGCCGTACCACCGGCAGCCGTCACGCCATCGACAGATAGGGACAGTGCACCAGATTGACCGAGACCAGCCTGGCGGATGACCTGCGTGAAGCCGCTTCTGCGTCGTGGCTGCCCTGGCTGGCCTCACGTGTCATCGTGCTCCTGTCCGTCGCCCTTGCGAAGTACGAGGTCTCCCACTTCCACATCACCGACCAAAAAGCCGTCATCGAATCCCACGCGGGACTACTCGGGTCCGACGCAGGTTGGTACGCATCCATTGCCGCCCACGGCTACCACAACGCCGGACAGTCCTCCTTGCGGTTCTTCCCTCTCCTGCCCGTTTCGGCTCGGCTGTTGCACGACGTCATCTTCCTCCCCGTGGGAGGTGCGCTCCTGGTGATCTCCAATGTCTGCGCATTCGCACTGACGATGGGGATCTACTTCCTGACGAAATCCGAATTCGGAGACTCCGGTCCGGCGCGATCGGCCACGTGGTTGATCAATCTCGCCCCGGCCTCGTTCACCCTGGTCATGGGTTATTCGGATGCGCTGCTCATCTTCCTGGCCGTGGGTACCTTCATCTGCCTTCGCCGTCACCACTGGCTCCTGGCAGCAGTCCTTGGCTACCTGGCAGGAACCGCACGGCCACTCGGCTTCCTCTTGTTCCTACCCGCCGTGGTCGAGGCGTCCAGGGGACTACGGGCAGCCACGCGTTCTGAACAGGTGAGTCGGCTCGTTGCCGTCCTCGCACCGGTGGCCGGACTCATGACGTACCTGGTCTGGGTGGACGCCGAGTTCGGAAGCTTCACCCGTCCGCTGACGCTGCAAACCCAGTCGAGTCGGCACGGTGGGCTGACCGACCCGGTCGTGACCCTCTACCACGACGCCCGGAATCTGATCCAGGGACACCACATCGGCACCGATCTGCATCTGCCCTGGGTCCTACTGGCGGCGTTTCTCATCGTCGTGGTGTTCCGGTCGCTCCCCTTCTCCTACGGACTGTTCGCATCAGGCGTCCTCCTGGTTGCGGCGTCGGGGTCGAACCTCGATTCCTTCGAGCGCTACGCCCTCGGGGCCTTCCCACTCATCATGGGTGGCGCCCTGTTGGTACGGTCGCGTCGCGTCGAGACGACCGTGCTCGTCGTCGGTGCGGCCTGTCTGTTCGGCTACTCGCTCCTGGCGTTCCTTGGCGCCTACGTACCTTGACCCCCTCCCCCGCCGGCTGACGGCCACGCCTGAGCGCCACCCTGCGTGACCGCCCGGAAGCGCACCGACGCATAAGTCGCTTGGCCCGAGCGGAATCGGGACCATCCGGATAGATTTCCGGAATGGGCAGACGGAGGATCATTCGCCGGTGGCGTCGCGAAGCCAGCCCGTTGATCGCCGCCCTCTGCTCGGCTCAGCAGGAACTCATGATCGCGGTGGGAGATCCGGGCGTGACCGTCATGGCCGCCTGCGACCAACTCGATCGGGCGATCGCGGATGCCGAACGCTGGATGATCTTGAACCCGTGCCCCGACATCCAGGTGGCAGAGAGTGTTACCGACTTGGTGGCGGCGTGCTCCGGCATGTGGGCAATGATGACAGCCATCGCCCGACGAGCGCCGGCCGGCATCGACGCCGGAGCCCAGATGCTTCCGAGGACGTTCAGCGGCTACATGGTCGAGAGGGTGACCGCTCTCGCCCATGCGCGCGACGACATCCGCCGCTTCGGCTTCCGCTAGGACGTCATCGGTCACGCCAGATCCGATCCGGAGGATTCCGGCCGGCGACGGCTGGTGCGCCTCCGGATACCGCGACAGTGCACCGCGACGAACTCACTAAAGTTGTGCGTGCTGGGTGCCGACGGGTGGAGTGCATGTGACCCTGCAGGGAACATGTGCGATGAGACGAGATGCCCCTCCCCTTGCCCGGTCGGGGGGCATCTCCGCGCCACCATCCTGGACGGGGCCCACACGTGACTGCGCCCAGGGATCCGAACCGTGTGACTGCTGCGGCCCGCTCGTGGCCAGGTCGGACCTGATCAGTCAGCCGGCGGATCCGTCGGCACGTCCGGTCCGACCTTATCGAACTGGGACTGCACGAATCGGCGGTCGGGCACGAACCAGATCACCGCAACCGCGGCATAGAACACATACGACGCGACTGGGGTCACGAACGCCAGCCCGGCACCTGCCACATACATCAAGGCCGACGCGGTTCCCTTGACATCGAGCCCCACGGCCCGGGCGACGAACGAGTCCTTACCGTTGGCCGCGATGATGGTCCGTACCAGGATCCAGTAAGCGACTGCAGCGCCGAAGGCGATGGCCCCGTAGGTGGCCGCCGGAAGAGCGTGGTTCGGATACCTCCCCACCCATCCCGTGACGATGGGCAGCAACGACAGCCAGAAGAGCAGGAACAGGTTTGCCCACATGACCGACCCGTCCATCCGCTCGGTGGCCCGAAGCAGATGGTGGTGGTTGTTCCAGTAGATCCCGACCATGGCGAAGCTGAGCACGTAGACCAGAAGCTCCGGAAGCACCTCGTGGACCGCCTGAAGGTCGGCTCCGTCCGGAGGTCTCACGTTGAAGGCCATGATCGTGATGATCACGGCCATCACGCCATCGCTGAAGGTTTCCAGTCTGTCGGTGTCGTCGAGCTTCATCGTCGTGCGGAACGCCCTTCGTCGCACCGGGTAGACCGCACCCTAACCGGGCACGGGTCCGGGTCGGACGACGGTTCCCACCTGGGAGGATTCCCCCAACCAGCGGCGGGGGGACGGCCTGCTCCAAATCCAGACATTCCCGACGGCGAAGACCGGATCAGGCGATTCCTGACCATCGGATGACGGTCCGGCGCTGGTAGTTTGGCTCGTCATGGCCGACTCGGAACTCGACGGAGCGCGACCCGACGCACGTCAGCCGTCGAGCCCCTCGGGACGAAGGAAGGGACGGCACCGGGCCAAGCATGCAAAGCGCCGGCGCTCCCAGACCTTCCTCCTGGTCGCCATCGTGCTGGTATCCGTACTGGTGCTGGTGGTCGCGGGTGGCGCCGGCTACACGTGGTACCTGAACCACCAGGTGACCCGCATCGACGTGAAGGGGCTGACTGCGGCCCCGAGCAAGGGCGTCGATCTGGGAACCGAGAACATCCTCCTAGTCGGCTCCACCTCCCGCTGTGCGCTCGCGGTACAGGCGACCGTCTACGGGCTCTGTTCCCAGGGTGTCGACGGGGTCAACAGCGACGTGGTCATGATCCTCCATCTCGACCCCAGCGTCCCGAGCGTGTCGATCCTTTCGATACCCCGGGACCTCTTTGTGCCGAACGCCCGGGCCGAGGGCGCATACAAAATCGACGCCGCGCTCTACGAGGGGCCCACCCAGCTCGTCGCGGCCGTCGAGGAGGACTTCGGGATCCCGATCCAGCACTACGTCGAGCTCAACTTCGACGGTTTCGGGAACGTGGTCAACGCGCTCGGCGGGATCTACATGTACTTCCCGGAACCGGTCTACGACTCCTATTCCGACCTCGACGTCACGACGACCGGATGCCGCTTCCTCAACGGATGGCAGGCTCTCCAGGTCGTCCGGGCCCGCCACCTCCAGTACCAGCCACCCGGTGATACCGACACCGACCCGCATGATTGGCCGCAGGAGGCCCAGAGCGATCTGGCGCGCATCCAGCGGGACCACGAGTTCCTCAGGGTGATGGCCACCGCCGTCGCCAAGCGGGGGCTCAGCAATCCGATCACCGACGAGCAGCTCCTTTCCGGGATCGTCGGGCAACTCACCGTCGATGACGGCTTCACCCTGTCGGACATGGTGAACCTGGTGCTCACGTATCACGACGTGAGCATCTACAACGCCCCTCAGCTGACCGTCCCGGTGGCGGTGGACCAGGAGGGGAACTACTACTACGACGGAAGTAGTTACGGGGACGTCGAGTTCCCGGTAGAGCCCGAGGACCAGCAGACCGTCGATCAATTCCTCGGGGTGTCTCCGACGACCGACACCATGAACGGTGGCCGCCTCACGTCGCCCGACGCGGTTACCGTCTCGGTGCTCAACGGGACGGGCGCTTACGACCAGGCCGAGACGACGGCCGACGCCCTGGGACAGCTCGGGTTCGACATCGTTGGAACCGGGGACACGCCTGCGGTGGGCACCGAGTCGGAGACGCTGGTCACCTACTCCGAGATGACGCCCGCGGACGAGGCAGCGGCCCAGGCCGTGGCCGACTCCATCTCCGGGGCCGTGATCCTGGACTACGGAAAGACGACCGACGGAGCCGACGTTACCGTGACTACCGGCTCCAATTTCACCGTCGACGCGCCCATTGCCACCGCCACTACCACCACCTCGGCCCCGACCGGGGAGAGCCCGACATCGACCACGACCACGACGGCGCCGTCCGGCGGCGCATTCGGTGCGCCTACGACGGCGGTCGAACCGCTGGCGCCGTGGGACCCGAGGTCATGTACGGCCACCGGTGGCGAGGGCCCGTAGACGAGACTGGCGACGGTCCGACGGACGGACCCGTGTACCCTGCGCGTGTCCGTCCGCGACCCAGGGGAGCACCGATGCCCACGCTGCAGCACCACGACGACATCTTCACACTCGACCTCGGGGACGGAGAGAACCGCTTCACCCAGGAGTGGATGGCCTCGATCACCGAGGCCCTCGACGAGGTGGACGCGGCAGGAGGGCCGCGGGCTCTGCTGACCGTGGCTACCGGCAAGATCTGGTCGAATGGCCTGGATCTCGACTGGTTGAGCGCCAATCTCGACCGGGCGACCGAGTACGTGGCCCAGGTGCAGGACCTGTTCGCCCGGGTTCTGGCGGCCGAAGTGCCCACGATCGCCGTTCTCCAAGGCCATACGTTTGCCGCCGGAGCCTTGCTGGCATTGGCCCACGACACCCGGATCATGCGGTCCGACCGGGGATTCTTCTGCCTGCCCGAGGTCGACATCGGCATCCCGTTCTCCCCGGGGATGTCCGCGATGATCCAGGCCCGCCTCTCCCACGCCACGGCACACGAGGCGATGACGACCGGGCGCCGGTACGGCGGAACCGAGGCACTCGGTGCCGGCATCGTGTCGGCTGCGCTCCCGCTCGACGAGCTCCTTCCGGCCGCCACCGAGCTCGGACGGTCCCTGACCCCGAAGGCCGGACCCACCCTGCGGACGATCCGTACCACCATGTACCGCCACGCCATCGACCTGCTCCGCGAGCCGACCGTCATCGACCTGCCCGGGTAGGCCCGACGCCCGGCGGGGCGGGGCGGGGCGGGGCGGACCGATCGTGATATTCCTGCAGCGGTTCGACGCGTTCGAACGTGTGGAATCTTGACGATCCACGCAAAGGCGACGGGTGCGACCGGAGAGAGGGCCGGACCATGGAGGCACCAGACGAAGCGGCGTTCGATGCCTTCTACATGCGGTCCTGGGGACGCCTGTACGGTCAGGCCTACGTCTTGACCGGTGACCGGGAGACGTCCGAGGACCTCACCCAGGAGGCGCTGCTGCGAGCTTGGAAACGATGGAGCCGGATCACCGCCTACGAGGATCCCGAGGGGTGGGCGAGGCGGGTCCTGCACAACCTCTGCATCGAATCCTGGCGGAAAGTCCGGACCGCACGATCTCGGACCACCCACCTGGTCGAGGCCGGTCCGGACATGCCCGTCCACCACTTCCAGCTCGCCCAGGCCATGCGGACCCTCCCGGGTGAACAGGCCAGGGCCCTCCTCCTCCACGACGGTCTCGGCATGACCGTTCCGGAGACGGCCGCCGAGCTCGGTGTTCCCGAAGGAACGGTCAGGTCGTGGCTCAGTCGATCGCGAAAGATCGTCGCTGCCCGCCTCGACGACCCGGATCACGAACCGACCGAAAGGCGCTGACCCGTGACAGACCATCTCGATGACGACCTTGTCCCGGCTGTGATCCGGGAGATGCTGGAGAGTGCCGGCCGGACCGCACCGCCCATGGAGCCGACCGAACTGCGACGCCGCGCCCGGCGACGGCTGTCGGTCCACGTCGACCCCAAGCTGCTGGTCGCGGTGGCGGCAGTGGTGGTCCTGGTGGCGGCCCTATTCGGTGCGGGCACGTTCCGCAACTCCGCCCACTTGCCCACGACGACGGTCCACACCCGGGGCACGGACCTATTCCTCGCCCGTCCGGTGCTCTGTCTCGCCGCTCCCTTCGAGGGGAGGACCTCGTCGCAGGCGCTTGAACCGATCCCATCGTCGTGCAGCCCTGATTCGGCGCTGACGGCGGCCCGGCTGGACACGACCCCGAGCAACGGCGGAGGCGGCTGGACCATGAACCTCAGTTCCATCCCCCCCGATGCCTCATTTGCCCCCTACCCGTCAACGTCCCCTGGAGATGACACCGCGGGAAGTGTCGTGCTCCTCCCCGGGGCGCCCGGTACCGGTCCGGATCGCTACCTCCTCGGCCCAGCCCAGGTCACCGGAGCAGACGTGGCGTCGGCCACGGCGGAGCTGTCGGACGGTCAGTGGTCGGTGGACATCACGCTCACTCCGACAGGATCGACGGCATGGGACTCACTCGCCGAGCAGCAGTTCCACGCATTGGTGGCCATCGAATTGAACGGACAGGTCCTGAGCGCACCGATCACCGAGCCCACCGAGGTCGCGTTCTCGTCCTTTTCAGGCAAGATGCAGATCGGGGGCGAATTCACCGAGTCCCAGGCGACCACGGTGGCGGCAGAGATCACCAGCGCCAGATAGCGGAACCCCGCGGGTCGGCCCGAGCGTCGGTCGGCGCCGATGGTACATTGCTGCGCCGTCCGGCACCGTTCGGTGGCACCGATCGGGGGATCCCATGCACACAACGACCCAAACCGTACCGGCCGGCCGGCCCGCGATCTCCACCGGCAGGGGAACCTGACCGTGCGCGGCGTCAAGATGACCTCGGACGGCATCAGGGTCGTCAACTCCACGGCCGAGCCCGCCGACGGTGCCGTCCGGGTGACGGTGACCAGCTCGGGCATCTGCGGATCCGATCTCCACCTGGCTGCCTTCGGCCCGTCGCGGGCCATTCTCGGGCACGAATTCTGCGGGACGCTCGACGACGGCACAGCGGTGGCCGTCCTCCCCGTGATCCATTGCGGGACCTGCGACCGGTGCCAGTCCGGTGAGGGTCAGCAGTGCCGGAGTGCGCTCGGCGCCATGTACGGCGTGACCCTCGACGGCGGACTGGCCGACGAGGCCTGGGTGGACCCGTCGTGTGCCAAACCACTCCCCGCAGGACTCACGCTCGACCACGCCAACCTGGTCGAGCCCCTGGCCGTGGCCCTGCACGGGATCCACCGGGCCGGCGTGGTCGACGGGATGCGGATCCTCGTCCTCGGTGCCGGGCCGATCGGACTGTGCGCCATCGCCGCGGCCCGCCACGTCGGCGCCCGGGTGGACGTCGAGGGTCACCGACCCGGCCGGATGGCCGCCGCCGACCGTCTGGGCGCCTCCACCACCGTGGGGACCGACTACGACGTGGTCCTCGACGCCGCGGGCACCCAGAGCTCGCTCGACCGGGCGACCAGGCTGACCCGCCCCGGAGGCACGCTCGGTATCCTGGGCACCTTCTGGAGTCCGGTGGAGTTGGGCGTCTCCTTCCAGATGAAAGAAGTGACCCTGGTTCCGGCCTTCACCTACGGCCATCATCACGGGGTGGGTGAGTTCACCGAGGCCGCCACCGTCCTCCGTGAGGTGCCCGACCTTCCCGATGCCATGGTCAGCCATCGCTTCGGCCTCGATGACGCCGCCGAAGCCTTCCGGGTCGCCGGTGACCGCGAGGAAGAACCCATCAAGGTGGTTGTCCACCCCTGACCATCCGGGGCGCACACACCACGATGAGCTGAACCCGGAGTGTCACCGGGTAGTGCGTGCCGGACGGCCCTAGTGCTGTCGACGGGGAGGGCCGTAGCGTCGGATGTATGGGGACCGCAGGGGCAGATCGGGAACCTCGTGTCGCCACTGACGCGGGGTCGGGTACGAGTGGGTCGGCCCGTGCGGGACGGCTCGAGGTGGTTGCCCCGTACGTCCGGGTGCTCGACGGTCGGGTGGCCAAGGGAGAGCGGACGAGGTTACGCACGATCGAGGCCCTCGTCGAACTCGTCGACGAGACAGGGATGTCGCCGACGACGCTCGACGTGGCCGAACGGGCCGGCGTTTCGGTCCGTTCGATCTACCGCCACTTCCCTGGGGACCACGGTCTGCTCCTGGCCGCCGCCGACTTCCAGGCGCGACAGCACCGTGCCCTCGTATTCGACATCCCGCCGAAGGGTCCCTCGGCGCTGCGGATCCGGGCGCTGTGCCGCCAACGCCGGCTCTACTTCGAGGAGATCACTCCCGTCTACCGGCTCGCGCACGCCAAGGCCTATGCGGAGCCCGGTCTCCAGGACATCCTCGCCGTCGATCGAGCGGTGCTGCACCGCCAGCTCGCCCGCACGCTCGCCCCCGAGCTCGAATCCCGCGGGGCCAAGGCCCCCGAGTTACTCGAGGCGCTGGAGCAGGCAACCGACTGGGACGCATGGCGGGCCCTTCGGGACTCCCGGGGCCGCACCGCCCCGTCGGCGGAGCGCCTCATGGCCTTCTCCGCCGTCCGTATTCTCGGCTGAGCTCGTCAGCACGTCGACCCTGGCCGACAACCCGGCGGCCCGCGGCGGAAGCGGTCACACCGGAGACGACCAGGGCGTGTGATTGAAGCCGGCCAGGACCGGTCCCCCAGGACCCCACCTGATGGTCGTCACCGAGGCGTTGGCCAGGTAGAGACGCCACGCGCCCTCGTCTCCCATCCCGAGCGACCAGCAGGCGGCAGCTTTGATGGGTGAGACGTGGCTCACCACGACCACCGCTCCGTCGCCCCTCGCCGGACCGTCGGGATCGCCGAACAGCTCCTCGCACGCAGCGCGTACCCGGGCGCCGGCCGTAGCCAGGCTCTCTCCACCCGGCGGGGCATAGGTCGGGTCGGACCGCCACCGGGTCCACACCTCGGAAGGGATGGAGCCGAGCTTCTCTCCGTCATACTCCCCGTAGTCGACCTCGATCCACCGTTCGTCCACCTCGATGGGCAGACCGGTACCGAGCGCCTCGGCCGTGTCGAGGGCCCGGGCCAGCGGGCTCGAGATGAGACGGGTGGCCCCGGCGACGGCATCGGCCAACGACCGGGCCTGGGCCCGGCCCCATTCGGTCAGCGGCGAGTCGATACGACCGAGCAACAACCCTTCGGCGTTCCCGGTCGACTCGCCGTGCCGCACCAGGATCAGCACGGCTGCGGCTCGGCGTGACCGCCCGGCATCAGTGGACGAGGATCCGGTCGCACTGTGGACAGGTGGCGAATTCGGCCTCCGTGAGCTGGTGGATCCGCTCCAATTCGACCGAGGGCAGCGTGAGGTGACAGCCGTCACACCGGTCGCCCACCAATCGGGCCGCACCCACACCACCGAGATGAGACCGGAGCCGCTCGTAGCGCTCGGCCAGATCGGCGGGTAGTCCGGTGGCGCACTCGGCCCTGTCCACCTCCACCGCCGCGATGGTCGCCCGGATCTCGACCTCGGATTCGGACACGATCGTCCTCAGCCTGGCCGCCTCGGCGTCGAGGGCGGCGGACAGCTCCTGCTGTTCGGCGAGAGCCACGTCGAGCGGCTCCTCCTCTTCCATCAGCAGGATCTCCTCGTCCTCGAGGGATCGCTGGCGATCGGCCAGCTGTCCGACTTCGTGGTCCATCGCCTGGAGGTCCCTTGCCGCGGACACCGCCCCAGACCGCATCCGCTCCTCCAGGTCGCGGCGGCGCCCGGCCGACGCGGCGATCCGCTCCTCCAGCGATGCCTGTCGCCCGGCCAGGTCGTCGACCTGGGCCTGTAGTTCGGCCATGGCCACCGCCACCGCGGCCCGACGGGACTGCACGTCGGCGAGAGCCGCCCGCTCCGGCAAGGCCTCGATGCGGTGTCGCAGCTGATCGAGGGCAGTGTCGAACTCCTGCACCCGCAGCAACGTGTCGTACGGCTCAGCCATCGGTCTCCTCGGGTGTCCCGCCGGGAACGTCGACGGACCCGGCGGCGATCAGCCTACGGGTTGACCGTAATGCTCCCGCGAGTGCCTCGTCGGCCAGGGCCGCCGCCTCGTCCCACGTGAACCAGGCCACCTCCTGGCTCTCACCCGGTGGCGGCGCCGGATCTTCGTCCGGGCCGGACAGCAGATAGCGGATGTCCAGGTGGACGTGAGCGTCGGCAGCGCCATGGACGTCCACGTGGACCATGACGGGCCCACCCCGGAGATGGGACAGTACGAGCCCGGTCTCCTCCTCCGCCTCGCGTCGGGCGGCATCGGCCGGCAACTCGCCGGGGTCGAGGTGGCCGCCCGGCTGGAGCCAGCGGTGCAGTCGCCGGTGTCGATGGAGCAGCACTCCCCGCCGGCCGACCACGATGGCCGACGCGGTGACGTGGACAGGTCCGGCGTGCCGGTCGAACGGGCCGTCGAGCGCGACCAGGCGGTCGAGGATCTCGGCACGGGAGTGCTGCTCTCGCCCATCGTCGGGCCGGTGGGCGTCAACAGCGGCATACAGGGCGGCCACCGCTGGATCACCCAACGGTGGTGCAGTCATCGGCGCGGCTTCTCCGTCGGCCGCTCGTCCGAGCCGGACCGACTCAGGCGGACTTGCGACGCTGGCGGTGGATCCGGCGACGTTCGCGCTCGGTCGTGCCACCCCAGATACCCTCTCGTTCCCGATTGGCCAGAGCGTGCTCCAGACAGGCCTCGCGTACGGCGCACTGATCGCAGATTGCCTTTGCCTCCACCGCCTCCTCGTCGGAGACCGGGTAGAACACATCTGGATCGATGCCCCGGCAGGCTGCGTGCTTGCGCCAGGTGGCACTCATGGGAACATTCCTTGCTACGGTCGGGATCACTGGTCAGCCCGCCTCGGCAACACGTCGGCGACCTGGGAATTTGCGGCCTCCCGACAGACACTGGCGGAACAACCAGTATGGACCAACGCGACCAGCGGTGTCCACCATGGATTACGACTGAACGTGATCTTGTAACCGCATTCAGTGTCATTCCGCTCCGTTCCACGGCTCCCGACCACCCACCGAACGGTTCAGGACCGAATCGGGGTCGGGCCGATCGGCGCCTGCGTTCCCCTAGGATCCTCCGGCGTCCGACGTGACGCGGTCCGTCCCGCCTGGCCCCAGGTGCCGTTCCCACTCGTCCCGCCAGACCAGCCCGTCCCCACCAGACCAAGGAGATCACCCGTGGCCCCCATCGAGCTCACCGGCAAGACCGTCGTCATCACCGGTGCCACCGGCCAGGTAGCCGAGCCCGTCGCCCTCGCCCTGGCCGCCGACAACGAGGTGGTGGCCGGCGCCCGCTTCCGCGACGACGCCGCCCGCGAGCGCCTCGAGGCAGCCGGTGTCCGGTGTGTACCGATCGATCTGTTGTCTGGTGACGTAGCCGGACTTCCCGCCGACGCCGAGTACGTCGTGAACTTCGCCGTGGCCAAGTCCAACGAGTGGGAGAAGGACCTGCGGGCCAACAGCGGCGGCCTCGCCTATCTGATGGAACACCACCGGGAGGCCAAGGCCTTCGTCCACTGCTCAACGACCGGTATCTACAAGCCGATGGGCCACCACGTGTTCGCCGAGGACGATCCGCTGGGTGACAACCACGGCGTCTGGCCCTTCCTACGCACGTACAGCATCTCCAAGATCGCGGCGGAGGCGACCGCACTGTGGGCGGCCGATCGGTTCGACCTTCCCACCACCATCGCCCGCCTGTCCGTCCCCTACGGTGACCGCGGTGGTTGGCCGGCCATCCACCTCGAGATGATGATCAACGGAGGCGACATACCGGTCCACATCGACGCCCCCAGCGTCTACCACCCGATCCACGAGGACGACATCGTGGCCATGGTCCCCGGATTGCTCGGCGCAGCCGGAACCCCGGCGACCATCGTCAACTGGGGCGGCAGCCAGGCGGCCAGCATCGAGGAGTGGTGCGGCTTCCTGGGAGAGTTGACCGGCCTGACCCCCAGCTTCGCACCGACCGCGGCCACCATCGACAGCGTGCAGATCGACCTGACCCGCATGCATGCCCTGATCGGTCCGACCTCGGTGGCGTGGAAGGACGGGATGCGGCGGATGGTCGCCGCCCGCCATCCGGAGCTGTTGCGCGACTGAGCGTCGCGGCCCGGACCCGACCGAGTGACCACGTCGCGCTCAGGTGCTGCGCCCGGCCGGCCCGTCCACGGTCCCGACGGACCAGGTGCTGCGAGCGTCGAGCTCGGGAACGACCAGCCGCTGACCCTGCATCAGAACCAGGTGGAGGGCACCGCAGGGCGATGCCCAGAGCCAGCGGGCCGTCCCCGGGATGCACGCCAGCAGTGGGGCCAGCGAATCGGGGAACCGGGGATCCAGTCGGTGGTCCACACCGTCGACCTGGAGCCGGAACGGGGCGGACAGCACGACGTCGGTAGGACCGAACCGTAGGGTGACCCGTCGATCCACGATCAACCCCTCGAGGACGGGGTCGTCGAGGACGAATTCGTGCCCGCCGTCGGGCAACTCCCTGATCAGGACTCCATCGGGCACCTCTCCATGCTCCCACCCGCCCGGACGACATGCACGCCCGCACGATCGGACACGTCGGTGACGGTCAGTCCCCGGGTCTCACTCCGGGGGCCTCATCGATGCGGCCATACCAGCGCGGTCAGCCGCTCGGACAGGTTGTCGAGCTCCACCGCGGTGGCCTCGTACCCGGCAATCGGTCCGCCGAACGGGTCGGCGATGTCCTCGTTCGGCGAGTGGTCGGCCAGCGACTCGCGGGTCCGGTCGCCCTGTGCGGCACGGATCCACGAGGCGATGTCCTGACCCGGTAGACGGGGCCCGACGTACTCGCCCCGTCGTACCAGCTCCTTGAAGCGGAACGTCCGCTGCCAGGACGAAGGCGAAAGCAGGACGGCCTCCTGGACGTGACGGAGGCTCATTCCCACCACGAGGCCGGCCTCGGCCACCATCTCTTCGGTGAGGGTCGAGCTCCGATGTTCGGACAGGTCGATCCCCCGCAGTGCCATCACGTCGAACACCTCGTCCGGGACCGGGTGGCCGGGCTCCCTCAAGCCGGCCGAGGCGACCACCGGAGCGTCCACACGGTCCTCCGTCCGCCGGGCGAAGAGCGCGGCGGCCATGGGTGATCGGCAGATGTTGGCTGTACAGACGAAGAGAACGAGAACAAGGTCATCTTACTTACCGTTGGTGTATTTCCTGCCCGCGGGACTAGCCTCACAGGACTGTGGCCGAGCAGCACGAGCGGTGTCCGGATGCGGGCTCGGACACCGGAACGGCAACGGCGCACGCGCCGGGCTACGTGGTTGCCGACAAGACCGCGCTGACCCGCGACGAGACCGGGAGACAACCATGACGCCCACCACGACCAATGCCGATGTCGTCCGAGCCGTGTCCGACGCCATCAAGGAGGGCGATGCCCTGGCCATCATGGGCCTCGTCTCACGGGACATCCGCTGGTCTGCCTGCGCCGCCGACACCGACGCCGCACCCTGGTTCGGGGTCTTCGAGGGCAAGAGGGCCCTGCTCGACCTGTTCGCCGCCTTCACCACCGTGGAATTCACCGACGTCACCCACAAGGCCCTGCTCGCCGACGGCGATCTGGTGATGACCTGGGTGCACGTCGGGTTCGACGCGCCCACCGGTCGGCACGCCGAGACCGACGAGGTCCTCGTCTGGCGACTGGCCGATGGCAAGGTGGTGAGCGTCGACGTCCTCCTTGACACCGCCGCGGTCGCCGCTGCCTTCGCGTGAGCGACGCTCCCACCGTTGCGCTCGTCCACGACTACCTGACCCAGCG
Source organism: Acidimicrobiales bacterium (assembly GCA_050014755.1). Taxonomy (GTDB): domain Bacteria; phylum Actinomycetota; class Acidimicrobiia; order Acidimicrobiales; family RAAP-2; genus Bog-756. The sequence goes on from JBEKCS010000029.1 coordinate 25,652, forward strand.
GGGCGGGGCCGAACGGGTGGTGCTCACCCTGGCCGACGGCTACCCCTCGGCCACGATATTCACCGCCCTCTACGACCCGGAGGCGACGTTCCCGGGCTTTGCCGGCCACGACGTGCGCACGCTACCCGTCGACCGGATCGGGGTATTGCGCGACCACCACCGACTCGCACTCCCGCTCCTTGCTCCTGCCTTTTCACGCCTGCATGTCGACGCCGACGTCACGGTGTGCTCGTCGAGCGGGTGGGCCCACGGAGCCCGGACCAGCGGCGCCAAGATCGTCTACTGCCACAACCCGGCCCGGTGGCTCTACCAGGCCGACCAGTACCTGTCCGGTTCGTCACGCCTCGCCGCCGTCGGCCTGGCGCTGCTCGCCCCCCCGCTGCGGCGCTGGGACCGGAAGGCGGCGGCCACCGCCGACCGCTACCTGGTCAACTCCCGCACCGTCCGGGCCCGCGTGGCCGACGTGTATGGCATCGACGCCGACGTCGTCCCGCCTCCGGTCGACATCGACGTGGGCGGCCCCCGCCGGCCACCCGGGGAGATCGAGCCCGGCTTCCTCCTTTGCGTATCCCGACTCCTTCCCTACAAGAACGTGGGCGCCGTGGCCGCGGCATTCGCCCTCCTGCCCGACCAGCGGCTGATGGTGGTCGGCTCGGGACCGCTGGCCGACGAACTCGTCGCCGCGGCACCACCGAACGTCACCGTCCTCGGGCGGGTCGACGACGACGAGCTGCGGTGGCTCTACGCGTCGTGTCTCGGTCTGGTGGCTGCTTCCTACGAGGATTTCGGACTGACCCCGGTGGAGGCGGCCGCCTTCGCCCGCCCCACCGCCGCGCTCCGCTGGGGTGGATTCCTCGACTCCATCGTGGAGGGGGAGACCGGCTGCTTCTTCGACGAGCCCGAACCCCGGCTGATCGCCGACGCCGTCATCGACCTGGTGAACGGGTCGTGGTCCCCGGAGCGGCTCACCGGCCATGCCCGCAACTACTCACCCGAACGCTTCCTCGCCCGCATCGCCGAGGTCGTCAACGACGTGCGCCCGTCGCACTGACCACGTCCGCCCCGTCACCATCCTGGTCGGGTGGTGTGCCCGGCGTCAGGAGGCGCCGCGCCCCTTGAAGATGGTCGCCGGAGTCTGCCAGAGGATCTGCATGTCCCACCAGAACGACCACGACGCCACGTAGAGGTAGTCGAGACGGCACAGTTCGAGGTGGGACAGTTCGTTACGGCCCGATACCTGCCAGAGCCCGGTCATCCCCGGGCGGGCTTCGAACCGCTTGCGGGCCCAGCCTTCGATTTCGGCAGCTTCCGAGACCACGAAGGGCCGGGGACCGACCAAGGACATGTCGCCCTTCCACACGTTGATCAGCTGCGGGAGCTCGTCGAGGCTGGTCCGGCGCAGGAACCGGCCCGGCCGGGTGACCCGGGGATCCTCGGCGACCTTGAAGAGCGGGCCGTCCATCTCGTTCAGGTGCATGAGCTCGGCCTTGTGCTGCTCGGCGTCCTGGTACATGGTCCGGAACTTGAGGACCGAGAACGGTCGTTCGTCGCGGCCGGTCCGCTCTTGACGGAAGAAGACGGGTCCGGAACTGGTGGCCTTGATCAGGACGGCCGTCAACAGGAGGAACGGGGAGATCACCACCAGGATGGCCGACGACGCGACCAGGTCGAAGGTCCGCTTCAGAAAGCGGGACCCGGCCGACAGCGAGGCCGGCGGGATGTCGATCATCGGGAGACCCGACAGGTCCTCCACGTGCGAACGGCCGGTGATGAGCTCGTAATACCGGGGCACGATGGAGACGCCGACCTGGCCCGACAGGGCCTTGAGCATCTCGGTGGTGCGCTCGGGGTGGGTCCGCGAGAAGCAGACGACCACGCGGGCGACGTCGAAACGGCGGCACAGCTCGGGAAGGTCCTCGAGCTCGCCGAGCACGTCACTGCGACCGAGCGGACTGTCGTCGACGAATCCGACGAACTCGACGGTCGAGTGGGCACGCAGATGGCTGGCCACCGTCTGGGCGAGTTTGCCGGTACCGACGACGATGACCGGTACCGAGCCGGTCGAGGCCCGACCGAGCAGGCCGAACCCGACGATCCGGGCCAGTGGAACCGTGACCACCGCCACCAGGCACATCGCCAGGATCTTGCCAACAGTGATAGCGGCGAACCCGAAGGAGTGATTGGCCACATACCCGACGATGGCGAACAGGAAGCCGCTCACCAAGAGGGCGTGCACGATGTTCGGCAGGTCGGAGAAGACGCTGAGCGAGATGCGCCGCGTCGTCCCCTTGTAGAGGCTGTAGACGGCGAACACGCCGATGAACAGGGGGATGACGGCAAGGTCGAAGAGCATCACCGGGCCCGTCCGCTGGACGGTGGAACTCGGATTGCTCGACACGACGGACACCAGCAAGGGCCCGAGGATGGCCGCTGTGGCCAGGCCGATAATGTCGGCGACCAGCAGACGGCGCAACATATGGCGCCGGATCTTGGCCACGGCACCGGCATGGTCGCCAAGGTCGATGGCGAATCCATTTCCGGCATTGACGATGACCGCGTCCGGACGACGCTCGTAGAGCTTCTCTACCTCATCCTCGCGGATTGCCATGCCAGCCGGCCTGCCCTTTCCTGCACCGGAGGTGGTGACCAACCAAAGGCATCCAGGGGCGTTCACCACTCGCCGCCCAGCCGATCATGTACGCCTCTCCGGCCATGGTAGAGGCGCAGCCTGCACCTTCACAACAGCCATTTCCCCGGGATCGCCACACCTGGTGACGCGGGTCACGGGGAGATCGAGCACGGGGCGGCGGAATTGAGCGCCCGGACCCGGCCCCTCGGCTCTCCATCCGACCCCGCGTCGGGTCGGAGCAGAACCGACCTCGCCCCGCCGGGAGGCAGGTGGAACCACGAGTCGGAAGCCACGAATCCGGGCACGTCGACGTGCACGTACTGGGCGAATCGGCGCGAAGAGATCTGGAGTAGCCACGTTCCCCCATCGACCGGTTCGACCCCGGCCTGAAGCCCCACGTCAGGTTCGGTTTCGCGGCCGGGGCCACCGGGTAGATACCCGGTAGTGGCCACTATCGCCCCCGATGCGTCCACCAGGTCCGCCGTGACCAGTTCGTAAGCGCGCGGACCGAAGCGGAAGGCGTAGGTGAGGTCGCGGAATCCGTCGAACAGCGCTTCGGCCCGCAATTCGAGCCCGCCCCGGGCCGGGACGACCACCGGGCACGATGCCGCCTCGACCCGGTGGATGGCCGTGTGGAGGCCGAGCTCGAGCGTGGCCTCGATCGCTTCGGCGGTGTCGTTGACCAGATGGAACGCGAGCCCGTTGACCCCCTCGTCGGTCGCCAGCACGGCCACGGATGCCCCGCTGCGGGCCAGCACGAACCACGGTGCCTTCGGTCGGCCCGACGAGTCGACCAGTCCCCACCCCGGCCCGGGCCTGAGGTCGCACAGGGCGACGGTCAACCATCCGTCGCACGGAGATCCGGGCCGGCGCCATTCGGCGATGGACGCGGCGGCCACCTCGGCCATGGCCGCGCGCCCGAGATCGAGGGCGCGTTCGACGTCGGTCCTCCACAGGTCCGCCAGATCGACCGCGAAGAACGACTCGGCGTAGTGGTCCCGGACGTCCTCGAGGTCATAGGAGGATGCGGGATCGTGGTGGACAGCGAGCTTCCAGTCGGCCTCGTGCACGGCGGGCAGGTCGCCACCGAACTGCTGGTCGACGGTCACCCGTTCGGGCGGTATGGAGAAGGCGAAGCCCTCGCTCACGAACCGCGGGGCGGCCCGACGCAGGTCCCCCACGGGAAACAGGAGCGTCCCCACACCGACGTAGTGGCTCAACCCGACATCGGACTGGAACGGGAGATCCCCACCGGTCGGCGACGAGGTCACGTAGACGAGCCCGGGGGCACTCCGCGTGACGAGATCGGGAAGGACCGACTCGATGACCGGCGTGGGCCACCGCTCTCGGGGAAGGCCGAACATTGCGGCCTGCTCCTCGATCTGCTGTCCACCGCAGAGCACGGCCAGCGACGGGTGGCCGGCCACCCGGTCGAGCAGGTCCGAGACCTCGGTCCCGATCGCCGTCAGGAACTCCTCTTCGGCCGGCGGGTCGACCGGACCGAGCATGGCATCCTGCCAGACGAGGATCCCCTCCCGGTCGCACAGGGTGAAGAACCGCCGGTCCTCGTAGACCGTGTCACCGGGGATGCGCAGCATGTTGAGGCCTCCGGCGCGGGCCATGCCGATGGAGGCGGCCATCGTGTCATCGGAGGCCTGGAGGCTCACCGGATCGATCGGGTACCAGCCCGCACCGCGGCAGAACACGGGCACGTCGTTGACGGACAGACGGAAGCCACCGTCCGAACGATCGACCGTCACCGTTCGGAACCCGACCTCACCCAGGTCGAGCGGGACGCCGGCGACCACGGCACGGACCGGATAGAGCGGCTGTCCGCCGTGGGTGTGGGGCCACCACAGCTCGACGTCTCCGACGGTGACGGTCCCGGTGAGTCGGAGTCCCCGCTCCGTGCGTGACACCGTCATCTCCGAACGGTGCCCGTGGACCTCGAGCTGGGCGGGCGGCAACGGCCGGTCGACGGTCAGATCGGATCCGGACACCTCGAGCTCCACCGAGACCGACCCCGTCGTCTCGACACCCGAGGCGTCGAGCCGGGCGCTGCGGACCCGGCTTCCGGTCACCTCGATCGGGCATGCCGGACGGAGGTGCAGCGGACGCCACGGGCCGACCGGTGCGGGGGTGGCCGCCCAGCCGCCCTGCCTGCCGAGGAGCGTGGTCCGGATCCATCGCAGGTTCTGACTGCTGATCCCGTGGGTCTTCCAGCGCGGCCGTGGCCTCCGCCGCTCGAGCTCCGGAGCGAGGGCACCGAACCGGATGCAGAGTTCGTTGTCGGCCGTCAGCGGTCCGACCGCGACCCGGTGGTGCGAGAACATCGATTCGGAGCGGAGGACGTGCCGGTCGTTCAGCCACACGTCGGCCAGGGTGGCCAGTCCCTCGGACGACAGGACCCAGGCCTCGGGCGGGTCGGGAGAAGGGGTCGCGTTCGCCGGACCGGCAAATCGGCAGCGGAACCACCAGTCCCGGCCGTCGAGCCAGTCCGGGGACGGCTCGGCCGCCCCCGCGTCGCGGAGCGCGCCGGCCACCGTTCCCGGCACCGTCGCCGGAATCCACTGCTCGTCGAGGCCGTCGAGGCCACCGGGCCCGGGGTGGGCCCCGGCTGGCGTGGACACGCAGAACCAGTCGGCACCGGCCAGCACCCCGGCATCGTCGACGGCTCCGGCCACTCCCTCAGCCGCCATAGCGAGGACTCAGCACGTCCATGGCGGCCTCCCACTGCACGGCCATGGCGGCGAACACGCCCTCCAGGTCGACCGTCCTGCCCCGGACGACCCGTGCCAGGGCGAACTGCACCTTCTTGGCCCCTTCGGAAACCTCCCGGAAGGCCGTGGCGGCCTCCTCCGTCCCCGGTCCGTCGTAGGTGTTCAACCAGTCCACGAAGGTGGCCGCCAGCTCGGTACTGGCCCCGCACTGGCGACAGAGACCGAACGAATAGCGGTGGAACTCCTCGAGATCCTGCTCGGCGAGCCACGGCAGGTCGGCGAGGATCCTCCCGGCCAACCGGGGGATCGGATTGTCGGCCGGACGCCGGGCGATGTGGTCCCTGGTCAGGCGCACCACGCGCTCCACCAGATCGGGATCGTCCCGGCGTACCCGGTCGAGGCGGATCGTCTCGATGTAGGGAGGGAGCGCTGCCGGGTCGGCGTAGGCGCCCAGTCGGAAGAGTCCGTCGAAATCGTCCCCCTCCAGCTCGTAGTAGCCGGCGTTGTGGAAGTACCCGAGATGGCGTCCGGGCCGGTCGAGGCGGGCCGGTACCAGCGTCGACTTCACGTGGTCGATCCCGTAGGCCACGCCCCGTGTATCCGGGAGGAACCACGAGTCGCCTTCCACCGTGCACAGGTGCCCCATGTCGAGTTGTTCCGCCACGTGGTCGATGGCGGGGCGCCACACGTTCATCTCCGCGACCTCCACACCGAACAGGGTCCGCAGGTCCTCGGGCGGGTACTTGATGAAGGTCCACTGGTCCCCTTCGAAGTCACAGCTCAGCGTGAATGCGGCACCGGCCACCGGGTCGAGTCCGAGGGCGTGCAGAACCTCGATCCACACGTCCACGTAGCAATTGGTCTCCGTCCATGTCCGTTCCGTGGCATGCAGGGGATGCGGGACGAATCCGGCCGCCGTCAGCGGAGGGAGTACCGTCGTCATCGGCCCAGCCCAACCGATCCCACCGCGACTAGGGCCACAGTGCCGAGCGGACCCCGGCAGGCCACGCCGCCGGTTCGGTGCCGTGTCGGTCCATGAGGGCGAGCGTGATCCGGTCGACCCCGAATCCGAAGCACGAGGTGTGGGCCGGCTCCCCGTCGGCCGTGTCGATACCGAACGGACGCGAGAAGTGGTCGAGGTGGCAGTTCGACGACGAGATGGCGGTCGGCCTGCCCGAGGCGAACACCGGTGTGACGATCTCGTACTTGAGCTCCTCGGTCCGCTGGTTGGCGGCGAGCATGCGCCCCGGGCGGCCGAAGAAGGGGTCGTTGGCCACCACCGAGGTCACGTCGAGTCCCAGACCGGCGAGAGTCTCGAGGCCACGATCGATCCACTGGTCGCGATGGGCCCGTGCCCCTTCGGGCGTGCCCAGGTAGACGTAGTCGTGCTGACGGAAGGACTGCATCCGGAACGGATCGGTACTGGGCTCGTGACGGAAGCAGTAGCCGTACACCTCGACCCTCCGGCCACCCTCGGGGAGGATTCCGCTCTGGGTCGGGTAGAGCGGATGGCACACGGCCGGGCACAGCACGATGTCGGTAGTCTCGAGCAGGGGGCCCCGGTCCTCCCCGGTCTCCGCCCGGCGCACCAGTTCGGCATGGAGGCGCTCGTCACCCCGAAAGGAGTGGACCGATCCCATCTGGTCGGGAAACGACTCGAGGTAGCCGTTGCGCTGGAACGTCGACCAGGGCATCACCGGCGGGAACCGGAGGCTCAGCGCCTGCTGGTCGGACCCCACTCGCAGGACGAGCCGGTCGATGCCCTCGGCCACCGCCTCGTAGGCGGCCGACCGGCCGTACACGCCGTCCACATCGGTGGCGAGGAGCACCCCGTCTCGCAGTAGGTCGGCACGGAATGCGTCCCAGGGCTCGCCGGCATCGCCGCTGCCGGCCCCATCCGTCGCGGGGATCGCCATGTCCCTTACTCGCCCCGGTGGACCAACAGCATCTGGGCGTTGTTCGCCATGATCCGATCGTTGTTGACCATGAGCGCCGCTCCCATGGCGTCGCGCAGATGGCGCCCCATGCTGTACGGGGAGTCGAGACGGTACGAAGCGAGCCCGCAGATCAGCATGCACTCGCGGACGATGTCGACCACCAGCGTCGACGCGGACACCTTGAGGGCGTTCATGGCGATGCCGAATCCGATGCTGGTCAGCCGGTCGCCATCCATATCGGCCGCTTCGAAGCGGCCGAGGCACGAATTCACCATGTCGACGAACTGCTGGTGGATGACCGTCGCCTCCGCAAGCCGAAGCGATGCGGTGGGGGTGATCCCCGGACGGCGGCGAGCCTCGGCCTGGACGAAGGTCCGGGCCAGGTCGATGGCGTCGGTGGCGATGCCGAGCCACACCGAGCTCCACAGGAGGTGGGCGGTGGGCAGCATCGTCCGCGTGGAGATGTCCGCATACGGTTCTCCGAGAACGGCATCGGCGTCACCACTGGCTCGAAGGACGAACCCGGTGCTGCAGGTTCCCCGGAATCCGAGGGCATTCCACTCGCCTACCTGCTCGAGCTCGAGTCCCGGCGGGCGGCACAGGACGATGATCTGGTCACTCTCGGGACTGTCCGCCGTCCGCCGTGCAGTCACCAGCACGGCGTCGGCGTCGTCCGCATACGAGATCACCGGGGCCTGCTTCTCCACCCGGAACCGACCGTTCTCGACCTCCAGTGCACAGATGCTCGACCTCACATCGCCGCCCGTGCCCACTTCGGTCGTGGCGGAAGCCAGGAGATACTGGTGCTCACACAACTCGCGCAGATAGGTCCTGAGCAGGTCGCTGGTCCCATGACGCACCAGGCAGGCGACCTGGATGTGGTGCATGGCGACCACCATGGCGCTCGACGCACACCGGCGGCCGAGGGCCACCACGCCTTCGGAGACCTCGGCGATCGTCGCCCCTCCGCCTCCGAATTCGGCCGGTACCAGGGCGGCGAGCAGCCCTTCGGCGCGAAGCGCCGCCAAGGTCTCCGACGGGAATCGGGCTTCCTCGTCCACATCTGCAGCAACGGGACCCGCGACCTCGTCCGCGATGGCAGCCATGCGTGCAGCGACGTCTCGGGCCGGCGTCATCGTCGGGGTCACCTCTGCAGCGGTCATCGGCCCATCACCCACCCGTCATTGCAGCCACCCCGGCCCGGATGGCACTGATCGACTCGAACGTCGACTTCTTCAACATCGACTCCGAGAACTCGAAGTCGAAAGCATCCTCGAGAGCGAGCATCACGTTGACACTGGCGTGCGAGGTCATCCCGGCCCCGAACAGGTCAGTGTCGTCGGCCAGCGACTCGACCGGTACTGCCAGACGTGCGTGATCGGCAAGCACCTGGCGGATCGTCTCGTCTACCGTCATCGTTCTCCTCGTTGTGTATCGGTGCGATCTCCATGCGTGCACCTGCCGACGACCACCGCGGCGGCAAAGGTCGCCTCGTGCGACACGCTGACCGAGAACTCGTCGATCCCGGCTTCGACGGCCAGATCCGCGGCCAGTCCGGAAAGATGGATCTCGCACCATCCTCCCCTCATTCGGTGTAATTCGATACTACGCCACTCTGGCTGGACTTCGACAGGCCGGAGCACCTTGATCACCGCCTCCTTGGCCGCGAACCGGGCCGCCAACGAGTCCATCGCGTACTGTGGCGCCCCTGCGCCTCCCCGGCCCTCCCGTCGGCAGCAGGCGATCTCGTGCGAGGTGAATATCCGCTGCACGTACCGATCGCCGAACCGCTGCACCGAGTTCGCGACGTCGTCGACAGCCACCACGTCGAGGCCGATCCGAAGGGTCCCCGAGACCATGTCGCTCATGACGCGACCGCCCGTCGGTGAGTTCGGGTCGCACCGGCGCACACCGATGCGTAGAGGTCCCGGTACCGTCCGGCGATGATCGGCCAGGCGAACTCCTCAACCCGCGCCCGTCCCGCTTCGGCGATCGACTGCCGGAGGGTGTTGTCGGAGAGAATCCGTTCGAGCACCCCGGCCACGGCCGCCGTGTCGAAGGGATCCACGAGAAGGCCGTCCTCACCGTCCCGGATGAACTCGGGGGCACCGCCACGGTTGGTGGCGACCACCGCGGTTCCGGCCCGCCATCCCTCGAGGACGACGATGCCGAACGGCTCGAGCCGGCTCGGCATCACGAACACCGCGGCGCCGGCCATGGCCTCCGCCACCTGTTCGCGAGTCAGACGGCCGACGAAGTGGACGCGAGCGGCGATCCCCGACTCCTCCGCCTGGGCTTCGAGGTCCACGAGAGCGGGACCCGTACCACCGATCACCAGATCGGCGGTACGCAGGGTGGGGTCCATCGCCGCGTAGCCGGACAACAGGAGGTCGAAACCCTTCTTCTCCACGACCCTCCCCAGGGCGAGCACGTAAGGTGCGCCGCCGAGGCGACCGGCCAGCGACTCTCCGGCGGTCATCGGTCCGTCTCCCTTTCCGTCGAGGGCCACCCCGTTGGGGATGACCGTGCCACGCCCGGGGCTCAGGCCGAAGCGGGTCACGGCGTCGTCCAGGGTGAACGCCGAGCACGCAGTGACCGCGGACGCCATGCGCAGCCCGGAGCGCAGGCTCGCCCGCAACACTTGGGAGATGTCGAAGATGTCCGCGTCGTCCATCAGAGTCTCGCCCTGGAGGGTGACCACCAACGGCACGCCGGTGATCCGGGCGAGTGCCGCGGCGTAGGCACCGTTGGGTCCGAAGCACTGGACGTGGATCAGGTCGGGTCGGAAGGTCGTCACCGCCCGTCGCAGGGACCGCATGGTCTTCCACCCGGTCGTCGCCGTGTGGGATACGGCGGCCCAGTTGGTGGCGGGCAGTGGCATCGGGAACCGGCGGACGACGAGACCGTCGCGGACCTCCACCGTCTCGGGGTCACGATCACTGGGAATGCCGGTCCACACCTCGACCTCGTCACCGGCGGCGACGAGCGCCAGAGCCAGGTGCCGGGTCAGCTCCTCCACCCCGCCGACCGACGGCGGGTAGGCGCTCGGGACGAGGGCGATCCTGGTCATGACGGCCACCGGGTGGAATCCAGGGTGCGCACCGCCGTCGGATCGGTGGTGGGTGTCGGGGCACCGGCGGGCGAGGGCGAGGGGGTCAAGGTGGCGATCTTACGAAACCTGAGGGTTGAGCCAGGGCGCAACGGCAGTGAGCGTCGCTCCGGATGGCTCGGGAGCGAGCGTGCTCCAGTCGCCGACCCCGGGTGACCAGTAGTTCGAGAAGGCCGATGCGTACCAACCGGAGAGGTATCCCTGCTCGGCGCAGTCGCATTCCGGAGCCCAGCTCGGCGGGTAGATGCCCAGGATCGACTCGATCTGCGCATGGCCCGCCTGTGGCTCCACATAGGCGGCGTCCACCTCGTGGCCGATCTCGAACGCGATGATGCCGGCGAGTTGGTCCACCGATTCGCCGGGGAAGACGTAGAGGGTCGATGTCCCCCCCGGCTGGCCCCACGTGAAGCTGGTGTTGCCGTAGAAGCCCGGTGACGGCGCGTCGGTGATCGGGAGGAAGATGATCGAGTAGCCCGGAATCTGGCGCCAGGGGTACCGGACCAGGGTGAGTGCGGCCGCCCCCAGAGCCTCGGGAGTGGTCGGGACGGTGGTCGGCGTCGTGGTCACCACGACAGCGGCAGGCGCGACCGGAGTCGTGGTCGGGACGGTTGTCGGCACCGTGGTCGGCGTCGTCGTCGGTGTGGTGGTCGGCGCCGTGGCGGATGACCCAGCGAGGAGCGTCGGTGGTTGGGTGCCGGTCCTCACGGTGTCCGCCGACGGAGCGGCCTGCGCGACGAACGTCGGGGTCGGCCGGACGGGGCGACCACCATTCGAGACGAGGAGACCGGCGCCGGCCACCATGGCGGCCACGAGCAGGACGATGGCGATCTCGATCCGCATCAGCCCGCGGCGGGGGGGATAGCTCGTCCGGGCCAGAACCGCCCGCAGTCCGGACCGGCGACGGTCGCTCCCGATGTACCCGTCGGAAATCACCAGGTGCGGATCGTCGAGTTCGTTCAGGACGCCCGCGGCCGACGTCGTCGTGGTCGGGACGGCCACCGGGATCCCGGCCCCGACATCGATGACGTCCTGGAGGTCCCTCCACATGGCGAACGGGTCCACGGGCGTCTCGTCGAGCTCCGAGTCGCCCGCCACCAACGTCATCGCGTCCCCTGTCGTCGCCTTCCCCATACCGGAAAATCGGCAGATCGCCACGTCAACTGAAGACCTCGGGGACAACCGGCGACCCCGCCCGGATCGGGAAGTGAGGCTCAGGCGTCGTTCGGCGACGGACCGGGCGTGCCCGCAGTGGACCCGCCGGACCCGGACCCGGACCCGGACCCGGAGTCACCTTTGGCGGCCCGGGCCGCCTGCCGGGCTGCCTGCCGGGCTGCCTGGGCTGCCTCCCGGGCGGCCTGGGCCTGTGCTCGGGCGGCGGCCTGGGCGGCACGGTTCTGTGCAGCGGCGGCCTGGGCGGCGGCGTGCGCCTCCTGGGCCTGGGCGAGGGCGGCGGCGTGCTGGGTAGCAGCGATCTGGGCGGCCTGCTGGCGGGCCTGCTGCGCGACCTGCTCCTCCGACCCCTGCTGGGCCGGTGCCGCGGCAGTCGCACCCTCGGCGGACGGCGACCCCACTGCCGAACCGGGGTCGGAGGTCGAACCGGTCGGGCCGGCTACTGCACCGGACGCCTCTGCCCGGGCGAGAGCCCGTTGGTAGGCCGCCTCGGCATGCGCCTTCTGTCGGGCGCTGGCCGTGAACTTGTGGACGGGACGCCCCGCTGCCTCGGTCTGGGTACCCGCTGCTCCTGCCGCCGGCGTCGACGACGGACTCGCCGCCACCGGCGGAACCGAGCGTGACGAGATGATGGTCAGTGGGGCCACCACGACGGCGGTGAGGAACACCACCAGCATGATCCGGCGGAGCCACAGAGGACTGCCCGGAGGCGGAGCGGCCGAGCGGTCGTAGCGGCGGCGGTCCGGACCGATGTACCCGGGGGAGATGATGAGCGACGGGTCATAGAGGTCGGCCACCGACTCGGCGGTGACGACGATCTCGATGTCCTCGGGTCGGACCACCTGCGCCCGTCGGAGCAGTGTGACCCCGGAGGAACGGGGTACCACCCCTGGGGTGTCATCCCCGTGGTCAGTACCTCCCTCAGGTGCCAGCAGTTCTGCTACCCCTGGGGACCGAACGTGCCCCTGCCCAAACATCAACGGGAGCATCGGCACCGCCCGCGGCTATCTGAAGCCGGCAACTGCGCTGCAACTTCCGCGCCGGTGGGACGGCCGATCCGGCCCGACCCGGTCCGGGCCGGTCAGCTGCGGGGCATCACACGGGGAGGCCGAGGGAGCGGTAGACGTCGGCAGTGGCCAGCGCGGTCCGGCTCCACGTCAGATCGGCTACGGCCTTTCGACCTCGGTCCGCCAGCTCGGTCCGCCGTCCCTCGTCGCCCAGCAGAGCGCCGAGGGTGTCGGCCAGTCCCGCGATGTCGCCGGGAGTGAAGGTGGCAGCCCCGTCACCAACCACCTCGGACACGGCCGGCACCGGTGTCGAGACGACGGCCGCTCCGCACGCCATGGCCTCGACCGGGGGAAGACCGAACCCCTCGTAGCGCGACGCGTAGCCCACCAGTGCGGCGGCGCCGTACAGACCGGGAAGATCCCCCGTGGGCACGTGTCCGATCTCGGTCACCGACCCCGGCGCACGGCTGGCCCACAGACCGTGTCCAGTGATCACCAGGGGTACGCCGGCCAGCCGGCAGGCCTCGGCCAATGTTGCGAGGTCCTTGCGGGGCTCGATGTTCCCGACATGGAGCACGAAGACCTCGGGCAGGGCATACCGGTCCCGGACCCGGGCCACTTCGGCCTCGTCGGGCGGGACCATGTCGGGACTGGGTGCCTCGTGCACCACGACGGCATCACGACCGGTCAGCGCCCGCACCCGTTCCGCGGTGAACCCGGAGACGGCCACGACAACGTCGGCCCGGCGCAGCGCGGCACGGACGAGCAGGCGCTCACCGGCAACCCGATGCCGGGGGAACGCCCATGGGACGTCGAAGATGGCCATATCGTGCACGGTCGCCACCCGGAGGCCGGTCCCACGCAACGGAAGGTCGACGTCCAGCCCGTGGGTGAGGTCGGCGGGGCCGAATCCCCGAGCGCCGGCGATCGCCCTCCGGACCCCGTGCGACTCCGCCACCACCATCGGTGCGACGCCTTCGGGAAGGAGCTCGCGTCCGCCGGGGCGAACGGCTGCCACCAGCTGGGCGTCCACCACCGGCACCAGCGAACCGAGGAGTTCCCGGATGTAGGTGCTCACTCCCCCGCCACGGGGGTCCAGCGGGAGGGCGTTGAAGACGATGCGCGGGCGGGTGGTCACCACGGCCGGGCCCCGGGCCGGGTCACCCGGTCGGACCGGGTCGGACGGGCCGTCGCGCCGTCCGGGACGCCGGACCGCCCAGCACCGGGTCGCCGGACTCGGCTCCGTCCCCGGTGGATCCATTCCGGCGGGCCGCCCGCGTCCACCGGCGGAAGGTGTCGCGACCCGCTCCGGAACCGTGGGGCACGACAGCCAGGTCCGGAACGTGCTCGGCGCGGGGATCGGCGTCGGCCATGCCGAGGGAGATCCCGGCGATGATAAACGGGGTGATGGAGAGCGCACCGATCCAGAAGATGTCGAAGAGGCCGTCGACGTAATGGGCCATGAGCACGACCAGGCCGAGGGTGCCGTACACACGGGGTAACCCGGACATGGTCCGCATCGTCATGACGACCATGAAGAAGAAGGCCAGCGATCCGATGATCCCGGTGGACGCCAGATTGTCGACCAGGGAGTTCGGTGGGGCGGTGACGGTGACGAACTGGGGAAGGTTGTAGAACCGCATCCCGAGACCGAGCCAGGGGCTCTGATGCCACACGTGGACGGCGGCCCCGATCTGGCCGAACCGGATGGCCACCGAATTGAATTTCGGGTTGTTCCGGAATGCCAGCGCGAAGCTGTAGTACACCAGCCCGACGGCCGGGACGACGATGAAGATGATCAGCTTCGAGCGGCGGCGGACCTCGGAATTGAGGAGCATGGCGGTCACGATGGCCAGCACGGCCAGGATGGCGGCCTGGCGGGACTGGGACGCGAGGAGCCCGAGCACGCACAACCCCTCGATGATCCGGGCCTCGACTTTGGGGATCCGTGCCCACGAGGGGTTCAGCTGGGCGACCACGACGGCGACCCACATGACCGCCCCGACCGCGTTCTTCTGGTAGACCCCCCACTGGGCCGGCTGGAAGTGCAGTGCGACGGAGTGCTCGAGAGCCACCAGTGCCAGGGCGCCCGCACCCCACAGGTAGAGGCGCAGCGCCGTGCGGGCCCGTCCGTGGGAGGCGATGACCCATCCGACCAGCGTGCTGCCGGCCAGGTAGGAGAACCGGTGGAACCATTCGATGACGTCGCCCTTGAACGGATGGACGACGACGACCAGGACCAGGACCGCCTGATACCAGACGATCCCCCGGAGGAACCGCTTCAGGTGGAGCGCCGTTCGCCACTCGATGTGGAAGAGGCAGATCAGCGCACCCACGAATACCAGCAGATCGGCCACACTGAGATTGGTGCTCGCTCCTCCTACCCGTTGAATGAGGATGGATCCGGGCAGCACGACGACGGCGACGAGGATCGGATCGGCCACGAAGACACCGAAGGCGAAGACGAGGAAGGCGACGGCCAACCCGGCGATCACGTTCACCCCCACCGTGACCCCCGCCACCGCGGCCGCGGCCGCCACCGTCGTCCATGCCAGGGCCCGGCCGGCCAACTGGTCGAACCGCCACCGGTCGGGTGCGAAACGGGTCCGACGGGATGGGAGACTGGAGCTCATCGTGTCGACGGGAAGTGGGTCATGGGGCCTCGGGGTGCCTCGGGTGCAACACGACGTACCTGTAGTGCATCGTAGCGGCCAGGTGGCGCGTTCCCGTGCCTGCGACGACCGGCGGACTGCGCTCGAACGACTCTGCGGGTGGCGCAGGTGCATCTCAAGGTCTTCGGTACATTTGTCGACGCTAGAAGTACTCCGGGGAAGCACCTCGGCACGCCTGGCTCCGGACACGGTGGCACGGCTCGATCTCCAGGACGACCCTACGTGGCCACGACAGTCGAACAGCAGTGTGGACAGGCGACCGTGACGACCGCCCCACCGTCCGGCGCGTCGATCGTGGTGTGCTCTCTCGAGGAGTGGGGAGCGGTGCGCCGCCGCATGCGGATCATGGTCGACGAGCTGGTGGACATGGACCCGTCGCTGCGCGTGCTGTACGTCGCCCCGGCGGTGGACATCCCGTTCGAGTTGCGTAACGGCCGGGTCGCCGGAATCAGCCGGCCCCGGTTCGAACAGGTCCATCCCCGCGTCCATGTCCTGCGCCCCCGCAAATGGCTCCCCCGGTCCCTCGGCCCCGCCGCTGACCGGTCGCTCGGTCGCCAGGTGGCCCGGGCCGTCGACGACCTGGGACTGACCGATCCGCTGGTCTGGGTCAATGACGCCTCCTACGCCCGGTTCGCCCTGTCCACCGGCTGGCCCACGGTCTACGACGTCACCGACGACTGGCTCCTCGCACCCCTTCCACCGCGCCAGGAGGCCCGACTGCGGACCGACGACGATCTCCTGCTCGCCGGGAGCGGAGCGGTGGTCGTGTGCTCGCCCGACCTGGCCCGGACCCGCGGGGCCCGTCGGGACGTCGACCTGATCCCGAACGGCGTCGACGTCGACCTGTTCACCCGCCCCCAGCCCCGACCCGAGGTGCTGCCGACCAGCCCCGTCGCCGTCTATGTAGGCACACTCCACGAGGAGCGGATCGACATTCCCCTGCTCCTGGCACTCGCCGAGGCCCGTCCGGACGTCCAGATCGCGCTCGTCGGACCGGACAGCCTGGGCCCGGCCGCGTCCGCCCAGCTCGCCGACGTGGCGACCATCCACCTGCTCGGGCCCCAGCCCTACGACCAGGTCCCGGGCTTCCTCCAGCACGCCGACCTGGTGGTGATCCCCCACCTGGTCAACCCCTTCACCGAGAGCCTCGACCCGATCAAGGCCTACGAGTGCATCGTGGCCGGTCGTCCGACGGTGGCCACACCGGTGGCCGGCTTCCGCGACCTGGGGGACCCGGTCGTCGTGTGCGACCGCACCGAGTTCGTCGCCGTCGCGTCCGGTCTGCTCGACTCGGCTGCGGACCCGGCTACGACGCCAGCACCCACTCCGGGAGCGGCAACACGTGTTGCGGTCGCATCGTGGCGCGACCGGGCCGAATCCATGGACGCCGTGATGCGGCGGGTCCGCAACGAATCCGGAGCGGCATGAGCGTCGACCAGTGCCATGCCGGTGAGGTGGCACAGCTCGTCCCCGTGCGCCCGTATCCTTGTTCCAGTCCCCACCCGCCGAAAGCGAGTCCCCGGTGACCTTCCAGCAGATGCTCTCGACGCTGTGGACGAGGAAGCTGACGATCGCGGTCAGTGTGGTGGTGGCCGTGGCCGCCGTCCTGGCGTACACGAAGGTGGCAGCGCCGGTCTATCAGTCGAGCACGCTGATCCAGATCAACACCCCGAACTCGTCAGGTGCCGTGTCGTCGAGCTTCACCCTGCCCGACCCGGTCCAGGAGCTGTCCAGTACGAGCGTGCAGGACGCCGCAGCCAGATCCCTTCACAATCCGAACCTGGCAGGCCAGGTCACCGGAACGGTCGACACGACCACGGGGGCACTCTCCGTCACCGGATCGGGTTCGTCCCCCGCACAGGCCGAGGCCGTGGCCACCGCCTACTCCCAGGCCTTCGTGAACCAGATCCAGTCCCTGGCCGAAATCCAGATCACCAAGTACTCGATCGCCATCAGCCAGATCAACGACAAGATCGCCGCGCTCCAGGCCCAGGAGGGGCCGGGCTCGTCCAACGCACTGATCACCGCGCAGATCGCCTCCCTGACCCAGACCTCGAGCAGCCTCCAGGCCTCCCAGTCCACCATCCAGATCGGCCTGCCCTACGCCCAGATCCAGGTGTCCGCCACACCGGGGACGCGCACGGGTCTGGGCAAGATGAAGCTGGTGGGTATCGGCCTCCTCGCCGGCCTGTTGGTCGGCTGCGGGATCGCCTTCGTGCGCGAGCAGTTCGACGACCGGGTCCGGGTGAGCCCCGACATCGAGTCGGTCATCGACGGCCCCCTCCTGGGTGAGCTCCCCCAGGATGCCGACGTGAAGAGGGGTGAGGTGTCGATCGCCCTCGTCCAGGCCCCCCAGTCCTCCATGGCCGAAGCGATCCGCGACCTGCGCACCAGCCTGCGGGTGCTCATGGTCGAACAACAGAGCCCGATGCTGGTGGTGACCAGCCCGGCAGCCGGGGACGGCAAGACCTTCGTCACCGCCAACCTGGCCGTGGCCTGGGCCCTCACCGGAAGCCACGTGATCGTCGTCTCGGCCGACTTCCGCCGTCCGAGGCTGGAGGAAGCCTTCGGCATCGACGCCGGCGGCAGCCCCGGTCTCTCCGACCTGATCAAGGCCAACTGGAAGGAGGCCGAGCCCGATGGCGACGAGCCGGACGGCCCCGCCGATCTGGACGGCCCCGTCACCCGGCGCGACCGCGGCGATTCGCGGCCCACCCGGGGCCGTCACAGCTCGAACTTCAGCGATACCACCGTCAGCACCCACCTCCTCGAGACCGGGATCGACGGGCTCCAGCTTCTGCCGGTCGGCGTCCACCTCGACAACCCCAGCGAGCTCTTCGACAGTCCGGGGATGCAGCCCGTCCTCGACCAGCTCCGCCTGCTCGCCGACATCGTCCTGCTCGACACCCCACCAGTCCTGGCCACGCCGGACACCGCCATCCTCGGCAGCCTGACCCACGGCGCCGTGGTGGTCGCCACGGATGGGAAGACCGACCGCAGCGATCTCGAGCGGACGGCGAACCGCCTGGAGGCGACCGGCTGCCACGTCCTCGGCCTGGTCCTCAACCACGTGCGCCGCTCCGCTTCGGACGGCTACCAGGCCTACACGTACAAGCGCTGAGCCTCCCGAGTCCGGAGCCGCCGACGTGATACGGACTGGGCGATGGTGCTCAGAGGGCGCCGACGACCTGCTCGTAGAGGCGCTGCTGGGCGGAGGCCACGCTCGACCACGAGTAACGGCCGACCGAGTTCGAACCGGCGTCGCGAAGCCGGGACCACAGGCCCGGCTCCTCCAGGACGCGCACCAGAGCGGCGCACAAGGCCACAGGGTCCTTCGGCGGGACCAGCAGCCCGGCGTCGCCCACCACGTCCGGAAGGGCTCCGATGGCGCTGGCCACCGAGGGGACCCCGGAGGCCTGACCCTCAACGACCACCCGGCCGAACTGTTCCAGCAACCCGGGCACCGGGACCGATGGGACCGCGAGCACGTCGAAGGTGGGGTACACCTCGGGGAGCTCCGCTTCGTCCACGTGGCCGTGGAAGGTGACCCGACCGGCGACGCCCAGTTCGTCGGCCAGTGCGCCAAGGGCGCCCGACTCGGGCCCCGCGCCGTAGACGTCGGCGTCGAGCCTCCCGTCGAGGGCAATCGCCCGGAGGAGGACGTCCACACCCTTGTGGTGGACCAGTCGGCCCACGAATCCGACGCGCAGGCGCCCGACCGGGGGTTCCCGCTCCGCCGGATGGAACCGGG
Organism: Acidimicrobiales bacterium; assembly: GCA_050014755.1. GTDB lineage: Bacteria > Actinomycetota > Acidimicrobiia > Acidimicrobiales > RAAP-2 > Bog-756. The sequence continues at coordinate 44,647 of JBEKCS010000029.1, forward strand.
CCACGTCCACCCCGAGCGGCAGGAGCTCGAGCTTGCCGCGGAGCCCCTTTCGGCGGAGGATCTCGCCGGCCTCCGTATTGCAGGTGTAGGCGCCCGCTGCGTTACGGAGCGACCACCGTTCCATCCACCGGAACGGCACCGGGTACCGCTTGTCGATGTTCTGCGCCGAGCACACGAGGTAGGGCGTGCGCCGGCCCCGCAACCGCATCAGGACGAGCACCTCGGCGACCGCCAGTCCGAAGGGCTCCTCGTGCATGTCGACCAGGTCCCACCGGTTGCCTCCGAGCAGTTTCCACAGCGGCCGGGGGTCGAACAGGAAGAGGTTGGGGCGACGGCCGAAGGTGCGCACCGGCACGGCGAAGTCGTCGCCGGAGGCGGTGAAATCCACCATGGACCCGCCCTCGTCCCACCGCTCGGCCGTAACCAGGGTGAGGTCGACGCCGTGGCGGCGCAGGATACGTTCGCGCTCGCGCCAGGACGTGACGACCCCGCTGTGGGAGACCCGCAACACCCGGAGTGGGCCGCCGGCGGACGGTGTCGGGTCCTCGCCGGGAGTCACCACGCGCGAACGTTACCAGCGGCGTCCAGAAACCGGGACGTTCTGCCCATATTCGCCCCAAATACCACTTAGCGTGGTGCATTGATGTCTTTTAGTGAGATTACTCTAAAGTAAGTCGGACCCCCGCCGATCAGTGGATATGGACCGGGCAGGGACCATCTCGAGGGACAGGCGTATTTTCAGAGGAGCAGTCCTCTGCATCGCATCCCTCCTCAGCGTTCTCACCGTTGGAGTGAGCTTGACGGGAACGGCGCACGCCAGTGCTCCACCTCCACAGATCCCCGGGAGCCCCGCGGCACCGACCGCCTCGGAGATCAGCCCGGTGTGCACCACCACCACGCCGTCCTCGGTGCTGGGTCCGGCCGCGAG
>JBEKCS010000030.1:0-45132 GCA_050014755.1 Acidimicrobiales bacterium
CGCGCTGAAGGCTCGCAGCCTCGCCGATCCCTGAGCCCCAGAACTCGCTGCGAGTGGTCGTTCGTCATCATCGATCGGTCCGGACACGTCGAATACGCGCCAAACGAATATGCGTCTCCGCCACTAGGCCACCCTCCGGGCGGTCCTCGTCGGTGCCGTGTCGGGCCGTTCTGCAGGGTGACCCTGAGCGGCCAGTCCGGGCGGCTCACCTGGGAGGGTGACGTTCGCCGGACGTGTCAGTTGATGCTGGCGGTGAGTGCTTTCATGCGGGTCTTGGCGACGAGGGCGTCGATGAAGCTGACAACCAGGTTCAGGTCCTCGTCGGCGAGTTCGCCAACCACGGCGAGTCGATCGCCGAGGGCGTCTTCTGCCGAGTGCAGGGGACGGCGCGGAACATCGTCGATGAGCAGGTAGTCGATCGAGACGTTCAGGACCTCGGCGAGACGGACCAGGCTCTCGGCGGCAGGGGCCATCCGGCCTGCCTCGTACTTGTTCACGCGGCCAGCGTCGGCGGCAATCTTCTCGGCAAGTTCGGCTTGTGACCATCCGGCTTCCTTGCGGAGCTGACGGATGCGTTCTCCGAGGGGCATGGCTGGACAATCCTCCTGGTCGATGTGCCAGCCCCATTGTGTTCCCACGACCCACCTCCTCGCATGACGTCTTCGGCCGGTTTCCACTACGCAACATAGTGATTGTGCCATAGTGACAGTGGTCTACTCACCATGGAAAGTTTTTTCTGAGAAGGAGGGAGCTCGTGGCCCGCATCCCCGAGGAAGAAATCGAGCAGCTGAAGAAGGAGGTGGACCTGGCCGAGCTGGTGGTCCGCTCCGGGGTGGCGCTCAAGAAGCAGGGGAAGGATCTGGTGGGCGCCTGCCCGTTCCACGAGGACGACACCCCGTCGCTGGTGGTCACGACGTCGAAGAACCTCTGGCACTGCCTCGGGGCGTGCCAGACCGGCGGGTCGGTGATCGACTGGGTGATGAAGACCCAGGGGATCTCCTTCCGCCACGCGATCGAGGTGCTCCGGGCCGGGGCGGCGCCTGCGATCACGCCGGGGCGTGCGAGTCCGGTCGCCGCGCTCTCTCGTGCGAGGAAGCTGCCCTCGCCGGTGGACGTCTCGGGCGAGGACCAGGCAATGCTCTCCTCGGTGGTCGACTACTACCACGCCACTCTCCTCGAATCGCCCGAGGCGTTGGCCTATCTGTCCCGTCGGAGGATCGACGACGCGGAGGCGGTCGGTCGGTTCCGTCTCGGGTTCGCGAACCGCACCCTCGGCTACCGGCTTCCCGCCAAGCGGACCAAGGAAGGCGACGCGGTGCGGGGCCGCCTGGAACGTCTCGGCGTGTTGCGGACGTCGGGCCACGAGCACTTCTCCGGTTCGGTGGTCGTCCCGGTCGTCACCCCGGCCGGTGCGGTCACCGAGCTCTACGGGCGCAAACTCCGCGCGGATCCCCGCACCGGCCAGCCCGCCCACCTCTACCTCCCCGGTCCGCACCAGGGGGTGTGGAACGAAGAGGGCCTGTCTGGCGGCGAGGTGATCCTGACCGAATCGCTCGTCGACGCGCTCACGTTCTTCTGTGCCGGTTTCCGCAACGTCACCGCCAGCTACGGCACGAGCGGCTTCACCGCCGACCATCACGAGGCGTTCTCCCGTCACGGGGTGCTGCGTGTCCTCCTCGCCTACGACCACGATGCCGCCGGCGACACCGCGGCGGTGAAGCTCGCCACGGACCTCGCAGCAGCGGGGATCGAGTGCTTCCGGGTGGTCTTCCCCTTCGGGACCGACGCCAACGACGTGGCCGTCTCGTCGCCGAGCCCCCGTGACGCGCTCGGCGCCCTGGTGCGCGCAGCGGAGTGGATGGGGGCGGGGACGCGACGACGGACCGACCCTGGGCAGGACGACGATCGACCCGACGACGGTGAGAAAGAACCTCCTCTTCCTTCAGCTGCTTCGGTTTCGGTGTCTTCACCGCCGCCTGCGCCTGAGGTGTCCCCGGTGCCCGCGATGCCTTCGACGCCGGTGCTGCCCGCGACCCCGGCGTCCCACGACGAGCTGGTGATCGAGTTGGGACCGAGGCGCTGGCGGGTGCGCCACATCGCGAAGTCGCAGACGCCGGGCGTGCTCCGGGTGAACGTGATGGTCGCAGGCGGTGAGCGCTTCCACGTCGACACGGTGGACCTGTACTCGGCGAAACAGCGCGCCGCCTACGTCGACGCGGCGAAGACGGAACTGCGGAGCGACCGTGACACGATCGCCGCCGAACTCGGCCGGGTGTTGCTCGCCACCGAGGAGGCCCAAGCGGCCGCCGCTGCTCCGAGCGAGCCCGACGGGGTGGCCGTGATGACGACCGCCGAACGGGAAGCCGCACTCTCGTTGCTCACGGCGCCCGACCTCATGGACCAGGTGGCAGAAGCGTTCGTGACCCTCGGGGTGGTCGGTGAGCGGACGACCGCGCTTGTCGCCTGGCTGACGTTGACCAGCCGTCTGTCGGACCGCCCTCTCGGTGCGGTGGTCCAGTCGTCGTCTTCTGCGGGCAAGTCCACGCTGGCCGACGCAGCCCTCAGCCTCATGCCGACCGAGCAGACCGTCTCCTATTCGGCCATGACCGGCCAGGCCCTCTACTACCTGGGCGAGACCGACCTGTCCCACAAGGTGCTGTCGATCGCCGAGGAAGAGGGGGCTTCGAGGGCCTCCTATGCGTTGAAGCTCCTCGTCTCCGAAGGACGCCTCTCGATCGCGTCGGCAGGCAAGGACCCGGTGACCGGTCGCCTCGTCACCCACACCTACGAGGTCGCAGGCCCGGTCGCGCTGCTCATGACCACGACGTCGGCCGAACTCGACGAGGAGCTGGCGAACCGGCTCCTCGTGCTCGCCGTCGACGAGGGACGCCACCAGACCCGTGCGGTCCACATAGCGCAGCGCGACGCCGAGACCGTCGAAGGGCTCGTCGCCCGATCGGTGCGCGCCGAGGTGACCGCGCTGCACACGAACGCGCAGCGCCTCCTCGCCCCGATCGCCGTCGTGAACCCGCACGCGCCCTCGCTCGCCTTCTCCGACCAACAGACGCGGGCCCGACGCGACAACGCCAAGTACCTCGGGCTCATCCGGGCCGTCGTCCTCGCGCACCAGCACCAGCGGCCGAGGAAGCAGGTGACCGTCTCGGGCAAGACCGTTACCTACATCGAAGCCACAGAGGCCGACGTGGCCGTCGCAGACGGGCTCTGTGCCGATGTGCTCGGCACCACCACCGACGAGCTGTCACCGGTCTCGCGCCGCCTCCTCGGTGCGATCGAGTCGTTCGTCGCCGAGCGGGGAGACGCCATGTTCACCCGCCGAGAGCTGCGTCACGCGACCGGGTTCGGCGACACCCAGCTGAAGGTCCACCTCTCTCGCCTGGTCGACCTCGAGTACGTGGCCGCCAACCGAGCCGGACCGGCCACCACCTACGAGCTTGCCCCCCTCACCTACGACCGGGATCGGTCGGGTGCCAACGCCGATCGGTCGGGTCCGGAGAGCTATCGGTCGGGTGAAAATCCCGATCGGTCGGGTATCGGTCGGGTTTCGCGTCGTAGTGCTGACGGCCCGTTGTCCCAGGTGGAGGGCCATGAACGTGGAGGGGGCGATGGATCGGTCGGAATCGGTCGGACGACCAAGATCAACGAGAAACCTCTTCCTTCCAGGGAAAACCGCTCTTCTGTTGGCGATCGGTCGGGTCTGGTGCGAATTCATGGGACAGGAGAGGGCGAGCCCGCTGTCGTCGCAGGCGCATGAGCCGGAGACGGTCCCAGCCCAAACGGGGTGGTCGGCAGGTCTTCGCCATCGGGAGCGACACGGCCGACCCGAGCGGCTTCGCCATCATGGCGGCCGACTGGCTGGAGTGGCAGAGGACCCACAACTACTCGCACTTCACCCTGATCGACCGGTCCTTCTACCTGTCGAAGTTCGTGGCCTGGGCGGAGCTGCGCGGCGTCACCCGCCCGGCCGACGTCACCCTCCCCATCCTTGAGGCTTACCAACGCCACGTCGCGTTGCGCCGCAAGACCGACGGCACCCCGCTCGCCTGGTCCACCCAGGCCAAGTTCCTGATCCCGGTGCGGGTGTTCTTCTCCTGGTGCACGAAGCAGCACCGCATCCTCTACAACCCGGCAAGCGAACTGGTCATGCCGAGGCAGAACCACAAACTGCCCTCTGCGACACTCACCCACGACGAGACAGAGACCGTCCTTGCCATCCCCGACACCGGGACCCCGATCGGGCTGCGGGACCGCGCCGTCATGGAGCTGCTCTACGCCACGGCCATGCGCAGAGGAGAGCTGGTCGCACTCGACCTGCCCGACGTCGACCTGGCCCGGCGGTGGCTGACACTGCGCAACACGAAGAACCGGTGGGACCGGGTGGTCCCGATGGGGACCCGCGCAGCCGCCTGGCTTGTGCGCTACCTGACCGACGCCCGGCCCCACCTCCTCCTCGGCGAGGACCCCGGAGCGGTGTTCCTCGCCACCAACGGGGAACGGCTCGGGGCCACGTGGCTGACCGGACAGGTCCACCGCTACATCGAAGCCGCCGATGTCGGGAAGTCCGGCAGCTGTCACCTGTTCCGCCACACGGCGGCCACGTTGATGGTCGAGCACGGTGCGGACATCCGCTACGTCCAAGAACTCCTCGGGCACCGCGACCTCACCTCCACCCACATCTACACGAGAGTCGCCCCCGAGCGTCTGGCCGCCATCCATGCTGCCACCCACCCCGGAGCGATTCTGCCGACCGGCACGGACAGCGCGGCGGGCAACCGAGGTGCGACACCGCCACCGGCCCCTCAAGGGTCCTCCGCTGGCGCTCCGGATTGCTCCGCAACGGACTGACGTCCGCCCTTGACCGGCCGCCGTCGGCGTCGAGGGAGCCGGTCAGGTGATCGACGCAGCAGCGTCGCCCACCAGGGCGCAGTGCTTTTCCCTGTCGAGACCACGAAGGAGAACCATCATGTCCGAAAGCACCGACAACTACACGAGCGCCGTTTCCGACCTGGCTTCGGCGATCGCCGGCGTCTGGCAGGTCTGCGAAGACGGCTACGACCACGGCCGGGGCCTCGGCACCGGCGGGAACCTTCCAGAAGCCCTCTCCTATGCCCTCGGCCTTGCAGTCGTCACCCTGGGTCTCGACCGTGACGCCGATGGCGTCCTCGTCGATGGGGAGCGTGCACAGCTACTGGCGGCCGAGGCCCTCGTCTCCCACCGGCCCGGCTCCTGGGAAGCCGACCACGTCCGGGCGCTCACCTTCCCACCCGACCTCATCGAGCACCCCGACCGGCAGCTGGACTGACCGGCTCCGGCCCACCCCGGCCGTTCCTTCCTCAGCTGCCGTCACCCTCGCTGGCAACCGACGTCACCCTGGGAACCGGCGGACGTCACCCTCGGGTCGACAGCCTTCATCATGAAGGCCGTGGCCTGGGGTTTCGACGTCACCCTCACAGATCCGAGCATCACTGGCAGGGCGATGCGAGACTTGGTGGCGATGATCGGCACGGCCACGACAACGACACGGCGGGCTGTCCGGTGCCCGAAACACGCGTTCGCGCCCCGCGCCAAATTCCGCCCCGGAAACGGTGTCACTGCGAACGTCACCCTCCCAGCTCAGGGGCACTTTCGATGCTCCCACCGAGGCCGACTCGCGTCGGAAACTTCAGTTGCCGGCGATAATCCGGTGAACGACGTTGATCCGACCGGGCTCGCCTGGTATGACATCTTCAACCCGTGGAGCCCGAACAACCCGATCCGGGAGAACGCCCAGAACGGTGGGTTGCCCTCGAAGTTGATCCAGACCTTCGACCCGGCCTACCTCGCCATCAGCGGCTACATGAACGAAGCCGAAGCCGCCGAAAACGGCTGCTCGGGATGGACCGAAGCCGAGTACGGCGCCGAAGGAGTGCTCGGTGTAGCGGGCACTGAACTCTTCGGACTCGGAGGAGCCGGTGCCGTCGGTGGCCTGTTTGGTGGAGCCGCAGACGAGGGGGCGGATTCGATCACCGGCTTCACGCAACATGGTCTCGAACAGGCACTGGGCCGCGACGGCGGCGTGGGTGTCTCCGACTCGGCAATGGCAGATGCAGTGACGAATCCGGAGGAGGTCATTCCGCAGTCGGACGGAGCGGTCAAGTATGTGGGCAAGAATGCAGTTGTGGTGCTGAATTCCGATGGGAAGGTCATCACGACATGGGCAACGGGAAGCGCGGGGACGAGGTAGGCATCGTGACCAATGTCGTTGATTCGTTGCCGTCGCAGCTCCGGCCCCTTTTTGTCGAGATAGTCGGTGCTGCTGATCCGGAGTTACTCGGGTCGCTCCGTTCGCACGCTGAGCCGACTCCCGATGAGATCAAGGCGGTCCAGGACGTGCTGTCTTACGAGTTCACACGGTGCCTCCAGCCTGACGATGAGCCGACCGAGAGGGGTCGGCAGGTCGATGACTTGATTGGTGCTTTCGTTCTCAGGTGGCTGATCCAAAAAGACGCGACCACGGAGAGCTGACGGCAGTCACCGACGAACTGTTCTGATCTCCTCCTGAACTGCCCTCCCTGTCCGTTCTCGGCCCGCTCCTGATCTTCCTCCGAACCGGCCTGAGCGCCCAATCCAGCTCATCACTCACCCCGGTCGCGCCTCTGACGTAATCTCGAACACACGTGCACTGGTGAGTGCCATTGCCGCATATTCGACCTGATGCGTATTCGTTGGCGGGTCTCATTTTGCCGTGTGAACAGGGACATTGACGGGAGGGTGACGTCGAAAGTGACGTTCGATGAACGGGGAAAAGCCCCCCTGAGCTGGCATCCACGCGTCGGTTCGCAATAGGTGTTCCAATGATGCATCAGTTGCGACCACGGAAGGTGACCTCATGGGGAACATGGACGTGGTCGGGGCGGCACACCTGAGCCTGGTCGACGGAGCCACCTACACCAACCCCGAGGCCACGATCTTCGAGGCCATGCTGGACGGGTGGCGGGCCCAGCAGCTGGCTCGGAGCCTGTCCTTCGCCACCATCGATTCCGGTGCTCGGGTGGTGCGCCGGTTCTCCGAGTCGGCATCGACATTCCCCTGGGAGTGGACATCCTCGGGGTTCGACACGTGGTCGGCCGAGCTTCGCAAGGAGAAGCGTGCCCCTTCGACGCTGCGGGGGTATCAGGCGAGCATCCGAGCGTTCCTGGGCTACGTCTGCGATCCCGCCTACGGCTGGGACGGGGAGTGCATCAATCGGTTCGGGACCCACGCGGTCCAGATCTGCAACGAGTCGAACATGGGCGCCCATGTGGTCGACTACGAGGGCCGGCCCGAGCGGCGGTCGATGACGAGAGCCGAGTGCCAGGACCTCTTCGACGCCGCGGACGCCAGAGCGGACCGGATCCGACTGGCTGGACGCAAGGGCTGGGTGCCGGCGTTCCGGGACGCCACCATGTTGAAGGTCACCTATGCGTGGGGACTGCGACGCCGGGAGCTGGTGATGCTCGAACGCCACGATTTCGGGGTCAACCCCAAGGCATCCGAGTTCGGGGACTTCGGTGTCTGCAACGTCCGCTACGGCAAGGCAGCGAACGGATCGGGACCACGCCGACGTGGCGTGCTCACCGTGATGCCCTGGTCGACCGAGGTGATGGACGAGTGGGCGACCGACATCTGGCCGGGTGTGCGTCAGAAGGACTCGGCCGGGCTCTGGCCCTCGGAACGCGACGAGCGGGTGAGCGAGGACCGGGTCAATTCCGCCTTTGCCCGAGCGGCTCGGGACGCGGGACTGCCTGCCGGATTGAGCCCGCACAGTCTCCGCCACTCCTACGTGACCCACCTGATCGAAGACGGCTTCGACGTGCTCTTCGTCCAGCAGCAGGTCGGGCACCGCCACGCCTCGACAACCGCCATCTACACGTCGGTGTCGGCCGACTATCGGACGAGGATGCTGCGCTCCGCCCTGGACGCAGCCGTCAACGGCCCTGCCCGGCAGAACGGGATCGGCCGGTGACAACCCGGTCGGTCAGCTACACCTGGCGCTTGCGGGAGGTGATGGCGGCACACGGGGTGTGGAAGGCACCGGACCTGGTGCCGCTGCTGGCCGAGCGGGGGGTCGTGCTCTCGGTGTCCCAGGTCTACCGCCTGGTGGGCAGGACCCCCGAGCGGGTGACGCTGACCACCCTGGCGGCGTTGTGCGACATCTTCTCCTGCGATCTGTCGGAACTGATCGGTGTCGGGGTCGCGGCGGGAGTCCGACCCGGTGACGACGTGTCGCCGACCATCGACCTTGCCGCCCGTCGCCGTCCGCGGCGGGCCCGGGTCGACCCCAACCGGTGACTCGGCTGGCTGAGACCGCGAACTGCGCCCGCTGTGATCGTCTGCAACGGGAGGTCGAGAAGTGGCCGGAAGGTCCGGTCTGTCGAACCTGCGTCCGTCACGGCCTGAAGCGTCGGGGCTGTTGCCCCGGGTGCGGTGTCGATCGGATCCTTCCGGGCCTCGATGCCGAGGGACACGGTGTCTGTCTCGACTGCGCAGGCATCTCCCGCTCGTTCACCTGCGCCACCTGCCGGACCGAGGGCGAGCAGTGGTTCTCGTCGACCTGCCTCGTCTGCTCGCTCCGACGCCGGCTGACCGAGCTCCTCGACGACGGGACCGGCCAGGTCGCTCCCAGACTTGAACCGCTCATGGCGTCGCTGATCGTCATGGACCAGCCGTGGTCGGGTCTCATCTGGTTGAGCCGGGGCGATGTCGGAGCGCGTCTGCAGGCGCTGGCGCGTGGAACGGTCGGCATCGACCACGCCGGTCTGGACTCGTTCCCGCCCGGCAAGGGCTGCGAGTACCTGCGTGAGCTGCTCATGACCATCGGAGTCCTCGAGGTGAAAGACAGGCAGTTGATGGCCTTCGAGCGATGGACGCTGCGCTGGCTCGACGCCATCGACGACCCCCGTCACCAACGCTTGCTCCGCACCTACCTGCTCTGGCATCACCACCGGGACCTGGTGGCGCGAGCCGAGGCGGGACCGCTGTCCTATGCCACCGTCGCCGTGTGTAGGAGCAATGCCAACTCGGGCCTCCGTTGGCTGCAATGGATCACCCGGCGCGGGCGCACCGTCGCCACCGTCACCCAGACCGACATCGATCTGTGGATGTCCACCGCCTCCAACCCGGCAGCGGCCAAGGAGTTCGTCACCTGGGCCATCCGCCACGGTCACTGCCCACCGCTCGACCTGCCCGGATCACGAACCGGCGTCGTTCACATCGGACCTGAGTCCGAGCGCCGCCGCCTGCTCGACCGGTTGCTCACCGACGAGACCGTCGGTCTCCGTGAACGGGTCGCTGGATGCCTCGTACTGGGACTTGCCCAGTCGGTCAATCGAGTGTGCCAGTTGACCTTGGCCGACATCGAGGACCGCGATGGCGAGACCTTCCTCCACCTGGCCAGGGACCCGGTTCCCCTGCCGGCCGCGCTGTCCGCGCTGCTCACGAAACTGGTCGACACCAGGTCGAACATGGGCACCGCTGCAAACCGGGCTTCTCCATGGCTGTTCCCAGGCAAATCACCCGGCAACCATCTCTGCGGCCGGGCGCTCTCCCGGATGCTGTCTCGCCTTGGTGTCACCCGGCCAGGCCGTCAGGCGGCATTCGCCCAGTTGATCGCCACGCTGCCCGGGCCACTCGTTGCCAGGTCTCTCGGCTACCACCCCGGCACCGTGGCCAATCGCGCAGGCGCCCTCGGCACCGACTGGGCTGGGTACGCCGCGCTGAAGGCTCGCAGCCTCGCCGATCCCTGAGCCCCAGAACTCGCTGCGAGTGGTCGTTCGTCATCATCGATCGGTCCGGACACGTCGAATACGCGCCAAACGAATATGCGTCTCCGCCACTAGCCGCCCTTCGGGCGGACCACCCCGCCACGTTTGTGTCGCCATCGTCCCTGGTAGATGGGCCTGTTTGTCCAGGGTGACGTTCAGGGTGACGTCGATCCGGACGATACGAGCATGGATTGGTCACCGAGTGCCCTGTTGCTGGCGTCCTGATGCTGTCGATAGGACGGCTCGGTACCACCGGCGGAGCCAATTACTACCTCGGCAAGGTTGCAAACAACGTCGACGACTACTACCTCGGCCGGGGCGAGGCACCGGGCCAGTGGATCGGAGCCACCGCCGAACGCCTTGGCCTCGTCGGTCAGATCGACGCCGAGGCCCTCAGGAACCTGCTCGCGGGCACAGCTGCCGACGGTGCCAGTCTCGGCGTGCAGCTCCGCCCTGAACGACGTCCCGGTTTCGACCTGACGTTCTCCGCCCCGAAGGGTGTGTCCCTGCTCTGGGCCTTCGGACAGAGCGAGGTCCGAGACACGATCTCTGCTGCCCACGACCGGGCGGTCGGCGCCGTGCTCGACCGCCTATCTTCCGAAGCCTGTTACGCCCGTAGAGGACGTGACGGGAAGCAGCTCATTGAGGCCGAGGGCTTCGTCGGCGCGGCGTTCCGGCACCGCACCAGCCGGGCCGGCGATCCTCAGCTCCACACCCATGTCGTCGTCCCGAACCTGGTTCGCGGCGCCGACGGCCAGTGGTCCGCCCCCGACGGTCGGCACCTCTATCTGTGGCAGAAGGCTGCCGGCACCCTCTACCAATCGGCACTCCGGGCCGAGCTGGCGCCTCTCGGACTTGCCTGGGACATCCGGCGCAATGGTCTGAGCGAGCTGCGAGACATCCCGAAGGCGGTGCTCAGGGCGTTCTCAAAGCGCCGTACCGACATCGAATCGGCGATGGATTCCCGAGGCGCAACGTCGTCGAAGGCGGCCGAGACCGCTGCCCTCGCCACGCGGGAACGTAAGCCTGCCGGCAGCATCGCGGGCGATGTGCTGCGCGAGGGTTGGGCCGAGCAACTCTCCAGCATTGAACTTCCCGACGGCGCGGGTGGTCGACGGCCCGCTGGTGTCGACGACCTGACTGCCGCTATCGGGCGTGAAATGCCCGCCGCAGTCGATCCCGCAGAAGTCGACGAGGTCTTCCGGGCCCTGGCGGGCGAGAAAGGAGTGTCGCTCGACGACTGGGAGATCGACGAGCACCATCTCATCGAAACCAATGCTCCTGGCAACAGAGTGCTGCCCGTCACCCTGCTCGGTTCGAGCTTCTCCCGCCGAGACGCCATCAGTGCCGTGGCCAGGGCATTCGACGTCACCCCCGACCAGGCGGTGGCACTGACGGCCAAGTTCCTCGAGCGGGACGACATCGTCCGGGTCCTCGCGGACCCCGACGCTGGAACAGAGCACGTCCGGACCCGGAGCGGCCAGATGGTCCCGGCCACGAGCGGCGACCGTCGGTACACGACAACCGAGCTACTGGCCGCCGAACAACGCATCATCCGCTCCGCAGCGGCACGCATCGGCGAAGGAACCGGCCGGGTCGCTCCCCCCGCCGTCGAACACGTTCTCGGACTTCACGCCCACCTCGACGGCGAGCAAGCCGAGGGTGTCCGCCAGCTCCTCACCTCGGGGAACGGCTACGACCTGGTGATCGGCCAAGCCGGGACGGGCAAGTCGACCATGCTCGGTGCCAGCCGAATCGGCTGGGAGGAAGCGGGCTACAAGGTAATCGGCACGGCGGTGGCAGCCAGGACGGCCGCCGACCTCGAAGCAGGCACCGGCATTCCCAGCTCGTCGCTCACCCAGCTCCTCGCTGACCTCCGAGAAGGTGGCGGACTCACCTCCCGCCACGTGATCGTCGTCGACGAGGCGTCGATGGTCGGGAGCCGCCCCCTCGACCAGCTCCGCTCCTGTGTCGACGCGGCCGGCGCCAAGCTCGTCCTCGTCGGCGACAACCGTCAACTGTCGTCCATCGACGCCGGTGGGGCGCTGCGCACCCTCTCGAACGAGCTGGGAGACCAGGTCATCACCCTCACCACCAACCGCCGCCAAAGCGCTCCCGACCAGCAGTGGGAACGCGATGCTCTCGTCGCGCTCCGCGAGGGTGACGTTGCCCCGGCCGTCCACGCCTATGCCGATCACGGCAGGGTCACGATCACCGGCACCATCGACCAGGCACGCCAACACATCGTCGAGGACTGGTGGGCAGTCCACAACGACCACACGACCGCCATCCTGGCCGTCCGGCGGGCCGACGTCGCAGCGCTCAACGAAATGGTGCGAGCTCGGCGCCAAGCCGCGGGTGAGCTGGGCGAGGAAGCTACGTTCGGCACCAAGGCGTTCAGCGTCGGCGACCGGGTCATCTTCGAGAAGAACCAGCGGGTGCTGGCCGCAGACCTCGCCGACCATGGTCGCCGGTCCGACCTGGTGAGGCTCCGCAACGGCACGTTCGGCACCGTCGTCGCGGTCAGCGACCCTGCCGGCAACGCTCCTACCAGGGAGGGTGACGTTCTCCGAAGCCAGGGTGACGTTGCCGGAGGCATCGAGGAAGAGACCTACAGGGAGCCAGCGGGGTCGCTGGTGGTGCAGCTCGACGACGGGCGACGCGCCGTGCTCCCTCGCAGCTACGCCGAGACCTCGACCAGCCTCGGGTACGCGCTCACCGTGTTCCGTTCCCAGGGGATCACCGTCGATCACACCTTCGGGCTCGGCGGCGACAGCCTCTCCCAGGAGGCCGGCTACACCCAGCTCTCGCGCGGCCGGCTGTCGAACAACCTGTACGTCGCCTCGCCTGAGAACCCGAGATGGGAGATCGGTCATCACGCCGACGACCTCGCACAACGCGACGCCCTCGAATCCCTCGTCGACGCCCTCTCCCGGAACCGGGAGCAGACCATGGCCCGGGACCGCCTCCCGAACTGGCCGGCTGTGTCGCCCGACGACCTCGGAGCCACCTACCGCCAACATGCTGCCCTTGCCCGATGGCTCACCGAGCATGCTCCCGTTGACGTCACCGATCAGCTTGCCGCCGCCTCCGACCGGGCACACCAGGCTCGCACGACCGGTCAGGACTCACGCGACGAGATGGCCGACGTGTCAGCGCTCGTCGCACAGCAGCGTCGTCGCGACCAATGGGTCGCCCGCCACGAGGAGGAGATCGCGACCTGGTCCCGACTGGAGAAGGAGGTGCGACGGTACGAGTACCGGCTCGGCCAGGCCGCCACCTACACCCAGCCCGGTCACGTCACGGCATTACTCGGCCCGCTCCCCGAACGCGTCGGCCAAGTCGAACGGTGGCAGGCCGCTGCCGGTGCCATCGAGGCGTACCGGACCCGATGGAACATCCCCGGCACGGCAACGGTGGGTCCCGAACCGGCCAACCCTGAACAACGCGCCCAATGGGACAAGACGGTAGCCATCGTCGGCGCTGCCGGATACCTCACTCGCAACGATTCGTTCGGAGAGGGTTCCGAATATGCCTCGCTGGCTTCGCGTTGGGAGACCACTGTCGCGACCGAGCTGGAGCGAACGGAGGATCAGTCGGTCCCGTCGCATTCGACGCCAACTGCCGCGAGAGACCGCGACAGGGACTTTGGCCGTGGCACCGCGGACGGCTTCGGCCTCTGAGTCCCGGGAAAAGTGCAACCCCGGCGATGTACCTTTCAGCAGGGATCGTTCCGGGGGCCGGAAGGTGCCCCACCTACCCGGCGGCCAGAGACACCCGGGCGACTCTCGTAGCCGGGGGGTATGGGGCAACTCCCATGGGACCGGGCGAGCGTCAGTGCGGAATCGTGCGCTGCGGCCATGAGGTGGGTTCGACAGCGGACTCCTGAATTTCACCCAAAGAATGGGACGTCCGAATCGCGAACTAAGACGCCACTGATTCCGTTCTCAGCGAGACCGCCTTCCACCTGCAATCGCGTGTCGAGCGCGCAAGGACCGAGAACGACCTCCTTTAACGGGAACCCGCCCAGCACCGCGTTCAGAGGCACCTTCTCGTAGGGGGTCGTTCCTCTCCGACCGTCCCGGAAGAACGGCGTCGGTGGCGGATCGAGAGGGAACATCATGTGTACTAGCCGCCACTCGCGCTCGTCGGCATAGGAGGGGTGCTTGATCGACCACAGGGCAACCATCAGCGCGTAGGTGACCAGGAGAACTTGTTTCGCAGATGTGAGGTCTGAAATCTCACCACCCCATGCCGCATACTGATCGGCAGCTTCATCAATAACGTCATCGACCCGCTCGTCTTGTCGAACCGTGTCGTAGATGATGGGCACGAGCGAGTAGGAGGACACTTGCGATAGTTGCCGCAGAGACTCCCAGTCAAACCCCAAGGCGAAGCCGTACCCCCCTCGCCCGTAGGTCTTCCACTGCGTCAGGTTGTCGCCGTCCTCGCAGAACGATGCCACGAAAGTGTCAGGGAACATGGCTGAGCCACCCAGGCCGGCCGCGGTCCCGTGAGCCAAAAAGCCGCCGTAGGTCTCCGAGAGTTTCTCGTCGCGGTCCGCTGCGCGTCGGCCGATGACCTCCCGCGAATAGTGGACCTCGGAGGTGTCGTTCAAGTACCGCACATCGGTTGCCCAGATCATCCGCTCACGCAGGATGCCCTCGAGACCCTCCAAGCCGGTGTAGTGGTACAGCAGGTCCGGGGGACCTTCGGGTTCGGTCACGACGACAGCGTACGGGGACTGTCGGCCCGAGGCTGTGACCACGACCCGGTGATCTGGGGCACACCGGTATCTCCGTATCGGCACTCCTCCGCCCTTCGTCAGCGAGGTTCCTCGTCACGTCGTTCGCGGCGATCGAGGACCGTTCGCCGTGCGAGAACGAGCCAGCACAGGATGGCCACGCCGGAGAGGATCGCGGGGACCGGGTGACCAAGCAGTATGGAGGCCCCGACGGCACACCCGAAGGCAGTGAGATTTGCCGCGACGTCGTAGACTGGGGCGATAAATCGCCGGTTGATCACATGGGCGCCAGCTATGAGGACACCACACGCGAAGGTCGCGGACAGGAGGAAGCTCACCACGATCGCAGTCTGGCCGAAACCCTGTCCTATCCGGCAATTCCGCTCGGGCCACCGTTGATCGCCTGTCCCCAAGGTGCCTGGTTGGGGGCATGCAACTGTCGTGGGATCGGGACCGCCGGAGAGCTACTCCTCGACCGATGATTCAGAAGTGGAATTGGCTTCCTCAACCAATTTTGTGGATGTTTCCGGATCGGAGCCGCCCATTGCAACCCGCTCTTCGATCCAGCGGGGATCGTCGGCGACCGGCTGGTCGTCCTTGTGGGCCACGGCGGTGCAACCCGGCCCGGTACTGATCACCTGACGGACGCGTTCCCGACACTTTTCCGCGGCTTCGTGCCAGTCGAGCGCTGCCATCGCCTCAGCGTTCTCGGCAGGTTCGTAGACCCCGAGCCACGCGGTGCGGAGGGCGGAGAGCTCCTCAACGACGAAGCCGTGACGCCACCAGCACGGCCGCAGCCAGTCCCCGGCCGAGGCGTAGCGAACCTGGAGCCATTCGACCCATCCGGCCAATTCCTGAAGCTCCACTGCCTGGTCTGCGATCGGAAGGTTCCGCCAGACGACCGCGTGCCTGCCGGAGTCATCCGCTGCCGCCTTCTTCCCGGAGAGTGCATCGACTCGGCTCTGAAGCCTGCGGACCTGTGCTTCGACTTCGTCCATTCGGTGGGCAGAAGGATCAAGGTCTGGCGGTGGAAGATCATCCTTCATCGGTCGTAGCTCCGACGAGTGGGCCCCGGTTCTGCTCCACGAGGGCGGTCAGCGCCTTGTCCTTCCGCCAGGACGGGAGATGGACGATGCGAGGCCGAAGATGGGGGGAGACCAGCACGGCATGATTGGGTGCGAGGCTTCCAATGTTCCCGGCGGGGAGCACCGGCAGCCGGCGTGGCGTCCACGAGCTCGACCTGGCCGTCTCGTTCTCGGTGATCGTCACGACCAGCTCGTCGTGCTCACCGGCGAGCCGGCTGATCTCCTCCAGGAAGGCGCTGTCCTTCTGCCCGCCCCACACCAGGGTGATGTTCGCGAGGTCGCGCAGTGCCCGTTCCCCCGCCTCGCCCCAGATGTTGCGTGCGGACGCCACCGACTGCAGGATCACCGTCGTCGTGATCCCGAGACCACCCAGCTCCGCGACCAGCTTGGGCAGGTCGCCGAGCGGTGCGATGTTGGCGCACTCGTCCAGCATGAGCATCAGGCCCGAATCGAGCCGGCGGCTCTGCGAACGGGCGGCCTGGTGCCGGGCGGTGTCGACGACATCCTCGATGAGCGCGGCGATGATCGGGGCGACCGAGTGCTGCGAGCCCGGCGAGCCCATCAGGTAGATCGACCCGTGCTCGTCGAGAAAGGCGGCAGGGTCGAACGTGTCGTAGTCGACTCGGGTGGCTTCGAGGATCTCGGGGTCGGCGAACGAGTCGAACGCCCGACGGACGGTCGCCCAGATCGAGTCACGATGCCTAGGTTCGACCTCTGCGGACGCGGCCAGGTCCTCGTCCCACCCCGGGGCTGCGCCGGCCTTGCGCGACAGGATACGGATCGGCTCACGGGCACCGGGTCGGCGCGACCAGTCGAGGAGCTGTTCGACGCCGAGACCCTCCAGTGCAGCAGCGTGCAGGTAGGAGCGGATAATTGAAGCCGCCACCTGCTCCCAGTACGCCCCACCACCGTCGACGGCCGCTCCGACACCGGCGAAACCGGCGAACCCTCGGGCACGCAGGATGGCCTTCTGAGGCACTTCGCAGCCCTTCACAGGGTTCCACCGCAACTTCTCGGCCTCGGGGACGAGACCTTGGGGGTCGAAGACGAACAGCGGCCCGAGTTTGCTCCTTGCTGCGGCCGTGTCCATGTAGGTGTCGTGGCGGGTAGCGGTCACAACCGCTGGTCCCTTGTGGCGAAGAACGGCGGGGACCACGAACCCTTCGCCCTTTCCGATCCGTGGTACGCCGACGACCAGGATGTAGTCCTCCGACTTGGCAAACAGCCGGACACCGGTAGTGACATCGATCCCAAGCGCGAGCGGCTCGCGGCATGCGGCCATGTCCTTGCCGTAGAGGGCGGTGGTGTGCCGGTCGACCGCCTTGCGTCCCATGGTTCGCTCGACGTGTGCCCGGTTCGCCTTTAACGGGCTGGTGTGCCCGTCCTCCGTCGTTCCTCGAACAAAGCGGACCAGACGAAAGGCGAGGACGACGAGACCGGCGAGGACCACCTGGGCTACGACGAGGGTTGTCCACAGTGCCAGCGGTCCGGGAAGCAGCACCTGATCGGCCTGGCTCCACGCCAGGCGGGGATCGGCCAGATGGTGCGGCAAGCGGAGGAATATCCCGGCTCCTGCACCTATTCCTCCGGGGACGAGCCGATGTCCGCCGAAGACCAGAGCGGCCAGTTGGCCCGCCAGGTCGACGGCGACACCCTCGGCGAGCACAACGCCGAGACCGGCCAGGAGCACCATGAACGAGCCGTCGAACGGTGTTTGTCGCTGAGGCTTCATCGTGTCGACACCTCGTCGAACAGGCTGAGTTGTTCGGGCACGTCAACCTCTCTTTCCGTCGGGTCAGGGCTCGTCGGATGGCGATCCAGACGTGCGTCTTCTCTGGCATCCGCGTTGGGACGCAGGGGGAGGATCACTCCGCCAGAATCGTCTGTCGAAGGCGGTGCCGGCATCAGGCCGCCACCGGATCAGCGGCGCCGAGGAGTACCTCACCGCTACCCCACGCGGCCCCCGTCGTGCCGGTGAAGGTGTCGATGCGGACGTCAGCGCCCGTGTGGGGAGCGTCGACCATTGCGCTGTCCCCGACGTAGATCCCGACGTGGTCCGCGTAGTCCCCGCTTCCGAAGAACACGAGGTCTCCCGGGACCAGCTCGTCGAGGGTCACATGGGGCTCGTCTTGCCACTGGTCGTTCGCCACCCGGGGCACGACGACGCCTGCGAGCCCGTAGGCCCACACGACAAGGCCGGAGCAGTCGAACCCCGTGGCGGGGCTCGCCCCGCCGTACACGTAGGGAGTTCCGATCTGGCTCTCGGCGTACGAGACAGCGGCCGCCTGCACGCCACTCGGCACACCCGTACCCCCAACTCCACCCGGAGCGGTGTAGGAGGCCGCGGTGGCAAGCACCTGTTCGGCGTATCCGGCGGAGATGGCCTGGCAGGCGGGTCCGGGGTTGCCGCAGTTGTAGGCCACCAACGCGAGCGTCGGGTTTGCGACCGCCCCAAGGGAGCAGAGGTAGCGGCCCGCGGCGTACGCGGCGTCCGGCGGGTTGAACGGGGTGGGTGGGACCGCGCCACCGGGAGGGGCCGGGTCGGCGTATTCGGCGAAGGTCGCCGGCTCGAACTGGAACATGCCCTCGGCCCCCGAACCCGATACCGCGGTTGAGTCGAAGGACGATTCGGTCTGCGCGACCGCGGCGAGCAGCGTCCACGGCACCCCGCACGGGCTGGTCGCAGCAGCTTGCTGGAACAGGACAAGAAGGTCGGCGGGGATTGAAGAGGTCGCAACCTGCGAGGGATTGTTGGTGGCGAGCGCGGGCGCGCCACCCGCCAGGGCGCAGACCGTGAACGCGCACGCGCCGACGAGGATCGCCAGAATCTTGAGCGCCGTGCGCATCATGCCCCGACCTCGACACCGGTGACCAGCCAGCCAGAGGTCCCGCTCCCGGCAGGTGCCAGGGCGAGGGTCACCTTTTCGGTTACCGGGACCGTTTCGGACGGACCCACAGCGGAGGCGACGGTTCCTGAAGTAATGAGCATCGTGCCGGTGACAATCACCGCCACCTGGCCGCCGGGCTCGGTCACTGGTTGGCCGGGCGGGTCGAGCGCCACCGTTGTGTGGCGATCCTCAGCCGTCCACACAGGCGGCCATGTCACGGTGTGCGGAACCGGCAGTGCCGGGGCGAGTTCGGTCTCCGCAGCAACGTCGCCCGTGGGATGCAACGGGTCGGTCGTGTCACATGCGGTGACGAACTGCTCTGCGACTTGTTGGGCGGCCACCTGCTGAGCTGCCGACGCGCGGGCAGATGCGCCGACCACCACGCCGCCCGGTCGTCCACCGGGAACCGGCATCGGTGGAGGAACCGAAGTTTGATGGTGGGGGAGGACGGCGACGAGCGTTCCGAAGATGATCAGCCCGACCGACACCGCGATGCCGAACTTGGACCAGGTGAGACGACGTACCCAGGAGCCGGTCACGGCCGGCTCCGCATCGCCTGGTTGGAGTCGCACATGGCGATGTCGCGGGCAGACAGGATCGTCTGGACGATCGCCCCGTGCTCACCGACCCGCCACAGCGCCCGGCCCCTCGGCAGCTTCGGCACGAGGAGGGCCTCGGACTCGGTCCAGTCCATGACGTCGCGCGACGCACGGGCTTCCCCGCCACCCAGGTTGAACGTCACCTTCGTCTCGGCCTCGGTGACGAACCCCTGGGCCCGCTTGGACGTGGCGGTCCCGTCGTCGGCCTGGGCCGCCAGGTCGGAGATGCGCTGGACGATGGTGACGAACTGCACCCCATACGCTCGGGACAGCTTCTGGGTCTCCTCACCCCACGCCACGAACCCGGCGTCGCGAATCGCCTTCCAGCATTCGTCGACCACGATGATCCGCTGGCGGTCCTTCGCCGCGACCACCTGGGCCAGCCACGCTCCGGCGCACACCAGGATCGAAGAGAACGCAGGCGACTGGAGCACCGCGGACAGGTCGATCACGATGCCCGGCCCGCACCATTGCACTTTCGTCGTGGACTGGCCATCGAACATGCCGGCGAGGTCGCCCTCGACGAGGCGATGCAGCCCACGGGCAACCGATTTCGCGTCCGCGGCCAACTCGGCGACGGTCGTGTTCAGCCCGGCAGCCATGGCATCGGTCGGGCACATCAGCAGCTCCATCACGTGGCGCAGTGTCGGCACGGGTCGACTGCCTCGCTGTCCACCTCGGCGTTCGAGCTCCATGAGCGCGGACGTGACGACGGACCGTTCGTTGCTTGACACGGGCTGTCCCACCGCGGACTCCGCGAGTGCGACCACCACGCCGATGCGCCGGCCCCGGACGTCCTCAGTTCCGGTACCCGCAAGTGCCGGTCCGGCGTCGAGGGGGTTGAGCCGCACCGGGCCGCCGGGCCGCAGGCTCAGCACCGACAGCCCGTCCCGTTCGGCGAGGTCGAGGTACTCGCCCTTCGGGTCCAAGATGGCCAGCCATTTCCCGGCCATGGACTGACGGTGCAGGTACGCCTTTACGAAGGCGGACTTGCCGTACCCCTTGTTTCCCGACACCAGCACGCACGGGGAAAGCAGCGTCTCGGTGTCATACAGGCAGAACGGGTCGTAACAGAACATGCCCTGGCCGAGCACTTCCTGGCCGATGATCGGACCAGTGAGCGGTAGACCGGCCTGGCATTGGAACGGATAGGCGGACGCGCTATGACGGGTCGTGACCGACATTGGTGGGAGGCGCAGCATCAGACCAACCCCCGAGCAAACCGCAGGCGGCACAGCGGCAACGTCGCCGCCCATGCCTCATGCCCACGGGCATGGAGCTCTCTGAGGTCGAGGTGGCATTCGACCGCTTTGCGTTCCGCCTGGCGCCACGCCCGCCCTGCCGTCTCTTCGTCGGGGCTCGAGACCATGACGAGGCCGGCGATCTTGTGCTGACGGAACCCCCGGGTCAGCTCCCGCTCACGAGACCGGGCCTCGTCGACACGCCGTTCCTCTTCTTCAGTGGTGATGATCCCCTTCTCGTCGCGCTTGCGTTGCGCCATCCCCCCGGTCGTCCGGGCGTCACGCACCTCGGCGAACGCCTGCTCGGTCGACACTGCTTCCAAGTGCATGGACACCGTTCGCACCGAACCGGGCAGTGCGGTCGAAAGCAGCGGGTACATCCATTCGGTTGCCACGTCGATCCGGGGCCAGGCGGCGATCTGCCCGACCCGGTGGACGTAGCCGTCGGTCCGCAGCGTGTCGTAGCCGACGAGCCGGGCCGCCGGCCCGGCCTGGGACACCGGGATCGACTCTTCACCCCACAGCGCCAGGCGTTCGGCAGCGGTCGGGTCCGCCCACTGGCGCATCACCGCCGCGATCCCCCGGCGCGTGAGCGGCGTGGGTCGCAGCCCGATGGAGGTCAGCTGCTCGCACAGCTGGGCCAGCTCGCTCGTCGCCTCGCCCAACACGTCGGCTTCCTCACCCAGGTCGGTCTCCACCTGGGCACCGAGGTACACGTCGTGGTGGATGGCTGCCGTGCCGATCGCGGCCTGCAGTGACTGGTAGTCCGCCCACTCCTCGGCTGGGACATCGTGCATCGCTCCCCTCGCCCAGTCCTCCTGGACCGTCGAAGGTTGCGGAGTGGCCCGCTCGACCCACTGGAGCCGGCGAAGGCCCGAGCCTTCCGACGCCATGGACTTGAGGACCTCGCCCCACTGGAAAATCTGCCCGGCCTGCTCGTCGGGTCCGGAGAATACGAACCGATCGCCACCCGACACCGAGATCACCGCGGTCAGAAGGTTCTGGCGTCCGACCCGCTCCGCCAGCAGGCCGGCTTCCGCACCGTCGCAGGTCACCGCCTTCCACCGCAACCGGCCAAGCTCTGGGGGCAACTGTTCGCACACGTCCCCGTTCCCACGACGACCCCGGCGTTTTCTTCCCCGACCACGCCGGTTCTCCTCGACGACCTCCAGCCCGCCGACCGGTACGGCCACCTCCACCCGAGCGCGGTCGACCGTCCTCGAAGATGCCGGATCGACAGCGACGGCGAGCCACGTGGTGGGCATCTCCCACCGCGTCTTCCCACCAAGTCGAAGAATCCCGTGGCGGGCGAGCGGCCCGACCACGCTCCGGACGCGAGTGCCGCGGTGCTGGCCGAACGGAATCTTCCCGATGGCGAACCAGAAGCCCACCAGCACCGGGACGAACGGCAACGGCACCGGTACTCCCGCCAGGAGCATCACGAACCCAACGGCCAGCCCGGCAATCCCCGGGGCGAGCTGGCCGGCGGTACGGCTGACCAACTCGTATCGCTTGGTCAGAACACCGAAGTTGTAGAGCACCTCGCCGTCAGCCACGAGACCCACCTCCAGCACCCTGCACCGCGGACCCGGGGCCTGCCCCATTCGGAGCTCCGCCACCAGGGGAAGTAGGGCGTCCCGAAGGTCCGCCGCTACTCCCGAGGTGGCTCGTAGCGGCCTGTCCGGCCGCACCACCCCCTGTGCCGGTGCCAGACCCCGGTGACCCAGCGGATCCTGAGCCTGAACCCGCTGACCCGCCACCTCCCGTTCCGTTACCTCCTGGCGCCTCACCACCGGCCCCGGTATTCGCGGCACCGGCAGCAGCGCCCGCGCCAGCCCGAGCCGCGGACGTCGCCGCACCAACACCGACACCAGCGGCCACCCCGACCGGCCCGGCCGCCGCCCCGGCCTGGCGCACGATCGCCTGGCCGCCACCACCCGACCTGCCCATCATTTTCGCCGTTCCGGCGATCCGGCTTCCCATGTACGTCATCCGACCCGGACCACTGATCTGGGACGCAGCCGCAGCTGCGTGCTCGGTGGCCGCCGGGACGTGCTTGAGCGCCATCGGCAGGGCCAACGATCCGAGCAGCAGGAACGCCACCGACAGGAACAGCGTCGTCATGTCCCCACCGATCGAGCCGGTCACCGAGAGCTGGCTGTTGTTCAGGTCGGCGGCGGCGAGCACCATCAGCATGGTGATCACGAGCTGGGACACGATCGTCGCCACGATCAGGTCCACCAGACGCTTGATCCAATGGGCCGTCCCACCCCAGTAGAAGCCGCAGAGCGCCAACGGGATGGCGAGCACCTCCAGGTAGAGGAGCGCCCCCCGCAGCGCCAGGACAAACCAGATGACGAGTGCTGCCAGTCCGGCCAACGCCACGATCAGCGCAGCGGCCAAACCGGGCAGCGTGCTGCCACCCGACGCCACCGTCGCCGACAGAGCGAAGTCCGAGAGATGGGAGAGACCCTGGCCGAACCCCTGGTTGCCGCCGATCGCCACATCGACGAGGAGCCCGCAGCAGCCGTTCACCAACGTCAGGACCCCAGCCGTCACCGGGACCGCCACCGCAGTGCCGACCGCCATGAGCACCGGGGCGCCAAGGCCCCGCTTCAACACGGAGTTGAGATCACCTCGGAGAGCTGCCGTGCCGACCCCCACGAACAGGATCGGGACCGACAGCCAGGCGACCACGGTGAGCATGGCCCGCCACGGTCCTGCGAACCACGAGCTGAAGTCCGGGGTGGTGGTCGACTGCATGGCGTGGATGACGCCACCGATGGCCCACGAGGCGAAGCCCCCGATCCCTTCGGAGATCGAATGCCCGAACCAGCTGACCACGTCCTGGCCCAGACCCCCGAGCGGATCGAACAGTGAGATTCCGGCGAGCATCTCAGCTCACCGTCGATCCGAAGTTGAACGCCCACGTGATGAGGAAGACGCCCGCCCCAATGATGACCGCGCCGGCGAACGCCGCGAGGATCTTGTGCTGGGAGACCGATGTACGATTGATCGACCCGTTCTGCACCCCCCACCACAGGCTCGCCCCACCGACGATCAGCCCGAGCAGGCAGGCGTAGACCGCCCACTGCTCGATGCCGCCGAGGAACGAGCTGATCTGCGACGAACCCGGCAGACTGTTGTTCGGGGAGATGTTGAAGCTGGCGCCGATGAGCTCAGCGGCAGACTTGGTACCAAGCGGTTGGGGGATCACAGGACCTCCTGGGCTCTGTGCCGGGACCCTGTGTCCCGGACATCACCCATGGTCCGGACGAACGTCACCCTGAACGTCACCCTGGGAAAAGAAGCTCCGGACCAGGGAGGGTGACGTTGGCTCGAACGTCACCCTCGATCACGTCACAGGCCCGCGCGACACTCGGAGCGTGGAACTCGACGAGATCGAAGCTTGGCAGGCCGTCGAACACGGCGAGACCAAGTTCACTTGGGATCTGTGGTTCGCGGCGATCGAACGATCCGGCGCGCTCACCGCCGAAGGGAAGTGGGCAGTTCGCTCGGCCGCTCCGCTCTCCCATCTGCTGCACCCGACGCCGCCTCTCGAGAACACGCAGAATGCCGATGGCTGACAATCCGATTCCTCTTTCCCCAGGACCCTCACCGGACCCGCGTCGTCTCCGGATCAGCCAGCAGCTTCGCAAGCTGGTTGGTCCTGGCCCGGCCGCCTTCTACCGCGACGCCTGCGACCTCATGGACAGTCCGTCACGGTGGCTCTCTACTAGTCACCTCGTCGGTCATCTGATCCGAGAGATCGAGTCGGCGCTTCGTGCGGTGTTGAGCCCAATCGCCTCAAACGGACGGCCGATTTCGAAGACTGACAAGTCCGATGGGAACGGACATCAGCAGAACATCCAGACGATTCTCGCGGCTCTCGGCATCTCGACCGACGACCCTGTTTCGCAGAAGTGGCTGGGGCAGGCTGGCACGTACCAACAGCAAGCACATCGTCGAAGTCTGGCTGAGCCGATTCCGGTGACTGAAGGCTTCGTGCAGTTCTTCGACGATTTCGAGGGCATCCTCGACCACATCCTGAACAGGATGGAGGCGAACTTCGCAGCGATCTTCGTGACGCTCGATCAGCTCGCCGTAAAGAGTCCGGCGACTGATGCAGACGTCAAGTTTCTCCTGAACAGCGTGCCCCAGGACTTCGTTGCTCTCGGACGCTTCTTCGAGACGATCTCAGACCCGTCGTGGCTGCCGGTGCTGCGGAACGCCGGAGTGTTCTCGACACCTCCCGAACCTGAGCCGGGGGACGACAACACCGTGAGCTTCCCTCCATGGCCGCCGATGCGCTATCTGGTCCGGCTGGCGCCGGTCGCTCCCGACGTGGTCGCCAGCACTGTTGAGGAGATCCCCGCGACTGACAACATCATGGTGAACGCAGCGATCATCGATGTCGCACGCGCTCTCCCCACTGCCAGGGTCGTCGAACTCCTGCCACGAGTGATCGCCACCCTCGACGCCCGGTACCGGATGGCCTTCCCGCTACGGATCGCTGCGCTAGTCGGAGAACTGATCGCATTGGGTGACTTGGGATCGGCGATGACCCTCGCTCATGCCCTACTGGCCTTCGAGCCGCCGACGAAAGATGACGGGGTCGGCGGTCCGTCGCAGGGGATCGCCCGTGCGATGAACGAACCTCGTCCACGGATAGACGAGCACACCTACGAAGAGATCCTCAAGCGACACATGCCTCCGCTGGCCGCTGGACTAGGTCAACCCGTCATCGAGATGCTGGCCGAGCTCTTGGAGGAAGCAATTGTCGCTTCGGCGTCGGAGCAGATGGAAGAGACCGGTGAGGACTTCTCCTCGACTTGGCGCCATGCGATCATGCCCGAGGGGCCGAATCACGACCTCGGCCTCAAGAGCCGGCTCACAACTGCACTGCGCGAAAGCATCGCCGCCCGAGTATCCGTAGTCCCAGAGGATCTCCAGCCGATACTCGTCCTCTTGGAGGCGCGGCGATGGTCTATCTTCCGCCGCCTCACCTTCGACCTGCTCGCTCGTCAGCCTTTGCAGGACCACGCCTCCGTCGAGACCCGCCTGACGAGTCGCGAGTATTTCGACGACAGCCAGCTGCGACCGGAATACAACCAGCTCCTCACGGAGCACTTCGGAGCCGTCGGCAAGAAAGCGCGGGAGGCTGTCTTGTCGATGATTGGCCAGGGTCGGAATGTCGACGGCTATGCGCTGCGAGTTGGGGCAGTCCAGGGACGAGAGCCGACGGCCGACGAGGTGCAGGCGTACATCGAGGAGTGGCAATTGGAGCGCCTATCCCCGATCGCCGATCAGCTTCCTGAGGACTGGAAAGCCCGCTACGAAGGGCTCCTGGCAGTCTATGGACCCCCGCCAAGCAATACGGCTGCTCCAGGCGGAGGATTCTTTGCCGACCGGAGCCCCGCCACGGCAGAAGAGCTGGCGGCTCTCAGCATCGACGAACTCATCGACTATCTCACCTCCTTCGAACCGTCAGGCGACTTCTTCGGACCGTCGAAGGGCGGTCTCGCGACGACCCTTGGCGAACTCATCGCTGCCAGCCCAGCCCGCTACCTCGCCGCTGGTCGCCGCCTCGGTGGCCTCGATGTCGAGTACGCGCACGGATTTCTCAACGGCGTCCAACGTACGGTGACCGGCGGTGGTGAGGTGGATTGGGATCAGGTGCTCGACCTGTGTGAAGCGGTCGTCGCTCACCCGCGGCCTATCGCAGGCGGCGAGGACATCGACAACGGGTGGGGATGGGCTCGCCTCGACGTGATGCGTCTGCTGTCTTCCGGGTTCACCGGACCCGCTCCACTGACTGATGAGCATCGTGAACGTGTCTTCAGTGTGATCGCAACCGTGGCGAGTGACCCGCATCCGTCCCCAAGCGACGAGGAGCGCTACGGCCCGCCGAACATGAGTCCTGATGACCTGGCGCTCAACAGCGTCCGCCCGCGGGCGGTCGATCTCGCCGTGCAGTACGGGGTCTGGATCTATCGACGCCATCCGGATGACACCTTTAGCGAAGTCACGGCACTCGTCGATGACCATCTCGACCCCGTTTTGGAACCGTCGGTGGCGGTCCGTTCCGTCCTCGGATCACAGTTCAGCAACCTGATCGCGCTTGACCAAGACTGGGCCGCCGGGGCAGCCGATCGCATATTCCTTGCAGATGAGAAGTATCGAAATCTCTGGGAAGCGGCCTGGGACGCCTACCTCTGGCGCGGGCTCCGGAACAAGTCGACATGGATGGCGCTACGCGCAAAGTATGAGCTGGCGGTGTCGCGTATGGCTCCGGGCAGCGAGGACCGACGCGACCAAAGTCGGGACCACGCCCTAGCGAACCACCTCATGAATCTGTACTGGGCGGGCGAGCTCCAACTCACCGAGGGGTTGATCCCGGAGTTTTTCGACACAGCTGACGAGGAGACGCGCCGTCATGCGTTGGAGTCGATCGGCCGGGGACTGGCAGAAGATGGACCGCCGTTGGACCAGCCCCTCGCTGACCGCCTACTCGCGCTATGGGAGAGCCGAGTCAACGCTGTCAGCGCCCATTCGTCAGGGGAGCTATCTGCTTTTGGCTGGTGGTTCTGCTCGTCTCGGCTCTCAGCCACGAGGAGAATCAGCGGATTGCGCGACGCCCTGGCTCTGTCAGGTGGTGCGGAGCCCGCCCACATGGTGGTCGAGCAGCTAGCGGTGCTCTCAACCGACTTACCCCGCGACGCCGTCGAACTGTTGGCGGGCATGGTCGCGCATGAGGAGGACGGTTGGCGGCTGAGCTTGTGGGACGACAGTGCCAGCACGGTCATACGCAATGCCCTTGCTTGCCCTGACCCGGAGACACTGCGGTTCGCTCGGGAAGCCAGCAGCCGGGCCGCCTTTCGGGGACACCAGAGCTGGGTCGACCTCCGATAATCTCGTTGAAATTCCACCCTTACGTCCGCGGCTCCGGACCAACAATCTGGGCCAACAATTGCGTCTCAGCGTGTCCGGAAGCGTCCCGCCCAGTTTCACGACTTCGACTGGACACCCCAATTCACCAGGGAAAACGGGACGACACGGGATTCGGTGGGACGGCTGGGGACCACTCTGAGCGCTCTGATAATGCTGAGGTCACAAGTTCGATTCTTGTTAGCCCCACCAGGTCAGCGGCACTTTTTGGGAAGTCCGGACATGCCGATGTCCTACGGATGTCCACACGGGGACTGCGATCCCCCACGTAGGGACGACTCGAGGTCAACCGGTACGATTCGCGGTGGGCCGAGGCACGAACGATCGCCCGGCCGCCGACAATTGGCCGCACTCGCCGTCCGTGACCCGGTGCCGGGCAGGCCTCGCCAGACGACCCGTGCCGTCACCGGCAGCGAGCGGGCCGTCTCCGAGGCGCTCATGACGGCTCTATCTGTTCGGTCTTTTGATCGAAAACGCCGATGACGAGTAGCCAAGCTGCCGAAATCATGTAACAGGTGTTGGCCAATATGGCTACCGCGGCGATATAGAGACCTGGCAGGTACCCGAAGAAGAAGAGCGCGGCTCCGATCATCTCAGTGGTGTGTATGAGGCTTCCTCCAATGATGCGAGAGCGTCGTAATCCACTGCTCATCTTGATGGCATTTGTGTAGCCTTTGATGAAGATCGCTGCCGAGATACCGCAGACCACGAACAGTTCTGCGCCTATCGACCGATGGTTCTGGGCTCCCATCAGTACCAGCGCACAGCGCATGAACACCAGTGCGAGTCCGGTAAGTGTGTTGATGGCTCGATACCGATGTGTTGCGTCGATTGCGATGACGCTGAGGTTGAGTGACATCGCCACAAACACCAAACCGGTGAGCGTGATTGCACCTGTTCCGACCAGAACAAAGAAGTCGGTCCACTGGCCAGGCCGGAACAAATCGGCTGCAATCATCAACTAATTGTAACCAACCCTCGGACCGTCAGCCGACGTTGGGACAGAGGGACTGGGGGAGTGTCATGACGTCGGCGGGGCCTGGAACCGCGTGGACCGGAGAGCCCGTGCCTGAGGCGGCGACGCGGGCGATTTCCGGCAGAATCTGAGGCGCCAGCCAACAGTCGCCCTGAAAGGTCCAGTGGATACCGTCGGTGAAACGGATGGTCTCACCGTCGACGACGCTCTGGTACTGGCCCTCAGGGTCGGCGATCGCGTTGAGGTCGATCACCGACGCGGCAGAGCCGCTTGCCGCAACCGCTTGACGGATCAATTGGTTGTAGAGGATGACTCTGACGGGATCGTCCTCCGGCCAGGGGAGGCCGTTGGGCTGTTCGCCCGTATCGAAGAATGGCGTGGTGAGGAACACGACCTTGCCTCCCCGAGCCGACAGAATGCTGATTGCCAGGCGCATCTGACTCTCCAGGTACGCATCGAACGCCGGGTCGCCTACGTGGGTCCACGTGCCGTTGTAGAGGCGGTCGACAACATCGAGCCGATTGAGCACGATCGACACCTTCGGCCCGTAGGCGGCGACGTCGCTCGTCCAGTCCGTCGGCCATCCCGGATCCCCGGAGAACGGCTGACATGGGGGCGCCGAGAATCGAGGGGGAAAGTTCATGACCCGGAACACGCCTATGGCAAGGCTGCAATTGGGGGTTCCCAGATTGACCAGGTTCAGACCGTAGAAGTTGGCCACCGGGCCGGACCATCCGTCACCGAGCGTTTCCGCCAACGAATCACCGAGCAGCAGTACGTTCGGTCGCGTGAGGTCACTGGCACGGGCCGATCGGGTCGGGGCGTCCGAGCGATGGACCGTCGAGGCCAACGCGGCGCCTCCAACGGTGGGAAGCGTCCCGGCGTAGATGGCAGCGGCGGCAAGAGCAACGGCCGTTGGAGTCGCCACCAGTGCACGCCATCCCATGGAGATCGCGTGCCTCCGGATCGGCGCCTCCACAAGGTGGTAGGAGGCGGTAGCGACGACGAATGACACGGCCATCCTGAAGGCAACGAGGTTCCATCCCGAAAGCCCCGTATTGGCGTGGTCGAGCCACAGGAACAGGGGAAAGTGCCACAGGTACAGTCCATAGGAGATCCGACCGACGAACACGAGCGCTGGTTGGGAGAGGAATCGGCCCAGCAGCGGATCCTGGCCGGACACCACCAACAGGAGAACTGCTGCTACCGCAACCGACGCCAGCAGGAAGCCACCGTGGTACAGCATCCACTGGTCGCCGGTTGCTTTCGTCCACAGATAGGCCGTGGCACAGGCACCCAGCGTCCCCACCGCGGTGAGACCTGTTCGAAGGGGTCGGGATGTCGCGAGCCATGCCGGTTCACCCGTCGAACGATGCGCGAGACGACCGGTCGGGGTGGATCCGGTACTACTGCGCTTCTCCGTGACGATGGCCAGAACGACGGCGAGGGCCGCTCCGGTCAGGATGCTCTGCGCATGGGTGTCCGTCCCGTAATAGAGGCGGGTGTCGTTTGTCCCTGTGTACAGGACGGCCATTTCGACGGCCGAACCGAGGCTGCCGGCGACGGTGATGGCGAACAACACCCACAGTCCCCGTCGCAGGTTTGCGCGGAACGCGGACAGGGTGGCCAACAGGACCAGCGGCCAGACCAGGTAGAACTGCTCCTCGATCGCCAATGACCACGTATGGGTGAGCGGTGAGACGGGCCCGGTCGCCGTGAAGTAGTTCGCACCCGCAGCGATGAAGTGCCAATTCGAGGAGTACAGCAACGTGAACAGAGCATCAGGTCGCAGTCCGGCGTTGAATCCGGGCGTGTCACCGATGTAGGCCACCACGCCGACGAACACCAGGACCAGAAGGAGAGCGGGCAGAAGGCGACGAGCCCGGCGGAACCAGAACTGACCGAGGTGAATCGTTCCACGACTGGCGAATTCTCTGGTGAGAAGTGTCGTGATCAGGAACCCGGAGAGGACAAAGAATGCGTCAACGCCGAGGAATCCCCCTCCCAGGAACGGCACCCCACCGTGGTATGCCATGACCGCCAGCACAGCGAGTGCCCGAAGTCCGTCGAGCGAGGCGATGTAGTGAACACCTGCCGGACCACCGATTCCTACGTGGCCTTCGTCTCGGGTATCCACCAGGCCTGACGGTAATCGCGATCAATGGAACAGCGACTGATCAGCAAGTCCGATTCGAATCGGACTCACACGGTCGGTCGTTGCCGCGTTCAGCCGGCGGGAGTGGCCGGGGCGGCGGATCCATAGGCGACGCTGAAGGCATCGCCCAGGGCCGACGGATTCGACGGCGTCGAGATGACGCCGGACTCGGTGTTGTTCAGCATCGAGATGGCGTCGGTGGTGGTGAGCTCCGGATCGGCGCCGTTGGCCGTCAGGCGCGAGAACGTGACCCTGCCGTAGTCGGCCAATGTGGCCAGCGAGCGTCCGAGTTCGGGGCGCTCCTCGATCCACTCGGCCGAAGTGGCGTGACCCTTGTAGACCTCACTGACGCTGTAGGAGGAGCCCGAGGTGGTGTCGGCGATGGTGATGGTCCAGACCTTGGCCTTGCCCGGATTGCGCGTGATGGTGGCGGACATCCGATCCCCGGGGTTGACCGGAAGCAAGGGGATCACCGTCTCGGCGGCGGGCAGGATCTCCCACCAGGCGTAGGACCGGGGGCTCCCGTTCACGAAGTCCGATTCGGTGCCCGTCTGGATCAGGCTCCGGTCGGAGACACCGTCGATGCCGATCCAGGTCGAGGAATACGTGGGAGTCGGGGACGGGGTCACCGTGGGAACCGTCCACGATCCGCTGATGCCGGTGAAGGTCCCGGGGATCGTGTATCCGGACCAGTTGAGAGACTCGGTGCCGGCCCGCTGAGTGGCAGAACGGACCCCGATCAGCGGGCTCGATGCGGCCGCGCTGGCCGTGCCTGACGATGTGACGAGGAACATCGAACCCGCCAGGGCCGCGGCGCCGAACAGGGCGATGCCGAATCGGGTGAGTCGGTGTGACAACGGGTGCCCCTTCCTTGTCGGTCGGGTACCCCGGACCGGCGTGGATCAATCTCACCACGCGGTGTCGCGTTTCGGCAATGCCCAATGTGCCGGGGGCCGGCCGCAGCAATTCCCGCCGAGCGGTCAGAGGATCCCGGGAACGACGGCCTCGACCAGGCTCGGACCTGGGGTGGCGAGGGAGCGGGCCAGTTCGTCGGTGAACTGCTCGGCGGTCTCGGCCCGGGCTGCGTGGAGACCGAGGCCGCGGGCGAGCTGGACGAAGTCTATGTCGGGCCGGCCGAGGTCGAGCATGTCCCGGGCCCGCGGTCCGGGGGCTTCGACACCGACCCGGTCGAGCTCCATGTTGAGAACCGCATAGGAGTGGTTGTTGAGGATCACCGTGGTGACGTCGAGGCCCTCCCGGGCCATCGTCCACAATGCCTGGAAGGTGTACAGCGAACTACCGTCCGCCTCGAGGGCGATCACCCGTCGATCGGGTGCGGCGATGGCGGCACCGACCGCTACCGGCAGTCCCTGGCCGATGGCGCCCCCGGTCAGGGTCAACCAGTCGTGGGGCGCCGATCCGGCGGTCGAGCCCGGGGCGAACACGCCCGCCGTATTCCCTTCGTCCGAGACGATTGCGCCCTCGGGCAGCAGTGCGCCGAGTGACTGGCACACGGTCTGTGCGGTGAGTGCGCCGGAGGGGAACACAGGGAGCTGCGCCTCCTGGCGTGGCCCGACACCGGGCGTGGCCCCGACCAGATCGGCCAGCATGCGGAGTGCCTCGGTGACGTCGTCCTCCGGGCCCGCGGCCGGGTGGACGGTGCACCCATCGGGCACCAAATCGCTGAGCTTGCCCGGATAGGCGAAGAAGGAGACCGGGGACTTGGCATCGAGCAGCACCAGGTGGCGGATCCCCTCGAGGCGCATGGAGGCGAACTCGGCCAGGTAGGCGAGCCGTTCGACCGGCGGCCGGCCCGCGCCTCTGGCCAGCCTGGCCGGAAATGTCTCGCACAGCAGATCCGCTCCTGTCGATGCGGCCAGGTCGGCGGCCTCGACGAGCAGCGGCCCCGAGCACACACGTCCCCCGATCAGCAGGGCGGAACGCTCGTCGGACCGGAGTGCGGCAGCGGCCGCTTCGATGATGTCGGCGCGCGGCCGCTCCCCGGGACCGGGAACGGTACCGGCTCTGTCGGCAACGGGCTCGACGATCCCACCGTCGGACCACGAGACGTCGGCGGGAAGGATGAGCGTTGCCACCGACCCGGGCGGCCCGTGGGCGGCCACCAGTGCGTCGCGGGCGTCGCGGGCGAGGTCGGTGGTCGAGGCCGTCGTGCGGACGAACGACGATACGTTGCGTGCGACCGTCTCGATGTCGGACTGCAGCTGGGCGTCGTAGCGGCGGTGGAACGTGGCGTGATCTCCGACGATGTTGACCACCGGACTGTGGGCCCGGCGGGCGTTGTGGAGGTTGGCCAGTCCGTTGCCGAGCCCGGGGCCGAGGTGCAGCAGGGTGGCCGCCGGACGGCGGACCATGCGGGCGTAACCGTCGGCGGCGCCGGTGGCCACCCCTTCGAAGAGGGCCAGGACTCCCCGCATGTCGGCCACGTCGTCGAGGGCGGCCACGAAGTGCATCTCCGAGGTTCCGGGATTCATGAAGCAGGTGTCGACGCCGTGGTCGACCAGGGTGCGGATGAGGGACTGCGCTCCGTTCACGGACGGGCTCCTTCGTGAGCGGGGACTGGGGTGGGAATGCCGGTCGTGGGTGCCGCGGGGGCGAAGACCTTGCCGGGGTTGAGGATGCCCCGGGGGTCGAACGCCGCCTTGATGCGGCGCATCAGATCCAACTTGACCGGGTCCTCGAGGTCCGTGAACGACGCCAGTTTGGCCGTTCCGATCCCGTGCTCGCCCGAGACGGCTCCGCCGAGGCCGATGGCTGCGGTCAGGATGGCGTGGATCAGGTCGTGGCGGGTGACCGGGTCGGGCTGGAACACCGACAGGTGCACGTTGCCGTCGCCCGCGTGGCCGCAGCCGACCACCAGTGACCCGGAGGCCTCCGCCAACTTGGCCACGGCGGCCAGGTAGGTCGGAATGGATGCCCGGGGTACGACCGCGTCGACGATGTCGTCGGCTCCTGCCGCCTTCGATGCCCAGAAGGCGTGTTCCCGGGCGGCGATGAGGTCGTGGCCGGAGTGGTCGGGCAGCACGTAGACGTCGAGGGCGCCGAGGTTGGCCAGCTGGCTGGCCAGCGCCACCGTGTCCTCCTCCACCCGATCGGCGTGGTGGCCCTCGAGGACGATGACCAGGTAGGCGAGCGCCTGGTCGCGTACCGCTTCGGGGATGCCGAGGTCGATGCCGGCGTTGGCGGTGATCCCGGCCATCGAGATCATGTCGATGTACTCGACGAGGAGGGGGCCGACTCCGCTGGCCACGACCGGCGGGACCGCGGCGGCGACCTGATCGACGGTGGCGAACGGGGCGAGCAGCGTTGCCTGGTGACCGGGACGGGGATGGAGTCGGAGAATGGCCCGGGTCACCAGGGCCAGGGTGCCCTCGGAGCCCACGATGAGCTGGGTGAGGTCGTAGCCGCTCGTGGCCTTGACGAAACGGCCGCCGGTGGAGATCACCTCACCGGTGCCGAGGACGGCCTCGAGCCCGAGGACGTGGTGTCGGGTGACCCCGTACTTGACCGCCCGCATGCCTCCTGCGTTGGTGGAGACGTTGCCTCCGAGGCTGGCGGACTGCTCGCCGGGGAAGACGGGGTAGACCAGCCCGAGGGGCGCCAGTGCGGCGTCCAGCTCGGCCAGGGTCACTCCGGGCTCGACGATGGCCACCTGGTTGGCCACGTCGATCTCGACGATGGCGGCCATCCGCTCGAAGGACACCACGATGCCGCCGGCCACCGGGATGGACGCCCCGGACAAGCCGGTCCCCGACCCCCGCGCGGTCAGGGGAACCCCCTCCGCCGCCGCGGCCTGCACGAGGGCCGCGACCTCTGAAGTGGTGCCGGGTCGGACGACGGCGACAGGCCGCACCGGTTCGAGGCCGAGAGCCTCGTCGTGGCAGATGTCGTCGGACACGTCGGCTCCGGCATCGACATGCTCAGACCCCACGATGGCGACCAGCCGGTCCTCGATCATCCCCGGATCCGTCCCCCTCCTCTGGTTCCCGCCCAGCTTCGCCATCCCCGGACACGCTAACCCGTGGCAGGACGGATCCCGCAGGTGGGGTCAGGGGTGGGGTCAGAGTTGGGGCAGAGGTGGGGCAGAGGTGGGGTCGGGGGTGAGGGCAGAGGTGGGGTCGGGGGTGAGGGCAGAGGTGCACTTCGGTTTTCGTGGGTATACACACATTGTGCGCACGTTGGGAGAACACTTTTACCGAGGACTTCCTTCGACGTGCGCTGAACACGTCTGCACGGGGCGGTTCGGACGGGACCGGTCGGCGGGACTGGCCCGGGGACGCCTACGCCGACCGCCGGTCGTACCGATCGGAACGGCGGGCGACGGCGTCAGGCGTCGGCCCGAATGGGCGCCCGAGTACGTACTCGCTAGTCTGGTGGGGTGCCAGCCACGATCGGGACCGTCGGGGCGCAGGGTCTCACGCCCAACCTCCACACGCTGCTCACCCGGTGGGATTTCAGTCCCTTCGCGCTCGTGACCCTGGTAACGGTGGTCGTTGTCGGTGCGTGGTACGTCCAGTCGACGTGGGCACTGTCGGCCAAGGGCCGACAGTGGAGCTGGATGCGGACGTGGTCGTTCCTGACCGGTCTGGTGATGGTGGACGTGGCGCTGCAGTCCCCGGTGGCCTCGCTGACCATGGGCTACTTCCAGGCCCACATGATCCAGCACCTGCTGTTGATGGTGACGGCCCCGCCGCTCCTGGCGCTCGGGGCCCCGATGACCCTCGCCCTGCAGACATCGAGCCGGGCCACCAAGGCCCGCCTGCTCGGGGTGCTCAACTCCAGCATCTTCAAGTGGTGGAGCCACCCGATTCCGGTGGCGTTCGTGTACTACTTCTCGATGTTCGCGTTCTTCCTGACCTCGGCCCTCGGCGTGGCGATGAGCCACATGTGGCTCATGGACCTGGTCAACATCGCCTTCCTGGTCGCGGCCATGCACTTCTGGTGGCCCATCGTCGGCGTCGACTACATCCCGCACTGGCCGATGGGTCACGGCATGAAGATGGTGAGTCTGGTCATCGGGGTGCCGGTCGAGTCGTTCCTCGCGCTCGCACTGCTCACGGCCGCCCGCCCCGCCGCTTCGATGTACACCCTGTCGAGCACCCACGCCGGCGCCGGCATCCTGTGGGTGGGCGCGGAGGCGTTCACCTTCATGGCCCTGATCCCGATCTTCTTCCAGTGGATGCGCTTCGAGGGCCGTCGGACGGCCCGACTCGACGCCGAACTCGACGCCTCCTACGCCGCCGCCGGTACGACGCTCACCCCGGTGGGGTCCAGCGATCTGCAGGCAGGCGTCGACTACTGAGCGGACACCCAGCGGACGGGGGCGGACTCAGCCCGCCGGGGCGAATGTGTAGGTGAACGGGATCACCTTGGGTGTCGCGGTGAACGCGGTCTTCCCCTTGATGGTGATGCCGACCAGCACCGCGGTCGAACCGACCTCGACGGTCATGACGCCGTCTGCGGGGTAGGCGAGCACCTTGCCACCCGGCTCCACACCGCTCAGCAACGGGTCGGGCGAGGACGAGCTGGTGACTTGCACCCAACACGGGCCGCTGGTGGCCACCACGACCTTGAATTTCGACGTGGCCACGGTATAGGTCGCGCTCGACGGAGTGGCACCTGCAGGCTGGACCGGGAAGACCTGGCGCGTCGGCGGTGCCGGGTTGGTGCCGGTCGTTCCGGACGACCCGCCGGTGGACGGTGCTGCCGAACCGGCGGGGACGACCCGCAGGATGTGGGCGTTGGCCAGGGTCTGGGGTGACGTCGCCTGCAGGACGAATCCGGCCCCCACGACGGCGAGCAACAGAACGACGAACCAGGTGAGGACCTTGAGTGGTGTGGGTGCGCGCATCCTGCGCCTGGCGCGGGCCACCGTCCGGCGGCTCCGGCGCAGGTCGGAGCGGGGGACGACGGGGAAGGTCCCGGTGGGAGGTCCAGAGGACGCTGCGCGGTTGAACTTCTCCAAGGTACCGGTGGGCGAGGCACCGTGTCGGCCGATCTGGGGGACCTCGCCCGTCTCGGTGTAGGCACGCAGGTGGTCCGGACCGGAGGACACCGCGGCGCCGACGCTGGTGAGGGCGGCGATGCGGAGTTCGGCGCCCTCGTCGTCGGGCGGCAGGCCGCGGGCGGCGACGAACTGCCGGGCGAGGACGTTCCCGTCGAGTCCGAGGAACGTCGCGTAGCGCCGGAGGACCGAGAGGGCCAGGGTCTCGTCGGGAAACGAGGTCATGTCGCCGGTCTCCAACGCCTCGATCTGGGTGATCGGGCGTCCCAGGCGGTCGTGCACGGTCAGCAGATCGAGGCCGCGCTCCTCCCGGGCCCGGCGGAGCTGGGTCCCTACCGATTCGGTGGGTGGATCCAACCCTCCGTTTTGACCGTCGGCGCCGCGACGAGTCGATCCGCCTCGTGACCGGATCACGTGCTGTCTCCTGACCTGTGCCTGGACTCAGCGTACCTGCCACGATGGTAGAGCTGGCTCCCGGCGAAGGTCACAACAGGGGTCGGGGAATGTTGTGCGCGCAACTAGTGTTGGACAGGAGCAGGGTGGGCCCGGGAGCGCCCCGGACCGGCGGACCCTCAGGACGTAAGGAGTGCGACCATGCCGGCAGTGACTGTTGACGATGTTCTGACCCTTCCCCGACTGGGGAAGCCCGATCCGGTTACCACCACGGGACGCCCGGTGGTGAGCGTGACGACAGCCCCTGGTGGACTCGAGGGCGAGGGATTTCCGGTCCGCCGGGCGTTCGCCGGGGTGGATCGGGCGCACCTCGACCCGTTCGTCCACATGGACCAGATGGGCGAAGTCGAGTACGCACCCGGCGAGCCGAAGGGGACGCCGTGGCATCCCCACCGCGGATTCGAGACGGTCACCTACATGATCGACGGGACCTTCCGGCACCAGGATTCGATCGGTGGCGGCGGTCTCATCACCAATGGCGACACCCAGTGGATGACAGCCGGCTCGGGGATCCTCCACATCGAGGCACCGCCCGAGGAGCTGGTGGCGTCCGGTGGGCTGTTCCACGGGATCCAGCTGTGGGTCAACCTCCCCCGGGCGGACAAGATGATCGCGCCCGCCTACCAGGACATCGCCAGGGGGAACGTGGCACTCCTGACCACACCTGACGGTGGATCGCTGCTCCGTCTGATCGCCGGTGACCTCGGCGGTCACGCGGGTCCGGGATCCACGCACTCGCCCATGGCAATGGTGCACGCCACGGTGGCACCGGACGCATCGGTGACGATCCCCTGGGACCCATCGTTCAACGCGCTCGTGTACGTCCTGTCCGGCGACGGCACGGTGGGTGAGGACCGTCGGCCGGTGACCTCGGGCCAGCTGGCCGTCTTCGGACGGGGAGACTCGATCACGTTCGCAGCGTCGGCCGCGCCGTCGGCGCGCACACCCGAGTTCGACGTGCTGGTCCTCGGTGGCCGCCCGATCGGCGAGCCGGTCTTCGCCTACGGTCCCTTCGTCATGAACACCAAGGACGAGGTCGCCCAGGCGTTCGAGGACTTCCAGGCCGGAAAGATGGGCCGGATCCCCGACCACTACTCGGGGTTCTGACCCAACCCGCCGCTGACCGGAGTCTGCTGCTCAGGCGCTCCGTCGGCGAACCGCCGGCGACTTCGAGGACACCTCGAAGTCGGCCGGGCGGAGCCTCAGCGTGTCCCACCAGTACCGGACGGTCCAGCTGGGCCAATTGTTGGTGATCCGCCCCGACGCGTTCTTGTACCAACTGGTGCAATTGGCCGCCCACGCTGTCGCGGCCACCATCCGCTGGGTATCGCGGTCGTCCTGTTCGTAGGCGGCGTCCCGCACGGAGACGGCGGGCATGTCCACCCCCGTGGAGGACGCGGTCTGCAGGGACAGAGCCTGGAGGACGAGGTTCAGTTGGCGTTCCACCATGAACAGGATCGAGTTGTGGCCGAGATTGGTGTTCGGCCCGTACAGCACGTAGCAGCTGGGGAACCCTGCGACGGCGGTGCCCAGATACGCATGGGCCCCCTCGCGCCAGGCGTCGGCCAGCCGTCGACCGTCGACCCCGGTGACCGGGATGTGGGACAGGAAGTCGGTGGTGGAGAATCCGGTCCCGAAGATGAGCACGTCGGCCGGATGACGGATGCCGTCGGCGGTGACCACGGCGTCGGGCTCGACCCGCACGACGGCCGAGTCGACAACGGTGACGTCGGGACGAAGGAGCGCCGGGTACCAATCGTTGGAGATCAGGATCCGCTTGCAGCCGACGGGATAGTCGGGGACGACCGCATGCTCGGGGAGACGGTCGGACACCACACTGTCCCGGATGCCTTTGGCGAACATGGATTGGAGCATCTTGGCGGCCCGGCTGTCACGGCGGAAGCACAGCCAGCGCGCCTCGAGGGTCCAGTAGATCCACCACCGGTGGGCCGTCCGAAGGGCCCCGACCCGCCTCATCAGCTGCCGGGTGCCGCTCCGGTAGGGATGGTCCTTCTTCGGGCCGACGTAGTTGGGACTCCGCTGGAAGATGGTGGTCGAGGTGGCCGCTGCCGCCACCGGAGGGACGAACTGGATGGCGCTGGCCCCTGTTCCGACCACGGCCACGTGTTTGCCGGTGATGTCGACCGAGTGGTCCCAGCGTGCAGAGTGCCACCAGGGACCGGCGAACCCGTCCACCCCCTCGACGTCGGGGAGATGGGGGCGGTTGAGCTGGCCACAGGCGAAGACCACGGTGTCGGCTACGAGCTGCTCGACACCTCCGGCGGAGCGCAGGCCGAGATGCCAGGTACCGGTCGACTCGTCGAACCGGGCGTCGTCGACCGTCGTGTTGAGCCGGAGGTGGGGGCCGAGCCGGTACCGCTCGACCAGGTCCTCCGCGTACGAGAGGATCTCGGGCTGCTCGGCGAACCGGCGGGTCCAGTCCCGCTTCTGGGCGAACGAGAAGGAGTAGAGGTGGGAGGGGACGTCGCATGCCGCTCCCGGGTAGACGTTGTCCCTCCAGGTCCCCCCGACGCCGTCGGACTGCTCGATGATGGTAAAGCCGCGGGCTCCGGAGCGCACCAGTTGAGCGGCCGCGGCCAAGCCGGACAGGCCACCGCCGACGATCGCCACCGTCGGCACGGGCCGTCCCTCGACGTGAGCGCGCCGCACCTCGCGTTCAAACGTCCTGCGGCCGATGTCCAGTGCCATGACTCCCCTTTGCCCCTGCTCCGAGACGTCATCCCGGGGCGACGACCGACGTTACCGGCGGGCGGGAGTGCCCGTCGACGCGGTCAGGCCTTGAGGAGGGACTACGCCCACTACCGGCCGGTCAGTCATTCCGAGACCGTGGTCGGCGCCCTGGCCCCTCCGCCCACCGGCTGCACACCGGACGACCTCCCCGAAGCGCCTGTCGGCCGCTCGACCTCCCGGTAGTGGTTGCGCCAGATGAGTCGGTAGACGCGTGTCCACCGGGGAATGGACCGCAGACCCGGGATGAACGGCAGCACGGCAAGCAGGATGGTGAGGACGATCATGATGCTGAACACCTGGAGGTCCCCACTGGACGAGGTCTTCATCGGCGGTACCTGGTACCAGAGCGTGTACAGCCACAACCAGGCCTGACCGGGCCAGTTCCCCGTCTCGTTCATCATCCCCCACTGGTCGCCCGCCAGGTGGTCGTTGGTGGCCAGGTTGGCCAGGTACTGGCCGTCGGCGACGAACAGGAGGGGCTTGGTGTAGTCGGTTCCGTAGAACTGCCGGGAGCTGAGCAGCGCCCCGTCGAGCGCCCCACTGCGGGCCATCGAGGTCAGCGATGCGATGATGGGCCCGACCGGGCCGTAGCCGCCGGCGGGCACCACCAGCTTCCCGTCGGTGAACGTCGCAGTGGCCACCGCCTTCTCGTATGCCGCCGTCCACGTCGCCTGCTGTGCGGAGGACGCCGACGTGTACGCATCCGTCGCTGCCTGGACCTCAGGATTGTCTGGCAATGTGGCGAGCGGTCCGAGGACGTCGTCCTGGGCGGTGTCGATCGGGTGGTGGACCCCCATCCACTGCTCGGGGTTGAACGGTCCGATGGACTGGGAGGTGCCATTGGTGTTGTACGGGGGCCCGTACGTGGCCGTCCCGCTGGTCCCGTCCAGCTCGGTGATGGCCGTCTGGGCGAAGTCGACCGGGTCGGAGGTCGACCACGACTTGACCGTCACC
Source organism: Acidimicrobiales bacterium (assembly GCA_050014755.1). Lineage (GTDB taxonomy): Bacteria > Actinomycetota > Acidimicrobiia > Acidimicrobiales > RAAP-2 > Bog-756. Next base: position 40,617 of record JBEKCS010000030.1, read on the forward strand.
GGTGCGTCGTCGGGTGAGCCGAACACCACGGCCAGCCCGACGACCAGGATGACGACGACGAGCAGGGCGATGAGAAACTCCTTGACCAGGTCGTAGGGCTCGTAGCGGCCGTGCCAGTCGGCGACGTCACGGTCGGGATTGAAGCGCCGGGCCCGCTTGGCGGTGGCGTGGGCGCTCACGCCTGCACCTCCGCTCCGTCGAGTGCGGCGCCGCCAGGTGCTGTGCCAGCCCCGACATCGGCGCCCGGGTTCTCCCCCCTGGCCGCGAACGGCGGTACCACACCACGGAGGCGGACCATGAGCACGTGGATCCCGACCAGGAGCACCACGCACAGCGGCAGGAGCACGATGTGCCACATGATCATCTGGCCGAAGTTGGTGACGTTGAAGATGGCGCCGATCCCTGTCGAGTTGAGACCGTCCTTGGCTTGGGTGCTGATCCACTGAGAATCGAAGTTCTGCTGCGACAGGTAGCCCGTGAACGCGGCTCCGACCGACACCAGGAAGGTCACCACGCCGGTGATCCACGTGGCCCGTCGCTTCCCGCGCCACGCGGCCATGAAGAACTTGCCCCACAGGTGCACGACCATGGCGAAGAAGAACACCTCGACGCTCCACAGGTGGAGGGAGTTCACGAAGAGTCCGGTCGACGACACGTGCCACCAGTTCGGCCCCATGATGGCCAGCACGAATCCGGTCCCGATGACGACCAGGAGTGCCGAGATGGTCACCACCCCGAATACGTAGATCCACGACGCCACGTAGGCGGGCTGGCGGTCGGGGAGCATCCGCTGGGGGGGCAGGGCGTCGACGGCGGCATGGCGCAGCTTGGCCGTCCACTGATGAGAGTCCTCCGGCCGGTCGGCGGCCTTGTCCAGGTCGGCCGCCGGCGCAGCTTCCGGGTCGGTGACGGTCATCGGTCTTCCTCCTCGTGTCTCTTGTGGCTCGCAAAGGGGATGAGGATGGCGGCGACGAACACGATGATCATCAGGACGATGACCGTCAGGTTGGCGTACGACATCTGGATGAAGCCCCAGTGGATGTAGTGACCGGGGTGGTTCAGGTCGATGAGGCTCCCGAACAGTGTCCCGATCATGACGGTGAGGGTTGGCATGCGGAAGACCTCCTGTTGGGAGGCTACGGACAACCTCGTGCCAGACGTAGGGCCGAAAGTCCCAAGGAGCGGGTCTCCCGTGGACAGGAGCTGCGAGGGCAGGGCGGCTGCGACCGGGGTGGCCGCCGGGACCGGCACAGCCGGTGGTTAGGTTGAGACGGTGACGATCCCCGGACCGGTTGCCCTAGGCAGGAGTGTGGTGGTGGGCCCGGACGCCCCGGCCCCCGCGCCGTGGGGGGATGCGCCCCGCATCGTGGTGGGCCCGGACGCGCTCGATCGCCCCGGAGCCGTGGTGGACCAGCTGCACCGGGCCTGGCTCGAGCGCCGCCCCGTGGTCATCGAACTTGGCGTCGAGCCCGAAGAGCTCCGTGAGCCCGAGTGCCACCAGGGCCCCGTTCATGCGCTTGCCCCCGGATTCACCTTCTGGAGGGAGCGACTGCACTTCCTGGTCTGGGCCAATGCCTACGACGCTCGCGAGGGCCGGCCCGTGTGGTGGCACGGTCGCAAGCTCGCCCGGCGGCTGGCCGACGGCGGCGTCACCGAATCGGGTCCGGCGGATGTCGCCCGTGCGGACGGCGCGCCGCTGTGGGTCGACGGCGGACCGCCGGATCCGCCGGCGACCGGGGACGGTATCGGGGTCGTCCATCGGTGGAGTGCGGAGGCCGGGCAGCTCAGCGTGTCTTCGGCGCCCGACCCCGGAGCCGGTCTGGCGCCGGACCAGCTGGCCGCGGTCGACCACCCCTCGGGCCCGGCCCGGGTCATCGCGCCGGCCGGCTCGGGCAAGACCCGTGTCCTGACCGAACGGCTCCGGCTCCTCGTCCGACGCGGCACCCACCCCGGTGTGGTCACGGCACTCGCCTACAACACCAGGGCGGCCGAGGAGATGCGCAACCGGGTGGCGGACGTGCTGACCGCGGAGGGCCCGAACGTGCGCACCCTCAACAGCCTCGCGCTGTGGATCTGCAATGCGTTCGGCCCGACCGGGCCGGTCCGGGTCATCGACGAGATGGGCGTCCGCGAGTTGATCGGCGAGCTGTTCGCGGTGAAGCGGCAGGCGAACACCGACACGTCGGCACCGTTCCTGGCCGCGCTGTCCCTCGTACGGCTGGGACTGGTGTCGCCGGAGACCGCCGAGGAGGCCTACCCCGACGCGTCCGGGGTGGCCGAGGGATTCGACAGGTACCGGGCGACGCTGGCCGAGCGCGGACAGGTCGACTTCGACGAGCAGATCTACCGGGCCATCGAGATCCTGGTGACCGACCCGGCGGCGCGGGCGACGGCCCAGGCGCGGTGCCGGCGCATGCTGGTCGACGAGTTCCAGGACCTCACCCCGGCCCACCTGCTGCTGATCCGCCTCCTGGTGGCCCCGGGCTTCGACTGCTTCGGGGTCGGCGACGACGACCAGGTCATCTACGGCTACACGGGGGCCACTCCGGAGTTCCTCATCGACTTCGCCGAGTACTTCCCCGGGGCGGCGGACCATCCCCTCGAGGTCAACTACCGCTGCCCGCCCGCGGTGGTCGATGCCGCACGCCATCTCCTGTCGTACAACCGGCAGCGGGTGGCGAAGACGATCCGGACGCCGGAGGGGAGGACCGATCCGCCCCCGGCGACCGGCGGGCCCCTGGCCGGTCGGGGCCCGGTCGTGGTCCGGACCGCGCCGGCCGACGCCCAGGCCGGTCTGGCCGTCGAGGTCGTCGACGCCTGGCGCGACGCCGGGGTCGATGTGGCCGACATCGCCGTGCTGGCCAGGGTCAACGCGGCACTCCTCCCGGTCCAGGTGGCCTTCCTCGAGTCGGGCGTACCCTGCACGACGCCGCTGACCACCCAGATCCTGTCCCGGACCGGCATCCGAACCGCGTTCGCCTATCTGAGGATCGGTAGCGACCCGGGCGCCATCCGACGGGACGACGTACGCGACACCATCCGCCGGCCGTCGCGTGGCATCGCCCCCATGGTCGTCGACATGGTGACCAAGAACCGGACCACCTCCATCGCCGACATTCGCAGGCTGGCCGGCCGGCTGTCCGGTCGCGACGTGCCCAAGCTCGAGGCGTACGCCGACGACCTCGAGGTCGTGGCCCTGGCTGCCACCCGGTCGACGGCCGAGGCGCTGCGGGCCGTGCGGGTGGGGATCGGCCTCGATGCCACCCTGGACACGCTCGACGCCTCCCGGGCCGGAGCGGACCGCTCGACCCACGCCGACGACCTGGCCGCCCTGGAGTCGGTGGCACCGTTCCACCCGGACGCCGCCACCTTCGCCCACTGGCTGCGCGAGGTCCTGGCCCGTCCGCCGGCTGACGGGCCCGGGGTCGAGTTGTCGACGGTCCACCGGATCAAGGGCAAGGAGTGGGGGCACGTCCTCGTCGTCGGGGCCTCGGCCGGTCTGTTTCCCCACCGCCTGAGCGACGATGTGGAGGGTGAGCGACGGGTCTTCCACGTGGCGGTCACCCGTGCCGGGAGCCAGGTGGTGGTGACCGGCGACCGGGACGCGCCGTCCCGGTTCCTGGCCGAGCTCGACGGGACCGCTCCACACGGTGCCACCACCGCCCGTACCGCCCCCCGGGGGCAGGCGGCGGCGAAGGGCGACGGGAGCCGGCGGCGTCCTGGTCCACGGCCGGTCGACCAGGGCACCGGGTCGACCACGGCCGGTCCGGGCGAGGCCTCCCTGCGTGCCTGGCGATCAGCCGTGGCCCGCAAGGAAGGGGTGCCGGCGTACGTGGTGCTCAACGACAAGGAGCTGGTCGGGATCGCCGAGCGGAGCCCGGCGACACTGGCCGAGCTGGGTAGGTGCCGGGGCATGGGGCCGATCCGGCTCGAGCGGTGGGGCGACGAGATCCTGGCCGTCCTGGAGGCGGCGGAGGACTCACGGGTCGAGTCGTAGTCCCCGTCGCCGGCCTACTGTGGTCGGGTAGGACGACGAACCAGAGGAGCCCCATGGAACTCGGCATCCATTTCGCCAATTTCACCCTTCCTGGCGGGCCCGAGGCGATCGCACCGATCCTCTCGGGAACGGCACGGGCCGCCGAGGATGCGGGCTGCTCGACGTTCACCCTCATGGACCACTACTTCCAGATGGAGGAGTTCGCCGACCGGAGGGAGCCGATGCTCGAGGGGTACACCTCGCTCGGGTTCCTGGCCGGACGCACCGAGCGGCTGACTCTCGGGTTGATGGTCACCGGCGTCACGTACCGCCACCCCGGCCTGCTGGCCAAGATCGTGACCACCCTCGACGTGCTGTCTGGCGGTCGGGCCCAGTTGGGGATCGGCGCGGCCTGGTACGAGCGCGAGCACCTTGCCTACGGAGTGCCCTTCCCTCCCGTCGCCGAACGGTTCGAGCGCCTCGAGGAGACCCTCCAGATCTGCCACCAGATCTGGAGCGACGACGACGGGCCGTACGAGG
>JBEKCS010000031.1:0-43080 GCA_050014755.1 Acidimicrobiales bacterium
CATCCCGAACGACCGGCTCCTGACCGTGTCGAACGAGAAGACGTCGATGGTCAACGCGTTCAAGATGGCCGACGAGGTCCTGATGCAGGGGGTGCAGGGCATCACCAGCCTGATCACCGTTCCGGGCCTCATCAACACCGACTTCGCCGACGTGAAGATGATCATGTCCAATGCCGGCACGGCCATCATGGGCATCGGCTCGGCCACGGGGGAGGGGCGTGCGGTCAACGCGGCCCGTTCCGCCATCACCAGCCCGCTGCTCGAGGCGTCGATCGAGGGCGCGCGGGGAATCCTGCTCAACATCGCCGGCGGCCCCGACCTCGGCCTGTTCGAGGTCAACGAGGCGGCCGAGATCATCCACGGCGTCGCCCACCCCGATGCCAACATCATCTTCGGGAGCGTCATCGACGAGGCCATGGGCGAAGAGGTCCGGGTGACCGTCATCGCCGCCGGGTTCGAGCGGTGGGAGGCCCAACCCCCGGTGCGCAGCGGCGCGCCAGTGGCCGAGTCGACCGGCCGCGACGACGCCCGGAGCCGGGTGCTCGGTGCCGACTCGACCCACGAGGACATCTTCGCCACGCCGTCCGACGACGACCTCGACCTGGGCGACGACGACTTCGACGTGCCCTCGTTCCTTCGCTGACCCACCCCGTGGCGCTGATCCGCGGCGCGATCTCGGTTGCACTCGACGGTGGCGTCCACGCCGCCTGGACGGACTCGTCCCGCGGCGACCTGCGCCCCGCCGGTCACGGGCCCGACGACGGGGCTCGGCTCACGAGTGTCGCCACCGACGTCGCCGGGGGCAGCGGCAGCCGGGTCGACCTCGTCGCCTGGGCCAGCCAGGTGCACGGTCCGGGAGTGGTCGGGGTGTCCCGCCGACCGGCGACCGGGGGTGGCGGGGGTGGCAAAGGTGGCGAACGCCGGGCCGCCTGCTCGAACGTGGGTGAGTACGACGCCCTCGTCGCCTCGGCGCCGGGGATCGCGCTGTGCGTCCTGACCGCCGACTGCGGCGCTCTGGCACTGTCGAGTCCCGAAGGGATCTTCGCTGCCGTGCACGTCGGATGGCGCGGTCTGCTCGCAGGGGTCGTGGAGGCGTCGGTGCGACTGATGCGCGAGCAGGGCGCCACCGATGTGGTGGGTTCGCTCGGACCGTGCATCCACGCCGAGTGCTACGGGTTCTCCCCCCCGGACCTCGACGACGCGGCCTCCGTCTACGGCGATCACGTCCGGGGGCTGACCTCCGACGGGCATCCGGCCCTCGACCTGCAGGCCGGGATCGGCACCGCCCTCGAGGCCGTGGGCGCCCGCACGGTCGACGGGGTCGACAGGTGCACGGCGTGCGGCGACGGCTATTTCTCGCACCGGGCCCGCGGGGACGTCGGCCGCCAGGCCCTGGTGGTGTGGTCGACCGGAGCCACCGGCGGGACGGGCCGGTGACCACGGCGCCGGAACCGATGGCCGACGGGTTCGAGGAGCGACTGGCCGCGGTCAGGGCCCGCATCGAGGCAGCTGCACCCGAGCCCGACAAGGTGACGCTGGTGGCCGTCACCAAGGGGTTCGGTGCCGACGCCGTGCGCGCGGCCCTTTCGGCCGGTTTGACGGCGGTGGGCGAGAACTACGCCGACGAGCTGGTGGCCAAGGCCACCGAAGTGGCCACGGACGGCGGGCCCGCCCCCGAGTGGCACTACCTGGGTGCCATCCAGCGGAACAAGGTGGCCCGCCTGGCTCCACTGGTGTCGTGCTGGCAGTCGGTCAGCCGGATCGAGGAGGGGAGGGCCATCGCCCGGCGGCGTCCCGGGGCGCGGGTCCTGGTCGAGGTGGACGTGGCCGGACTGCCCGGCCGGGGCGGTGTACCGCCGGGCCAGGTCCCCGGCCTGGTCGCCGCCCTGGGTGACGAGGAACTCGACGTGGCCGGACTGATGGCCGTGGGTGCTCCAGGGCTTCCCGAGGATGCCCGGCCCGGCTTCCGCGAGGTGTCCCGGTTGGCCGATACCCTCGGTCTGGAGGTGCGCTCGATGGGGATGACCGACGACCTCGAGGTCGCACTGGACGAGGGTTCGACCATGGTCCGGGTGGGGAGGGCCCTGTTCGGGGCCCGACCGCCCCGTAGGACGGCCTGAGGGGGGTCCACAGGGGGTCGCGGCGTTCACCGCAGGGCCGGAGTGACGCACTACGCTGTCGCAGGGAGGAACAAATGGCAACTTCGTTCATCAAGAAATCAATGGCGTACCTCGGGTTGGTCGACGACTACGACGACTACGACGACTACGACAGCCGCCCGGCACCGCTGGCAGGCCGCCGTCCCGTGGTGGCCGAGCCCGAAGAGGAGCCAATTCCCTCCCCGACGGGTCGCATCCGGGTGACCGCGGCCGGCGGGTCGACTGGCCCGGTGGCCGCCTCGCCGCAGGTGGTCCCTCCCCGGCCGGCCACGTCGCCCTCGGTCAAGATCTCCACTCCCGATGCCGGGGCCCGCGTGCACATCGTGTCCCCGGCGCGGTTTGCCGACGCGGTCGAGATCGCCAACCGTCTGATGAACAACCAGCCGGTCATCGTCAACATGCAGACCGCCGACCGCGACCTGCAGCGCAGGATGATCGACTTCTGCAGCGGTGCCACCTATGCGCTGTCGGGCGGCATGGAGCGGGTGGCCGACGAGGTGTTCCTCCTGACCCCCTCCAACGTGAAGGTGTCCGAGGAGGAGCGTCAGCGTCTGGCCGATCACGGTCTGGTCAACCCCTGACTCGCGACCCGCAGCCTCGCGTCGAACCGTAGTCTGAGCCCCCATGCTCCAGCTCATCGGTGACATCCTCTACCTCTTCCTCCTGGTCCTCCTGGCCTACTCGGTGCTGAGTTGGCTGACGTTCTCGGGGAGGCTCGCCTACGACTCGCCGGTCTTCAAGGTCCAGAGGGTCCTGGCCAGCATCTGCGAACCGGTGCTCCGTCCCGTGCGCAAGATCATCCCGCCGGTGCAGATCGGCGGTGTCGGCCTCGACCTGTCGGTCCTGGTCGTCTTCCTGGTCATCGAAGTCCTGATCAGCACCGTCTTCTGACCGGAACGGGGACGCACCTCCAGCCGGTGCACCGGTCCTGATCAGGGACGACGCGAACCTTCCGACAATCCCTGGAAATTCCGACGGCCGCCACTACGATGGCGGCATGGACGCATCCCAATCTGCGCTGGACTGTCTTCGTACCGTGGAGTTCCGGGAGACCCTCAAGGGATATCACCGCGACGACGTCGACGAGTACCTCGAGAAGGCGGCGGTGGAAGCCGAAGGGTTGCAGGAGCAACTGCGGCAGAACACCGAGCGCCTCCGCAAGGCAGCCGAGACGATCGCACAGCTCGAAACTGAACTCGCGGCCAAGCTGGAGGCCCCTCCCCAGGTGGTCGTGGCCCCGGCCGAACCCGTGGTGCCCGACGACACGCTCCAACGGACGCTCCTCCTCGCCCAGAAGTTCGTGGACGAGACCAAAGCCGAGGCCGAGGCCGAGGCCGCTCGCATCGTGGCCGACGCCGAGGCGCACGTGCGTAGGGTCCAGGCCGATTCGGAGCTGCGCCTGCGCGAGGAGATCGCGCGGCTCGAGTCAAACCGCAGCCACCTCTCCCACGAAGTCGAGACCCTGGCCCGTCAGTTGGAGACCGAGCGGGAGCGAGTGCGCACCGCGCTGGCCGAGATGCTGGTCCTGGTGGACGGGAACCTGCCCGCGGGCGGCGCCAGCCAGCCCCCGGCCTCGGGCGAGACACCACCGCTCCCCACGGTTTCCGACTCGTCGCGGGGATCCGGCGCTTCCGGCGAGATCACCCAGCTGCGGCCGTCCGGGGCGACGGTTCCGGCATCGTCGGCCTCGACGAGCTAGCCGGCCACCGGAGTCGCCTCTCGCTTCGTCCCGGTGTTGCCGGGACGAGGGAGCCTGCCGGCACTCCTGCCTTGATGACCCCCGGTTCGACGTGACCGGTTCCTCGACGGACGATCCGCCGTCCCGTCCGGTTCGACGACCCGCCGCCTGCGACTAGGGTGCCAGGGACATCCGACCGAGCTTCCCGGATTGCTGTCGTTCCCCGGGCACGGTAGGGTCACCCGCTCGTCGATGTCGCTGGCACACAGGTGCCGCAGCGCCGAAGCGCCGCACACGGCGTGACGGGCAGATCCTTGAAGGAGGTCGCATTGACCGCAGTGAAGAAGTCGCCGGCGGGGGCCGCCAAGGCCGCGCCGGCGAAGAAGGTCCCCACCAAGGCCGCCACGGCCCGCACGTCCGCCCCGGCGTCGAAGGCCGCCGCCAAGTCGACCAACTCGAAGGTCGCCCCGACCAAGGGATCCACCGTCAAGACCACTTCGGCCAAGAAGCCAGCAGCCAAGACGTCAGCAGCCAAGACCTCGTCGTCGAAGACTCCGGCACCCAAGGCGACCGCGGCCAGGGCTGGTGCAGCCAAGAAGCCGGCGACCAAGGCCTCCCCGTCGAAGGCTCCCACCTCCAAGACGACGACGTCGAAGAGTGCGGCCACCAAGGCGTCCCCGTCGAAGGCACCTGCGACGAAGGCCCCCGCGGCCAAGACCGCGGCGACCAAGACCGCGGCGACGAAGACCCCTGCAGTCAAGGCACCGGCGGCCAAGAAGGCGGCACCGGAGCCCCCGAAGCGCCCGACCGTCGGTCCCTATGCCAAGGACACCAAGTTCCTGGACGCTCAACGTGTGCTGCTCCTCGAGGAGCGGGCCATCTACTCGGGCCAGGCGGTCGATCTGCGCGCCGAGGCGGACTCGCTGGCCCTCGAGCGCGAACCGGGCGACGTGCAGTTCGACGAGGAATCGGGCGAAGGGGGCACGGTCACCGTCGACCGGGAGCGCAACCTGGCACTGTCGGCCCAGGCGACTGCTGCGGTCGAGGAGATCGACGACGCACTGCGCAAGCTCGACCGCAAGACGTACGGCTGGTGCGAGCGCTGCTTCCAGCCGATTCCCAAGGCCCGGCTCCAGGCGCTGCCCTTCGCACGACTCTGCGTCGCCTGCAAGAGCGGCGGCCTGTCACGGCGCTGACCGATGAGTCGGCCGTGGTGACCGGTGACCGGCACCACGGGACCCGTTCCGCCGCACCGACCCGCATGGCGGTTGCCGCGGGTGTGGCGCTCGCCGTCGTTCTCGCCGACCAGCTCACCAAGTGGTGGGCCGTCGGCCACCTGGCAGCCAGGCCGGTCCACGTGGTGTGGCGCCTCGATCTGGCGCTGTCCTTCAACACCGGATCGGCGTTCAGTCTGTTCCAGGGAGCCACCGGCGTGATCGTCGTGGTGGCGGTGATCCTGGTGGGGATCCTGCTGATCCTGGTGTGGAGGGCACCGACCGTGGCGCGGGCAGCGACGCTCGGACTGATCCTCGGTGGCGCCCTGGGCAATCTCTGCGACCGGTTCTTCCGCGGGGACCACGGCGCGGTCGTCGACTTCGTCGACTTCCACTTCTTCCCCACCTTCAACGTGGCCGACTCGTGCATCACCATCGGCTGCATCCTGCTCGCGCTCTCGTTGTTCCGCGGCCAGGGGCGGGTGTGAGCACGTTCTCGGTGGTGGTCCCGGCGTCACTGGAGGGCGTGCGGGTCGACCGGGCGGTCGCCCTGTTGGCCGACGTGTCCCGGTCCTCGGTGGATGCTCTGGTGGCGTCGGGTCGGGTGACCCTGGACGGGCGGCCGGTCACCAGCCGGAGCACCCGGCTCACCGCGGGCCAGACGCTCACCGTCGATCGCCCCGACGAGGGGGTGGTCACCGGCCCGGACGGCGACCCGTCGGTCGAGTTCGAGGTCGTCCATGTCGACGACGACATCATCGTGGTGGACAAGCCGGCCGGCCTGGTCGTCCATCCGGGGGCCGGTCACCGGTCCGGCACGCTCGTCCATGGGCTGGTGGCCCGCTACCCGGAGTTGTCGGCCCTGCCGGGACTGGTGGGCTCCGAGTCCGACCGCCCGGGGATCGTCCACCGGCTCGACCGCGGCACGTCCGGGTTGATGGTGGTGGCCCGGACCCCTGACGCCTACCGGTCGTTGGTGGCCCAGCTGACCGCCCGCGAGGTCTCCCGCACCTACCGTGCCCTGGTGCTCGGCACGGTGGAGGGGGAGTCGGGTGTGGTCGACGCACCCATCGGGCGCTCGGTGAGCTCGCCGACCCGCATGGCCATCTCGCGCAAGGGCAAGGAGGCCCGCACCCGCTACCGGGTCGAGGGGAGGTTCACCGCCCCGGCCGCCACGACATTGGTCCGGGCGTCGCTCGAGACCGGCCGCACCCATCAGATCCGGGTCCACCTCGCGGCCATCGGCCATCCCGTGGTGGGCGACGAGCCCTACAGCCAGGGCCGGTCACTGCCCGGAGCGACGGTGACACGCCCGTTCCTGCACGCCTGTTCGTTGGCCTTCGACCACCCGGGGACGGGGGAGCGGGTGTCGTGGACCTCGGAGCTTCCCGACGACCTGGCCGTTCAATTGGCGGCGCTCGAGGAGTAGCAGTCCGACCGGGGACCCCTCCGGCGGGAGGGATCCGGGGCCGGTCGGTCAGGCAGCCTCGTGTGCGGCCTCGAGGGCGTCGCTGACCGCCAGGATCTCGAGCGCCTCGGACTCGGCCTGGCGCACCTTGCGGACCCCGATCCCCATGCGCTCGGCCGTGGTTTGGAGGGACGCCGGGTCGCTGCCGTCGAAGCCGAAGCGGTGGCGGATGACGTCGCGCTGGAGGTCGGAGAGCCGGTCGACCGCCTGGCGGACCAGGTCGAGGGTGAGCTCGACGGCAACGTCGTCCTCGAAGTCGCTCTGATCGGTGGAGACCAGATCACCCAGGGTGGCGGTCGAGTCGGTGGCCGCGGGCTGATCCAGGCTGGCCACCACCCGTGCGGCCCGGGTCAGGTCCTCACGCACCGCCGCCGAGGTATTGGTGGCGTCGTCCAGCTCGGCATCGGTCGGGGGACGCTGCAGCTGATGGGTGAGCTCCCACAGGGCGGCGTCGACCTGCTGGTTGCGCTCGGCCACCTCCATGGGGAGCCGGATGGTGCGCCCGTGCTGCTGGACGGCGCGCTGGAGGGCCTGACGGATCCACCAGGTCGCGTACGTCGAGAACCGGAAGCCCCGCTCCCAGTCGAACTTGTCGACGGCCCGCATCAGGCCGAAGGTGCCCTCCTGGATGAGATCGGGGAGGTCCACCCCGCGGTCCTGGTAGCGGCGGGCCCAGTGGACGACCAGGCGCAGGTTGGCCGCCACCATTTCGCGCCGGGCCTCCTCGTCACCGTCGGCCACCCGCTTGGCCAGCTCGGTCTGGGCGTCGTGGTCGGGAAGCGGGTGGTGGTCGAGATCACGCAGGAAGAGCCCGAGGCTGTCCGCCTCCGACCCCCGGTTCCTGCCCGCCGGGGCCTTGTTCGCCGTGGGTCCGGAGCGGCCGCCCGCGGCCCTCCGGTTCGACGCGTTCGAGGGCACGGACACCTGACTCTTCACTGTTGCCGTACGCGTCGTCATCCTTCTCCTCGAACTTCGTGAGTGAACCTTCCCCCGTGCCAACGCCGGACCCCTCGGGTACATTCCTGCCCGGGACCAGGAATTCGAGGTCGGTTACGGTTTGCGCAACGGGTGCTCGCGGTGATCGGCTGCACGGATGACGTACGTACCCCCCCGGGTGGTCCTCATCCGACACGGCGAGACCGCCTGGAGCCGCGACCGCCGCCACACCGGGCGCACCGACATCCCGCTCACCCCCCGGGGGGAGGTCCAGGCCGCGTCGCTGGCTCCCCGTCTGGCCGCCTGGCACTTCGCCCACGTCCTGGTGAGCCCGCTCTCCCGTGCCCGGCTGACGGCCGAACTGGCCGGCCTGGAGGAGGTGGAGGTCGCCCCTGAACTGGTCGAATGGGACTACGGCGAGTACGAGGGACGGACCACCGCCTCCATCCGCGAGGACCGGCCGGCGTGGGACCTGTTCGCCGACGGGGTGCCCGGTGGCGAGACGATCCACCAGGTCGCAACCCGTGTGGACAAGGTCATCGCCGAGATCCGGCAGGGATCGGGCGATGTGGCGTGCGTCGCCCATGCGCACCTGCTCCGGGTCCTGGCCGTGCGATGGCTGGGCGTCGATCCCCTCTCGGCCCGCTACCTGGTGCTCGGCCCGGCATCGATCAGCGTCCTCGGATGGGAGCGGGAGCAGCCGGTGCTCGAGCACTGGAACACGTAGCTGTGGCCGGCGGGCGGGGAAGTCGCGGATCCGACGTCACCCGGATCCGTCGTCCCGGGACCCCCGGCCCGGCTCCGTCGGGATGACATCCGGACCCGGCGGTGGCCTGCTCGGGCGCCGGTCCAGCGGCCGCTGGGGCTCCAGGGACTCACCGCGGAACAGGTGGCGGGGACCGGTCCACAGCGCCGGAGGCGCATTGAGCTTGTTGGCCACGGCGTAGCCGACGGCCTCGTAGTTTACCCGCCAGCCCCGGAAGTGGGCCCAGGCCTCGTCGATCGGACGGGAGGTGGCGAATCCGGCGGCCGTCAGCCGGGCGCATGCGTCGACGAACTCCTCTTCCGGCAGCGAGATGGGGTCGTCGGGACTGGGATCCGGGTCGTAGTGGACGCGGGTGGCCCGGGCGATGTCGCGGAGACAGGTGAAGCCCATCCGGATGCACATGCGGGCCTCGGTGGGGGCACCCTCGGGGTCCACGGCAAGGATCAGAGCGGCGGCGTCCAACACCGCCATCAGGCTCACGATCCACGAGTTCTTCGACCTCGGCGAGCGCAGGTAGAGGAGGGACGGGTAGGTCGAGTGGCTCTCGGCCACGTCGGCGGCCCACCGCTCCCAGTCGGCGAACAGGCTCGGCAGGTTGTCGACGGTGCCGACCAGCTGGTGGCGGATGAGGAGCTCGGGTCCCCAGGCGGGCGCCCCGGCCCGGCTCTCGAGGAGGGTGACCAGGGTTTCGCGCCGGTTGTAGGCGGCGTACAGGGTGGGCAGGTAGGCGATCTGGAGGGCGACCAGTACCAAGCCGGTGCCGGCGGCGACGAAGTCGACCACCCGGGAGCCCTGGTTGCTGGTCAGGGTGAAGCCGAGGGTGAAGACCGACGAGCCGGCCTCGGAGAAGGCGGTGCTGAACGTCCGCACCCCGATTCCCCAGTTGACCAGGGTGAAGCCGGCCACGGCCAGACACAGCCAGGTCGTCAGGACGACGATCAGGGCCACCGGCTCACTGAGGGCCAGGACGCGGTCCTTGGTGGCGTACGTCCGGGCCGGGAGGGCCGCCTGGCGGAACAGGGCCCGCACGGCGACCATCGGGTAGGTGACGACGCCGTGGGCCGCCCGGGGGACGATGAGGACGGTCAGGACGCTGTAGGCATCGGCCACCAGCACGACGATGCCGGCCACCAGCACGGCCAGGCGTGCGGCGTCCATCGTCGGGGATCCGGGCGGGTCAGACTGCCGCGTTGGGCATGGCCGGCGTCTTGCCCTGGGCGCGGGCGACCATGTCGGCCAGATTGAACGACTCGAGGTGGGTGCGCATGTGCTCGCCCACGTCGGCCCACACGGTCAGGAGCACGCACTGCCCCTCGTGGTCGCATGCACCGTTCTCGTGGGGGAGACCGAAGTCGCCGGCCACGATGGGGCCGTCCACGGCCGACACGATCTGGGAGAGGGTGATCTCCTCGGGTGATCGGGCGAGAACGTAGCCGCCGCCCACGCCCCGCTTGGAGCGGACCAGTCCGGCGCCCTTGAGGGCGAGGAGGATCTGCTCGAGGTAGGGCTGGGGAAGCCCGGTCCGCTCGGCGATGTCGCGGACCGCGGTAGGGCCGTCGCCGTCGGAGGCGGCGTGCAGCGCGAGCGACAGGAGCGCCCGGCTGGCATAGTCCCCTCGGGTGGATACCTTCACAGACCCATGCTATTGCCTGCACCCCGGAGATGGGTTGTTGCCCGCCACCCCGGCAGGGGTGGCGGCGGGGACGGGGATCAGCGACCGCCGAGCTTGCCGGCGGCGAGATCCTCGGCCATGGCCCACCCGAATGTGACCAGCCGGCCGCCTGCGGCACTGTCCACGGTCTCGAAGAAGGCCAGGATCTCGGGGGCCGGTTCCGATTTGGGGCTGGCGAAGTCGAATCCCCCGGCCTCGCAGCCGTCGCTGGTCACCACGAAGGTGCGATCGTCGATTCGACCGTCGGCGCCGAACCGCTTGGCCAGACGGCGCCCCCAGGCACGCTCCTCGCCGGTCGCCTTCTGGTCGGGAGCAGGGACGACTTCGGTCAGGCCGGCGAAGGCCTTGAACCCGTCGGGTCCGAGAAGACGGGTGCCGACCAGGACATCCTCGTCCGGGAAGGCGAGCAGGGCCCGCCGGTACTTGTCGCCCATCATCGACCGCAGCACGGTGTCGGCCCGGGACGTCCGGTCCACGGTGGCCAGCCCGATCAGGAGCGACGGCGTGCCGCCGATGCGCTCGAGGGTGGAGAACGAGTAGCCACGGAGCTTGTTCCCCTCGCGGGCCCGGGTGACGAGCACCCACTCCTCGCGCTGTTTTGACAGGAATCCGATATCGAAGCGAGGCTCCCGCTCGGCGCACAGATCGGCCATTTCGGCCAGCTCGGCGTCACTGATCGACGTGCAATCCTTGGTCTCCACCTGGATGGACATATGTCGTTCCGTACTCCTCGATCTCCCTGCGTCTTCATCCCCCGCACCTGGTCGGCCGTGGCCTCCGGAACGTGCCGCCGCAGGGGTGGGGCCTCGTTCCGGATCTCCCACGCCAGGAGCCGTTACAAGATTTTACGGGAAATCTGGGCCCGTGTCGTATCCGCCCGGTGATCGGAGCCCTGTAAACCTCTGACCAGGGACGGAGCAGTCAGCTGACACAGGCGGCGGCCGGCGGTCGCAGCGGAGTGATCTGACGGGGTGTCAGGACTGGATGGCCCGAGGGCCGAGCAGGACCCGGAGCTCGCCCATGAGCCCACGGCTGCTGTCGACGTTGAATTCGGACGGCAGACGGAGCACCTTGTCGCCCACGTGGAGCAGCACCGGGCTGTGTCCGGGGTGCTCGGACAGGAGGCGTTTGAGGTCGTCGACGGTGCGGTCGGTCAGGGACCCGAGCGGAAGCGAGATGCGGAGGTCCCGAAGGCCGTCGGCCACCAACTCGGGTCGGGAGACCTCCATGCACACCAGCTTCAGGCGCTCGTCGCGCATGTCGAGCCTGGCCTTGACCACCACGATGGCGTCGTCGTCGAGCAGGGCGCCGTAGTCGGCCATCGTCTTCGGGAAGACGAACGTCTCGATCGAGGCGTTGAGGTCCTCCAGGACGAAGGTGGCCATCAGGTCGCCCTTCTTCGTGTAGCGGCGCTGGAGCTCGGTGACCACGCCGCCCACCACCTTGACGCCACCGCCTTCGTAGCCGGTGGCCGCCATGGCGTCGGGGTCGTAGTCGCGCAGTTCGGCCAGGCTGCAGTCGGTCAGCCGGGACAGGGAGCCCTCGAGCCCCATCAGGGGGTGGTCGCTGATGTAGAGGCCGAGCATCTCCTTTTCGAACGCCAGGCGGAGCGACTTGTCGAACTCGGCGTCCGGGACCGGGAGCCGGGTGTCGGCGAATCCGGTGGTCGTGCCCTCGCTCGGCTCCTCCAGGGTGGCGAAGAGGGACATGACACCGGCGTCGTGCTCGCGACGCCGCTCGAGGGTGCGGTCCACGATCTCCTCGAAGACGAGGAACAGGCCCTGGCGGGCGTGGCCCATCGAGTCGAAGGCGCCGGCTTTGATCAGCGACTCGATGGTCCGCTTGTTGAGGACCTGGGGGTCGACCCGTTGGCAGAAGTCGTAGAAGTCGACGAAGGGGCCGTGCTCCTCCCGTTCGGCCACGATGAGGGCGACCAGAGCCTCGCCGACATTGCGCACGGCGGCGAGTCCGAAGGTGATGGCCCCCGGGCTGTCGCCCGACGTGCCGATGTCCCCCTCGCCGGCGGTGAAGTCCGGCGTGAACTCGGCAAGGGAGCGGTTGACGTCGGGGACGAGCACCTCGATGCCCAGCGAGCGGCACTCGCCCAGGTAGACAGCGGTCTTGTCCTTGTTGTCCTTGACCGAGGTCAGCAGGCTGGCCAGGTACTCGACGGGGAAGTGGGCCTTCAGCCATGCGGTCTGGTAGGCGATGAAGCCGTAGCCGTAGGAGTGGGACTTGTTGAATGCGTAGTCGGCGAACGGTTCGATGATGTCGAAGAGTGCGGTCCCGAGCTCGTCCCCGTACCCCTCGGTGACGCAGCCGGCCACGAACTGCTCGCGCTCGGCCTGGATGAGGGCACGGATCTTCTTGCCGCACGCCTTGCGGAGGTTGTCGGCCTCGGCGAGCGTGTATCCGGCGAACTTCTGGGCCACCCGCATGACCGACTCCTGGTAGATCATCAGCCCGTAGGTGTCGGCGAGGATCTCCTCCAGGTCGGGGTGGGCGTAGGTGACCGGCTGGCGGCCGTTCTTCCGGTCGGCGTAGTCGCGGTGCATGTTGGCCGCCATCGGGCCGGGCCGGTACAGGGCCACGAGGGCGGCCACGTCGTCGAACGAGGTGGGGGCGAGGGAGCGCATGAGCGACCGCATCGGGCCACCCTCGAGCTGGAACACACCCATGGTGTCGCCCTTGCGCAACATGGCGAACGTCGCGTCGTCGTCGAGGGGGATGTTGTCGATGTCGGGCCGGGATCCGGTCGAGATCTCGATGAGGTCCAACGCCCGTTCGATGACCGAGAGGTTTCGTAGGCCGAGGAAGTCCATCTTGAGCAGGCCCAGGTCTTCGACGCCGTGCATCTCGTACTGGGTGACGATGGGCGCGTCGTCCGGGTTGTTGTTGTCCGGCTTGCGCTGGATGGGGACGTACTCGGTGAGGGGCAGGTCGGTGATGACGACGGCGGCGGCGTGGATGCCGTCGCCCCGGCGGAGGCCCTCCAGGCCCTTGGCCACGTCGATGACCCGTTTGGCCTCGCTGTCGGTCTCGTACATGGTCCGGAGCTCGGCGGCGGCGGCGAACCCGTCCTCGAACCCTTCCGTCTTGGTCAAACAGGCGGCGAGCGGGGTGTCGCGGCCCATGAGGAGCGGGGGCATGGCCTTGGCGATCTTGTCGCCCACGATGTAGGGAAGCCCGAGCACGCGCGAGGCGTCGCGCACCGCGGCCCGGGCCTTGATGGTGGAGAAGGTGACGATCTGGGCCACGTGGTCCGAGCCGTACCGCTCTGCCGCGTACTTGATCATGTCGCCCCGGTAGCGCTCGTCGAAGTCCATGTCGATGTCGGGCATCTGGATGCGGCCGGGATTGAGGAAGCGCTCGAACAGCAGGTCGTACCGGATGGGATCGAGATCGACGATCTGGAGGCAGTACGCCACGCAGCACCCGGCGGCGGACCCGCGCCCGGGGCCGACCCGGATCCGCTGGGACCGGGCGAAGCGGATGAGATCCCACACGACGAGGAAGTACGCGGAGAACCCCATGTTGGAGATGACGTCGAGCTCGTAGTCGAGGCGTTCCATGACCTCGCTCGGGATCGGCATGCCGTAGCGTTCCTTGGCCCCCTCGACGCTCAGATGGCGGAGGTAGGCGGCCGACCGGACCTCGTAGGTGTCCCCGGTGAACTCGTCGGGCACCGGGAACTGCGGGAGGCTCGGCTTGCCGAATTCGATCTCCACGGCCGCCCGTTCGGCGATGAGGAGGGTGTTGTCGCAGGCCTCGGGCAACTCGGCGAACAGGTGGCGCATTTCGGCGGCCGACTTGAGGTAGTGCTCCTGTCCCTCGAATTTGAAGCGCTTGGGATCGTCGATGAGGGCGCCGGTCTGCACGCACAGCAGGGCGTCGTGGGCGACGTGGTCCTCGCGGTGGGTGTAGTGGCTGTCGTTGGTGGCGAGCAGCGGGGCACCGATGCGGTGGGCGATCTCGACCAGTGCGGGGTTGGTCTTGTGCTGCTCGGGGAGCCCGTGGTCCTGGACCTCGACGAAGAGGTTGTCCTTGCCGAAGATGTCCTGGAGCCGGGCGGCGAGCATCTCGGCCTTGACCTGGTCGTCGGCCAGGAGCGCCTGGAGGACCACCCCGCCCAGGCAGCCGGTGGTGGCGATGAGGCCCTTGGCGTGGCGCTCGAGCAGCTCCCAGTCGAGGCGGGGCTTGTAGTAGTAGCCCTCGAGGTACGCCGCCGACGAGAGCTTCAACAGGTTGCGGTAGCCCTCGTTGGACTCGGCCAGCAGGGTGAGGTGGTAGTAGAGCTTCTCCCCTCCGCCGGTGTCGCCGCCGGTGTCGTCGACCTTGCCCCGTCGTACCGGGCGCTCGTGTCGGGACTCGGCGGCCATGTAGGCCTCGGTCCCGATGATGGGGTTGATGCCGGCCTTGCGGCACGCCGCGTAGAAGTCGAGGACTCCGTACATGTTGCCGTGATCGGTGATCCCGAGGGCCGGCTGCCCGTCGGCCACCGCGGCGTCCACCAGATCGGCGACCCGTGCCGCCCCGTCCAGCATCGAGAACTCGGTGTGGGTGTGGAGATGGGTGAACGACCGCTCTGCCAACGTCTCGGCGCGCCTTCCTCGGGTGTGTCGCCCGGGCCCGTGCACGGTGCCCCGGAGGGCTGTCCACAGGCTGTGGACGAGTTACAGCGTTGTGATTCCGACGATAGCGCGGTGCGGAATGGTCGGTGGGGTGGGCCGCTGACCTGGGACGGCACACCGGGTGGTGTTCCCGACGAGGGCTCGACGGCAGCGAGGCCCGTGGCGCGTGGCGCGTGGGCGCCGACGCCACCCCGCCTACAGGTAGGTGCCCGGCCGGCCGACCATGGTGTTCTCGCCCCCGGTGAGGGAACGCTGGCGCATCTCGTCGAGCTGGGCCCGGGCCGCGACCTGCTGGGCGACCAGCGTGGCCTGGATGCCGTGGAAGAGGCCCTCGAGCCAGCCGACCAGCTGTGCGTGGGCGATCCGCAGCTCGGCGTCCGAGGGTGTGTCGGTGTCGAAGGGGATGGACACCCGGTCGAGCTCGGCGGCGAGGTCGGGGGACAGCCCGTCGGCCAGCTCGCGGATCGACTGCTCGTAGATCTCGCGGAGCCTGCCCCGGCTCGCCTCGTCGAGCGGCGCCTGGCGGACCTCGTCGAGGAGCTGCTTGACCATGGATCCGATGCGGAGGAGCTTGGCCGGCTGCTCGATGGACTCGGTATGGGGTTCGGTGTCGGCCTCTGCGGTCTCGTCGGTGTCCGCGGCGGCCGGGACCCGGGGGACGGCGTCGACGATCTCGGGCTGGAGGGCCCCGGCGGGAGCCGGAGGTGACGGGGTTGCCTCGTCGGTCACAGTCGTTCTCCTCCCAGTGCCACGAGGGGCACCAATAGTTCGTCGGTGGTCAGGGAGCCGTGTCGGCAGGCCAGTCGGTTTTCGCCGGTGTCGGCGGGGTCCATGAAGGCGATCGGCTCGAACGGGATGAGGGCGACATCTCCCAGGCGTGCCTCGAACTCGCCGCTCAGCGGGCCTCCGAACCAGCCGTCGTCGACCAGCTCCTCCCTCGTGCGCACCCAGGTGGTGGATCCGTAGCGGTAGTCCAGCAATGCTGCCAGGTCGTCTGCTGCCCCGGGACGGGCGTGCAACCACCGGAACCTTCCTTCGCCCGAGAAGAACCGGACCATCGACATGGCCTCGCTGCCGAGCAGCTCGACCCGTGAGCCGACGTCGATCTGCCCATGGTCGGCGGTGACCAGCAGCACGGCACCGGCGGGCAGCGTGGCCGCCACGTCGCCGATGATCCTGTCGACGGCGGCAAGCTCGGCGTCGTAGTTGTCGCCGAAGCCGGATGCGTGGGCGACCTTGTCGATGCCGTCGTAGTAGGCGTAGACGAACGCCGCACCGTCCCGCAGACGGCGACCCACCTCCACGGCGAGGGACGACGGGACCCGGTAGTCGTACAGCGGTGAGTCGCCCAGGTGGGCGGCGGTGAACCCGGTGCCGCCGAAGTCCACCTTCGACACCACCGGTACCGGCCCCGCCGAGCCGGGGAAGGGGGCGACCGGTTGGAACGAGCGCACCGGGACGCTGCGGCGGGCGTCGCTGTCCGCTCGGGGACCGAGGGTCCATCGCAGCATGTTCATGATGCGGTCGCCGTCGGCGAGGCGGTAGCCCAGGATGCCGTGGTCGGACGGGGGACGCCCGGTGGTGATCGACGTCAGCGCGGCCGCGGTCGTGGTGGGTGCCACCGAGGTGATGGCCCGGTCGATTCCGGCCGCGGCCGAGAGGTTCGGCGTCAGGGTCGACCGGGCACGGAGCTGGTGCCATCCGAGGCCGTCGACCACCAGGAGGACGACCTGTCGGGCGTGCTCGGCCGCTTCGGGAAGCCAGTCCGGTGTGTCCTCGGGCGCGGCGAGGGTGCCGAGCAGGCGCGGCACCACGTTGGCGATGCATCCTCCCCGGTAGTCCGGGAGGACTGGCTGGGCCACGGTCGTCCCGGAGGCAGGTTGTGGCGCGGTCACGGCCACCGACTGTAGGCGAGGCGGCCCGAGTGGTACGAGTGCGGTCGAACCACCGTGGGCGGATCGGAAGCGGCCGGTCCCGAATCGGGGATGCCCTAGCTGCGGGGGAGCAGCGCCCTCACCGTCTTGTAGCAGTGCCCGTCGCGGGGCGTGCTGATCGCGGCCACCAGGTAGTGGGGCTTGAAGCCGAGGGCCGAGGCCAGGTCCTTCCCCTGGAGACGGTCACGTCGGGCGACGTCGAGGGCCCGTTCGAGTTGGGGGTCCTCGACGGGCAGCCAGTTGTCGCTCCTTCCCCAGCCGAAGCGCACCCAGGCCGTGCGGTCGCCGATGCGCCGGAAGAGGACCGGCCCCTTGGTGGGCTCGATGAGAGCGAGGGAGGGGCGGAAACCCTTGAACTCCCAGTACGGGGCCGACGCGCCGGGGAAGCCGAGGACGTGCTCCTCGACCGGTGCGGCCAGTTGGTGGAGGCGGCGACGGACGGTCCGCCCGTGGAGCGTGCCGAGGTGGCGGGGGAGGCCGGTGGCGGTCACCGCCTCGGGCTGGGCCAGGTCGTCTCGCTCCGGTTCGTCGGCCAGCTGGGTCTCGACCACGTCGAAGGGTGCCAGGTCGGGCCCGTGGTCCTCGGGCCAGTCCACCCGGACCCGGACCAACGCACCGGACGCCAGGTCCACCCCGGTGGTGTCCTCCTCGTGGCAGGCCAGCACCAAGAGAGTGAGCGCATTGCCGCCCTCGACGGCGATCTGGGATCGGTGCTTGACGGCGCGGGCCACGTCGCGGGCGGTACCGCTGCGTGGAGTGCGTGCGGAGTGCGAGGCCATCTCGTGGCCCTGTCTATCAGGTCGCTTCGGCCAGCTGACCGGCGAGCGCGGCGGTGTCGTCGGACGGCTTCCGGCAGGCGTAGCCGTGGCAGACGTAGGCCCTGTCCGCCTCCCGGTCCGCCCACAGGGGGGAGTCGGTCGGCTCGCCCCAGGCCACCACCGCATCGGGTAGCCAGTGCCGGCGGACCTCGGCCAGCAGGTCGAGGCGCTCGCCGGTGATCACCACCTCGGTGGACCCGCGGGCCAGGAGATCGGCGGTCAGCACGGTGTGGGCGAACGCGGTCGGATGGCGGACGAGGAGCTCGCCGATCAGATCGACCACCCGCCGGGCGTGGGCGGTGTAGGTCGGATTCCCGGTGAGGGCCCCGAGCCGGACCAGGGCCAGCGCGGCCACGGCGTTGGCCGACGGGGTCGCCCCGTCGAAGATGTCCTTGGTCCGGACGATGAGCTGCTCGGCGTCGGCCGCGGTGGTGAAGAACCCGCCACCGGCATCGTCGGCGAAGCGTCCGATCAGGGCGTCGGCCGCTCCGGTGGCCCGCTCGAGCCACACCGCCTCACCGGTGAGTTCGCCCAGCCGGGTGAAGCAGTCGATCAGCCAGGCGTGGTCGGCCGCGTAGGCGAGGTGCCGGGCCCCGCCGCCCCGCTGCCAGCTGCGCAGCCATCGGCCGTCCGCGTCGACCAGGTGGGCGCAGAGGAACTCGCCCACCGCCACCGCGGCCGTGGCCCACGCCGACGTGCCGGTGGCACCGGCTGCCTCGGCCAGGGCCGAGGCGTACATCGCGTTCCACTCGGTGAGGACCTTGTCGTCGAGGCCGGGACGGATCCGGAGCGAACGGGCGGCCAACAGTCGGCTCCGTCCGTCTTCCACCGGCTGCGGGCCGCCGAGCGGCGCGCCGACGGGACGGCGCAGGATGGTGGCCCCTTCGAAGTTGCCCTCCCGGTCGATGGCGTACCAGGCGGTCACCGCGTCGGCGACCGACCCGGCGCCGGAGTCGGTGCCCGTGGCCTCGGCCACCTGTTCGGGGGTCCACAGGTAGAACTTCCCCTCCACGCCCTCGGAGTCGGCGTCCTCGGCCGAGAACACCCCGCCCTCCGGCGCGGTCAGGTCGCGGGTGACGTAGCCGACGATGCCCTCCACCACGGCCAGGTAGTCGGGGTTGCCCGTGACCTGCCACCCGTGGAGGTAGACCCGCAGGAGGCCGGCCTGGTCGTAGAGCATCTTCTCGAAGTGGGGGGCCAGCCACTGGGTGTCGGTGGAGTAGCGGGCGAATCCGCCGCCGAGGTGGTCGTGGATGCCACCGGCCGCCATGGCGTCGAGGGTCCGGGTCGCCATGGCCAGTGCCGCCTCCCCGGCGGCCGTGCCCCCGAGGCGGCGCGCCTGGCGCAGGGCGATGTCGACCAGCGTGGGCTGGGGGAACTTCGGGGCGGTACCGAACCCGCCCCATTCGGGGTCGAATTGCTTGGTCAGTTCGCCCACCACCGTCGTCAGCACATCCGGCACCGCGCCGCCGACGCCGTCGAGGAGCGAGGTGGCGCCCGGTCGGGCCTCGATGACCGACCGGGAGGCGATGGCACCGGCGAGTTCGTCGGCCTGCTCGTCGACCTCGCCCCGCCGGTTCTCCCAGATGTCGGCGAGGGCGCGCAGCACGGTGGTGAAGGACGGGCGCCCCGGGTGGTCGACCGGGGGGAAGTAGGTGCCGCCGTAGAACGGCCGACGGTCGGGGGTGAGGAACACGCTCATCGGCCATCCACCCGATCCGGTCATGGCCTGGACCGCTTCCATGTACACGGCGTCGACGTCGGGGCGCTCCTCGCGGTCCACCTTGATGGACACGAACGACTCGTTGAGCACGGCGGCGACGGCCGTGTCCTCGAAGGATTCGTGGGCCATGACATGGCACCAGTGACAGGCCGAGTACCCGACGGACAGGAAGATCGGTCGGTCCAACCGGGCGGCGCGTGCGAAGGCCTCCTCGCCCCACGTGTACCAGTCGACCGGGTTGTCGCGATGTTGCTCGAGGTAGGGGGAGAGCTCACCGGGCGGTGTGTCTCTGAGCAGGGGCAAGGGTCGGTCCTTCGTCTTCGGTCGGGACCGTCGTCGCCGGTCCTCGACCGAATCTAGGGCCGCGACCGGTCTGGCGTGAGGGACGGCTCTCCGACCGACCATCGGCGCCGGGAGCGACGACCGGACGGTACGCCGACCGGCACGGGCGGGAAAGCCCTGGGGCATCCTCGTCGGGTACGGCAAGGGTCGTTCGATTGCCCGGACCATGCCCGAGTCGTTCCGCCAACCGGTGGCTCTTCGCACCGTCGTTCGCCAGTGGGGACGCATCGGTGCCGTTGGGTTTGGTGGTCCCCCTGCCCACATCGCTCTCGTTCGCAGGCTCTGCGTGGAAGAGCGAGGCTGGCTGTCGGCCAACGAGTTCGAGGACGGGATCGCGACCGCCAACTCCTCCTCCGCATCGACACCACGTCCATGGTCGGAGAGCCCGACCGAATCGCACGGCAGCTCGACCGTCTGGGCGATGCAGGCGTTGCCGAGATCATCTACACGTGTACAGGTCCCGATGTCGCCCGAGAGCTTCGATCATGACATCGGTTCCTCACTCTCCAAGGAGCCAAGGCTAACGCTGGGGACGCCCCTGAACAGGATGGTGGAACGGGATCTGGATGGGTGGTGTCCGCTCTCAGGCTTTGCGGAACACGGCTCCGATGACGACCCTGTTCATCAGTCCGGCTCCGAACGGTGTCAACGTGAGCCCCCACGTGCTCCGATCGATGTCCAACTCGGCAGAGACCGTCACCGAGTCGGCAACGACGCTGAGATTGGCAGACACTTCCAGCGGTCTCGTCTCTCCATGAACCGTGAGAGTGCCGTCGAGGTCCACTGTCCGCGGTCCGGTCAATCGGCCACTCGTCGCCTCGTAGATCACGGTGGGAAACGTTTCGACCTCGAAAAAGTCGGCCGTCCGCAAGTGGGCGTCCCTCTTCTTGTTCTTGGTATCGACCGAAGCCGCGTCAATCACGAACGTTCCGCTGATGCCACCGTCGCCAGACACGGTTCCCATTCCCTCGAGCGCCCGGAACGTCCCCTTCGTCGGAATCACCCACAGTGCCTTGGTGTGGAATTCGATCGACGTTCGATCACGATCAAGCTCCCAGTTGCCGGCGAAATTACTCAAGTCGGGGGAGTTCTGGCTCGGGGATGTCATGGGAGTGCCTCCGCAAGGTCGACGGCCACTTCAGTTGACCACATGCGAGGTTCGGCTACCAGGGGAGATTCGAGGACACCGCACCGCCTCCGGCGACAACCTCCCCGCGAACACCGCTGGCGCCGCCCGGTTGACATCATCGGCGGAAGATGTAATCTACAACCAGATGGTTGTAGAAACGCTCGAGCGCGAGGGGCAGACCGACCGGTTGTTCTTCGCGCTCAGCGATGCAACACGGCGCGACATCGTCACGCAGACCCTCGACCGTGAGCACTCCGTCAGCGAACTCGGCCGGCTGTATCCGATCAGTCTCACCGCGGTGCAGAAGCACGTCGAGGTCCTGGTCGACGCAGGTCTGGTCTCCAAGCACCGGAGCGGACGGGAACAACTCGTGCGCGGCGAGGCCACCCAACTTCGCCGCGCCCACGAACTTCTCGATGAGCTCGAAACGCTGTGGCGGGCCCGCCTCGAACGCTTTGAAGACGTCCTCAATGAAACCACTGGGAAGGAAGGCGAATGACCGTCTGGAATGTCGAAAAGAACGCAGAGGCCAAGACGATGGTCATCACTGCGGAGTTCACGACGTCCATCACCAACGTGTGGCAGCTGTGGGCTGACCCGCGGTTACTCGAGCGGTGGTGGGGTCCGCCAGGATTCCCGGCCACCTTCGAGCATCACGACCTCACGCCGGGCGGCACGATCACGTACTTCATGTGCGGCCCCGACGGCGGTGACAGGTTCGACGGTACCTGGAACGTGGTCGAGGTCGAGGCACCGACCAGGCTCGTGGTCGAAGACGCCATCGTCGAAGACGACGGAACGCCGAGCGACGGCAATTCCATGACTCGAATGGAGATCGACTTCGAAGCGGCGGGCGACACGACGCGCATGATCCTCACCACGCATTTCGACTCGCTGGAGGGGATGGAGCAGGCGATCGCCATGGGCGTGACCGAGGGAATGAAAGCGTGCATGTCCCAGATCGACTCCCTGCTCGCCGAGGTCGCGACCTAGGGGGAGCGTTGGTCCGGGCCCGTCCCGGAGAAGTGGCACGGCGTTGTCTCGGTCGGTCGGGCAGGACGGCGGAGACGGTTCTCCCGGCATCGAATCCAGGGCGCGGTCGCCTCCTGTCGCGCCGCTACCCCGGCGCGGTGGGCGGAAAGGTGATGTACCGGGTACCTCGGGGCGGGTGCCACGCGAACGCGTAGACACCGTCGCCTCCACCGAGGCTCCGGGCGTGGAGCCCTTCGAGGTACCGCACCGACGCCAGGGTTCCCGCTGTCGACGCGTACTCGATGCCCGCGGTGGTGAGTACGAAGACGACGCGTGATCCGTAGACGGGGATCACCTGGCCCGCATCGCCGATGTCGAGGAACGGGAAGATCAGCTGACGGTCGGCGAACCGGCCGACCACCCCCTGGGAGGCGACCACCTCGTCGTCGCCGGGCATCCGGGACTGGATGGCCGCCAGCCGGTCCGCCGTCGGCCCGTTGATCACGAGGAACTGGGTCCGCGCCTTCGGGATCCACGTCACGGAGAGGACGGCGGCCTGGACGAGGACGGCGACGGCGATCGGCAGCACGGCCCACCGCAGCGCCCGCCGCGCCGAGCGACTCATCCACAGGAGCACCGAGACCGAGCCGATGACGACGAAGAAGTAGACGGGCAGCGCCTGGAACGACGAGATCGGTCCGGAGAACACCGCGGCGGTGTTGAGCGTGTTCGCACCGAGAACCACCGCGGCGACCCCGAACCCGATGCCGCTCACCACGCCGACCAGTCCCGAGGAGACCAGCATCCGGTAGGTCCAGAGCCATCTGGCCTGGAACATCCTCCACGGCCGGGTCGGGTGGAGGAGTGCCCCGGTGGCGATGGCCACGATGCTCGGGTTGGCGCCGGCGTCGGGGCCGGCCAGGTAGCCGTAGTTTCCGCCGATGATCGTGCCCACGCCGCCGCCGATGGCGCTGACCCCCAGGGACCACGCGGCCCCGAGTGCCACCAGCCCTGCGCCCGTCCATCGGAGGTCCCTGCGGGCGATGGCCAGCGAGATCCCGAGCCCGACCAGGTAGGTGGCGGCGACATTGCCGCAGAGCAGCACGCCGACGATCCAGAGGAGTGAGCGGCGCCCGCGCCCCGTCCACAGGTCGCGCGCGGCCAGGAGCAGGAAGAAGGTGGCCAGCGCCTCGATGTGGAAGTCGAAGGAGGCGGCCCAGTAGATCCACGGATTGACGACCAGGACCGCCAGCGCGCCGAGCGCGGTGACGTCGGCGACCGACGCCGGACCGGACGCGGCGTCCCACGACGGGGAGGACCTCCTGGCGTGTGCGGCCAGAAGGTCGAGGACGAACCAGAACGCCACGAGTGTCGACCCGGAGGTGGCCAGGTCCTGGACGACCAGCAGGTCGATGCTGTGGGGGTACAGGAACCACAGCAGTGCCATCGGCCACATGATCAGTTCGAAGTGGTCGCTCCAGTACGGGTAGCCGTAGTGGGGGTAGTGGTAGGGGTTGAGCGTCGAGTACGGATCGAGGTGCCCGTGGGCGATCAGCGACCACGCCTGGTTGTAGATGGCGAAGTCGGTGGTGAGGTCGAAGTGCGAGTAGATGTGGGCGCTGTAGCCGATCAGGAGGACGGCCTGCACGCCCACCACCGTGAGCCCGATGATGCGGACCCAGCGCGATGCTCCCTCCCGGTCGCGCCCGTCCCACATCATGGTGGTCGCGCCCCCGTCGACGCGCATTCGCACGGGAAGTGCGGTCCGGTCGTCTTACGACGCCGAGCGCTGGACGCCCGGCCGTCGCTCCGCCAGGGGTCCGTGCGGCGCGGCTTCCAGCGGGTGTACGGCGCCCAGGGGACGGATCCGCCGCTGGTCGTAGAAGCGGAGCATGCGCAGTCGCACGAAGATCCCCAGGGTGTCGACCAGCATGCCGACGACGGCCCGGGGCGAGATGGTGCTGGTGAAGCGTTGCTCGATGCGCACGGGCGCCTCGAACAGCTTCACGAATCCGAGGTCCCGGGCCACCACGATCAGCTCGAGATCGAACGCGAACCGACGCTCCACCAGCAGCGGTAGCACGGCCTCGATGACCTCCCGTCTGATCAGCTTGATGCCGACCTGGGTGTCGCGGACCTCGAGGTGGAACAGCACCCGGATCAATTGCTGGTATCCCCGTGAGTACGCGCGTCGGATCCACGGGTAGTGCACCTCGGACATCGGGTGGCGCTTGCTTCCGAGGATGAGGTCGGGCTCGTAGAGGCGCATGAGGGACACGAACGGTGACAACAGCTGCGGCGAGATGTCGCCGTCGGCGTCGAGGAAGCCGAGATAACGACCCCCGCCCATCGCCAGTCCGACCTGGAGGGCCTGGCCCTTTCCCTGGTTCTCCTCGAGGACGACCCGGCGGACGGTTTCGTCCGGCAGTCCGGCGAGCGTCGAGTCGCTTCCGTCGGTGGACCCGTCGGACACGGCGATCACCTCGAAGGTGACGCCGGCCTCGGTGAGGACCGCGACCGTCTCGTCGATGGTGTCCCGCAGCGCCGGACCCGGGTTGTAGTACGGGACGACGATCGTCACGTCGAGGGTAGGCGGTCGCATCAGCGAGGGCGGTGCCGAAGGCGCCTCCGAGTCGCTCATCGGTCCAGCCAGGGGTGCAGTCGGTGGCAGGATCCCGTAGGTCGCGGCCGCCGTCGGGCCATCACGAAGAAGAGCTGTCGGCTGACGGGCACATCGACCGGACTATAGCCGTGCGGCTTCGTCGGTCGGCGGTCCCGAATCGAGCGGGTCGACGTCGTGGGATGTCGACGTGATGAGGACCGGAGGACCACCGCTCGGTAGGGTTGGCCGCCATGGAACTCCGACTCGACGGTAGGACGGCTCTGGTCACTGGTGGCTCGCGAGGGATCGGCCGGGCCATCGCCCTGGCCTTCGTCGACGCGGGGGCATCGGTCATGCTCTCGTCCCGGCGGGCCGAGGGTCTCACCGAGTCGGCGGCGGCCATCGAGGCGGGCCGGAGCGACCGTGCCGGCGAGGTGGCCTGGACGGTCGCCAACGCCGGCGACCCCGAGCAGGCCGCGTCCTGCGTGGCCGCCACCGTCGAACGGTTCGGTCGGTTGGACATCCTCGTCAACAACGCCGCCACCAACCCGTACTACGGGCCGATCATCGACATCGACCGGGCCCGGGCCGACAAGACCGTCCGCGTGAACCTGTCGGGCTACCTCGAGTGGACCCAGGCTGCATGGCGGGCGGGCATGTCGGAGCACGGCGGAACGGTGCTCAACATTGCGTCCATCGGCGGCCTCGCCGTCGAGGGTGGCATCGGCTGGTACAACGTGAGCAAAGCGGCGGTCATCCACCTGACCAGGCAGCTGGCCGGCGAGCTCGGCCCCCTGGTGCGGGTCAACGCCATCGCCCCCGGCCTGGTCAAGACGCAGCTGGCCCAGGCGCTGTGGGAGCCCGGGGAGGAGGCGATCTCGCGGCGGCTCCCGACGAGGAGGCTGGGGGAGCCCGAGGACATCGCCAACGCAGGACTGTTCCTGTGCTCGGACGCCGCGTCGTGGATCACCGGGGAGACACTGGTGGTCGACGGCGGGTCGCTCTGCATGGCCACCGGCTCGCTCTCGTAGTCGGGTGCCCCCGGGCCGTCCGGGTCAGGACAGGCCGGAACGCTGCACCTTGCCGCCGGCGGTCCGCGGCAGCCGGTCGACGACCACCAGCTCGCGCGGCCCGGCCCACGGTGCCAGGTGGTCGGCGACCATGGCCCGGAGATCCTCGAGTGCCGGCGCCCGCTCGCCGGGCCCGAGCACCACCCACGCCACCACCCGCTCGCCCCATTCGACGTCGGGGCGCTTCCACACGGCCACCTCGGCGATCGCCGGATGTCCGGAGAGCACCCCCTCGACCGGTGCGGGCCACACCTTCTCGGCACCGGTGACGATCACCTCGGCCATCCGGCCGAACACCGCCAGCGTCCCGTCGGGCTCGAGCCGACCGCCGTCGCCCGTCGGGAACCACCCGTCGCCGATCCGCGGGTCGGTCCCGTCCCGGTAGGCGCGCAGCAGCATCGGTCCCCGCACCAGGATCTCGCCCGCGTCGCCGAGGTCGCCGTCGCCGATGCGGAGTTCGACCCCGGGCAGGGGGCGGCCGTCGTAGACGCACCCGGAGCCCGTCTCGGTCATGCCGTAGGTGGTGACGACGTTCCCGGGCAGCGCCGACGGGGGAGCGGCCCCGCCCAGCAGCACCTTGCGATAGCCGGAGGCGTCGGTGCGACGCAGTGCGGTGGCCACGAGGGACACCAGGGTGGCGCCGTCTCGCGCTTCGGCTTCGACCACCGCCGGGTCGAACCGCTCGAGGACCGTGCACGGGGTGCCGGTGAGCAGTGACCGGGTGACGACCGAGAGGCCTCCGATGTGGGCGAGCGGCAGACAGGCCACCCACCGGTCGGAACGGGGGTCGACGTCCAGGCCGGCCGAGGTGGACGCGGCCGAAGCGGACACCGACCCGTGGGTGTGGACCACCCCCTTCGGCTCGCCGGTGGTGCCGCTGGTGGCGACGACCAGGGCGTCGCCGGGCTCGATGGGTCGGGCACCCCCGAGGTTCGAGACGCCGTCGGGCGAGACCACCCGGGCCGGACGGAGCGCGTCGAGCAGTCGGTCGGTGGCCGGCCCGGGGAGCCGGGGGTCGAGGGGCAGCACCGCGTCACCGGCGTCCCACGCAGCACGCAGGGCGTCGACGAAGCCGGGCCCGGCGGGCAGATCGAGCGCTACCAGCTCACCCATGCGGGTAGCCTAGGCGACCATACGAGTAGCGACTCTAGGAGTGAATGGTCGAATGGTTGCACCCGAGCACGACGGTGGAGGCGAAGTGGCGGGGAAGCCGCAGGTGGAGACGGTCGTCACCGGTCCTCCGGTCGACCCGGTCGACCGGTTCCGGGGCCTTCCCCTGCCGGCCTGGACGTCCCGTGGCGACTACCGGGACATCCGGATGGACGTCGCCGACGGCATCGCCAAGCTCACCATCTGCCGGCCCGAGGTGCGCAACGCCTTCCGGCCCCAGACGCTGTTCGAACTGAGCGACGCCTTCAACGTGGCCCGTGACGACCCGTCCGTGGGGGTCGTCGTCCTGACCGGTCAGGGGCCCGACGCGTTCTGCTCGGGCGGCGACCAGAAGATCCGGGGCGACGACGGGTACATCGGCGACGACGAGGTGGCCCGGCAGGGAATCGGTCGGCTCAACGTGCTCGACCTGCAGATCCAGATCCGACGGCTGCCCAAGCCGGTGGTGGCCATGGTGGCCGGTTATGCCATCGGCGGGGGCCACATCCTCCACCTGGTCTGCGATCTCACCGTGGCCGCCGACAACGCCCGGTTCGGCCAGACCGGCCCGAAGGTCGGCAGCTTCGACGGTGGCTACGGGGCCAGCCTGCTGGCCCGCTCCATCGGGTTGAAGCGGGCCAAGGAGGTCTGGTTCCTCTGCCGCCAGTACGACGCGGCCACCGCCCTGTCGTGGGGTCTGGTCAACGAGGTGGTGCCGCTGGCGGACCTGGAGGCCGAGACGGTGGCGTGGTGCCGCCAGATGCTCTCGCTGTCGCCGCTGGCGCTGCGCATGCTGAAGGGTGGCCTGCACGCGGCCGACGACGGGCTGGCCGGGCTCCAGCAGTTCGCCGGCGACGCCACCATGCTCTTCTACATGAGCGAGGAGGGACAGGAAGGTCGCAATGCCTTCCAGGAGCACCGTGCTCCCGACTTCGGACGCTTCCCCCGACGCCCGTGAGCGGACCGGCCGCCGGTCCACCGGGCGGGCCTCTCGGACCGGTGCGGAAGTGGTGGCTGGGGGCGCGGCCGCGCACGCTCCCGGCCGCGTTGGTGCCGGTGGTGGTGGGGACGGCGGCGGCCCACCCGCTCCATCGCGTGGTCTCCGTGGTGGAACAGGTCGTGAGCGGGTCGATCGGATCGGCGTACGCATCGACGGTCACGCTGCACCTTCGTGCCCACAGCCCGGCGGGGTTCTGGTGGCGGGCGATCGGTGCGCTGGTGGTGGCCCTGGCCATCCAGGTCGGGACCAACTACGCCAACGACTACTCGGACGGGATCCGGGGCACCGACGACGCCCGGGTCGGCCCGGTCCGGCTGACCGCCACCGGGCTGGCGACACCGTCGGCCGTCAGACGGGCCGCACTCGCGGCCTTCGGTCTTGCCGCTGTGGTCGGCCTGGCCCTGGCGTGGGCCACGTCGTGGTGGATCCTGCTCGTCGGGGCGGCCTGCCTGCTCGCCGGGTGGTTCTACACCGGCGGACCCCGACCCTACGGCTACGCCGGTCTCGGCGAGGTGTTCGTGTTCGTCTTCTTCGGCCTGGTGGCAACCGTCGGCACCTTCTACGTGGAGACCGAACGGCTCGACCGGCCGGCGGTGTGGTGTTCGGCCGTGGCCGTCGGCCTCCTCGCCACCGCCCTGCTGCTGGCCAACAACCTGCGGGACATCGCCACCGACCTCGAGACCGGGAAGCGAACCCTGGTCGTGCGAGTCGGCCGCCGGGCCGGGGGACGGTGCTACGCGGCCTGTGTGGCGCTCCCGTTCGTCGGCGTCCTGGTGTGGGCGATCCTGGCCCTGTGCGGCGTCGTCGACGCCATCTGGCCGGTGCTGGTCCTGGTGCCCCTGCTGGCCGCGCCGCTCGCCGTCGTCCCCGCCCGGACCGCGTTGGGCGACGCCGAGGGGCGGGCACTCCTGCCCGTCCTGGCCGCCACCGGCAGACTGCAGATGGCCTTCGGGGCCCTGCTGGCCGCGACGCTGTGGCTGACCCTTCCCCCGCTCCTACCGTCACTGTCGGAACTGGCCCGGTGACGACGTTCCCCCCGACGGCGGCGCGTGGTTCAGGCGTCTCCGGATCCGTCGAGGAACGACCGCACGGCGGCGGCAACCGCGCCGGGGTGTTGCAGGTGTGGCGCATGGTCGGCATCGGCGACGACCACGTGGGCGGCTCCGGGCCCGATGGACTGCACCAGCCGAAGGCCCAGCGCGGTGAACTTCTCGTCCCGGGACCCGGTCACCACGAGGACCGGCATGTCGAGCCGCCCCAGGCGGTCCCACAGCGGCTCCTGGGTCCCGGCGCCGGCCAGGCGGAGGCTGGTCGCGAGGCCCGACGCCGTGTTGCGCATCCGTTCGGCCAGTCCGTTCGCCGGTCCCGGCACGGTACCGAACAGCGGGTTGGCCACCCAACGGATGACGAACTCCTCGACGGTGTCGGCCGGCCTGCCTCCGTCCCCGGGGTCGAGTCGGTCGGCCAGGGCCGCGTCGGCCCGCCGACGCTCGGCCCGCTCGCCCGGGTCGTCGATGCCGGCCGTCCCCGATACCAGCACCAGGCGCCGGACCAGGTCGGGCCGGGACAGGGCGAGATGGAGGCAGAAGCGGGCGCCCATCGAGTAGCCGAGGTAGTCGGCCTCGCCCCCGGCTTCGCCGAGCAGCGCGGCACCGCCGGGCAGGTCGGCGGCGACGGCGGACGAGCCCCCGTGCCCGGGCAGGTCGACCGAGGTGAGCCGGTGGTCACGGGCCAGATCGTCGTCGAGCCCGCCCCACACCCTGCCGGTCTGGGTGAACCCGTGGGCCAGCACCAGCGGCGGGCCTTCGCCGCGGCGTTCGATGTGGAGGGTGCTGTCGGCGTCGGACGGGCGTCGGTCGGATCTGGGCATAAGGGGTCGCTGTGAGCGTACCGACCGGCCGGCGACCCCCCGGCGACGGCGACCGGCAGGCGGCCTTCGCGGCAACGTTGGTCGACGAGTGGGCCCGGGCGGGCGTCACCCACGCCGTGGTGTGCCCGGGGTCCCGTTCCACGCCCCTCGCCCTGGCACTGTCGGCCGAGCCCCGCCTCGGCATCCACGTGAGGCTCGACGAGCGGTCGGCCGGGTTCACCGCGCTCGGCATCGGCCTCGCCACCGGGACGCCGGCCGTCGTGGTGGTGACCAGCGGCACGGCCGCCGCCGAACTGCACGCCGCCGTGGTCGAAGCCGACCTCGCCGGAGTGCCGATGCTCGTCTGCACCGCCGACCGACCTCCGGAGTCGCGCGACGTGGGCGCACCCCAGACCATCGACCAGACCCACCTCTACGGCCGCTCGGTGCGGTGGTTCGCCGATCCCGGCGTTCCCGACGATCCCTCCCGGTCCTCGTGGCGGTCCCTCGGGTCGCGGTCGGTGGCCGAGGCCGTCTCCGGCGCCCGGGGACCGGGACCGGTCCACCTCAACCTTCCGTTTCGCGAGCCGCTGCTGGGCGACGCGGTCCTGGGCGGTGTCCCGGCCGGCCGGCCGGCCGGCGCTCCCTGGCACCTGGTGTCGACGGGCCCGGTGCCACCTCCGGACGGCCTGGTCGAGGAACTGGTCGGTACGGCCGGGTTCCGTCCCGGAACCCGTGGCGTCGTCGTCGCCGGTGCCCGGTGTGGCGAACCGTCAGCCGTCCTCGGGCTGTCCGATGCCCTGTCGTGGCCGGTACTGGCCGATCCCCGGTCGGGCCTGCGCGGTCGTGCCACGGTGATCGCGGCCGCCGACGGCATCCTGCGGGCTCCGGGTTTCGTCACCGGCCACCGCCCGGACGTTGCACTGGTGCTCGGCGGCAGGTGGGTGTCCAAAGTGGTCTCGACATTCCTGTCCGGAGTCGAGACGGTGGTCGTCGACCCGTCGGGTTCGTGGCCCGACCCCGACCGGAGCGTGGGACGCCTGGTGCGGTGCGACCCCACACTCCTGTGCCGGGCACTGGCTGCTGCTGCGTCGACGTCGAGTGGGACCGGGACGGGGCCCGTGCCGGTCGGCGACTGGTCGAAGGAGTGGGAGGAGGCCGAGGCGCGGGCCCGTCGGGTGATCGACCGGGAGCTGGCCGGCGGCGCTCCGTGGACCGAGCCGGCCCTCGCCCACCGACTGGTCGGCGCCCTTCCGGACGGGTCGCGCCTGATGGTCTCGTCGTCCATGCCGGTCCGTGACGTCGAGGCCTTCGGGGCACTGCGGGACGATCCGCCGGCGGTCTACGCCAACCGGGGGGCGAACGGGATCGACGGGGTGGTGTCCACCGCCGCCGGCGTGGCACTCGCCGCCGGTCCCACCGTGGCCCTGGTCGGCGACCTGGCCTTCCTGCACGACGTGTCGGCCCTGCTCGGACCGGCGGGCGAACGGGCACCGCTCACCGTGGTGGTGGCGGACAACGGTGGTGGTGGGATCTTCTCGTTCCTGCCCCCGGCCCGGTCGGTGGAGCGCGGAACCTTCGAGCGCCTGTTCGGGACGCCGCAGTCGGCCGACGTGGCGGCGGTGGCCGCAGGATTCGGATGGGCGGTGGAGGAGATCGACCCCGACGCCCCTCCCGAGGCCCTGGCCGGCGCGCTGGCACGGAGCTCGGAGCGGGGCGGCGGCACCGTCATCCGGGTGCGGCTGCCGGACCGGGCCGCCAACGTGGCCGTCCACGACCGGGTCAATGCCGCCATAGTTGCCGCTGTGGACGGCTGACCCGGTATCGGTAGTCACGTCTCCGGATTGCAGAGGTCGACACGAGCGCCCGATCGGTGGCCGGGCACGGCGACATCGGCACATTCGTCCAGGCGGGAGTTCAGTTGGTCGACCCGGCGAGAGCAACCCGTGGACTGGCCATGCGGTCCGGTTCCGTCACCGTTCTTCGAGCGCCTGGCGTTCGTCTTCGCAGTCCTTCTCCTGGTGATCGCAGCAGCCAGCATCAAGTACATCTAGGGCGCGCCGGGCCGGCGGTTCGAGGGACAGCGCACACCTGGCCTGACCCGGCACGTGGTCAGACTGCGAAGGGGTCTGCTCCGAATCGCCGCCTTTGGCGCGGCGACGCTCCGGGCACAACGGAGCATCGAGCACGACGACGAGGATGTCGCCTCGTGCCCTACCGCGGAGGGGTCCGGCTCAGCTCCACGTCCCGGAGGAGCGCACGGGTGAACGTGCTCATCTCGCCGTAGGGGAGGTCGTCCGGCTCCCACCACCGCACCTCTGACGTCTCCTCGCCGTCGGGGGTCGGGGTACCGTCGATGACCTCGGCGTCGAAGACGGTGGAGACATAGGACGTCCGGTCCCCGTTCGGGTAGGTGATCCGGTACTCCGGCCCACCGAGTACGGCCAGGATCCCGCCGAGGCGGAGCGTGACACCGGCCTCCTCGCGCGCCTCGCGGAGCGCGGTCTGCTGGGGGGACTCGTCGGGTTCGACCGCTCCGCCGATCGCCGCCCACTCCCCGGTGTCGATGATCCGGACGAGGAGGATCCTGCCGCTCCCGTCCCTCGGGAGGACCGCGGCCCCGGGAAGGACCAGGAGCTCGTCTCCTACCAGCTCGCGGAGTCTCTTGATGAAGGGGGCGACCGCCATCACCCGGTCCTCAGGAGTCGGAGGGGATCCACGAACCGTGGAACCCGAACGGCACCCTCGCCGGGAGGTGCACCGTCGCCACGGGGGGCCCGGCGAACGACGTGGCGTCGAGGATGACCAGATCGCTGGCGCCCCGCGCCGCGTCGTAGACCACGGACAGGACCCACCCCTCGTCCTCGTTGGTGCCGTCGGCCGCCCGCACGAACACCGGTTCGGTGGGTGACCGCAGGGGACCCGGATCGAAACGGACGACCTCGTCCCGTACGAGGTCGTACTTGACGAGCTGCTGGAAGGACGGTCGGCTCGGGTCGTCGCCGAGCTGGGTGAGGTAGGCGTAGCGGTGCCGGGTGCCGGCCGCCGCCGGATCGATGCGGGGGAACTCGACCGGGGTGTCGTCGAGCGTCTGCTCGCGCACCCGGTTGCCCGCCGGGTCGACCGTCCACCGGTGGAGGGTCGGCTGTGTACGGGCGATGGCCCCACCGGGGGCGGTGTCGAAGGCGGCGTCGTAACGCACGACGTCGAGGACCGCGAGGTCCCCCTCGTCGTAGGCGTTGACGACGTGGAAGACGTAGCTCGGGTCCATGGAGATCCACCGGACGTCCTCGCCCCCACCGTCGCGGGGCATGACGCCGATGCGGGTCCCCGCCTCGGGCTCCCACCGGAAGGGGAGCGACCGGCCCTGGGCGGCCAGGTCCATGTCGAAGATGATCGGCAGGTCGAGGAAGACCGCCCTGGTGGCGGTGAGGCCGAAGTCGTGGATCATGGTGGCCCGGGGCACGTCGATGTCCTCGGTGCGCACCAGCTGACCCGTGGCGTCCACCACGTGGTACCGGAGGAACGGGGGGCCGAACAGGTCGACTCCGAAGAACACCAGCTCTCCGGTTTCCGGGTCGACCTTGGGGTGGGCGCACATGGGCGAAGAGAGCGATCCGTCGAAGTCGTGGATCCGTGCCCGATCGAGCTCGGGAGACAGGGCGTGGGGGAAGCCGGACTCCACCAGGGCCAGCGTGGTGCCTGCGTGGCGGATCACGTGGGTGTTGGCCCGGCCGTCGATCGGCTCGCTCGGCCCTCTCGGCGACACGGTGGCCACCTGGGCGGCAAGCGCGCGGGTGCGGACCCACCGGTTGCGGTACCCGGTCGCCTTGCCTCCGGCCAGCGTGACCGCATGGATCATTCCGTCGCCCAGGAACCAGTGGTAGTCCGCCGGGTCGGCCGGTGACGACACCGGGTTGGGTCCGTTGCGGAGGAGCCTCCCCTCCAGATCGGGTGGCACGACACCGGTCACGTCCAGCTCCCGGTCGTCGGTTCGCTCCTCCAGTACCGGCGCGAAGTTGCCTTCGAGGTACGGGTTCACCACAGGTCCACGCCCTTGTCTCGGCGGCCACGGTGATCGGGCCGGCAGGGCGATCGTAGCGTCCGCCCCCGCCTGGTCGGCATGGCAGGCTGTGGCCATGGCCGACTTCGTCGAGGACCTCCGATTCCGGGGGTTGATCCACCAGATGACCGACCCCGAGCTGGGCGCCCGCCTCGACGGGGAACACCTGACCGTGTATTCGGGGTTCGATCCGACGGCCGACAGCCTGCACGTGGGGCACCTGCTCCAGGTGTGCACCCTGCGGCGGTTCCAGGCGGCCGGACACCGCCCCATCGCCCTGGCCGGAGGCGGCACCGGCTTCGTCGGCGACCCGGGCGGCAAGTCGGAGGAGCGCTCGCTGCTCTCCGAGGAACAGCTCGAGGCGAATCTGGTCGGCATCCAGGGCCAGCTGGCCCGGTTCGTCGAGTTCGGCGGTCATTCGGGCGGGTCGGGGGCGGTGATGGTCAACAACGCCGATTGGCTGAAGCCGATGACCCTGTTCACGTTCCTGCGCGACGTGGGGAAGCACTTCACCGTCAACCAGATGGTGGCGAAGGACTCGGTGAGGTCCCGCCTGTCGCGGGCCGACCAGGGGATCTCCTACACCGAGTTCAGCTACATGCTCCTCCAGGCCGCCGACTTCCTCAAGCTCTTCGACGACTTCGGGTGCACCCTGCAGATCGGCGGGAGCGACCAGTGGGGCAACATCACCATGGGCATCGAGCTCATCCGGAAGGTCCGCCAGAGCGAGGCGTTCGGGTTGACCACTCCGTTGGTGTTGAAGGCCGACGGCACCAAGTTCGGCAAGACGGAGTCGGGCGCGGTGTGGCTGGATGCGGCGCGGACGTCGCCCTACCAGCTGTACCAGTACTTCCTGCGGTGCGAGGACGCCATGGTGGGCACCTACCTGCGCTACTTCACGTTCGTGGAGCGCGAGGAGATCCTCGCCCTGGACCAGGTCACCATCGACCACCCGGAACGCCGCGAGGCCCAGCGGGTCCTGGCCCGGCAGGTCTGCGCCATGGTCCACGGCGGAGACGAGACCGATCGGGCCGAACAGGCCGCAGCGGCACTGTTCGGTGGTGACGTCTCCGGACTCGACGAGCGGACCCTGCTCGACGTGTTCGCCGACGCCCCCTCCACCGTTCTGGCCCGCAACGGGCTGTCGGGCGACGGTGTCCTGCTGGTGGACCTGTTGGCCGAGACGGGACTCGTCACGTCCAAGAGCCAGGCCCGGACCACGGTCGACCAGGGCGGGGCCTACGTGAACAACCGGCGCGAGAGCGACGTGACCAGGAGGCTGGGGACCGGGGATCTCGTGGCCGGCCGCTACCTGGTCCTGCGCAGAGGAAAGAAGGATCACCACCTCGTCCGATTCACCTGATGTGCCGGTGACCCGGGGACGCCGTGGTCGGCGTGACCCGCGGGAGAGGGGTTCGGACGCGGCCCTACACTGACGGCCATGAGCGCACCCGAGAGCCACGACGCAGGCGTGTCCACGGTCCGGCTGACCGCCGGGCTCCCGGAGACGGTCCTTCCCGAGGAGCCGGCGGTCGTGCGCACGGCCCTGACCGACGCCTTGGCCCAGCCGGTCGAGCGCCGTCGCCACGCCGTGTCCGACGTGGTGCGCTCGACGCCGCGGTCGCTCGACGCCTGGGCCGCCCTCGGCTCGTTGGCCCGTGACGACGTGGAGGCCTACGCCTGTTTCCGGGTCGGCTACCACCGCGGGCTCGACGCCCTGCGGGGCGCGGGGTGGAAGGGCTCGGGCCTGGTGCGGTGGGCCCATCCGGAGAATCGCGGGTTCCTGCGCTGCCTCGACGGCCTGCGCTCGGCGGCGGGCGCCATCGGTGAGCAGGTGGAGGAGGAACGGTGTGCCCAGTTCCTCCGCCAGCTCGACCCGGCGTGGAGCCCGGACTGGACCGGCTACCCGGCCTGATGCCCGCGCCGGGTCCGCCGACCCTGTCCCGCCCACGCCGAGGTCGCGCCCGCGGAGCGCTGGCGTTGGCCGCCATGGTGGCCGCGATGTCGCTGGCCGGCTGCGCGGGCCAGGAGCAGTCCGGTGCCCCCGCCCAACGGATCACCACCTGGGTGGACGGCGCCGGCGGCTCGGGGATCGGCTCGGTCGAGGTGGACGTGCGCAACGTCGACCTGGCGTTGGCGAAGCACAATCGACCCGACGCCGTGCGCGAGGTGTGCGCGCTGTTGAGCAACGACGCCCAGACGGCGATCGGAAACCTGCCGGCCCCCTACGACCAGCTCACCGACGACCTCAACAGTGCGTACACGGTCGCCACCTCGGCCGGGGACGACTGTTACAACGGCGCCGGCGGGAAGACCGGGCTGGAAGTCCGCTCGGCCGCCGAGCGGACCCGGACACTGTCGCTGCTGGCCGTCGCCGTCCAGTACATCGAGTCGGTCACCGGGCAGACGCCGACCACGGCCACGACCGCCCCGCCCGGCAACGGCGATCCCTTCAGCGGTAACACGTGACCGGCAACGGCGGCGGGGCGACGGACCCCGACGACGCCGACCGGTTGAGACGCCGGGTCCTGTGGGCCATGCCCACCGGGCTCTACGTGGTGGGGAGCCGCTCGGGAGACCGGCGGAACCTGATGACGTGCAACTGGGTGATGCAGGTGGCCACGACGCCCCGACTGGTGGCCGTCGCTCTCGAGGCCGCATCGCTCACCCGGGAGCTGATCGTCGGAGGTGGTTCCTTCAGTGTCAACCTGTTGGCCCGCTCCGAACGGAACCTGGTGCGCCGATTCGTGAAGCCGGCCGACGACGTGGTGGTCGACGGCGCCGGTGCGGTCACGTCGATCCGGGGCGAGCCGGTGTTCGAGGTGATGGACGGGCTGCCCTGCCTGTCCGTCGCGGTGGCGTGGCTGGCCTGCTCCGTCCGCTCGGTGCACGAATGGGAGGCCGGCGGCCGGCCCGACGGGGCGAGCCACGTCCTGGTGGTGGGCGAGGTGGTCGACGCCGGCCAGACCGATCGGCTGGTCGCTCCGGACGACGACGACGACGCCGTGCTGTCGATGGCGGATACCCGGATGAACTACGGCGGTTGACCGGCGGCCCGTCGGGCGGGACGGCCCCGGGTCGGCCCGTCAGGTGTCGGGGCTGTCGGACGCGGGGCGCAGGTCGATGCGGAAGACGAGGACCCCGTCTTCGATGGCGGCCTCGGCGTCGCCCAGCATGGCGTAGTCCATGAAGTCGGTCTGGGCCTGCTCGATGAACCGCTTGCGGTCGGGACCCTCGATCGGCGGGAGTCCGCGGTTGCGGACCGCCTCCGCCCTGGCCCGGAATCGCGCCACCATCGCCTGGGGATCGAAATCGTCGGCCACGGGCCGACTGTACCGCCCCGACCGCACCGGCCGTCGATGACACGACCGGGCAGAGGTCGCACTACACTCGGTCCATCGTTCTTTGGTGGTGACCCGGGCGCGCCGCGTCGGGAACAGCCACCCCGGTGGGGCAAGGAGTTGGTCTCGTGAAGAAGGGACGCCATCGCCGCTTCGAAGAAGCGCGCAGCCTGAAGCGGTCGGTGGCAACGGCCAACCGGCGTTGCCCCGAGTGCGGCGCCGAGCCCGAGGACAAGCATGCCTCGTGGTGCCTGGCCACCGAGGACGACTACGACGAGATCCTCGGCACCACACCACGTGCCGCCGCCCTGGACGAGGACGACCCCCTGGCCGAGTAGGCACCCTGGCCGACCTCACCACCCGCCGGAGTGGTCAGCGGCGAACGGTGGGATGGGGGAGCAGGGTGATCCTGGCCTTCGGCGCCGTCCGTTCGTCGAGGTACCTGGCCAGACGTTTGTAGACCTTCTTGCCCGCCATGGTCTCGAGCTCGGTCCGCATGGAGCGGTAGACCGGGTCGTGCCCCACGAACGCCTCGGGGGCCTCGGTGCACCACCAGTGGAACTCGGCGCCTCCGTCGCCCCAGTGCCGCCTGTCCCACTGCCTGACCACCGAGGTGACCCGTCCGTCCGGTGACGTCTCGTCCTCGCGCCGCAGCGGGAGTTGCCAGCAGACCTCGGGCTTGAGCTCGACGTGGCTCACCCCGAGGGCCTCGGCCTCCAAGTGGAGGGCGCAGCCCGGGCCGGCGGCGAACCCGGGGCGGTTGAGGAAGATGCAGGCGCCGTCGACCATCCGGGTGCCCAGATCGCCGTCGGGGAGCTTCTTCACCACGCCCTTCTGTCCCTTGGCGTGGAACTGCCAGCGGTCGGGGCCGAGTGACTTCGCCGCTTCGGCCACCTTGTCGGCATCCTCCTTGCCGGTGAAATGGGCGCCGTAGGAGCAGCACCCCTGGACCAGTTCGGGGGCGGGTCCGGTGAGTACGCCCTGGCACCCGGCACCGAAGATGCAGGACCAGTTGCTGGCCAGGAACGTCACGTCGAACAGCCAGGTCCGCTCCTCGTCGGGATCGTCGAAGCTGACCCATTCGTGGGCGTCGTCGGGCGCGTGCTTGTCAGGTGGGGACACACCCTTATGATGTCAGGCATGAGTGAAGACCGTGAGGACATCACCCCCGTGCTGACAATCACCGGAGAGGCGCGGGCGACCGTGCTCGAGGTCCTTGCCAACGAAGCCGATCCGGAGTCGCTCGCGCTGTGGCTCGAGGTCAGTGGCGACGCCGACGGCGCCTACACCTACGACATGTACTTCCAGGCCATCGCCGACGCCGGCGCGGGCGATGTCGTGCAGCCCGACGACGAGCTCCCCGTGGTCGTCCCGTCCGACAGCGTCGCCCGGCTCCAGGGCGCCTCGCTCGACTTCGTGACCGATGCCTCCGGCGAGGGCGGCCTGGTCATCGTCAACCCGAACACCCCGCCGAGCCCCACGCTCGCCGGGCTCGGCTCGATCCCCGAGATCGACCTGTCGGACCCCTTCGCCCAGCGGGTGGTGTCCGTCCTCGAGGAGCAGGTCAATCCGAGCATCGCCTCCCATGGCGGGCGCGCCGATCTGGTCGCCGTCGAGAACTCGTCGGTCTACCTCCGTCTGAGCGGCGGCTGCCAGG
This sequence comes from Acidimicrobiales bacterium, assembly GCA_050014755.1. Classification (GTDB taxonomy): domain Bacteria; phylum Actinomycetota; class Acidimicrobiia; order Acidimicrobiales; family RAAP-2; genus Bog-756. Next base: position 38,174 of record JBEKCS010000031.1, read on the forward strand.
GCTGCGGCATGGCCAAGGCGACGCTGTCCCAGGGCATCGAGGTCATCTTGCGCGAGGCGATCCCCGAGATCGCCAACGTGGTGGACGTGACCGACCACGCCGATGGCACCAACCCGTACTACGAGCCTGCCCACAGCTGACCGGACGGGGTGACCACGCCGGACGGTTCGGCGGTGGGGACGGGTGACGGGGTTTCGGGTGGTCAGGCCGGTCGGGTGAGGTGGCCGTCGAGCCACTCCAACGTCCGGGCCCAGCCATCCGTGGCCGCCTCCTCGTTGTAGGACGGACGGGCGTCGCAATGGAACCCGTGCTCCGCGTCGGGGTAGCGGACGATTGCCGTGTCCACGTCGGCGCTGGAGTTGAGTTCATGACGCAGGCGCTCCACGTCCTCGACCGGGATGCTGGCATCGGCGTCGCCGAAGAGACCGAGCCACGGTGTGCGCATCGAGGGGACGAGGGGGAGGAGTGACGGCATCTCCTCGGTCCGGCCGTTGACGATGCCGCCGCCGTAGAAGCCGACGGCCGCTCCGAGCGCCAGGTGGCCGGCGGCGAGGAACGTGACCCGCCCGCCCATGCAGAAGCCCACGATGCCGATCTGGCGGTCGGTCCATCCCGATCCGTGGAGGTGGTCGACCGTCGCCTCCACATCGGACAGCAGGCCGGTGTCGGTGAGCGCCATCATGTGCGGCAGCACCACGCTGAAGTCGTCGTACCCGTAGGCACCGTCGCCCGTGCGGTGGAACAGGTGCGGAGCCACGGCGTGGTACCCGGCATCCGCGAACCGGCGGGTGACGTCCTCGATGTGGTCGTTCACCCCGAACGCCTCCTGGATGACGATCACCGCGCCGCGGGCCGCCCCGTCCGGCAGCGCTTCGAATACGGGCATCGGGCCGTCGGGGGTATCGAGGATCAGAGTCCGGGTGTCCATGAGTGGCAACGATGCCCCGTCCCCGCTCCCGCGTCCAGTACGTTGCACGAGGTGCATGTGTTCCTGGTCGCATCCTGCGCCGCGGCCGGTGTCGTCGTCGGCGCGGTGCTCGATCCGGTCGGCCAACGCCTCGCCGACCGGAGCCGGGCCGTCGACGAACGCCGGCGACTCGATCGGGCCGAACAGCGTGCCGGCGACACCGGCACGGGCGGCGACAAGGCGGCGACACCGACCGACTCCGTGTCGATCCCCCTCCCCGTGCCGGTCCCCGAGCTCGGTGCCGACCGGGAGGCGGCACCAGCGGCCGACGGCGAGCCGGGGGCAGGCGGCGGCGAACCGGTCCGCCATCTCCTCGCCTCCGGACGTTCGATCCCCCGCACGGTGGGGGCGGCGATCGTGACCGGGGCCCTGGTCGGTGCGGCGGCCGCCCGGTTCGGGCCCCACCTCATCCTGGCCCCCTACGCCGTCTTCCTGGTGATGGCCGTGACCGTGTCGGTCACCGACCTCACCCACCGGCTGGTGCCCCGCCACCTCGTCTACGGCGCCATGGTGCTGGTGGTCCCCCTCCTGGTGGTCGTGTCCTCCCTCGACCACTCCTGGAGCGACCTGTCCGGTGCGGCCATCGCCGGTGCGGTGGCCTTCGGAGTGTTCTTCGTGATCTGGTTCGTCGTGCCGAGAGGGATGGGCTACGGCGACGTGCGCCTGGCCGGCGCCATCGGAGTCACCGTCGGCTACCTGAGCCTCCTCCACGCCTACCTGGCGTTCTTGGTCGGCTTCGTGCTCGGCCTGGTCCTCGGCCTCGTGCTGATGGTCGGATCGTCGGCGGGCAGGAAGACCCGGATCCCCTTCGCCCCGGCGCTGTGTGCCGGTGCGGCCGTCGCCATCCTGTGGGGTGGCCCGCTCGTCCATCACCTCTTCCCTTCCTCCGTCACCGGCTGACGTCGCCCTCCGACGACGTCCGACAGGGGACGGATCGAGCAGGGGGCCATCGGGGTGCGCCGGTACCAGGAGTAGATTTGGCCGGATGCTGCGCTACCTGACCGCCGGAGAGTCCCACGGACGCGCCCTCGTGGTGATCCTCGAAGGGGTTCCGGCCGGTCTGGCGGTCACCGCCGAGGACATCCAGAACGGGCTCGCCCGCCGCCGGCTCGGCTTCGGCCGCGGCCCGCGCATGCGCTTCGAGGCCGACGAAATCAGCCTGCTCGGGGGCGTCCGCCACGGGAGGACCCTGGGCTCGCCGATCGCCGTCGAGATCGCCAACACCGAATGGCCGAAGTGGGAGGACGAGATGTCGCCCGCCCCCGGGGTGCCGTCGAAGATCCTGACCCAGCCGCGCCCCGGCCACGCCGACCTGGCCGGGATGCTCAAGTACGGGCTGGACGACGCTCGCGACGTGCTCGAGCGGGCGTCGGCCCGCGAGACGGCCGCCCGCGTGGCGGCCGGGACGGTGGCGAAGCTCCTCCTCGCCCAGATCGGCGTCGACGTGCTCAGCCACATCGTCCAGATGGGATCGGCCGCGGCTGCGCCCGGCCCCCTGCCCCGGATGGAGGACCTGGAGCGCATCGACGACTCCCAGGTGCGGTGTGCGGACCCGGAGGCCGAGCGACGGATGGTGGCGGAGATCAAGGCGGCGGCCAAGGCCGGTGACTCGTTGGGGGGTGTGGCCGAGGTCGTCGCCCACGGCGTTCCGGTCGGGCTCGGAAGCCACGTCCACTGGGACCGCCGCCTCGATGCGCTGTTGGCCCAGGCGCTCATGAGCATCCAGGCCGTCAAGGCCGTGGAGATCGGTGAGGGCACCGATGTGGCCGGGCGCCTCGGGTCCGAGGCCCACGACGCCATCCGGGTGGCCGACCCGGCCGGCGATGCCGACGAACAGTCGGTGGCGGCCAGGAGTGGGGGCTACGTCCGCGACACCCACCGGGCCGGCGGGATCGAAGGCGGCATGAGCACCGGTGCGCCGATCGTGGCCCGGCTGTCGATGAAGCCGCTCGCCTCCCTCAACCGGCCGTCGCTCGGCACCGTCGACGTGGTCACCAAGGAGTCGACGGTCTCGTTCAAGGAGCGCACCGACGTCACCGCCGTGCCGGCCATGGGCGTGGTGGCCGAGACGATGACGGCGCTCGTCCTCGCGTCGGAGGCGCTCCGGAAGTTCGGCGGTGACTCGGTGGTCGAGTTCCGTCGGAACCACGCCGGCTACGTGGCCAGCCTGGGCGAGACCCCGTCGGCGGCGGCGTCCGTCGATGGTTGACCGGGTGGTCCTGGTCGGGATGATGGGAGCCGGGAAGTCGACGATCGGACGGGAGCTGGCCGGCAGGCTCGGCTGGAAGTTCCTCGACTCGGATGCCATGGTCGAGGCCTCGACCGGCTCGACCGTGGCCGAACTGTTCGCCGCCGATGGCGAGGAGGCGTTCCGGGCAGAGGAGTCACGCGTCCTGGCCGAGGCCCTCGCCGCGGTGCCCCCGGCGGTCGTCTCGGCCGCCGGGGGCACCGTGCTGGCGCCGGCCAACCGGCAGCTGCTGGCCGAGGCGGGGACGGTGGTGTGGCTGAGGGCCGATCCGGCCACGTTGGCCGCCCGGGTCGGCACCGGTGCGGGACGTCCGTTGCTGGAAGGGGATCCGGCCGGGTCGCTCGCCGCGCTCGACGCCGTCCGTCGCCCGCTGTATGGCGAAGTGGCCGACGTGATCATCGACGTGGACGATCTGGAGCCGTCCCGGGTCGTCGACCGGATCCTGGCCGCCACCGCGTTCGCCAGGAGCCGACCGTGACCGTCGACGCGGGCGGACGGTGATGCGGATCGTCCCCGTGGAGCTGGGCGACCGCTCCTACGAGGTGGTGGTGGGCGACGGTGCGCGCCACGAGCTGGCCCGGGTGGTGGCCGAACGCGTGCCCGGGGCGCGGCGTGCCGCAGTGGTGACCCAGGAGGGGATCGGCGTCGAGGTCGACCCCGGCGTCCCGGTGGACGTGTTCACCGTTCCCGACGGCGAGTCGGCCAAGACGCTCCACGTCGTCGAGGAGCTGTGCCGGGGCTTCGCCCGCTCGGGTCTGAGCCGGGCCGACGTCGTGGTGGCCGTGGGCGGGGGAGTGGTGACCGACGTGGCCGGGTTCGCCGCCGCCTCCTTCCACCGGGGGACCGCGTACGTCAACGTGGCCACGTCGCTGCTGGCCCAGGTCGATGCGGCCATCGGCGGCAAGACCGGCGTCAACCTCCCCGAGGGGAAGAACCTGGTCGGTGCCTTCTGGCAGCCGAAGGCGGTGCTGTGCGACACCGCAGTGCTGGCCACCCTTCCACCCCGCGAGTGGGCGTCGGGCAATGGCGAGGTGGCCAAGTACGCACTCCTCGGGATCGGTACCGACATCGGTGGCCCGCCCACCGCGGACCTCCCCATCGACGAGCAGGTGGCGCGGTGCGCGGCGATCAAGGCGTCGGTGGTGTCCGCCGACGAACGCGAGGGCGACCGACGGATGCTGCTCAACTACGGGCACACCCTGGGACACGCCCTCGAGGCGTCGGCATTCGACGATGACGCGTCCGACCTCCGACACGGCGAGGCGGTCGCGGTGGGCCTGGTCTTCGCCGCCCTGCTCGCGCGCCGCCTGGGCCGGATCGACGACGTACGGGTGGCCCACCACCGCAACGTGGTCGGCGCCTTCGACCTGGCATGGGCGCTCCCGTCCGGGAGCGATCCCGGGCGTCTGCTGTCGTTCATGGCCCGGGACAAGAAGGCACAGGGGGACATCACCTTCGTCCTGGACGGACCCGACGGGGTCGAGGTAGTGCATGGCGTCGACGCAACCGAGGTGGTCGCTACCCTGGCGGACATGGAGTCGGCCGCACCGCGTGGACCGGCGTGAGTCGGTCGGGAGGACGGGTATGAGCGCGAGCGGCCTGGTACTGCTGTTGTCGGGGCCCAACCTCGACCTGCTGGGCGAGCGCGAGCCCGACGTCTACGGCAGCGCCACCCTCGACGACCACGTGGCC
>JBEKCS010000032.1:0-41506 GCA_050014755.1 Acidimicrobiales bacterium
ACGGCGGACTCCTACCTGGAGAGCGAGCCACGCCTGGCCAGGGCGCTCGGCGGCCGTCGGGACGACATCGTGCTGGCCACCAAGTTCGGGAGTCCGGTCGACGGCGGGCCCGGGGGCGCGGCCCCGTCGTACGTGCGGGCCGCTGTCGAGCGCAGTCTCGGAAGGCTCGGCACGGACCGGATCGACCTCTACCAGCTGCACCGGCCGGACCCCGACACACCCATCGCCGACACGCTGGGTGTCCTCGACGACCTGGTGCGGGAGGGCAAGATCATCGAGATCGGTTGCTCGAACTTCTCGGCGGCCCAGTTACGCGAGGCGGAAGCGGCCACCCGTCCCGGAGGCGCCCACTTCGCGACGGTCCAGAACCAATGGAGCCTGCTGCACCGTGAGGACGAGGCGGACGCCGTGGCTGAGTGCGAGCGGCTGGGCATCGGCTACCTGCCCTACTACCCGCTGGCCAGTGGTGTGCTCTCCGGGAAGTACACGAGGGGCGAGGACGCTCCGGCCGGCACCCGCCTGGTGCACTTCGGCAGCGGTGGGGGCGGTGCGCTGTCCGACCGGAACTTCGACATCGTCGACGCCGCCACGGCGTGGGCCGCCGAACGAGGTCATACCGTCCTCGAGCTGGCACTGGCCTGGCTGGCGGCCAAGCCGGTCGTGGCCTCGGTCATCGCCGGAGCGACCAAACCGGAGCAGGTGCGGGCGAACGCCGCCGCCGGGGCGTGGAAGCTCACGCCGAGCGAGGTCGCGGAGGTAGACGCCCTGGCCCCAGTGGCGAGCTGAGCGACACCGCCGGCACCGGCCGGTGCTTCGGGCCCGGACGCCTTGGTACGCTCGGGTAAGTTTGAGCCAGGGGGGTAACCGTGGCAGGCCTGAACTTCGCCGACATCTTCGAGACAGTGGTCGACACGGCGCCGGACGCCACGGCCCTGGTGGTCCGGTCGGCGGTGGGGGACGAGGTCCGCCTCACCTTCGCCGAGCTCGATGCCCGTGCCAACCGTCTGGCCCATGCGCTCCTCGCCCTCGGAATCGGTCCGGGCGACCACATCGGCTGCCACCTGTACGACGGGAACCAGTACGTCGAGACGACACTGGCCGCGTTCAAGATCCGGGCCGTGCCGGTCAACGTGAACTTCCGCTACGTCGACGAAGAGCTCGAGTACCTGTTCGACGACGCAGACCTGCAACTGGTGGTCACCGAACCCGGACTCGAGGACCGCGCCGGACGCGCCGCCAAGAGCCTCGGATGGGCCTGCACCGTCGTCGTGGCCGACGACCGTTACGAGGCACTCCTCGCCGCCCGTCCCGACGACCGCCCAGCCGTGATCGGCCGCGGCCCCGACGACGTGTACGGGCTGTGGACCGGAGGGACCACCGGCATGCCCAAGGGCGTGATGTGGCGTCACGAGGACATCTACCTGTCGGTGGTGGGGGGAGGGGGCAATCCCGCACTCGGCATCGCCCCGATCGCCGATCTCGATGGCGTGGCCACCCGGGCGGCCGGCGACTACCCGCTCCCCGGGACCCTCACCCTGTGCCCCCTGATGCACGGCGCGGGGTGGTGGATCGGCTTCTCGGCTCTGCTGTCCGGGAGCCACCACGTGGTCATCCGGGACCTCGGATTCGATCCGGAGTTCGCCCTCCGGGTGATGGCCGAGGAGCGGGTCAGCGTGGTGATGACCATCGGCGACGCCTATGCACGGCCGATCGTCGACTATCTCGAAGCCCACGGGACCGACACCTTCGACCTGTCGGGACTGGTCATCTACGCCTCGGGCGGGGCCATCCTGTCGTCGTCGCTGAAGGAGTCGCTCGCGGCCCTGCTGCACGTCCTCGTGGTGGACGGGTTCGGAGCCTCGGAGACCGGCGGGCAGGGCGCACTCGTTGGGCACGGCGAGGACGGTGCGCCCATCTTCGCCATGGACCCGACCAACACCGTCATCGGTGAGGACGGCACCCTGTGCACGCCGGGTGACGGAAGGATGGGCTTGCTGGCCACCAGTGGGCATATCCCACTCGGGTACTACAAGGACGAGGCCAGGTCGGCGGCCACCTTCCCGGTGATCGACGGGGTCCGCTACGCGATCCCCGGGGACGTCGCCCGGCTCCTCGCCGACGGGACCATCGCCGTCTACGGGCGGGGGTCGGTGTCGATCAACTCGGGCGGGGAGAAGATCTTTCCCGAGGAGGTCGAGCGGGCGCTGAAGAGCCACCCGGCCGTGGTCGACGCCACCGTTGTCGGGACGCCGAACGAACGGTGGGGCTCCCAGGTGACCGCCGTGGTACAGCTCCGCTGTGGCCTCGACCCCGTACCCGGGGCCGCCGAACTGCGGGACCACTGCCGTGCCCACCTCGCGAGCTACAAGCTGCCCCGCGAGATCGTCTTCGTGGACTCGGTGCGGCGGTCCCCGTCGGGCAAGCCGGACTACCGCTGGGCGAAGGATGTGGCCGTGGCCGCCCTCGACGGTTCGGTCACGACGGGTTAGTTCCGGGACGAAGCCACCAGGGCCGCCCCGCCGCCCGTCACCGCCGGGATCCGCTCGGTGACACCACCGGACGGCCGGATCGGTGATGATGGTCGGATGTCGGAGGAGTACGTGCTGCCGAGGATTCCGGCGTCGGCCGGTGCCCTGCTGCGCGACGGGGAGGGCCGCATCCTGATCCTCAAGCCGACCTACAAGGGCGGCTGGACCGTGCCCGGCGGTCAGATCGAGGAGGGCGGCGAGTCGCCGTGGGAGGCCTGCCGGCGCGAGGTGGCCGAGGAGACCGGGCTGGTCGTCGACTCCGGCCGGCTGGTGTGCGTGGACTTCCTCCATGCGCGTCCCGACCACCCGGGCGGCGTCCGGTTCCTGTTCGACTGCGGCGAGGCCCCGCCGGACCAGCGTGACCACCTGATGCTGCAGGACGGGGAGATCGAGGACCACCGGTGGGCGACGACGGACGAGGCGCTGCGGCTGCTGAGCGGTCCGGTCGCGCGCCGGGTGGGCCAGGCACTGGCTGCGCCCGGCCCGGTCTATCTCGAAGAGGGCCGTCCGGTGTCCGGGGTGGGGGGCTGAACCGGGCTCAGGTCCCGCGGGGCACGCCCAGGCCGGCCACGAACCCGGTGACCTGGGTCCGGGCCAGGTCGGCCACGCGGGCGACGGCAAACCACGGCTCCGACGGGACGAGATCGTCGACCGGGAACAGATCGACGAGCGCACCCGAGGCGAGTCCGGCCGCGCAGGCGTACTCGGGGAGGAGGCTCACGCCGAGCCCACGGGTGACGGCCCCGGCCACGGCGCGGAGGTCCGGCGCCACAAGACGGATCTCCCCGGCGAACGGGCGACCGAGGGAGGTCTGCCAGAAGCGCCGGGTCCGGGGGAGCTCGGCGCTGAAGGCGACCCACGGCATCCCAACCAGGGCCTGCCCGAGCTCGACGGGGTCCCCGGCACGGATCGGCGGCTGGAGTGCCGGGGAGGCCACCAGGACGAATCCGGTGACCCCGAGCGCCACCGGGGCGAGCATCCGCCGGACCGGACCGGTGGTGGTCACGGCGACGTCCAGCTCACCCCCGTGGAGGAGCCCCAGGAGCTCGGCATCGCTCCCGAACCGGACCGACAACGCGGGGGAGCCGGGCTCGAGCCGGGGAATCACGCCGTAGGAGAAGAACTCGGGCGACGAACCGAACCGGAGCGACGGCGAGCGCGGCAGGGCGGTCCCCCCGTCGAGTCCGCCGAGGACGGGCTCGAGCCGGTCGAGTGCGTCGGCCACCTCGACGTAGAGCTCACGGCCGTGCCGGGTCGGATCGACCCCGTGCGGGGTGCGGACGAACAGCGGAGTGCCGACGGACCGCTCGAGCGACGCCAGCTGCTGACTGGCCGCTGGCTGTGACAGATTGCGCAGCGCAGCACCGTCGGTGACCGATCCGGTCCGGTAGATGGCCACGAACGTGCGCAGCCAGTCCGCGGTAGCCATAAGAACAGCTTATGTCTTGCCTATGGATCTTTGCTTTGCCAATACGAAACCGCCGGCGCATGCTTACCGATGTGCCCGACACCACCTACACCCACGGCCATCACGAGAGCGTCCTGCGGTCCCACCGGTGGCGTACCGCCGCCAATTCGGCGGCGTACCTCGTCCCGCACCTCGCTCCGGGAGTCGACGTGCTCGACGTCGGCTGCGGGCCGGGCACCATCACGTGCGACCTGGCCCGAACGGTCGCCCCCGGTCGGGTGGTCGGGATCGATGCCGCCGTCGACGTGATCGAGGCGGCCCGGATCGAAGCCGGTGCGTCCGGGGTGGAGGGCGTCACGTTCGAGGTGGCCGACCTGTTCGACCTGCCCTTCGACGACGCCTCGTTCGACGTCGTCCACGCCCACCAGGTGCTCCAGCACGTGGCCGATCCGGTGGGCGCCCTGGTCGAGATGCGACGGGTGTGCCGTCCCGGCGGCCTGGTGGCGGCGCGCGACTCGGACTACCCGACGTTCACCTTCGCTCCGCCCGAGCCCGACCTCGACCGGGCCGTCGCCGCCTACGGGGAGTTGACCAGGATCAACCGGGCCCACTGGGATGCCGGCCGGCGGCTGTTGGGCTGGGCCCACGCCGCCGGATTCGCCGACGTGGTGGCGACGGCATCGGTGTGGTGCTTCGCCACCGAGAAGGAGCGGGCCTGGTGGGGCGGGCTGTGGGCCGACCGGTTCACCCGGTCCTCTCTGGCCGACCAGCTCCTGGCCAACGGGATCGCCGACCGTGCCGATCTCGAGGAGTACGCCGCCGCCTGGAGGCGGTGGGCCGCGTCGCCGGACGGGTGGTTCGCCGTGCTCCACGGCGAGGTGCTGGCCACCGCCTGAGGTCGCCACCGGACGGGCTGGAGTCAGCCGGCCGACTCCGGGGCCATCGCGCCCAGAAAGCGGTCGGGCGCCTCGACCATCGGATAGTGCCCGACACCGTCCAACAGGACCACCCGGGCGTCGGGCCGGGCCCGGGCCAGGCGATCGGCCATGGCCGGCACCGCGATCGGGTCGTCGGTCCCCCAGACCACGGTGAGGGGGGAGGGGTGGTCCACCAGCGGTGGCGTGAACCGGTGTTCGAGGTGCCGGCGTTCGTCGATGTAGCGGGCCAGGCGGGGGAGGAGGCGTTCGCCCCCGTCGTGCGAGATCAGCTCCCAGGCCGCGTCGAGCTCGGCCGGCGGGACGTCGGCCGAGGGGCTGAACGTTCCCACCAACCCACCGACGACGGCGTCCCGGTCGAGCACCCCCTGCGCCAGCCGCTCGTCGGGGAGCGCCTCGAGGAGCTTCTGGCCGTCGCTGAGCTGGACGAGATCCATGTAGACGGTGCCGTTGGTCAGGGTCCGGTCGGTGATCTCCACGTCCCACACCCCCTCGAGCTGTCGGGCCAGGAGCTCGCCACCGACGGTGTCGCCGATGTCGTGGGTGAGGAGACCCAGCCGGTCGACGCCGAGCTCCGCCACGAGGGCCACGGCCAGGTCGGCCTGGTCGACGAGCCGGTAGGGCCGGTCCGGTTTGGCCGACAGCCCGAAGCCCAGCATGTCGAAGAGGACCACCCGTCGATCGGCCGCCAGGGCGTCGACCACCTGGTGGAAGTCGAAGGAGGAGGTGGGGAACCCGTGGAGGACGAGGAGCGGCGCGGCACCGGTGAGCCGGCCGGCGGGGACGTCGACGGCGAAGATCCGGTGCCCGCACACGAGGTGCTCCCGACCCCGGGCCCGCCAGGCGTCGACCAGGGAGCTCACGCCACGAGTCGGGTCCGGAACAGGTCGAGGACCCGGTCCAACGCCTCGCGGGTCGGTGTACCGGGTCGATCGTCGAGGTCTTCGGTGAGCACCGAGTGCGCGCCCTTGCGGTGGCCGTGGGGATTGCCGGGCGACGAGTCCAGCTCCACGCCCACGAAGCCGTCGCCCAACAGTTCGCTCAGTGCGGCGAACCGCTCGTGGGGTGAGACCTTGTCGCCGGTGAACCGCAACCCCAGGACGCACACCCCGGCGGCGACCCGCTCGCGGACGCGTTCGGCGTCGGCGTCGCTGATGCCGAGTGCCCGGCGGCGGGCCCGGCCCATCGGGAAGGGCAACGACGGCTGGCTGAGCACCGGAGCCAGCACTACGTCGTCGACCATCATGGCGAGGGCGAAGCCTCCGGTCAGGCACATTCCGACCGCACCGACCCCCGGTCCACCGCACCGCTCGTGCTCGGACCGGGCGAGGGCCCGCAGCCAGGTGGTGACCGGGCTGGTCCGATCGAGGGCCAGGGCCGTGAACTCCCGGGACACGCAGGCCGTGATCCCCGACCGCAGCGCGTAGGGGACGGACGGGTCCTTGCCGTCGACGCCGAAGAGATGGGGCATGACGGCCGTGCACCCGATGCCGGCCACCATCCGGGCGAAGCGGGCCACGTTCGGGGTGATCCCCGGTATCTCGGATATCACGATGACCGCCGGGCCGGTGCCGACGCGGTAGATGGCGCGGGTGGTGCCCTCGGCGGTGAAGCTCGAGTGCTCGAAGTCGTCCAGGGGGTCGGGCATGGGGAGACGCTATCCCCTGGCTCGGCGTCACCGCCGGGCCGGCGCGGTCCAGTTCGGGACCGACGGCTGCGCCGGTCAGCTGAGCGCGAGCGTCACCACCACCGGGCGGTGGTCCGACCCGGAGGACGCGGCCACCCGGGCGTCGACCACGGTCAGGGCCGGAGTGACCAGGATGTGGTCGAGCTGGCTGTGGGGCCGGTGCGACGGCCAGGTCCGGCCGATCACGGCACGGCGCCACCCGCGGAAGAACGACGAAGCCGGGGGTCCCCACATGTTCATGTCCCCGGCCACCAGGGCGGGCCGGTCGAGCGGGGGCAGCATGCGGGCCAGGCGGCGGTACTGCGTCGGCGACAGGTGGGTGATGTGGGACATGTGGGTCCCGTGCACGACGACCTCGCTCCCGTCGAGGTCGGTGGTGCACCGGACGATGGCCCGGCTCGCCGGATCCCGCCGGAGCTTGCCCAGCGACAGCACCTCGGGACTGCGACAGGCCACCCGGGCCAGGAGCGCCACTCCCCACCGCCCCGGCTCGGACGCCCGGTCGCGGGACCCGGCCGGGATCTTCCACCGCTCGTGGTCGAGTTGGAGGGTCTTGCGGATCTGGCCCAGGGCGGGAGCCCATCTGCGTGTGTCGGTGGGGACGGGCGCGTACAGACGGGCGTGGGCCAGGGTGGCCTCGGCCACCACGTCGTAGCCGAGGCGGGTGGCGACGAGGGACGCGGTGCCCGGAGCCCCGGCGTCCGGCGTCCACGCCTCCTGCAGGACGACGATGTCGGCATCGAGCTCCTCGCACGCGGCCACGACGTCGAAGTGCCGGCCCCAACCGTCCACCCCCATGTGGACGTTGAAGCTGGCCACCCGCAGCGTCGTGCGTCGCGTACCGGGCCCGGCACCCGGTTCGGCACGGGTCACCGGGTCAGTGTCGCCCGAGGGTGGCCGCCCTGGCTCTGAGCTCGTCCCGGAAGTCGGGGTGGGCGATCTCGGCGAGGGCCTCGGCGCGCTCGCGCACCGTGCATCCGGTCAGGTCGGCCGCCCCGTACTCGGTGACGATCACCCCGGTGTGATGCCGGGGGGTCGAGACGACGGACCCCTCGGGCAGGACGGGCACGATCCGCGACCGGGTGACCCCGTCGGCGACCGCCGTGGACCGCAGACAGATCAGCGAGTGATCGTCGTTGCGCAGCTCGGCACCGGCCACGAAGTCCTCGTGGCCGCCCACCCCCGAGATCTGCTTGCCGTCGATGTTGTCGGCCACCACCTGGCCGTAGAGGTCGACGCTGAGTGCGCCGTTGATCGACACGAAGGCGTGGTTCCGGGCGATGATCGACGGGTCGTTGACCACCTGGACGGGTACGAAGGCCACGTCCTCGTTGCCGTCGAGCCACCGGTAGAGCTCGGACGAACCGAGGGCGAACGTGGTGATCGACACGCCGTTGAACAGGTCCTTGGCGGTGTTGGTCACCTTCCCGGCCTCATGGAGCAGCATCAGGCCGTCGGTGAACATCTCGGAGTGGACGCCATAGTTGCCACCGGGCCCTTCGGCGAGCTTGGTGGCCACGATGTTCGGCACGGCGCCGATGCCGATCTGCAGGGTGGCCCCGTCGGTCACGAACGAGCAGGCCACGTCGGCGATGGTCTCGTCGATCTCGTCCGGCGGTACCGGGGGCAGGGTGAACGGCGATCCGTCCGCCTCGACGAGGACGTCGACGATGTCCAGTGGGATGGTGTTGGTGTACTCCGGCGCGAAGGCGCACGTGCGGGGCAGGTTGGGGTTCACCTCGACCACCAGCAGTCGGTCCGGGTCCCGTCCGGCCATGACCAGCTCGTCGAGGGTGGCGCCCAGGTGGAGCGACAGGTTGACGGTCCCGTCGTCGCCCGGCGGGGCGGCGAGGACGGTCATTATCCTCGGGTCGTACTTGCGCAGGATGGGCGCGAACTGGCGGAAGCCGCCGGGCACGAGCTCGATGTTCGCCCCGCCGGCCAGCAGCATCCGCTCGGCGGGCCCGAAGAAGCCGCAGCGGTAGCTCACATGGGGATGGGTGAGCACGGTGTAGTAGCCGAGCAGGAGGGCCCCGCCGAATCGCAGGTCGGTCCAGTCGTCCCGCCCGCCCAGGGCGGTGAAGAAGGCATCGGGGTTCGCCGGCCCGAGGCCGAAGCCCACGGAGTCGGTCGGGCGGACCAGTTCGGTCGCCTCCTCGGGTGTGCAGATCCTTGGGGCCATGGCCACAGTGTGGCACCAGGGCCACCGGCGGGCGCGCGCCGGCGGTGGGAGCATGGGTCGGTGAAGTTCGACACCCAACTGGCCGGCCTCGAGGACGCGCCCGTGCACGCACGGCGACTCGAGGCCCTCGGGGTGGACGGCGCCTTCACCTTCGAGGGCCCCCACGACGTGTTCACACCGCTGATCCTGGCCGCCGGGGCGACGTCCACGCTCGAGCTGGCCACCAACGTGGCCATCGCCTTCCCCCGCAACCCGGTCCAGCTGGCCCATCAGGCGTGGGACCTCCAGCTGCTGTCCAGGGGCCGTTTCACCCTGGGACTGGGCACCCAGGTCCGGGCCCAGATCGAACGACGCTACGGTGCCGACTTCGACCGGCCGGTGGCCCGCATGCGCGAGCTGGTCGGCGCCCTTCGGGCCATCTTCGTCGCGTGGGAGACCGGCGAGCCGCTCGACTTCCGTGGCGAGTTCACCTCCCACACGCTCATGCCCCCGATGTTCAACCCCGGGCCGCACCCGTACGGTCCGCCGCCGATCGCCCTGGGTGGGCTCGGGCCCCAGATGGTGTCCCTGGCCGCCGAAGTGGCCGACGGCCTCCTGGTCATGCCTTTCAACACCGCCGCCCACCTCCGGACGAAGACCCTCCCGGCGGTCGAGGAGGGGCTGGCCCGGGGCGGCCGCGCCCGATCCGACCTGACGGTGACCGGGGAGGTCATCGTGTGCTGCGGGCGGGACGAGGCCGAGCTCGAGGAGGCCCGGGTGGCCGGCCGGTGGCTCCTGTCGTTCTATGCCTCGACCCCGTCGTACCGGCCGGTGCTCGAGGTCGAGGGGTGGGAGGACCTGCAGCCCGAGCTCCGTTCCCTCACCCGGTCCGGCCGGTGGGAGGAGATGCCCGACCGCATCGACGACACCATGCTCGCCACCCTCGCCGTGGTCGGCTCGCCGGCCGAGGTGGCCGCCGGTGTCGCCACCCGATTCGGGGGGCTGGTCGACCGGGTCGGCTTCTACACGCCGTACCTGGTGGCCGACGACACGCTGGGGGAGCTGGTGGACGAGCTCCGGCACGTCGACGGTCCGGGCGAGCGGGTCGGTACTCTGCGGGACACCCCGAACGCTGATGCCGCACCATCGAAGGAGCAGCCATGACCGACCGGACCTCTCCGACCTACGACGAGTTCTCGCTCTTCCACGAGAACGCCGAGGAGGTGGGCCTCCCCTTCGACACCCCGCCCGTGGTCCGGCGCGAGTTCCTCGAGGTGGCGCCCGGCCGCCGGGTCAGCGCCCTCGTGTGGGGAGAGGCTCCTCCCGAGCTGGTGTTCCTGCACGGTGGTGGTCAGAACGCCCACACCTGGGACACCGTCGCCCTGGCCCTCGACCGCCCGCTGCTCGCCGTCGACCTGCCGGGGCACGGCCACTCGGACTGGCCCACCGACTCGGCGTGGCTGAACCCGGCCTCGATGGCCGACGACGTCGCCCTGGTCGTCGGCGAGCTGGCGCCGGCCGCCCGAGGCGTGGTCGGCATGTCGCTCGGCGGTGCCACGGCGATCGCCCTCGCCACCCGCCACCCGCACCTGGTGTCCAGGCTGCTCCTGGTGGACATCACCCCCGGTGTCACCGGTGACAAGACCTCGGACATCGCCGCGTTCTTGTCCGGTCCCGAGACATTCGCCACGTTCGACGAGATCCTCGAGCGCACCATCCAGTTCAACCCGACCCGGTCCGTGTCGTCGCTCCGTCGCGGCGTCCTGCACAACTCGGTCCAGTTGCCCGACGGCAGCTGGACGTGGCGACATCAGCTGGGGCGCCCCGCGATCGAAACCGGGCTCCACGTCGAACAGGTGGGCAATCTGTCGCAGTGGGACGCGCTCGAGGCGATCGTCGTCCCGGTGCTCCTGGCCCGGGGGAGCCGATCGCCGGTCGTCGACGACGCCGACGAGGCGGAGTTCCGCCGCCGCCGACCGACCGACCGGGTCATCGTCGTGGACGACGCCGGCCACAGCATCCAGGGGGACCAACCGCTGGAGCTGGCCAGGATCATCGCCGAATTCGTCGACCAGGGCTGAACCCCCGCGGGTCCCGGTGGGGCTGACCGCCCACCGGGTGGAGGCGGTCGGCAGGAGCTTCAGGCGCTGACCGGCGCGTCGGTCGCCAGCTGTCCTGCCGCCGACGGTGGCTCGTCGGTGACGCCGTCCGGGTCGATCCGGAACCCCACGCCCCGGACCGTCACGATGTAACGGGGTTCGGTCGGGTCGGGCTCGAGCTTGGAGCGGAGCCGGTGGATGTGGGTGTCGAGGGTACGGGTGTCGGTCAGGTAGGTGTCGGGCCACAGCAGGTCGATCAACTCGTCGCGCGACCGCACCCGTTGCACCGGGTTGAGGAGCGCGGCCAGAAGGTCGAACTCCTTCCGGGACAGATGGGTCAGGAGGCCGTCCACAGTGACCTCCCGGCGCACGTGGTCGACCCTGACCGAGCCGAACACCAACCCGCTGTCGGGCACGGCGGGGCCGTCCATCGGCCGTCCGTGGACCGTGACGGGGACGTCGCCGGTCGTATCCGACGCGGAGCGGGGGCCCACCCGGCGCAGGATGGCGTTCATCCGGGCGACCAGCTCGCGCAGACGGAAGGGCTTGGTCACGTAGCCCGATGCGCCGAGCTCCAGGCCGAGGACAACGTCGAGCTCGGTGTCGACGGCGCTCACCATGAGGATGGGCACCTGGGACACGGCCCGGATCCGCCGGCAGACGTCGATGCCGTGCATGCCGGGGAGCAGCATGTCGAGCAGGACGATGTCGGGTTGGTGCTCGGCGAACAGGCGTAGCCCCTCGGGGCCGTCGGCGGCCACCACCACGTCGAAGCCCTCGAGGCCGAGTCCGGACGTGAGCGCCTGGCGGTAGGACTCCTCGTCCTCGACCACCAGGACCTTGGTGTTCTCGCGTTGCACGACCACTGGCGCCACCTCCCGGCACAACCGTACGAAGGAGAGGTGAACGCCGGACGTCCCAGGGGGAACAGGTGAGTGATCATTCAATGAACGTCGTGTGGCACGGTCGCGCCCCTGGTCACAGGGCGTGCCCGATCACCAGGCCGACTCCGGCCGCCCCCATGCCGAGCACGAGGCTGACGGCCAGGTTGCCGACGGCCGCCCGTAGACGACCGAGCTCGACGAGGCTGATCGTGTCGAAGCTGAAGGTGGAGAAGGTCGTATAGGCGCCGACCAGGCCGGTCCCGGCCACGGTGACCACCGACGCCGGGATGCCGTGGTGCTCGGCCAGTCCGGCCAGCACCCCGAGCACGAAGGAGCCCGAGACGTTGATGAGCAGGATCCCGAACGGCAGGTGGGCACCCTTGCGGCGCCGCACGGTGAGCTCCACCTCGTAGCGGAGTAGTGCACCCGCCGCTCCGGCGACGGCCACGAGGACGGCGGTCACGGCTCGGGGCCCCAGTCCTCCGGGTCGTCCCCGGCCAGGACGTCGGGATCGGGGATCTCGGCCGCGCCCACCAGGGGCAGCAGTCGGCCCCGGGCCAGGGTGATGCCGGCCAGGGCCGCCGTCAGCCCGGCGGCCAGTGTGACCGCCAGGTACACCGCGGCGATGCCCGGGTGTCCGTGCTGGATCCGCTGGTCGATTTCCACGGCCATCGTCGAGAACGTGGTGAACCCGCCGCAGAAGCCCACGGCCACCAGGGGACGGAGGAAGCGGTCCCCGGGCCAACGCTCGATCACCAGGGTCACGATCACGCCCAGCAGGAGTGAGCCGGCCACGTTGACCGCCAGCGTGGCCCAGGGGAACCCGTCGGGAGCCGGTGGGGCGGCGCGCTCGATCGCGTAGCGCACCAGTGTCCCGAGTGCGCCCCCCACGGCCAGTGCGGCCATCGGCCCGGGACCGTGGTGGGGATGGGCGGCATGGTGGTGTGGCTGTCCACTCGTCCCGGTCGACTCGGGCACCGCTGCGCTCCTTCCGGGACGGCGACGCATGCCGTCGCGTGCCGGGCTCGCCCGGGACGCCACCACCGGTCGGTCCGGGTCCCGGCAGTCCGAGGAGTCTACGGTCACGGGACGGCGCGTCCTGGGACCGGTGCGGCTCACGGGAGAGGGCGCCCTGTCGCCGCGGGCGGCGCCGTCGGCCTCAAATCGTAGGAGCCCGCCCGCACACCACTGACGACCAGTGGGGGAGGGCATGGGCGAGCGCGGTGTCGGGCGGACTCCTACGGCTTGAAGCGGTATCCCACCCCCCTCACGGTGATCAGGTGGGTGGGCTCGGCCGGATTGACCTCGATCTTCTTGCGGAGGCGCTTCACGTGGGTGTCCAGCGTGCGGCTGTCCCCTTTCTTGCGGTCGCGCCAGATCCGGTCCATGCACTGCTTGCGGGTGACGACGTGACCGCCTTCGGACACCAGCAGGGCCAGCAGGTCGAACTCCTTGCGGGACAGCTCGACGTCGCGGCCGTGCAGCGTGGCTTCGCGCCGCGACACGTCGATGGTCACCGGGCCGAAGGTGTACGCGCCGCTCGGAGCGGTGGGAACCAGGCTCTGGGGCTGGTGGCCCACCCGGCGCAGCACGGCACGGATGCGGGCGGTCAGCTCGCGGGGCCGGGGCGGCTTGGTGATGTGGTCCGCAGCTCCGGCCTCGAGCGCCAGCACGGCGTCGAGCTCGTCGTCCTCCTCGGTGATCATGATCACCGGCACCCACGGTGCGACGTCGGTGATCCGGCGGAAGACGGTGAAGCCGTCCGAGTCGCCGATCTGGGTGTCGAGGATGACGAGGGCCGGGGCGTCCGCCGCCACCAGGTCGACGCCCTCGTCGCCGGTGGACGCGGTGATCACGTCGAATCCCTCGATCGACAGCGTGGCGGCGAGGGAGTCCCGGGTCAGGTGGTCGTCGTCGATGATCAGGATGACGGGAGGCGCCTCGTCGCGGAGCGCCCGTCGCTCGACTTCACGGAACGTCAAGGTCACGCCCGCCCCCTGACGCTCCGGAACAGGGTGCAGACGGTCGTGCCGCCGGCGTGGCGACGGGAGCGAGCGTTGGCACCGCTGCTGGACTGCCGGACCGGCGGAGCCGGCGATGGCGGGGTTGCCGTGAGAGGCAGAGGGGTCCAGGACCCCGGACGGCAGGTGGAGGAGCGGCCCACGGCGTTTCCGGTCGCACGGGACCGGGCCGATCGTGGACACTTCGCCTCGGGGTGCTCTGCCATCCCTGACGACAGTAGGGATGGTAAATGAATGACACGTGATCGCTCTGTTATCGGACGGTAATCATTCGCCAATTTCGTGTCGGGGACCCGGTGGCGTGCGTAAGGTCAAGGACGCGACGCCCGGGGCACCCGACGACGGAGGAGCCAGCAGATGAATGCCAGCGAGGCCGCGACCGACAGCGGCGGAGTCGTGGACCTGAAGGCCACCGACGAGTGGCGGGACCTGGTGGCCGGGTTCGTCCGCGTCCGCGACCGCCATCTCCGCGAGTTCTTCGCCGACCAGCCCGACCGGGGCACGACCATGGTGGCGTCCGCCGGCGACCTGGTGCTCGACTACTCGAAGCACCGGGTGGACGACCGGATCCTGGCTGCGCTGGTGGCCGTGGCCCGCCGGGCCGGAGTGGCCGGCCGGCGAGACGCCATGTTTGCCGGGGAGCGGATCAACACCACCGAGGACCGGGCGGTCCTCCACGTGGCCCTGCGGATGCCCCGTGACGCCAGCCTCGTGGTGGACGGCCGTGACGTGGTGGCCGACGTGCACGCCGTGCTCGACGCCATGGGCGCGGTGGCCGACCGCATCCGGTCGGGCGAGTGGACCGGCCACACCGGGAGACGCATCCGCTCGGTGGTGAACATCGGCATCGGCGGGTCCGACCTGGGGCCGGCCATGGCCTACGAGGCGCTGGCCGACTATGCGGACCCGGCGATCGACTGCCGGTTCGTGTCGAACGTCGACCCCGTCGATCTGTTCGCCGCGATCCACGACCTCGACCCGGCCGAGACGCTCTTCGTCGTCTGCTCGAAGACGTTCACCACCCAGGAGACCCTGACCAATGCCCGGGCCGCCCGGGCGTGGTTGCTCGAAGGCCTGGCCTGTGGGGAGGAGGCGGTGGCCCGTCACTTCGTGGCGGTGTCGACCAACTCGGCCGGGGTGGCCGACTTCGGCATCGACCCGGCCAACATGTTCGGCTTCTGGGACTGGGTCGGGGGCCGCTACTCGTACGACTCGGCCATCGGCTTCTCGCTGATGGTGGCCATCGGGCCCGAGGCGTTCGCCGACATGCTGACCGGGTTCCACACGGTCGACCGGCACTTCGTCGAGGCGCCCTTCGAGTCCAACCTCCCGGTGCTCCAGGGGATGCTCAACCTCTGGTATTCAGAGCTCTTCGGTGCCGAGACCCACGCCGTCCTCCCCTACGCCCAGCGGCTGGCCCGGTTTCCGGCGTACCTCCAGCAGCTGACCATGGAGTCCAACGGCAAGTCGGTGCGCCGGGACGGCACCCCGGTCGAGGGCAGCACCGGCGAGATCTTCTGGGGGGAACCGGGCACCAACGGTCAGCACGCCTTCTACCAGCTGATCCACCAGGGGACCCGCCTGGTCCCTGCCGACTTCATCGGGTTCGCCACGTCCACCCACGAGGACGGTGACCGCCAGGACCTGCTGATGGCCAACTGCTTCGCCCAGACCAAGGCGCTCGCCTTCGGGAAGACGGCCGAGGAGGTGGCGGCCGAGGGCACGCCGCCTGCGGTGGTGCCCCACAAGGTGATGCCGGGCAATCACCCGACCTCGACCATCCTGGCGCCCGAGTTGACCCCGTCGGTGCTCGGGCAACTGGTGGCCCTCTACGAGCACGCGGTCTTCGTCGAAGGGGCCCTGTGGGGCATCGACTCGTTCGACCAGTGGGGCGTCGAGCTCGGCAAGGTGATGGCCGGCCAGCTCGCCCCCGTGCTCGGTTCCGACGGTGCCCCGGACCTGTCGGACCAGGACAGCTCCACAGCCGGACTGGTCCGAACCTACCGTTCGATGCGGGGCCGACCGACCTGACCGTGCCGGTCCGGCGGACCGTTCAGGTCGAGGCGAGCGCGCTCCACAGGGCCCGGTAGCTCGGGTAGGTGATGCCCTCGGTGACGTACCCGGCCCGCTCGAGCTCGGCGTGGAACCGCGGGAGGCTGCGCCACGGGACCCCCATGTCGACGTGGTGGGCCAGGTGCCAGCCGGTGTTGTAGGGCACGATCCAGAACCGGGCGAGCCATCCCTGGCGCACGTTGTGGGTGGTCACCCGGCGGTCGGGGCTGGCCTCGAGGCCCCCGTGCTCGGCGATGGCCCGCAACCGGTTGATCACCCGCCACTGGGTCATCCACGGCAGCCACCAGAGCAGTGGGTAGATCCACCAGCGACCGGTGGCCGCCCACATCACGGTCCACAGCAGGAGCTGGACACCGATGATCGAGAGGGAGGTCCTCCGGAACGCCGCGACCTTGAGCGACCGGAACAGGGGGACGAAGTTCTTCCATCCCGAGATGCCGACGGCGTCGCGCACCAGGCGACGGGCCAGGGTCCGTCGGTCGCAGGGGTAGCCGCCGTAGAAGGCGATGTCGGGCTCGTTGGGCCCGAATTCCTCCTTGTGGTGGGCGAAGTGGCCGCGGCGGTAGAGGTTGATGGGGGTCCAGGTGGGATAGGCGACGAGCCAGGTCCCCACCCAGTCGTTGACCCGCTTGTTGCTGAACAGGAGTTTGTGGGCCGCTTCGTGCATGAGGATGGCGAAGCGCGCGTACATCGGGCCCATCAGGACGAAGGCGATGAGGTAGGCCCACCACCGGTCGATCCACACCGCGCCCCCGATGATGACGGCGACCCAGAGCCACACCGATGCCACGGTGAGGGCGTTTCGCCCGTCGGCGATCCTGCGTAGCTGGGCGCGCAGCTCGGGACGGGCCATGCCGTTGTCGAGGAGGTGGTCCGTCGGCAGGACGTCGGGACGGGCGGACTTGTCGGTCACCATGGTGGGCGCCATACCGGCTACGTTACAGAGAAATGTCAACTGGTGCAATCTAGTAATACGATGCCCGATCCGGACACCTCGACCTCCGGGGCCGCGACGGTCGTTCCCGGTCCGCCGCTGACCGCGCGTTCGGTGCTGGCCAGCGCCCTGCTGGGTGAGGACCCGCCCGAGCTCCCGGTGGCCCACCTGGTCCACCTGGCCGGCCTGTTCGGCATCAACCCCAACCGGGCCCGGGTGGCGCTCAGTCGGATGGTGGCCTCGGGGGAGGCGGTCACCGACGGGTCGGGTCGCTACCGGCTCGCCGGCCGTCTCCTCGAGCGACGGGGGCGACAGGAGGACAGCCTGGCCGGGCGGACCGGGCCGTGGGACGGGAACTGGCGTCTGGTCGTGGTGACCGCGGCCGGCAGTTCGGCGGAGCACCGTTCCGCCCGCCGCCGGCGCCTGGTCCTGTCCCGGCTGGCCGAGCAGCGCGAGGGTGTCTGGCTCCGCCCCGCCAACATCGACCTCCGCCCGGACCCGACGGGCGACCCGGACCTCGTCGTCTACACGGGGACCCCCGATGGCGACCCGGTGGCACTGGCCGGATCGCTGTGGGACCTCGCCGGGTGGGCGGACCGGGCCGGCTCCCTCCTCGAGCTGCTCGACGAGACCCCGACGCTCGGCCCCGACGATCTGGCTCCCGGCTTCGAGCTGTCGGCCACCGTGCTGCGCCACCTGCAGGCCGACCCGCTCCTTCCCTCCGAGCTGGTGCCCGTCGGGTGGCCGGGCCCGGCACTGCGCGACGCGTACGCGGGGTGGGACCGCCGGTACCGCGCCGTGCTGCGGGCCTGGGGTCGTTCGACCCGCACGGCGTAGGATCCCGGCCGAGGCCCCGGTCCGGCCCGTCGAGTGGCGGGCACGACCGGGCACGACCCACGGGGGAGGCACCATGCCGGAGGAAACAGCGCCTGGCCGGACCGGCGACGGGCAGTTCGCGGGACGGGTCGCGGTCATCACCGGGGGAGCCCGGGGGCAGGGACGCAGCCACGCCGTCGAGCTGGCCCGACAGGGGGCCGACATCGCCGTCGTCGACCGGTGCGCCGACCTGGCGACGGTGGCCTACCCGCTGGCCACGCCGGACGACCTGGCCGAGACGGTCCGCCTGGTCGAGGCCGAGGGGCGCCGGTGCGTGGCGGTCACGGCCGACGTGCGGGAGCTCGACGCCATGGTCGCCTTCGTCGACCGGGTGGCGGACGAGCTCGGGTCCGTCGACATCCTGGTGGCCAACGCCGGCGTGTCCACCCTCGGATCGATCTTCGACATGGACGCCCCCCAGTGGTCCGAGACGGTGGACGTCAACCTGACCGGGGTGTTCAACGCCATGCGGGCCGTGGCCCCGCACATGCGCCGCCACCGGTGGGGGCGGATCATCGGTGTCTCGTCGATGATGGGCCGCTCGGCCAACCCGCTCATCCCCGCCTACTGCGCCTCCAAGTGGGGGGTGATCGGGCTCACCAAGTCGGTGGCCCACGAGATGGCCCACTTCGGGGTTACCGCCAACGTCGTCGCCCCGGGGAACGTCTCGACCGACATGATCCACAACGAGTCGATGTACCACCTGATGCGGCCCGACCTCGACCACCCGACGAGCGAGGACATGGCCGGGGTCATGGCGTCCCTGCACGTCCAGCCCGTGCCGTGGCTGGACGCCGACGAGATCACCGCGGCCGTCGTCTTCCTGTGTTCGGAGGGTGCCCGCCACATCACCGGGTCGGTCATCGACGTCGACGCCGGCGCGTCGGCCCGCTTCACGGCCTGAGGGCCGCGTCGGCATCCCGGGCTACTGGCGGGACAGCCCCGCCCGCTGCTCGGACTCGACCACCTCGCGAGGGACGCCACCGCTCCGGACCACCTCGACCTCGACCTTGTACAGGGTGCCCTCGAACGGGAAGCGGCCGCTGTAGCGGCCGCTGACCGTGCTGCCGTGGTCGTAGCCGATGCTCGGGCCCACGCTCGAGATGATGCTCATGGCGAACGGCACGGTCATCTGCCCGCACGGGACTCCGTCGATCGACAGCGTGGCCGCGCCGGCCGAGCCCTCCCGGCGGAAGTGGACCGCCAGCACCGACGGGCCCTCGGGCACCGCGACGGCGGACTCGAGCACGTGGTGGTCGTCGAAGCAGTTGTAGTCGAACACGAGCCGGTCGCCCTGGACGAAGAGGCTGAGGCCCGAGTTCTGGGTGCCGGTGGCGAAGAGCACGCCCTGGGCACCGGCGGGCCGGTCCACGGTGGCCGCCATGTCGAAGCCGCGCCCGCCCATTGCCGGGGCGACCTGGGCGGGAAGCGGGGCGATCGGAGGGTAGTAGGTGTAGCGGCGGTCGAGCGGGTGGACCGACCGGTCCCGGTACCGGGTGAAGAACAGTTCGATCGAACGGTCGTCGAGGGGGAGGACACCCTGGTCCTCGGCCTCCTCCCACCACAGGGCGACCAGCTCGGCCAGCTTGTCCGGCATGGCCGCCGCCAGGTCGTCGCACTCCGACCGGTCGACGTCGTAGTGGTAGAGCTCCCACGCGTCGTCGTCGAACGGCACCCCGGGTGTGTGCCGGGTGACCGCCTTCCACCCGTCGGCGATGATCGCCCGGTGACCGAACATCTCGTAGTACTGCCGGAGCTTGGTGGTGGGCGCCCCGGGCGACTCGAACGTGTACCGCATGGACGTGCCGCTGACCGGTAGCTGCTCGTAGCCCCGGTAGACGTCGGGTTCGGTGATCCCGAGGATGTCGTAGATGGTGGGAACGATGTCGTTGACATGGTGGAACTGGTCGCGGATCCCCCCACCGTCGGTGATGTGCGCGGGCCAGTGGACGATGAGGGGAACGTGGACCCCGCCCTCGTGGGTGTTCTGCTTGTACCACTTGAACGGGGTGTTGCCGGCCTGGGCCCAGCCCCACGGATAGTTGGCGTGGCTGTGGGGCCCGCCGATGTCGTCGATGCGCTGGACGGCTTCGTCGGGGGTCTCGACCATCAGGTTGAAGTACTTCATCTCGTGCATGACGCCGAACGGGCCGCCCTCCTGGCTGGCCCCGTTGTCGGACAGGAGCATGATGACGGTGTTGTCGAGCCGGCCGAGGGCGTCCAGGTCGGCGACCAGGCGTCCGATCTGCGCGTCGGTGTGCTCGAGGAAGGCCGCGAACGCCTCCTGGAGGCGGCAGGCCAACCGCTTCTGGTTGACCGGGAGGCTGTCCCACGGCTCGACGCCGGGATTGCGTGGAGCCAGCACGGTGTCGGGGGGGAGGAGGCCCATGGCGATCTGCCGGGCGAACCACTGCTCCCGGGCGACGTCCCAGCCGTCGTCGAACGCCCCGCGGTACCTCTCCAGGTACTCGGCCGGCGCCTGATGGGGGGCGTGCATGGCGCCGAAGGCCAGGTAGGCGAAGAACGGGCGGTCGGGCCGGATCGACACCGAGTCGTGGATGAACCCGATGGCATGGTCGACCAGATCCTTGCTCAGGTGGTAGCCCTCGGCGGGGGAGGCGGGCGGCTCGATGCTGTGGTTGTCGTAGACCAGCTCGGGCGAGAACTGGTCGGTCTCCCCCTCGAGGAAGCCGTAGAACCGGTCGAACCCGCGCTGACACGGCCACTGGTCGTACGGCCCGGCCGCCGAAGCGTTCTCCATGCCGCACAAGTGCCACTTGCCCAACGCGAAGGTGGCGTAGCCGTCGTCGCGGAGCACCTCGGCCATGGTGGTGGCGTGGTTGGTGATGTGCCCCCGCATGTGCGGGTACCCGCTGTCGAAGTTGGAGAGGGCCCGCATGCCCACGGTGTGGTGGTTGCGTCCGGTGAGGAGGGCGGCACGGGTGGGCGAGCACAACGGGGTCACGTGGAAGTTGGAGTAGCGGACGCCCCGGGCGGCCAATGCGTCGATGTTGGGGGTGGTCAGGTTCGAGCCGTAGCACCCGAGGTGGGAGAAGCCGGTGTCGTCCAGGAGGATCACGACGATGTCCGGTGCGTGGTCCCCGGGGTGGGGCGGCACGGGCCACGACGGCGTCGACTCGCGCTGGGTGCGGGCGATCACACCGTCGAACGGCTCGTACTGCTGCATGGGGACGTCCTCGCCTCAAGGAGGAGCACCGGGCGCCGCGCCGGATGCCCGCCCGGGAATCATCTGTCAACACGACTGACGATAGATACTCGGAGCGGTGGTGTCCACCCCCCGGCCGTGGTCCCGGCGCGACGGACGGCGGCCCCGGTTGCCGGTGCCGCCTCCGTCTTCCGCCGTGACCGGGCGCGGGCATCCGGCTCTGGACCGGATGCCCGCCATTCCCGCTTCCCCCCGGGAGCCGCCAGGCCCCGGGAGGTGGATCCGCCACCCAGCGGTTCCAGTATGAACTTCGGGACGATGTGTTGCAACTAAAGATTGCAACACATGTTGCACCCGTCGCGCAACCGTGCTCGGTCCGATCGCCAGGCGGTTCCGGGGGCTCGTCTGCGACGATGGACGGGTGGGAGCGGCGAGGGACGGGCGAGGTGTGCGGCACAGCAAGGTCGAGATCCGCGACGTCATGATGGAGGTGGGCAGGAACCTCCTGGTCGACGAGGGGCTCGGCATCGGAGCAGGCGACCTCACCTTCAAACGTGTGTTCGACCGGGTCGAGGCCACCCACGGGGTGCGCCTCACCAACGCGTCGGTCATCCGCCGGGTGTGGGAGAACCAGGCCGAGTTCCGGGACGACGTGCTGGCCGAGGTGGCCCGGGCCGGCGACACCGCCGGCGACACGGGTAGCACCGTGGAGGCGGCCCTCTCGCTGTTCCCGTCGTTGGACCTGTCGACGCCCGAGGGCAGGCTCCGGGGGATGTCGCAGATGGCCCGGGTGGGCGGCGAGGCAGGACTCCGGGCGATGGTCACGTCGAGGCACTGGTCGCTCTGGGTCGGCGTCTGGATCCTGGCCGTCACCAGCCCGCCGTCCCAGCGGGGCCGCCAGATCCGCGGCGCGCTGCTCGACGGCTACGAGACGACCACCGGGACGTGGGAGGACCTCCACGGCTCCATGGTGTCCGGCTTGGGCCTCCGGGTCCGGGAGCCGTTCGAGTTGCGTCAGTTCACGGTGGCGGTCGGCGCCCTGATCGAGGGCTGCGCCCTCCGTCACGGAACGGCTCGGGACGGCGATGCCATCGTGCGGCCGACCGGTCCCGACGGGGCGTTGGAGGAATGGACGCTCGTCGGCGTGGGACTCGAGGCCCTGATGCTCCGGTTCCTGGAGATCGACCCGGACTGGGTCGCCCCCGACCCGGTCGCCTGAACCGGACGGGGCCGGTCGCTCGCCGCGGCCCCGGTGCCGAAGGACCCTGTTCCCCGGTCGAACGACCGGCGACAATGGTCCGGTCAACACCGAGGAGGATCTGTGACCGTTGCCGCACCCACGGGCCGACGCTTCGACGTCATCTGCGTCGGCGATGTCGCCGTCGACCTGTACCTCACGCTGCCGGAGGAGAGCGCGGTGGTGGAGTCCTCCGACACCGGCCGTCACCTGGTCCTCCCCTTCGGCGGCAAGATCGCCTGCGACGTCACCGCCACCGTGGCCGCCGGGGGCAACTCCGCCAACGTTGCCGTGGCCTGCTCGCGCCTCGGGCTCCGGGTGGCACTAGCCGCCTATGTGGGTTCCGACCGGATGGGTCGGGAGGCGGTCGAGTCCCTGCACGCCGAAGGCGTCGACTCGTCGCTCGTGCGCTTCGACTCGACGGTGCCGACGAACCGCAGCTTCGTGCTCCGTGTGGGCCACGAGCGCACGATCCTCGTCCATCACGAGCAGCACGACTGCCACTGGCCCTATCTGCGTCCGTCGGACATCCCCTCGTGGCTGTTCCTGTCGTCGGTGGGCCGGGACGCCCACCAGTACGAGGAGCAGATCACCGACTGGCTGGAGCGGTCCCCCGACGTGTCGTTCGCCTTCGAGCCGGGAACTCTCCAGATCTCCAGGGGGGCCGCGGGCCTCGGGCGGCTCTTCCGGCGGGCCGCCCTGGTGGTGTGCAACCGGGAGGAAGCGGCGACCATCACCGGCGCATGTGCCGACGAGTCCCCCAAGGCGCTGCTCGACCGGATGCTGGAGCTCGGACCGTCCCGGGCGGTGATCACCGACGGCTCGGCCGGCGCCCATGGGACGGACGGCACCCGCTACATCCGGGTCCCGGTCTTCCCCGACGACGGCCCGGTGATCGACAGGACGGGGGCCGGGGACGCGTTCGCCGGCACGCTGGTGGCCGGTCTCGCCTCCGGACTGGCGCTGGACGATGCCATGGCGCGGGCACCGGTCAACGCCATGCGGGTGGTCCAGCAGGTCGGGGCCCAGGCCGGGCTCCTGACCTGGGACGAGGTCGAGGCGCTGCTGGCCGCCGCGCCGTCCTCCTACGGCGTCGAGGTGGTGCCCGCCTGACCGAGGCGCGGCCCGCGGCTCGTTCCTTACGCAATTCATATCTTCCGCTCAACGTGGCTTTACGCTCGACGAGTCCAATGGTCCGGTGACGCCGCAGCGCTCGATGGCTCGAGCACGGTCTTTTCAGCCCGGAGGTAGGACGAGATGAACGAGTACCCCGATCCAGAGCAGGGCCCCGACGACGAACCGACCGGCGAGCCGGCCTTCGACTGGGCACCTGTGCAGCCCTCGGCCCCACAGGACTCGGCCCCACAGGACTCGGCCCCGACCCAACAGCAGCCGCTGACCCAGCCGGTGCCACATGTGGAGCCCCCGGTGGAGCCGCCCCTTCCCGGCCTGTACGGCGCAGACCCGGCTCCTCCGACCGGTGACCGACCGGCCCCGATCGGCACCTGGGTCCCGGCGCCCGCTCCCGGCCCCTGGGGTGCCGTGGCCCCGCCGGGCTGGGGCCAGACCGGTTCCGCTCCCGTTCCCGCACCCGGTGGATGGGGAGGCGGCGTGGGCGGCAACGTCCCGCCGACCGTGTGGCCGCCGTCGCCCTACGGGTACTACCCGGTGCCGCCGGCTCCTCCGGCCAGGGCCGGTAACCCGAAGGCCCAGCTGGCGGTGTTCGCCACACTGGTGGCGGTACTCGCACTCCTGCTCGGTGCCGGCATCGGGCACGCCGCCTGGCCGACGGACACGACGACGGCGTCGTCCTCGAGCCCATCAGGTGGGAGCGGCATCGGGAGCGGCTCCGGCGGAAGTGACTACCCGTTCGGTCCAGGTTCCGGCATCAGTTCGGGCAGCGGTTCCTACGGGGGTTCCGCCATCGGCGCCGGCGCGCCGTCGAACATCTCGGCCATCACCGCCAAGATCTCGCCCGACCTGGTCGACATCAACACCAACCTGAGCTACCAGGACGAGCAGGCTGCCGGGACGGGCATCGTGCTGACCTCGAACGGGGAGATCCTGACCAACAACCACGTGATCGACGGGGCCACGAGCATCAGTGTGACCGACATCGGCAATGGCCAGACCTACAAGGCCAACGTGGTGGGTTATGACCGCACCGGCGACGTCGCCGTGGTGCAGCTGGTCGGAGCCAGTGGCCTGCAGACGGCTCCCATCGCCTCGTCCGCACCCTCGGTCGGAACCGGTGTCGTGGGCGTGGGCAACGCCGGCGGCACCGGAGGCACGCCGAGCTCGGCCGGCGGCTCGGTCATCGCGCTCGACCAGGCGATCACCGCCAGCGACAGCGGCGGAGGGAACTCCGAGAACCTGACCGGCCTCATCGAGATGAACTGCGACATCCAGCCGGGCGACTCCGGAGGTTCCCTGGTGAACGCCTCCGGACAGGTGGTGGGTATGGACACTGCTGCCGCCACCGGCACGGGCGTGGACGGGGCCACATCCCAGGCGTATGCCATCCCGATCTCGACGGCCCTCGCCGTCGCCCGCAACATCGAGGCCGGACGGGCCGGCTCGACCATCCACATCGGGTCCACCGGGTTCCTCGGGATCCAGGTCCAGGACTCGGGCGCGGACATCGGCGGCTCCCAGGCGTCGACGAACGGGGCCCAGGTCGACGGGACCCTTCCCGGGTCCCCCGGTGAGGAGGCCGGCCTGACCGAGGGTGACGCGATCACCTCTGTGGACAACACCCCGGTCACCGACTCCACCGACCTGAGCGATGTGCTCGAGTTGCATCATCCCGGTGATGTCATCCGCCTCGAATGGACCGACCCGACCGGTGCCACCCATACGTCGGAGGTGACGCTGGCCGTCGGACCCCCGGCCTGAGCCGCCCGATGAAGACGTCAGGCGAGGATCGAGGGCCAGCCGTCGCCCGCCGGTGCCACGAACACGGTGGTGAGGGTCATCGAAGCGTGCAGCCAGGTGCCGGCCAGCCGGGCGTAGGTGTCGTCTTCGTATCCGGACATCCACAGTGCCGTCCCGTCGGGTCGGGTGCAGGGGCACAGCAGATCCCAGCGGCCGGTGGCCCGGTCCCCGTCGACCTCGATCCGCGGCTTGACGAACAGGTGCCGGGAGAACACCAGTGTGGGTTCGGCCAGTCGTCGGGCGATCTCGGGGCGGCTGCGGGCCAGGCCCAGCGCGGGACCCCCGTCCCAGACGCCGTCCTCGGTGAACAGGTCGGCCGCCCGCGCGGCCAGGCCGGCCATCTCGGCGGCTCCCACCGGCCGGCCGCGGGTGAACCGGGCGTCGACCAACTCGCCGTAGCGGGCCTTCAGGTCGTAGATGGCCAGCACCGACTCGGCGCGGTCGACCCGCACCGCCAGCTGGTCGACCCGTGCGGTCAGTTCGTCGAAGGTGGGCATGGTCGTCGCTCCGTGATCAGTCGCGGAAGCCGGCAGCCCGCGTGAGGTAGGTCAACGCTCTGGGGCGCCGGTGGTAGCCCTGGTCCATGTCCTCGATGCGGAAGCCGGCCTGGCGGGCAAGAGCTACCGGGTCCCGGGTGAGATGGCATCCGTCGGCGATCCGCCGCTGTACGGGTTCGAACCGGTGCTGGACGGCGGCCACCCTGGCGTCGGGGGCCAGGCCGTGCTCCAGGAAGTGGAACCGACCGCCGGGCCGCAGGACCCGCCGGACTTCGGCCAGTGCCACGGCGGGGTCGGGGATCGTGCACAGCGTAAAGGTGCACAGCGCCCCGTCGCAGCTGGCATCGTCGAGGGGGATCGACTGGCCGTCCAGTCCGATCTGTTCGACCGGCACCGAGGCGGCCCTGATCCGGCGCGACGCCATCCGCCATGCCGTGGCGGACGGTTCGACGGCCACGACGTCGTGGACGGCGTCGGGGTAGTGGGCCATGTTGAACCCCGATCCGAACCCGATCTCGAGCACCCGTCCGGACAGGCCGGCCGCTGCACGGGCCCGGAACTCCGACAGGGCCGAGTTCCCGCAGGTGAGGGCGATCAGCCGGGGGACGACCTGGTCGCGGTAGAAGGCCACCCGAGGAGCCTACCGACGGCGGGCCCGAACGCCCCTCGACCATGTCATGTCATAAGCTCTGTCAGAAGAAGGCCGAGACGGAGGAGTGTGGCCGTGCAGGTGATCATCCTGGGGAGCGGTAGCCCCCTGCCCTCGCTCGACCGTGCCGGTCCGTCCACGCTTGTGCGGACGTCCGTCGGTGACCTGTTGTTCGACGCCGGACGGGGCGTGCTCATGCGGGCTGCAGGGGCGATGTCGGGTCCTGGGGCGTTCCGGTCCGTGTTCCTCACCCACCTGCACAGCGACCACACCACCGACCTCAACGATGTGATCACCACCCGGTGGGCCCTGTCGTACACCCCGGACCCACTCACCGTCGTCGGACCCGTGGGAACGGCCGCCCTGGTGTCCGCCACCGAGGCCATGTTGGAGCTGGATATCGGCTACCGGCTGGCCCACCACGACGATCTGACGTGGCGACCCGGGACCGAGGTCGTCGAGGCGACCGAAGGGCTGGTATTCGAGGACGGCGACGTCCGGGTGACCGCGGGACCGACCGACCACGCCCCGGTAGGTCCGACGCTGGGCTTCAGGATCGAGGACGGGAGCCGGTCGGTCGTCATCGCCGGCGACACCGTGCCGTGCGACGGGCTCGACCGTCTGGCCGCGGGTGCGGACATCCTCGTCCACACCGTGGTGCGTCGGGACCAGATCGAGGCACTGGCCCTTCCCCGTCTGGTCGACGTCCTCGACTACCACTCGGCCGTGGCCGACGCCGCGTCGACGGCCGAACGCGCAGGTGTGGGAACACTGGTCCTGACCCACATGGTTCCTCCCGTCCAGCCCGGTGCCGGGCAGGAGTGGATCGACCAGGCCCGCGCGGTGTTCGGCGGCGACGTCGTTCTCGCCGACGACCTGGCCTCCATCGAGGCCGGCTCCGCCGGTCGATAGGCTGGCGACCCGTGAACCGGCCATGAACGACGACCCGCAGGGCGAGGATGCGCCGGAGTCCGACCCGGACGTCCGATTCACCTACGCCAATGAGCGCACCTTCCTGGCGTGGAACCGGACGGCACTGGCGCTGATCGCCACCGGTGTGGCCGCCACCCAGCTCCTCCCCGAGTTCCACGTCGGCGGGGGACGCCAGATCCTCGGGATCCCCCTCATCGCCCTCGGTGCCATCGTCGCCCTGACCAGCTTCCGGCAGTGGCGGGCCAACGAGCGGGCCATGCGCCGGCGGGAGCCGCTGCCGTCGTCGCCGATGACGGCCGTCCTGGCCGTCGGGATCGCCGTCGTCGCCATCATCGCCGTCGTCCTGGCGATCAAGGGAACCAAGTAGGCGAGCGGCGAGTGCCTTCGGACCCGGTGCCCACCCCCGACGGCGACTGGGACGAGGGACTCGCCCCCGAGCGCACCCAGCTGGCATGGGGACGGACGGGCCTGGCCGTGGTCGCCGTGCTCGGCGTGCTGGCCCGACGGGTGTGGGTCCTGAACGGTGGCATCGGCATCGTCGCGTTGGTGGTGGTGGCGCTCGGCGCGCTGGTCTGGTTGGCCGGTATGCACGGGTCGCGACGCCTCGAGGCGGGGATGGAACCCCACGGGCCGGCCGGCCAGGGGACGTTCCGGCTGATCATGGCCGGGACCCTGCTCCTGGCCGTCGGCGCCCTGCTCTTCGGGGTGCTGGTGTCGGCCTGAGCACGACGCCGACTCCGGTCAGGCGGCGGACTTCTCCAGGATGTGGACGCCGCAGGCGGACCCGAGTCCGATGACGTGGGTGAGTCCGACGGTGGCTCCCTCGATCTGACGGGGCCCGGCCTCGCCGCGGAGGTGGGTCGCCACCTCCCAGACGTTGGCGATGCCGGTGGCTCCGATGGGATGGCCCTTGGACTCGAGGCCACCCGACACGTTGACCGGCATGGTCCCGTCGCGCCAGGTGGCACCGGAATTGAAGAAGTCGGCGGCGCCCCCCTGCTCGCACAGCATCAGGTTGTCGTAGTGCACGAGCTCGGCGGTGGCGAAGCAGTCGTGCAACTCCACCAGGTCGAGATCGGAGGGTCCGATGCCGGCCTGCTCGTAGGCCAGGGAGGCGGCGTTGCGGGTCAGCGTGTTGACGTCGGGGAGGACCTGGCAGGACTCCTCCCACGGGTCGGTGGTCAGGACCGACGCCGCCACCTTGACGGCACGCCGCCGCTGCTCGAGGGAGAGGGTCTGGAGCTTGGCCCCGCTGACGATCACCGCGGCGGCCGCACCGTCGCAGTTGGCCGAGCACATGGGCCGGGTGTTCGGGTAGGCGATCATGACGTCGCCCATGATCTCCTCCAGGGTCATCTTCTTGGAGTACGCGGCCAGGGGGTTCAGCGTCGAATGGGCGTGGTTCTTCTCGCTGATCCGGGCGAAGAGCTCGAAGCTGGTACCGCCGTGGCGGTACCCGTACTCCATCCCGATCTGGGCGAACACCCCGGGCATGACCTCGGTGCCGATGCGGCCGTCGACCGGGGCCACGGCTCCGTAGCGACCGGACGGTGTGAAGGTGTCCGGTCCGTCCTTGCGGGTGCCTCCGGAGAGCAGGCCGGCTCCGGCCAGCTTCTCGACCCCGAAGGCCAGCCCGACGTCGGTCTCGCCCGCCTTGATGGCCATCATGGCCACCCGCAGCGCGGTGGCGCCGGTGGCGCAGGCGTTGGCCACGTTGTAGACGGGGATGCCGGTCTGACCCAGCTGCTTCTGCAGCTGCTGGCCCATGCCGGCGTTGGCCGCCATGAGGCTTCCGGCGGCGATCACCCCGACGTCGGCCATGGCGACACCTCCGTCGGACAGGGCCCCGAGCACCGCCTCCGAGGCCAGGTCGACCATGTCCTTGTCGGGGTGCTTGCCGAATTTGGTCATGTGGATCCCGAGGATCCACAGGTCATCGGACGCCATGGTCAGCCCTCCTTGGGTTCGAAGCCGAACCCGATCGCCTCGGTGCCATTCTCATCGGTTCCGACGACCTGGGTGGCCAACCGGACCGGCATCCCGAGTGACACGTGCTCGGGATCGGGGGGGACGTTGATCAGGTTGGCGCGCACGCTGGTGCCACCGCAGTCGACCACGGCGGCCACGAAGGGCGTCGGGATGCCCGGAGCCGCGAACGCCACGATGGTGAACGCCCGTACCTCGCCCTCCGTCAGGACGTCGACGGTCGTGAATTCGGTCAGGCCGCAGGAGGCGCAGGCATTGCGCCGGTCGAAGAAGCGGGCACCGCACGAGGCGCACTCGTGGGCCACCAGGTGGGGGTGGTCACCCAGGACCAGGTAGTCGACGAGTGGGATCTGGTTCGCCATCTGCCCTCTTCCGGTTGGCGGGTCGTGTGCCGACACCGTAGTGGGCGTGGTGTCGCGGTCGCTACCGCCGGCCTCCGTGGCGGCCCCACCGGTGGGCTACCTTCTGCCCGTGGCCGCGGCGTCGGCGCCGGGGTGGATCGGAGGACCCATGATCGAGCAGGTGGTCGACCAGTGGTACCGGCACCTGCGGGGCGACCTGCCCGGCGGGCTCGACGTGCTGCTCGACGACGACGTCGTCTTCTACTCACCCATCGTGTACACCCCGCAGCGGGGCAAGGCCATCACCACCCTGTACCTGCAGGCGGCCGCCCAGGCACTGCCCGGTGAGCGGCCGACCGGCTCTGACGATGCAGCGAGCGGGGCGAGCGGGGACGACGCCCCGTTGGGTGGCTCCTCGGCGTTCCGCTACACCAAGAAGGTGCTGGCAGGCGACACCGCCGTCCTCGAGTTCGAGACCACGGTCGGGGGCACCTACGTCAACGGGGTCGACATCATCCGGTGCAACGAGGCCGGCCGGATCGTCGAATTCCGGGTGATGATCCGGCCGCTCCAGGCCGTCGACGCGGTCCACCGGCAGATGCGCGAGACGCTCGAGCGGATGAAGCCGGCCGAGTGACCGACGGGGCCGTCAGGCCGGACGGGCAGGGTAGGCCGAAAGGTCGATCGACTGGGACAGGATCGATGAGAGGGCGATCGAGTAGTCGGCTGTGATGTGATTGCCGTCCCAGTAGGCCAGGTACCGACCGATCACATCGGTGCAGGTCGCCTTGCAGAACCATGGGACGGTGTCGATGTAGCGGGCCCCAGTTTGGATCGTCGCCTGGCGCTCGACGGCGTCGTGCCCGGCGAAGTAGGCCAGGTCCGGACCCGAGCACCGTTGGATGTCACCTGGGTTGAGGGACAGGCACTCGGGGCCGCCGCCGTAGAACTGGGGGATGTCCCCGAGGATGATGACCCGGCTGGCGGGCACGGGCAGTGACCGGATCATCGACACGGTGGCCGTCTCCCAGACATCGTTGGAGTACCGGGCATTCCCCGGCCCGAGATCGGACTCCTGGGTGACGATCACCAGGTCGGGATGGAGCGCCTTGATCCTGGCCAGGGCGAACCGGTGCCACTGGTCGCACTGGACGAAGCGACCGCCGGGCGTGGCGAAGCCGGACGGATTGGGGAAGGCGAGGTCGACGGCCGGGCAGCTTCCTTTGGCGAGTATCGCGACCCTCCACCCCGACAACAAGCCGATGAGACCCATGGCGTAGAACCACATCGCCGCGTGGGAGTCACCGTAGAGAACGAGGGTGTGGGCCCCGTGGGGGTCGCCGAAGATGCACGCTGCGACCGTTACTTGGGCGTACGACGGCCAGCAGGGCGGGGCGGGCCCGCCCCAGTTTTCCCTGGCGTCGGCGAGCGGGGGCGTGAGGTCGTCGGGCAGTTTGTGGACCGATGGCGCGGCTTCGAGCAGACGGCTCAGTTCGAGGGGTGTCAGCGTGACGGGCGGGGCCGCCGTCAGCCCGGGTCCTGTCGGGGACGGGTTCGAATGGGTGTCCAGGGCGACGGTGGCGACCACCAGCGACGTGGCCACGAGGACGGCACCCATCCCGATCGTCAGCCAGCGCCGTCGGGCGAGGAACCGGGAGTGGCGGACCGGGTTCTCGATGCAGACGTGGGTGACTGTGGCTGCGACCAGCGCTACGGCCAGCCACAGGATGTTCCGGTGGAAGGGCAGCGAGTTCTGGCCGGCCTCCTCGGCGGCGATGATCAAGATCGGCCAGTGCCAGAGGTACAAGGAGTACGACAGGCGGCCGCACCACTGTAACGGCGCGACCCGCAGGACCCGCTCCGCGGCCCACGTCGGCACCGGAGTCCCGCCGGCGATCACCAGGGCGGTTCCCACGACGGGGACGATCACCAGTGTCCCCGGGTACAGCGACGCCGACGAGTACGTGACGGCGGCGAACCCGATGGCCGCCAATCCGATCCAGGTCATGCCGGTGGCCACCCAGCGCGGCAGGCGCAGGAGGGCCTGGGTCGCCGCCGCCACCAGCGCACCCAGCGCCAGCTCCCAAGCCCGGGTCAGCGGGGAGAAGAAGGCCCCGTTCTGGTTGGTCGCGGTCTGGGCGGCGGACAGCAGGAGTGATGCGGCGATGATCGGGACCAGGGTGCCGATGAGGCGCGCCCGCAGCGACACGGTCGAGCGGAACGACGCGACGACCAGGAAGATCGCCGGGAACACCAGGTAGAACTGCTCCTCGACGGCGAGGGACCAGAAGTTCTGAAGCGGTGACGGCGGCAAGGTGGCGTTGAGGTAGTCGGTCGCGGTGTCGGCGAAGTGGAAGTTGGCCAGGAACACCGCGGTCCACCGTGCGGTCACCGCGGTCGGGTCCCCGTAGACCACGCCGAGCACCAGGTAGGTGATGACGACGGTGGCGACGATGACCAGGGTGGCGGCGGGAAGGATACGGCGGACCCGACGGCCGTAGAACGCGACGAGGGAGGTGGCGCCGGTGGAGGCACGCTCGCGCAGGAGCAGCCCGGTGATAACGAAGCCGGAGATCACGAAGAAGACGTCGACTCCGACGTAACCGCCGCTCAACCCCGGGAGGTTGGCGTGGTAGAGGACCACCAGGAGGATGGCGACGGCCCGGAGGCCTTCGACGTCGGGCCGGAACCTCCGGTCGCCCGGTGCCGTTCCTGCCTCGTCGGCGGTGGGTGCGTCCAGCGATGACGCCGGACCATCGGTCGCCGTACTCATGGGCTGGGCTGTGCTCCCCCTCCGTTCCGGACGACTCCCGGAAGCGCCGCGCCGCGTCGCATCGGCTCGCCCGGACATCCTAGGGGTGGCCCGTGCGCGTCAGCGAGGAGGGGCGGGCCCCACGGTCAGGTGCGGGACGGGTGCCCGGTGAACACCACGCCCTCGAACTCACCCGACTGCCGCCACGCCTCGGTCAGACGGAAGAACTCGATCGAGCCCTTTCCGTAGGATGCGCTCCAGGGGGGTCCGTCGAGGGGTCGACCCTCGTTGTTGTAGTACCCGGGGGTGCAGTCGCTGCCCCCGATGCCACCGGTCCCGTTGACGGCGTGGGTCACGATCTGATCGGCCCAGGCGTCCTCGGCTTCGCGGGTGGCCTCGATGGTCGAGTGCCCCCGCTCCCCCATGTGGGAGACGATGGCCGCGACATGGCGCGACGATTCGTCGAGCAGCTGGGTGTAGTTGGCCGTCCACGCCCCCTGCACCTGCCCGAGGACGAAGAGGTTCGGGTAGCCGTGAGTCAGCAGGCCGTGCAGCGTGCGCATGCCCCCGTCGTCCCACTTCTCGGTCAGGGTGCGGCCGTCCCGGCCGCGGACGGCGAACCCGGCACGCCGTTCGTACCCGGTGCCCACTTCGAACCCGGTGGCGTAGATGATGCAGTCGACCTCGTAGTGCGCGCCTCCGGCCACCACGCCGGTGCGGGTGATCCGCTCGACGCCGGCTCCATCGGTGTCGACGAGGGTGACGTTCTCCCTGTTGAAGGTGGTCAGGTACTCGTCGTGGAAGCACGGCCGCTTGCAGAACATCTTGTAGTAGGGCTTGAGCGCCTCGGCCACCACGGGGTCCTCGACCAGGGCGTCCACCCGGGCCCGGATCTCCTCCATCTTCTCGAAGTTGGCGAGCTCGAGGACCTCCTCGAACGGCCGGTCGAGGGCACCCGCCCTGCCGTTGCGGAAGATCTCCATCATCTTGCCGATCAGCGTCGTCCACCCGTCGTGCACCAGGTCGACCTCCTGGGGCACCCCGGAGACCAGCGCGTTGAAGTTGCGGATGCGTTCGATCTGCCAGCCCGGCTCGAGCCCGGCGGCCCACTCGGGGTCGGTCGGGCGGTTGCCCCGGACGTCGATGGACGAGGGGGTGCGCTGGAACACGTAGAGATGGCCCGCCGCCTGGCCGAGGTGGGGGACGATCTGCACGGCGGTGGCGCCGGTCCCGATGACGGCGACCCGTACGCCCGCCAGTCGGTCGAGGCCGCCCTCGGGTCCGCCCCCGGTATACGCGTAGTCCCATCTGCTGGTGTGGAAGGCGTGCCCCTCGAACTCCTCGATACCGTCGACCCCGGGCAGCTTGGGCCGGTGCAGGGGACCGGTGGCCGTCACCACGAAGCGAGCCAGGAACCGGTCGCCCCGGTCGGTGCGGACCGTCCAGCGGCCGACCGCGTCGTCCCACGCCATCGTCGTCACCTCGGTGCCGAGCACGGCGAGGTCCGTCAGCCCGTAGTGGTCGGCGATGCGCTGGGCATGGGCGAGGATCTCGGGGGCCCGGGCGTAACGCTCGGTCGGGACGACACCCAACTCCTCCAGGAGCGGCATGTAGATGTAGGACTCGATGTCGCACTGGGCGCCCGGGTACTGGTTCCAGTACCAGGTACCCCCGATGCGGCCGCCCTTCTCGACGATCCGGACCCGGTCGAGGCCCGCCCCCCGCAGGCGGGCACCGGCCAACAGTCCGCCGAACCCCCCGCCGACGATCAACGCGTCGACCTCCTCGTCGAAGGGTGGACGGTCGGGCCGTGCCGCGAACGGGTCGAGGGCGAATCCGGCCAGCGGCCCGGCGACTTCGAGGTACTGGTCCTTGCCGTCCGGCCGGAGCCGCTTGGCCCGCTCCTCGGCGTACCGGCGACGCAGCGCATCGGGATCGAAGTCCGCGTCGGGCCCAACCGGGTCAGCCATCCCCGGAGTCTACGGTCGGTACTCCGCATGGCCCGAGCCGGAGACGGGTCCGGGGGGCGACGGGCGTGGATGGGTAGTGTGCCGATGTGGCCGACGAGGTGAGTGTGACGACCGAGGTCCATGCCCCGGCGGACAGGGTGTGGGCCATGGTGGCCGACCTGACCCGCATGAAGGAGTGGTCACCGGAGAACGACGGGGTGGCCTGGCGGAACGGCGCGACGTCGGCCGTGCCCGGAGCACGGTTCACCGGGACCAACCGCCGGGAGTCGAAGAGGTGGAGCACGGTCGGTACCATCCTCGAGTCCGAGCCGGGACGTGTCCTCGCCTTCCGGATCACCGCCGTCGGGCAGAAGGTGTCGACCTGGCGTTACCGGTTCGAGTCCACCGACTCCGGCTGTGCCGTCACCGAGACGTGGATCGACGAGCGTAACGCCCTGGTCAAGTTCCTCGGCGCCAGGGTGAGCGGCGTTGCCGATCGCGCCACCCACAACCGTGCCGGCATGGAGCAGACGCTGGCCAACCTGAAGGCTGCCGCCGAGGCCTGACCCGATGGGGCCGCCCGGCTCGGCGCCGTACGGTGTCCACGCCCGGCGGACGTGCCGATTGCGTAGGTTGTCGCCATGAGGCGCCTCCCGATCATCGTCGGACTGGTCGCGCTGCTGCTCCCGGTGGGTGTGGTCAGCGCCGGGCCGGCGAGAGGGGCGTCCGCTGCCGCACCCGCCACGTGCGGAGGCACGGTGGCGGCACCGGGCGTGGTCCCGGGCGGAACCTACGCCTCGCTCACGGTGACCGGGGTGTGCGACGTCAGTGCGGGGCAGGTCGTGGTCGAGGGCGACGTGGTGGTCGACCCGGGGGCGGCCCTGGTCAGCGGATTCGCCAGGGACGACGGGGCCATCGGCACCGCGTCGTCCCTGGCCGTGGACGGGAACCTGATCGCCGGCACCGGGGCCTCGCTCCTGCTCGGCTGCGAGCCGTCCGAGTTCCCGTGCTACGACGACCCCGACCCGGACAGCCCCACGCTCTCCTCCACGACGACCGTCGAGGGCAGCGTCGTGGCCACCGACCCGCTCGGTGTCGTCATGCACCACTCGGTCGTCGGCGGGGACGTGACCGAGGCCGGTGGTGGCGGCGGCATCACCTGCGCACCCTCGACTACCAGTGTCTTCTCCGGCATCCCGGGCAACTACGGGTCCGTGTACAGCGACTACGAGGACCTCACCATCGGGGGCAACCTGCGGGTCACCGGCGTCCGGTCGTGCTGGTTCGGCGCACTGCGGTTGACGGTCGCAGGCAGTGCCACGTTCACCGACAACACGTACGCCGACTCCGACGCCGACGAGATCCTCGACGACCGTATCGGGGGGAACCTGCTGTGCACCGACCTGTCGCCGCGGGTCCAGTTCGGTGACGCGGGACAGGGTGGGAGCACGGTGGGGGGGTACGGAACCGGCGACTGCGCATTTTCGCGCTTTCTCCCCTACCCCGGCGACCCCACCCAGGCCCTGCCGATCGCCGCGCCGGCACCGGGGCTGCACGGCTACTGGCTGGCGGCCAGCGACGGCGGCATCTTCAGCTTCGGCCAGCCGTTCCACGGATCGGGCGCGAGCCGGTCCCTCGCCGTCAGCGGGTTCGCCTCGGCCCCCGGCGGGACCGGCTACCAGCTCGCATCCGGCTCCGGGTCGATCGTGGGCTTCGGTCCCCACGCCGGCTGCACCGGAGCGGTCGTCGACCCCGTCGAGCCGATCGTGGGACTGGCCGACGCTCCGGGGGGCGGCGGCTGCTGGTCGGTGGCCGCCGACGGCGGGGTATTCGCCTTCGGTCCGAACGCGCCGTTCTACGGGTCGGCGGGCGACCTCATGCTGAACGAGCCCGTCGTCGGGATGGCCCCGACGCCGAACGGTGACGGCTACTACCTGGTGGCCGGCGACGGCGGCATCTTCAGCTATGGCCCCGGCGCGGTCTTCGAGGGATCGATGGGCGGACAGCACCTCAACCGACCCATCGTGGGGATGGCCGTGGACCCGTCCACCGGCGGGTACTGGCTGGTGGCCGCCGACGGCGGCATCTTCAGCTTCGGCGCCCCGTTCCTCGGATCGTTGGGTGGCGTGCACCTCGACCGGCCGATCGTGGGTATGGCCGCGGCGCCGGGGGGCGACGGCTACTACCTGGTGGCGGCCGACGGCGGTGTCTTCGCCTTCGGCCCCGGGGCGACCTTCCAGGGGTCGACCGGCGCGCTGACGCTGAACAGGCCGATCATCGGGATGGCACTCGGCTGACGTGACGACGGCCCGGCGCGAGGTCGGTCAGGCGACGGGTCCGTCGGCCGTGCCGATCTGCGCCCGGCGGTGGGTCGATCGTGGCAGCCAGTACAGGGCGAACACCAGACCGAGTCCCACGACGCCGAGGATGAACAGCAACAGGGCGATGGGGTGTCCGCCGAGGACGGTGATGGGGGCGGCGGCAAAGGGAGGGCCGAACGGAACGCGAATCGAGGGGTGTCCCGGGTCGGGCACGAAGAAGCGGATCGGTCCCGATCCTGTGGCCATCCGGTGGACGGCGACGGCGACGGAGCGGCTGCGGTCGCCGGCTACGAGAAACAGGCCGGCGGTCACCGTCAACACGGCGAGGACGGCGGTGAGGGCGACCGCAGCCCGCGGTCGCCACCGTGGCAGTGGCTCGGGAGGAGAGGGTCGGTCGGTGGTCGGCGGTCCGGCCACACCCCGGGCGAAGGCCCAGTCGGACGCGAACCGCCGTGGGTCGAACGCGCTGTTACCGAGCACGTCCTCTGCGGTGCCCCCTTCGGCCGCGGCTTCGTCGAGGTCGGCGGTCAGATCCGCGGCCATCTCGTTGGCGACCGCGTCCTCGACCCCGAGGCGTCGCCACTCCTGACGGCACGCTTCGACGAACTCGTTCACTTCGCCACCTCCGCATGGACCAGCCCGAGTGCGCCGTCGACGGCGTCCCGGGTCGCCTGCCATTCGCCGATGCCGGCCTTGAGCGCCCGCTCGCCGTCCGACGAGAGGTTGTAGTACTTCCGGGGTGGCCCCCCGTTGCTCGCCGCCCGGTGGGTGTCGACCAGGCCGTCGCGTTCCAGGCGCCCGAGGAGCGGGTAGATCGAACCCTCCCCGACGATGGAGAGGCCACGCTCCCGCAGCCGCTTGGTCATCTCGTAGCCGTAGGCCGGACCGTCGCCCATGACGGCCAGGAGGCAGAGATCGAGGACCCCCCGCAGCAGTTGGCTCCTCCGCCCGTCCTGAGTACCCATGCACCACAAGCTACCGCGTGCTACCTTGTCCTGCAAGGCAGTCCCGCCAACCGTTCCGGGCCGGTCGGGACCACGCCGGACAGGGCCGAAGACGACACGGTGCGGACCACCACGACCGCTCCGGATGACCGAAACGGAAGCGACCACCCTATGACCACCACATCGCCGATCGTCGACAGCCCGTGGGCCGTCGAGACCCACGGGCTCGTCAAACGGTTCAAGGAGAACGTGGCCGTGGACGGAGTCGAGCTCCTCGTGCCCCGGGGGTGCGCGTTCGGCTACCTGGGCCCGAACGGTGCGGGCAAGACCACGCTCATCCGGGTCCTGCTCGGCCTCACCCACGCCGACGCGGGCACGATGTCCCTCCTCGGCTACCCGGTTCCACGCCACCGCGACCTGGCGCTCGCCCGGATGGGGGCGATCGTCGACGAGC
The DNA here is from genome assembly GCA_050014755.1 of Acidimicrobiales bacterium. Taxonomy (GTDB): domain Bacteria; phylum Actinomycetota; class Acidimicrobiia; order Acidimicrobiales; family RAAP-2; genus Bog-756. Next base: position 37,770 of record JBEKCS010000032.1, read on the forward strand.
CCCGATTCCACGGGCACCTCACCGGGAGGCAGAACCTCCAGATCCTGGCCGCAGCCCGCGAGCCGGCGGCCCGGGGTCGGATCGAGCCGTCGCTCGAGCGGGTGGGCATCGCACACCGGGCCGACGACAAGGTGTCCAAGTACTCGATGGGCATGCGCCAGCGACTCGGCGTCGCCGCCTGCCTGCTGGGCGACCCCCAGCTCCTCATCCTGGACGAGCCCATGAACGGCCTCGATCCCGCGGGCATGCTGGACATGCGCGAGATGATCCAGTCCCTCGTGGCGGAAGGCCGCACCGTCGTCCTGTCTTCGCACCTGCTCGACGAGGTCGAGCGGACCTGCGACGCGGTGGCCATCGTCGACCGCGGCAAGGTCATCCGCCAGGGCCCGATCGCCGACCTTCTGGCCGGATCCGCGTTCGAACTGCAGATCGACTGCGCCACGCCCGACCGAGCCGGTTCCCTCCTCGCCGGAACCCCGTGGGGGGCGGGCGTCCACGTAGGCCCGGACGGCCTGCGGGTCGACCTCGCCCCCGGCACCGACCGGGAGGTGGTGGCCGAGGTCAACCGGCTCCTCGTCGGAGGTGGCGTCCCGGTCTACCGGTTGCAGGAGGTCCACGCATCACTCGAGTCCTGGTTCCTCGAGGTCACCACCCGACTGGGGGAATCGCAATGACCACCGCCACCCTGACCGAACCTGCAGGGCCGGCCGGAGGTCCCTCCTCCGAGAACCCGGTGCGCGATCACCGGGGCTCCTGGGTGCCCAACGGAGCCATGATCGCCACCCGGTTCATGGAGCTCCGCAAGCGCCGGGGCCTCATGATCGCCCTGATCCTCGTCAACATCGGCATCCCGGTGGTGTTCCTGACCATCCGGCTCCTGGCCCACGCCTTCGCCCCCAACTCCTACGGCCCGGCCGGCGGCTATGACATCTTCTCCGTCATGGTCGCCGGAGTGCTGTTCATCTTCGGGTTCATCGTGGCCGCCACGGTCGGCTGCACCGCGGGATCGGTCGATCTGACCGAGGGGATGTTCCGCCACCTGGTGGTGACCGGCCGCTCGAGGCTGGCCCTCTACCTGGCCCGGATCCCCGCCGGGCTGGCCATCATCGTGCCCATGGTGGCCGCCGGATTCACCATCGTGTGCCTGGTCTGCGTGTTCGCAGCACCGACCCAGCTCAACTACTACGGCGTGATCGTCCCCCCCGGGCTCTCCCACGCGGCGCTCGACTCGTGGGCCGCCGATCACGCCGACGAAGTCATCTGTGACTTCCAGACGAACATCGGACCGAACTCCCCGAGCGGCCCCACAATCGTGTACGTGGTCACCAATGTGTGCGGGAACGGCCCCGGTGGACAGGGGGGAAACAGGAAGGGGCCGGCACCGAGCCCCCAGGCCCAACCGACGCCCACCAACGCTCAAATCGAGCAGGCGGCACGGTTCGTCGCCGACCAGGACTACTCGGACTACGCGAAACAGTTCCTGTCGCCATCGATCTCGCTGATGATCCGGTCCGGGCTGTGGATCGAGCTGTACGCGGCCATCGGGTTCCTGGTCGGCCTGGGCCTGTCCTCGTTGATGGGCCAACGTACGGTTCCGGTCATCTTGATGATCGTGCTCGAGATCGTGCTGACCCCGTTGCTCTCGCATCCGAACATCCCCCATGTGATCAACCTCCAGCGCGGGCTCATCGGCGTCGCCACCAGCCACCTCGAACCGGCCGGGCTCCCGTCCGTCTTCGGTGGGATGGGCGGCGGCGGGGGCGGCGGCGGCGGGCTGGTACCCGAGTCCGTCACCGCGGCGGTCTGCGTCATCGTCGGGTGGGTCGTGGTGTGGACGGCCCTCGGAGCGTGGCGGATGATGACCCGCGACGCCTGACCGGTTGGGGAAGCGAATCGGCGGCGAACCGCCCCTCGGCCAGCAGCCGGTACGACCGCAGCCGGTCGCCACTGCGATCCGAATCCGTGCCGAATCTCTCCTAGTAACCCGGCTGGCCCAGGCGGATACACGGTCCCGACCTGGGTAGACTCTTCTCGTGAGCGGGAGCGCAGGACCCGGGTCCCTGGTCGCGGTCAGCAGTGGCGACTCGGCCACGTCGAAGACCCGGGCCCTGGCCGCGGCGGCTCTCGAGGTCGGTGGCGGGGGCCGACTCATCGATCTCATCGACCTTCCTGCCGACGCGCTCCTGGGACGGCGCCAGGACGACCTGGTGGACGAGGCGGTGGCGGTGGCGTCGTCCGCCTCGGTGCTGGTGCTCGCCACGCCCGTCTACCGGGCCACGTACAGCGGGGCCTTGAAGGCGTTTCTCGACCGGTTCGCGGCGGACGCCCTGGCCCACACGGCGGTCGTGCTGGCCGCCACCGCGGGTGGCCCCACCCACTACCTCGCGCTGGATACCGGCGGGCGGGCCGTCGTCGCCAGCCTCGGTGGGTGGACGGTTCCCACCGTCGTCTACGCCACCAGTGCGGACTTCGACGAGGGTCGGCCCTCGGATGCCGTCGTCGACACCTTGCGTTCCGCGCTGGCCCAGGCCCGGTCCCTGGGCGCCACGACCTGAGTCCGCCCGGGGCACCTGGTCGAACAGCTCGAGTCGGCATGAGTCGCACATGAGTTGCACCTGACCAGCCACGCCATCGACGGCGGTCGGATGCGCGTCTCTCGATGACGGTCGCACAACGGTGCCAATCGCTCGAGTCTCGCAAATCTGCCCGTCAGTGTTCAGCCAGGAAGTCTGATAGCGAATCCTCCATCGCAGCGACGCGGGCGCTGCCGACGGAAGCCCCCATTTCGGACTGTGTCGAGAGGAAGAATCTCAGACTGGTCGTGCAGACGTCCCGCTGCGCGGGCGGAAGTGTGCAGGTAATCATCTGGCCGACCGCCGTGGGGGTTGCGTTCCCCGCCTCCAACGGAACAATCCGTGCGGTAACGAGCGCGACCGTCGGATCGGCGCCATCGCCTGAGCCGGCGAGGTTCGGGTCCTGCACCTGCGCGGGGACCCAAACCGCCGCAGCGTAGAGGTTCGGGCTCCCGGTCGGGATCTCTCGCACCACATCTTCGGAGGGATGCCCGCAGAGCGAGGCGTTCCCTCGAAGTTGACGGTCGACGGCGAGAACGGCCGGAATGTATGGGCAGGCAAGATCGGTCTCGGGTCCCGCCCCGCCAGCGCGGATCCACATGGTTACGCCCTGACTCTGCTCCGATGGGGAAGTCGTGGTCATGATCTCGCCCCCGTCCGCGCTGCCCCATGTCCCTTGGCAGGTCACTCCCGAGGGGGCCACCAGGTACGAGACGTTGCCGGGGAAGACGGCGCCATAGATCTGAACACCATCTGGTGGCGCGAGGAACGATGCCACGCGCAGCACCGACGGTGGGGATTCCGGCTTGTTCGGCGTTCCGGTGTAATCGGAGGCCGGGATGGGACAAGAGGCGACCGGCGCGTCGACCGTCGTCGGTTGCGTCGAGGTCGCCCTGGTCGTGCCGGTCGTAGCGCACCCGGCCGCGATCAGGGCGAAGAGGATGGGCACGGTGAGCGTTGCGCGTGCATCCCGATGTGCGCCCCTGGGGACTGTGCTGCAGCTCATGTGTGGCCAGCCTCAGCTGAGCGACGCCATGCCCACGATGGGCTTGTTGAGCGTCATGGCCCCCGTCGAGCCGTAGAAGCCGGCATCACCGAAGGCGAAGATGCCGCCGTCACTGGCCACCAACCAGTAGCCCTTGCCATCGGGGGAGGCCGCCATGC
>JBEKCS010000033.1:0-38873 GCA_050014755.1 Acidimicrobiales bacterium
CGCCAGATCGAGCGGGCCGCCGAGCGCGGCTACGTGGTCAAGTGCGCCACCGAGCTCGAGTTCTACCTGTTCCTCGACTCGTTCGCCGAGGCCGGGGAGAAGCGGTGGCAGGGACTCCGCCCGCACGCCACCTCGATCGAGGACTACCAGCTGCTGCAGACCTCGCGCGAGGAGTACATCATCGCCCGCATCCGCAACCAGATGCTCGAGGCCGGGATCCCCGTCGAGTTCTCCAAGGGCGAGGCCGGCATCGGTCAACACGAGATCAACGTGACCTACAGCACGGCCCTCGAGGTGGCCGACCGGCACCTGGTGTTCAAGAACGGCGTGAAGGAGATCGCCGGGGAGTACGGCCGGGCCGCCACGTTCATGGCCAAGTGGTCGATGGACACCGCCGGCTCGTCGTGCCACCTCCACACCAGCCTGTGGGACGCGGCATCCGGCCATCCGCTCATGGCGCCCGCGGACGGCGTGGACAGTCCCTCCGGGTTCTCCGAGGTCGGTGCACAGTGGGTGGCCGGCCAGCTCCACGCCGCCGACCAGCTGGCCTGGTGCTTCGCTCCCTACGTCAACTCCTATCGGCGCTTCGTCCCCGACTCGTGGGCGCCGACGGCGATGGTGTGGGGCGAGGACAACCGGACCTGCGGGTTCCGGGCCGTGGGCCACGGCGCCGGCCGGAGGGTCGAGAACCGGATACCGGGGGCCGACGTCAACCCCTACATCGCGCTCGCCGCCTCCATCGCCGGCGGGTTGTGGGGCATCGACCACCAGATCGACCTCGGCCCGGCGTTCACCGGCAACGCCTACCAGGCACCCGGGGTGGCCCGCATCCCCTCCACCCTGCCCGAGGCGATCGCCGGACTCGTATCGAGCGAAGTGGCCGCCGAAGCATTCGGAGCCGAGGTGCACCAGCACCTGGTGAACACCGCCCGCCAGGAGTGGGCCAAGGCCAACTCGGTGGTCACCGACTGGGAGCTGGCCCGCAACTTCGAGCGGATCTGACGGGACCGGGCACGACGGTTGCGTCCCCGGGCCGGCCGATCCTTGACGCGTCGGCCCGGCACTGGCACCATGGAGTCAGTATGACGTGCACCACCTCGGACCTGCTCCTTACCTGACGGCGAACGCCACATCGCGTTCGCCCGCAACCTCCTGTGCCTCCGGCCAGGAGGTTTTTTGTTGGGCGAACGCAGGACGTGGCGGCCACGCACCGGGTGACCGGGCCGATCCAGCACCACCAGTACCAGCACCACCACCAGTACCTCAGCACCAAGGGAGCGCCCGATGAGCGAGCACGAGCACACCACCCCCGACGGCATGCCGGCCACCCGCCTGGCCATGCCGTGCGACGTGTCCCCGATGCCCTTCCATCTCTACCGGCCCTACGTTCCCCTGGTGCTCACCGACCGCACCTGGCCGGACCATCAGTGCACCGTTGCACCCCAGTGGGCCAGTGTCGACCTGCGTGACGGCAACCAGGCCCTGGTCGACCCCATGGACTCGGACCGCAAGTCACGGCTCTTCCAGACCCTGATCGACATCGGGTTCAAGGAGATCGAGGTCGGGTTCCCTTCCGCGTCCCAGACCGACTACGACTTCCAGCGCGAGATCATCGAGGGCGGGCTGATCCCCGACGACGTGACCATCCAGGTCCTGGTCCAATGCCGCGAGGAGCTCATCGAGCGGACGTTCGAGTCGCTGCGCGGGGCGAAGCGGGCCATCGTCCACTTCTACAACTCGACCTCCACCCTGCAGCGCCGGGTGGTCTTCGGCCTCGACCGTCAGGGCATCGTCGACATCGCCGTCGACGCCGCCCGGCTGTGCAGGAAGTACGAGACCATGCTTCCCGACACCGACATCCGCTACGAGTACTCACCGGAGAGCTTCACCGGGACGGAACCGGATTTCGCCGTCGAGATCTGCGAAGCGGTCATGGCCGTCATCGAGCCGACCCCCGAGCGGCCGATCATCATCAACCTGCCCAACACCGTGGAGATGTACGGCCCCCACGTCTACGCCGATGTGATCGAGTGGTTCGGTCGCACCATCTCGAACCGGGAGTCGATCATCCTCAGCCTGCACCCCCATAACGACCGGGGCACGGCGGTGGCCGCGGCCGAGCTGGGCGTGTTGGCCGGTGCCGACCGGGTGGAGGGCACCCTGTTCGGCAACGGCGAGCGGACCGGCAACGTCGACGTGGTCACCCTGGCCATGAACCTGTTCTCCCAGGGGGTCGACCCGGCCCTCGACTTCGGCGACATCGACCGGGTCCGCCGGGTGGCCGAGTTCGCCACCCGCATGCCCGTCCACCCGCGCCATCCCTACGCCGGTGACCTCGTCTACACCGCCTTCTCCGGCTCCCACCAGGACGCCATCAAGAAGGGCTTCGAGGCCATCGGCGAGGAGTACGACCACTGGGAGGTGCCGTACCTGCCCATCGACCCGAGCCACACCGGTCGTACCTACGAGGCGATCATCCAGGTCAACAGCCAGTCCGGCAAGGGCGGTGTCGCGTACATCATGGACACCGAGCACGGCCTCGACCTCCCCCGCCGCCTGCAGATCGAGTTCTCCAAGCAGGTCCAGGCCGTCACCGAGGATTCGGGAACGGTCATCCGGCCCGGCGAGATGTGGGACGTGTTCTCGCGGGCCTACCTCCCCGACGAGGCCGGCGTCCGCATCGTCGGCAGCGAGGTCACGACCGGCGGAGGTCGCACCACGGTCACCGCCCAGCTGCTGGTGGACGGCGAACCCCGCACGGTCATGGGCACGGGCAACGGGCCCATCGACGCGCTCGTCGGAGCCCTCCGGGACGATCTCGGCGTCCACTTCGAGGTGAAGGACTACAGCGAGCACGCCCTGACCTCGGGCAGTGGTGCGTCTGCCGTGGCCTACGTGGAGGCCGAGGACGACGGCGCCACCTGGTGGGGCGTGGGCATGGACTCGAGCATCCTCGACGCCTCGCTGGCCGCCGTGGTCAGCGCGGCCAACCGGGCCCGCGATCGAAAGGTCGCCCTCGCGGACACCCCAGCGCGCCAGTAGCGGTCCGAGACGATCACGGGCGACCGCCGCCACCGCCGCGCTCAGGGTTGAGAGGTCGTGCCCCGATGCCGAGAGACCTCTCGTTCGATTGCCTGGAGCCACCCCAGACCGAACTCGGCATCGGGCTCGAGATAGTTGCCCTCGGCCCACTCGTTCCACGACTTGATCATGACGACCTGCTCGTCAGGTGGATTTGCCGCAGCCAGTTCGATGGACCTGCGGACATGCCCGGCGAAGAGCTCCGGGGTCGACCCGGTGATCACGATCCCATTGCGACCCGAGCGCGGGGTGTTGTCCCAGTTCGGATAGATCCCGGGGAAGATCCGTCCGCGGCAGTCCGGGGGTAGCTCGCCGAACTCCGGCGAGTGCGGGTAGCGGTGAGGACCACGTCCCACGCCGAGTTTGATCAGGGCATCGCGCGCGGAGGTGACGGCATCGTGGGTGACCGGACGACGGTAGTAGACCGCGGCATCGAAGCCGTTGTTGAAATGGGAGTGGAATCCGGCATCGCCGGGAGCCGCCACCAGGTAGAGCCCGCCGAGTCCGGCGTCGTGAGCCATCTTCTGCCACCGCTCGACGAACCGCGCCGGCTCGGGCATGTGACCCGGTCGGAACACGAACATGACCGGCCGACCACCGACGGTGATGTAGCGGGGATCCTCGAAGGCCTTCCTCAGGTAGGTGAAGTGCTCGAGGTCGTCCTCGGGCCCCGGATAGGTCTGCTCGAGCAGGATCTTCTCGGGTGCACCGTGCCAGATGCCCGTCCATGACTGGTTGGCCCACGCCACGCAAAAGGGAAAATCCGGTTCGCCGGACGCCAGGACCTCGTCGAACGGGCGCTCGAGAAGTCGGCGTCCGGCGAACCAGTAGTGCCAGTAGCAGAAGCCGGTCACGCCATGGCGACGGGCCAGGTCGGCCTGCTCCTCGCGTACCTCCCTCACCCGGAGGTCGTAGAAGCCGAGATCGGCCGGAAGGCGTGGCTGCACATGGCCCCGGAAGAGGGGGCGGGCCTTCGCCACATTCGTCCACTCGGTGAAGCCCGTTCCCCACCACTCGTCGTTCTCCGGAATCGGATGGAACTGGGGCAGGTAGTGAGCGAGGATCTCCACCGGGGGGATGCTATCCGAGGACCACGAACCGGTCACAGCGAGGCGATGTTCGTGTCACGGCGGTCGGGGCGTCTGCAACCATCGCGGTAAATTGGGCCCCATGAGCCCCCGCGTGCCCTCCAGCGTGGATCTCACCAGTACCCAGAAGGCGTACCGACAGTGGCGTGAGCGAGTACATCATTACGTCACGGCCCCGTTGTTGGACCTGCACCGGTCCCGGGAGCGGGCCCTCTACATCGCCAGTTGGCAGCGCTCCGGTTCGACCTGGCTGGCCCAGATCGTGGGGTCGATGCCGGGCACCCGCCTGATCTACGAACCGGCCAACGTCCGCCAGAAGCTCTACAAGAGGGGCGAACCCCGATTGATCACCCTCCCGCTGGCCGGGCCCGGCAGTCTGTTCGACGACGGGGCCGTGCTCGCCAAGGCGCTCGACGGCTCCATGCGATCGCCGTGGATCGACCAGCAGGATCCGAGGCATTGGGCCGTGCGGCGCGTCATCAAGGACGTCCGGACCATTCCGGTCCTGCCATGGATCGCCGACACCTTCCCCGAGGTCCCGATCGTCCTGCTGCTCCGCCACCCCGTCGCCGTCGCACACTCGATCATCGAGTTGGGCTGGGTGCCCGACCCGGACGGCCAGGCCGCCGATGGTCGCCATCGTGACGATCCGGAACTCCGCCGTCACCTTCGCCAACGCGCACTGCTCGACGAGGTGGCCCTGTGGTCGGCCCATCACGGGTGGGCCATGTCGCACCCGGCCAGCGCCCGCGTCCACGTCATCTTCTACGAGGACCTGGTCAAGCAGTCCACGGTGGAGATCGAGCGTCTCCAGGTCTACCTTGCCGGATTCCATCCGGTGTGGTCGGCATGGGCTCCACAGCCCGACGCGGCGAGCCGTCCGTCGGCGACCTCCTTCCGCCGCAAGGAGGGGACCCCGTCGGAGTGGATCGACAGCTGGTCCGGCGCGTACGACCCGGCGACACTCGAGGAGGTCGAGCGAATCATCGAGGCCGAACACCTCGGGAGTGTGTACTCGCTCTCGCCGACACCGCTCGTCACGGCGGAGTCCGCGCTCGACGCGGTCAGCCGAGCCGCCCGGTAGGTCAGAACCGGTTCAGCCGCTTGAAGATGCCCTTGGTCTGCTTGTAGAGGGTGACGAACTCGCCGAACAACAGGTCGTACTCGGCCGTGTTCGCCGGGTCCGGGGCGTAGGTGCGCCTCACCTCGACCATCGCCGGGACATCCCCCAGCGAAATGCGACCGAGGGCGAGCAGGGCGAGCAGGGCCGCCCCCCGCACATTGGCCAGCACCGGGTCGGCCACCTGGCGGACCTCCCGACCGAGCACGTCGGCGTGGATCTGGGACCACTGGTCCGAGTTGGCGCCTCCGCCCACGAAGGCGAGGGAGTCGAGCCGCCGGCCGGCGAACTTCTCCACCGCCTCGAGCAGCCAGCGCGAATTGAAGGCGACCCCTTCGAAGACGGCCCGGACCATCTGGTCGCGGGTGGTCGCCAGCGACAGGTTGTGGAATCCTCCCCGGACGGTGTGGTCGTCGACCGGAGAACGCTCTCCGTTCAACCACGGGGTGAAGAGCACCCGGCCGCTCCCCGGCGGGACCCGGTCCACCATGGCGTTCATGGACTCGAAGTCGGGAGCGATCCCGAGGTTGTCACGGAGGAACGTGAGGCAGGCACCGGCCGTCTCGTGCTCATCGGCGATGAGGTAGCGGCCGGCCAGCGCCGCCGGGATGGAGGCCACGTTGGAGGTGGGAGCGGTCTTCTTGAACGGGACGTGACCCGAGATCCACGATGACGTCCCGATGTAGAGGTGGGCCTCGAAGTCGTCGACCGCACCCGACCCGAAGACGGCCGAGTGGACGTCACCCGACCCGGTGACGACCGGCAGTCCCGCCGGGATCCCGAGGTCACCGGCGGCCTCGGCGGTGACGTGACCCACGATCGTCCCCGGGGCGACCAGATCCGGAAGGCGCCCTCGGTCGAGCCCTGTCCACCCGAGCAGCTTGTCGTCGTAGTCGACCCGGTCGATGTCCCGGTTGTCGGTCACCCAGTGGGCGGCGATCGAGTCGTAGGAGGCCACCGCCCGCCCGGTCAGTCGGAGGTTCAGGTAGTCGACCGGCTCGAGGAAGATCGCCGTGCGGGCGTAGACGTCGGGAAAGGCCTGGCGGATGAAGAGGATGTGGGACACCGGGTCCTTGCCGGACAGCCCGGGAGCACCGCCGGTCACCTGGACCCACCGCATCAGCTTGCGCGGGTCGTAGCCCAGGACGTTGACCGATCCGCCGACCACCCGGCGAATGGCGTCGTTCCCCCGCGAGTCCATCCAGATCACCGCCCGCGTCAGGGCTTGACCTTCGGCATCGACCGCCACCGTGCCCGACCACTGCGCCGTGCATCCGACGCCGATCAGGTCGACCGGACCGGCCTCGGCCAACGCCCGCTGCGAGGCCGTACAGATGGTCGACCACCACTCGTCGGGGTCCTGCTCGGCGCCACCGCCGTCGAGGAGGTGGAGGGCCACCGGCTCGGTGGCGTGGGACACGATCCGACCCGTGGCCGCCACCACCGCCACCTTCGGCCCCCCGGTCCCGAGGTCGACGGCCAGCACGCACGGCTCGCCCCGTCCGGTCCCGGTCACCGGTGCCTCCCGCTCATGACTTCGCCACCCAGATCGTCGCCGTACGCACCGTCTCGCCGTCGTCCAGTTCGAGGACGGTGCCGCCTCCGGCTTCCGAGCCGGCCGGCGGCTCGGTCGAGACACCTACGGCGAGGACCTCCCGACCGATGGTCTCGAACAGGGGCTCGAGGTCGTCCAGGCCGACGAGGTGGAGGCGGATGGTGTCGGAAACCTCGAGGCCGCTCTCCTTGCGCAGGTCCTGAACGTTGCGGATGACCTCCCGGGCCAGACCCCGCCGCCGGAGCCCGTCGTCGAGCTGCAGGTCGAGGGCGACCACCTCGGCCCCGTCGCGCGAGACGGCGAACCCGGACTGGGCCCGAACCCGGAGCTCCACCTCGTCGGCGCCCAGCTCGATCGGTCCATCGGCCAACTCGACCACCACGGAACGTCCCTCGGCCAGGTCGGCCGCCGCCTTCGCCCCGTCGACCGACGTCATGGCGGCCCGGAGCTCCTGGACCCGCTTGCCGATGCGTGGACCGAGGAGCTTGAAATTAGGGACCAGCTCGTAGGCGAGCACGTCACCGAGTTCGGCGGTGACCTCCACCCGGTCGACGTTGAGCTCGTCCTCGACGACGCCCGGTGGCGGGACCGGGCTGCCCGGGGGCAGGTAGACGAGCGCCCGGGCCAGTGGCTGGCGCACCTTCACCCCGGCCTCGGAGCGGGCGGCCCGCCCCAGGGAGGACAGCCGGCGGGCGAGCGCCATCCCCTCGTCCAACCCTGGGTCGACGAGGGCCGTGTCCACCGCCGGCCAGTCCGCCAGGTGGACCGAGTCGGATTCGTCGGCGCCGGTCAGGTCCCGCCACATCCGGTCGGCGAGGAACGGGGTCATCGGCGCGAGGAGCCTGGCCAGAGTGACCAGGACCTCGTGGAGGGTGGCCTGGGCCCCGAGCGAGTCCGCCGGGTCGGCGCCGGGATCGGTGCGCCAGAACCGGCGGCGGCTGCGCCGCACGAACCAGTTCGAGGTGTCGTCGACCAGCTCGGCGATGGCGCTGGCGGCCGGAAACGGCTCGTACCCGTCGAGGGACGCCGTCACCCGTTCGACGGTGGCGTGCAGGCGCGACAGCATCCACCGGTCCAGCACGGAGCGGCCCGCCGGATCCGGGACCTCCGGGTCGGCGGGGTCGAACCCGTTGAGGTCGGCGTACGTCGTGAAGAACGACCAGGTGTTCCACAGTGTCAGCAGTGCGTCGCGCATCGAGGCGTCGATGGCCTCGAAGCTCACCCTGGTCGGCGTCCACGGGGAGCCCTGCGAGAACATCCACCATCGCAGGGGATCGGCGCCCCGCGTGGTGAGGATCTCCCACGGGTCGATGACGTTACCGATGCTCTTCGACATCTTTCGGCCGTCGGCGTCGACGATGTGCCCGAGGCAGAGCACGTTGCGGTACGGGGTCGAGCCCCGCACCAGCGTGTTGACGGCCAGCAGCGAGTAGAACCAGCCGCGGGTCTGGTCGATGGCCTCGCAGATGAAGTCGGCCGGGTAGACGAACGAATCCTCGGAGCCGGGCGCGCCCGGATATCCCCACTGGGCGGTGGGCATCGATCCCGAGTCGAACCAGGCGTCGATCACCGGCTCGACCCGGCGCATCGCACCGGCGCCGTCGGCACCCGACGCCCCGGACCCAGCGCAGTCCGGACAGGCGAAGACCACCTCGTCGATGGCCGGACGATGGGGGTCGACACCGGAGACGTCGGTCCCGCTCAGCTCGGACAGCTCGGCCAGCGAACCCACACACCGGGTGTGCCCCTCCTCGCAGCGCCACACCGGGAGCGGGGTGCCCCAGAACCGGTCGCGGGACAGCGCCCAGTCGACGTTGTTGGACAACCACTCACCCATGCGGCCGTCGCGGATGTGCTCGGGGTGCCAGCCGATCGTCTGGTTCTGTTCGACCAGGTCGGACTTGCGGTCCGAGGTGCGGATGTACCAGCTCGGCTTTCCCCAGTAGATGAGCGGCGTGCTGCACCGCCAGCAGTGGGGGTAGGGATGCACGTAGGGATGGCGCCTGACCAGCAGCCCGGCGGCGTCCAACCGGTCGTTGACGGCGGTGTTGGCGGCCCGGACCGGCTCGCCCGCGAGCCACCCCACCGCGTCGGTAAACCGGCCGTCGGGACCCACCGGGTTGAGGGTGGGCAGGTCGTTCTCCCGCCCCACCTGCCGGTCGACCTCGCCGAAGGCCGGTGCCAGGTGCACGATGCCGGTCCCCTCGTCGGCCTCCACGAAGTCGCCGCCCACGACCCGCCATCCCACCCGGCCGGCGTCGGCCGGCCCGGGAACCACGTCGTCGAACGGCCGCCGGTAGTGCAGCCCCACCAGCGCCGAGCCCGGGACCTCGACATCGACGACCGCGCCGTCGCCGAACACCGGTCCGACCAGGGCGGCGGCAACGATGGCGTCGCCCACCACCGCGTACTCGAGACCCGGACCGACCGCCGCCCCGGTGTTGGAGAGCAGGGTCCACGGCGTGGTGGTCCAGGCGACCAGGGCAAGGCCGTCGAGGGAGTCACGGCCGAGGACGGCCCGCAGGGCCGCGGCAGGACCGCCTTCGTCGGTCAGGGGGAGGCGCACGTAGGCCGACTCGTCCTCCACCTCCCGGTAGACGTCGGGCTGGCCCAGCTCGTGGCTGCTGAGCGCGGTGCCGCACCGGGGGCAGTAGGGGACGACCTTGATGTCCTCGTAGAGCAGGCCCTGGTCCCAGAGGTTCGCCAAGTTGGCCCACACCGACTGGACGTAGTCGGGGCTGAACGTCCAGTAGGCGTCATCGATGTCGATCCAGTACCCGATGCGCTCGGTGAGGGTCTTCCACTCCCCCACGTAGTTGCGGACCGACTCCTTGCAGAGGCGGGTGAACTCGGCGATCCCCACCTCCTCCTCGATCTGGCGTTTCGCCGTGATCCCGAGCTGCTTTTCGACCTCGACCTCGACCGGCAGCCCGTGCGTGTCCCATCCGGCCTTGCGGGGGACTGCGTAGCCCCGCATCGTGCGGTAGCGGCAGAACAGGTCCTTGTAGACACGGGCCCACACGTGATGGAGTCCGGGGCGGCCGTTGGCCGTGGGCGGACCCTCGTAGAAGACCCACGGCTCGGCGCCGGCCCTCAGCTCCACCGAACGCTCGAAGATGCGGTGCGCGCTCCACCGGGCCAGCTCCTCGTCTTCGAGGACGGTGAAATCGGCTTCGGCGGGGACCGGGCGGAACACGGGGCGCTTCTTTCTGTGCGGCTGGGTGGGACCGGGCTGGTCCGGGAAACATGGGACCCGGTGACAGCGGAGGACTTGAGGGCTAGAGGGACGGCGGGGCAGGGCGGGGCAGGGCGGATGTATCGGGTCGAGGTGCGGACCAGATACTACGGGCGCGCGGACACGACGACAGAACCCGCCCTTGGACCACAACAGCCATACCTGTGTCGCGTGCCGATCGATCCCCGTCAGAGGACGACGGGCACCTCAGTGCACTTTCGGTCTCCGAAAGCCCTGGCCAGGACGTGGCGAACCTGCCTGCTGCCCCGGGTACACCCGCAGCGGAGGAGCCCCGCGTCGCACCGGGTTCGAACCTCCGCCACCGGCTCGACCCTCCGACGCTCCACCCGAGGTCAGCAGCTCGGCGCGGAGGGCGCGGAGGGCCTGCACCCGGGCCTCGTGCCGCAGCTCTCTCGCGTCGGAGGCGTGACGGTCGGCTTCGAGACAGAGGCCGGGGTCGTCGCCGTACTCGGCCCGCAGCTGGGCGGCCCGGCGCTCGGCGCGCTCGGCTGCCGCCACCAACTCGGGAGGAAGAGCGGGAACGCCGCGGGCGTCACGTGCCTGCATCTGCAGCTGCTTGTCGACGGAGCGGACTTCGAAGGTGAGACGACGGAAGAAGGTCCCGTCATCCACAAGGGAGATGATCAGTGGATCACCGGACATGAAGTCGACGTGCAGTGCACCTTCAGGGCTGCTCGCCGACGACACGAGCACGATGTCCCGGACCGGGTAGCGACGGGTGGCGCCGGCGTTGCTGAGCCACAGCGTCCGGGAAGTCAGGGCCACGCACGGTGGCCAGAACTTGAGGGGCATCATGTGGGGCGGCGGAACCCTCAGGCCACGGTATTCGCCCATCGCCCAGGCCAGCAACGGCTCGTCGGAGGGGATGCCCAGCCTCCGCCTGACCTTTCCGGCTCTCCAGTTCATGCTGCGGCCCTCCGCTCGTCGTCACCCTCCAATGACGACAACGAACGTCTGCACCTCCGGGTTACAGACGTCGCGTCCGGCGTGGCCTGAGCCCGCCCCTGCGGGCACTACCAGGGCGGCCGAATCGATCCAGGAGACGGTCGGTCCAGGAGGCGGTCGGTCCAGGAGGCGGTCGATCCAGGAGGCGGTCACTTTGGTTTTCGCAACGTGTGTATACCGTGCGCATATTCGAAACCTCTTCCCCGACCGGAGTACCTCCCCGCCTCCCAGACGAGACCTTCCCTACCTGGACGAGATCCGCTCGGGGCCACCGAAGTGGCGTCCCATCGGGCAACCGACCGACGCGCGGAACGTCAACCCGTTGAGCCGGCATGACTGCGCCGCGGCCACCTCTTCGCCACCGCGGCAGCCCAATTCCCTATCCAGACGTAGACGCCTTCGACGGCGAACGGCAGAAGGAGCAGATTGGCGGGCAACAGGAACCGGGACTGCGGGTCGAGCGCCAGGTCTACCACCAGGATGAATACGGGGAACAGCGCCACCGACACCACGTCTCGACGACGATCGGACTTCCACCACTGGATGGCCGTCCGCACGGCGAAGATGTACTCGGCCAGAATGACCGGATACCAGAGGAGTCGAACCGATCCTGAGTGCTTGCCGTAGGTCTGGCTGAAGATCGGATAGGGAAAGACCGAGTACACGAGATACTCGACCTTGTTCTCCACAAACGCCTCGAAGTGGCGCTTCAGTTGACGGGAAACGTATACCTGCACCTGATGACGGTAGGCAGAGCGTTGGGTCGACGAGATCGTCGGCTGGGCGGTGAGATTCCTCCCCTCGACGTAGATCGGGCTGGTGAGGCTGCCGTTGATGGCGGCCGTGATCACCTGGTCCGTCATGACCGAGTCGACATACTCGGTGCGGTGCACCTGCACCTGGTTGCGGAGGACCCATGCGCCGCTTCCGATCAGGAAGCAGATCACGAGCGCGGTGGTCCCGAGGACTTTGAGGTTCGCCCGCCGTCCCGCCAGCACGGCAACGATGGCGACGAAGACGACCAGCTCGTCTCGGGTAAGGGACGCAACCCACGCCAGGGCCGACCCGGCCAGGAACAGCATCAACCGAGACCTGCGAGGTCTGATCAACACTGCGTAGACGAGCGCCAGCACGGCGGGAACCGACAGGTTCTCCGCAATGGCGGATCCGGCTATCGATGCCGTCGAGAGGAAGAAGGCGGCGATCCACGTGGCCCACAGTGCACGCGATCTGGTCAGATGCAGGCCATCGGCGATGAGCCAGACGAGGAATGTGGCGACAGCGCCCAGGGCGGCATTCAACACGACGACCGACCAGTGTGTGGTGTTGAACAGGAAGGCCAGTCCCAGCAGCGCCGGATAGCCCGGTGGGCGAATATCGGTGGCCAGGTAGGGCGCATGCCGGGCCAGCGAGTAGCCGTGGCCGGAAGCGAGGTTCAGCCCGATGTGCGTGTAACCGGGCGCGTCCCCGCCGAAGTCGGGGAATTCGTGGCCCAACACGATGCGGAAGGCGAAGGCCACCAAGGCAATTCCGGCAGGAACCACCCAGGGCGGCAGCCCGCTGGATGCGCCGACTTCAGGCAATGTCTCCTCGGTCACCGAACCCCTTCCCTCGCTGCCAGCAGCAGCCAGTAGTCCCCCACGCGTGCTGACCGAGTCATTTACGAGGTGTCGAACACTAACAGGATGGACGATATCCGTACGGTGTCGGGCCACGACAGACGGGACGTATCACCGGAGGCGAGGCAGAGGTCTTCGGCTGAGGCAACGGACGATCGGTACGTGAACATCCAGACCAGGTCGGGGTGGAGGACTTGCGACTAGGTTCGAACCCCTGTGGATAGCCTCTCCACATGTGGCAGCGAGAATGCCATAGAGACCGGTTCAACACACCCGCTCTTGGCGCATAGTTCCAGCCCGGCGCAGGATCCGGCCCAAGCGGGATGTGACCGGGCGGGTCACTGTCGGGCTGTGCTGCTCGAGAACGATCCCCTGGATGTGGGCTCGCGTGGTGTCACGGCGTACGTGACGAGGACATGGTGATGAAGTCCCGGGCCCAGTAGGACTCGAAATAGCGGTCGGGAGTCCCGACCATGTTGGGCAACAGGTCGGTGCCGTTGGCGGGTGTCGCTGGTCCCGACGGCGTTGCTGGCTGGTACGTGGCGAAACTCACCCAGTCGGTGTTGATGTCGAGTTCCATGGCCCGCACAGCCCCGGCCCGGGCCAGAAGGTTGGCAAGGTCGGTGATATTGAGCCCGGGACCACCGACGTAGACAAGGGCACCGTTTGCCGTGACGCCGAGGCCCGACCGCCATACGTATACCTGGTTGCCGAGGGTGTATCCCCATTGGGAGGTGTCAGTGGCGCTGAGCCCGGGGACTGGCTGGCCGCCGTCGACCAGGAGATCGAGGTTCTGGCGGACCGACACGACGTCGGGAGTCATCGTGACGTCTCGTCCCCATTCGCCCACGGTGGAGGCGCCGTCGGCATAGACCACGAATGACGCCGCTCCAGGACGCAGCGGGTAAATGGTGCGCCCGTCGGTGTAGTAGCCACCATCGGCGTTGGACATCAGGAACCCGGCATTGAAGGCGGCGACCAGGCTGGTGTCCGCCGATGGCGGGATCGGAGCCGCGTGGGTGAAGGGCCCGTCCCCGGGGATCTGGCTCCCTGAGTACAAGGTGGCCTTCAACAGGTCCGCGTCCATCCAGGCGACGCCGACCACGTAGCTGGTGTGGATGGCATCGGGCCGGAGCGTGGTCTCATAGACGGCAGGAATTCCGTCGACCGGGCGACCCGCGGGGGACCACTGGCCCTCGCCAGGAATGACAGGGCTCGCGACGGGGACGATAGGCGTAGGTGCAGGCAGATGGGTGGGTTCGGCAGCCGTTGCGGCGACAGTCGGATGTAGCGCTGCCGGCTTCCGGATCGCCCCAGGCGGTGGCTTGCCCCCGAGCTTGGGGGGATGGTGGCTGTACCACTCGTTCTCCGCCCAGTTGACGATTCCGCTGCCCCCGTGCTCACGAGCCCATTCTGCGAACCGGGGGCTGACCGAGGAGCCCAGCGCCGGATCGGTGAGGGCACCCCCGAGCGACAAGCCAAGCCAGAGCAGCAAGGCGCTGAGGACGAGGGCCACGAAAGCCAGGATCCGACGCCGGCGGTAGGTACGGCGATCCACGAGTGGCCTCCGCACATGGACGTGCCGACCGGGCGAGGTGGCGGTTTCGGGTGCGTCACGTTCTTCGAGGGAGTCGACGGTCATCGGTGGAGGCCGGCGGCCACGTGTCGACCTCCGTGGAGCCATGGTCCGACCTGAGGCACGACGGCGATAGCCAGGACCAGGCCGAGCACAAGGCTGATGGCCAGGGCCCATTGACGTGCGCCGGCACCGTCCACCTGGTGCCGCGTGCGCCGCATCCAGTCGCGGGGGGCGACCCTGGCCGTCTCGGCGATGTGCCCGAGCACGTGGACGGTCATTACCGCGAACCAGAGGACAAAGCTGATCTGGTGGAGTCGGAGCATCTGGAAGCGGATCGAGTGGGGGCCGAGAAGAAGGGCGATACCGGTGGCGAACACCACCGTGGTCAGGATGATCACCACGGGCCCCAGGATCCTGAGCACCAGCACTGGTGGTCCCTTGCGGCGGTACGCCTCGTTACCCAGGTAGTACTGAGTGAAGCGCCAGAGCGTGCTCCCCATCTTCAGTAGGACGGGCGGGACGAGGAGCATGCCGATGAACACGTGCGGCGTCAGCAATCGTCCAACTCGTAGGATCGTGAATCCCTCGGCGGCCAGCAGTACGAGGAGGACGGCGGCCACCGAGGCGGTGAGCCGCCTGTTCGCCCGGGGACCTCCGCTCCACCCGAGAACTCGGTGATGCCTCGTCTCGGTCGTGGTCGACGGTGAGCTCGGCGGTGCGGAATTCATGGGCGAGCCACTGAGGAGGGCGAAGGTGGTGGGCGGTGGCTGTGATGATGCCGGTTGACGGAGAGGCGACATCATCGGCGCGTCGATGCTGTGGCGTGATTATCCATGGGTCCACCGTACAAATCGATCCTGACGTCCACGTGACGGTCCACAAGAAACTGCGCATCGTCCGAGGGCGGCAGGGTCTCCCCTTCAGGATCGGGCAGCGGGCGGCCGAGACGGTTCACCCACGTGGACGGAGATTCGCTCGAGTGTGACGGCGAGTCGCGGGCAGGATGTGGCCGCTCGCTGCGCGTGGTCGATCACCGAAGCGGGAAGTTCTCCCCGCTCGATGATGGGGAAGCCCCAGGGGTCCAGACGAATCCACTCGGGCAGGAGTTCGGCACAAACGCCGGCGCCGTCGCAGGCCAGCGGGTTCACTACGAGTCGGTACCGTCGCCGCGCCATCAGAGGTTCCTTCGGGGTACCGGGACCGGAAGAATGGACCGTATCGGCGGGCACGGCCCGCGTCGGAGATGGACGTCGACGTGCGAGCTGAACGTGCGGAGCATCGTGCGCACGTTTCGGGATGCGCCATCAGGGTGGCGGCAGGCTCCCCGCCCTTCGACCAGGCCGCACAGGGTCTCGATGGCTGGGACACTTCCCCGCAGAGCCCTGGGTTGGAAAGCCAACAGCTCGACGGCGGCTGCCAACTCGGCCAGACCGT
Organism: Acidimicrobiales bacterium; assembly: GCA_050014755.1. Lineage (GTDB taxonomy): Bacteria > Actinomycetota > Acidimicrobiia > Acidimicrobiales > RAAP-2 > Bog-756. The sequence continues at coordinate 15,678 of JBEKCS010000033.1, forward strand.
GGACGCACGGACCGCACTGTCCAGCCCCCTCACCTTCGAGATAGCGGATGATGCGTGCTGCTTCGGCTAGGGGACACGGACCTTGGGGGAGGAGCACGACGACCCCGGCACCGAGAGACGAACCGAGCGATTGCAGCGCCTCCTCGTTGAGTGGAGTCTCGGCGGCTTGGTTCGGTGTCACCCAACCGCCCCCGTAGCCACCGAACAGGACTCCCTGCAGTGATCCGAGATCCTGTCGGCTCAACCCGAGGAGCTGGCCGAGGGTCGCACCGAGTGGCACCTCGACGATGCGAGGCGTCGGCCAGTGTCCGGTGACGGTGAGCAGCGCCGTTCCCGGCGATCCCGGAACACCGACACTTCGAAACCACTCGTGGCCAAACCGAGCGACGAGGGCCACGTGAGCCAAGGTCTCGACGTTCTGGACCAGTGTCGGTCGTCCACCGACCCCGCGCTCTCGCACTGGACGGAGGCCCACGAAGGAGGGGATGCCGGCTGTGCGTCCGTTGATCGTGTTCACGACTGCGGACTCCTGCCCGGCCAAGAACCGATCCGGCGCGACGACGATGTCGATTGGACACGGGTCGACGGACTTCCGTTGCCGCTCGGCGATGGCCCTGTTCATCGGTCCCACGCCGTCCGATGGCACGTGCACGACCACCCGAAATGCACCGAGGGCCGAGGCAGCAGCTGCAGTTCCGTCCAGGATGAGATGGGGGCGGTGGCGGATCAAGAACCGGTCCTTGCCGCTGGCCGGCTCGCCCTCGGCACCGTTGGCCACCACCACCGGAGCTCTGCCCCGAGCTGATTGCACCGCACGCCACTTCGTGGCCACCGGGAACCAGGCGCCACCGTGGCCCCGCAGTCCACTGCGATCGAGTTCGTCGACGAGGTCAGAGGCGCGCCGATAGGGCAGTGCACCCCACCGCTCCACATGGTGGGCCAGCGATGGGCTCCCGCCCCCGGAATCGACCCCGAGCATCAGCCTGGTGTTTCCGGAAGGAGCGTCGGGAAGGTCCGTCCATGCCGAATCGATGGAACGTCGAGTGATCCGATTGATGGTCGGGTTCACGATCGGGTTCCTGACGAGGTTCCGACGGCCGTGCCGAAGAGTGTGCCGGTCCCCTGGTTGATGCTGAGGGTCACGGTGAGGGCGAGCGGTCCTGCACCGGAGATCGCGGCGGCAACGGTGTCCCCATCGAGTGACGTGACGGTGCCGCGATACGGGCCGAAGCTGACGGCTCCCGAAGTAAGCGAGACTCCGCCGCCGGGCATGGCCGCACCTCCCAGCTCGATGGTAAGAGGGGTCGAGGCCGCATTCTCGAGGTGGAGGGCGAGAGTGATCCGCACCTGTCCCGAGCCATCAGGAGTCGAGGTCTGTGTGCCGACGACAGCGATCGAGAACGGGGCCGCGGGCACCTCGTCGGAGACGGCTGGTCCAGACGGAGTCGATGTGGGCAACGAAGTCGCGGGCAAGGTGATCGAGGGAGCAGCTGCGTCAATGCTCTTGGCGGCAATCTTGGCGAGCAGTGCGCTCGAGGTTCCGGACCGGTGCGACCAACCGGGCCGCAGCGGTCCGAGGGCGGCGAATGCCCCAATGCCCAGAGTGATGACTACTGCCAGTGCGCCGGCCACCAGGCGTCGCGGAGTGCCGGCCGCTCTGTCGGTGACGAGTCGCCACACCACTGCGGCGAGCACGGCGATGGTGCAGAAGGCATCGACGGCCAGAATGGGACCGAGGGAGGCATCCGAACCGGTGCCCAACCCGTGAAGCACGGCGATCGGCCAACAGAGATAGGCCAGCCAGTGGACGAATCGCCAGGAGCGATGGCCGATGCGATGACGGAGGGCGCTGGTCACCAGCACGGCGAGCAGCAGGTCAAAGGAGACCGCGCCCAGTCCGACCCAGAGTGGCCGGTACGGGGATCGGAACGGCACGACGGCGTCGGACAGGCCGATGGGGACATAGCCGTCGCCCACCGTGGTGACGACGTGGACACCCACGAAGCCGAGGCACAACAGCGACAGGTTGCGGTGGACGCTCTGGGAGAGGAACCGGGGCCAGCGCTCCGTGGTCCACCCCACGGAGGCGACGATCCCCAGAACCACCGTTCCGGTCAGAAGAACCAGGGCCACGACACCCGACGCCCGGGTCAGGTACCAGAAGGCGGTCCCGTTGGTGGAAGCGAACAGGTCTGGCGACAGTGTCACCGGATGACCTCGTCGGCAGACAGGGGCCAGCCCGCCACGGTCAGGACCGAGCCGTCGTGGCACACCAATCGGGAGGGGAGCCCCGCTTCGGTCAACCAGTCGACGGCAGACTTGCCGGTCACCATGGCTGCCGTCGACGCCGTGTTGGCATCGATGCAGCACGCTGCCGCCACGGAAACTGTGCGCCACGGGGATTGCGCGGGGAGGGCGGTCGCCGGATCGATGAGATGGTGAACTCGGTGCCCACCGAGCAACCAGTTCCGGCGCCCGATGCCCGAGCTGGCCAAGCCGCCGGACGCGATCGCCACGGCGACCGCGGCTTCGTCAGCGTCGCAGACGTCGGCGACACCGACGGTGAATCCGCCGTCGGGTGCGCCGCTGACCGCCATGTCGCCACCGAGGGACACGAGGACCCCGCAGCCAAACGTCGATCCGACGGCCCGTGCCGCTCGATCGGCGGCCCACGCCTTCGCCGTGGCGCCCAGGTCGAGGACGACCCCGGGTGGTGCGGCAACTGTGGATGACTCGAGATCGAGCGTTACGCACTGCCAGCCTGGAAGCGGACGCGGCTCAGGCAGACTCCCCTCGATGCCGGAAGCGAGTAGCGGGAAGTCCCGGTCGTAGCCGAGGCGGGCCAGCGCAGCGCCCACCGTGATGTCAACCGCACCGCCCGTCAAGGCTCCGGCGCGCAGACCGATCCCGATGGCCTCCGCCAGCAGAGGGGAGATGGGTACGGGTTGACCACCTGCCCTTGCGATGGCGTCGTGCAGCAGGTTGATCTCCGAGTCCGGGCGGAATCGGCTGGCGACCGCTTCGACCACATCGAGTTCCCGATCCAGCAGCTCGACCGCGCCGACGAGCGCCGATCGCTCCGTGACAAGGAGGTCGATGCTCGTGGACCATCGGGTGGTGCGGTAGATGGTCGCCCCGGATCGCCGGGAGGGGTCCGCAGTCGTCGTGCTCAACTCGAACCACTGATGACCGGTGCAGGCTGCTGCGATGGCTGTGGTGCCGACGACGGAGCATTCAGGCCGCCCGAGGCAGCCCCGGAGGACGCCCCGACGGATCCGGAGCCCGAGGCGTTTCCATCGGTCGAGCCGGCACTACCGGCGGATCCGTCGGAAGCCGAGCTCCCGGAAACTGGTGTCGGCGAGACCCCGGAAGCCGGCGAGGTACCGGTGATGGTGCCGTTCGACGGTGAGGTGGAGTTGGAGGCGACAGGTGCGGTCGAGTGTCCCGGTCGAGCTTGGCTGAAGTAGACGGCCAGCCCGGCCATGGCGGCCACCGAGGCCACGGCAGCAGTCGTTGTGGCCGAACGGACCCGAGCGAAGGCGGTATCCCGCTGCTGGCGGGCGGCGTGGAGCGGATCCGGCTTCGGCCATCCTTCAGGGACGCCTGCCGGCCAGACACGGGATTCGCACTGAGTGGCCATGACGAGAATGGTACGAAGGGCACCCTGACGCGGGCATGACGCGACCGTAAGAAGATGCGAAGAAGCGGCGTGGGCGAGCCACCGGGCCTGCCGGCTACGTCAACGCCGTTCGGCCGGCGTGGAAGTCACGGTCGATGCCGCCGGACTCGGGTCCTCCGGCTCACTCGTGCCGGTGCTCACGTCGTGACCGTTCTCCACTCGCCACGACACCTCCATGTGGGCGCCCCCGAGCCGCGAGCGGCCCATCGACCATGCGCCGCCGCTCGAGCGGACGACTGCATCGGCGATCGCCAGGCCCAGCCCGGTGCCGCCCGGCCGGTCGTCCGCCCGGTGGAAACGATCGAGAACGAGTTCCTGCTGATCGGCCGGGATACCCGGGCCGGAATCGTCGACGTTGAGGGTCACCTGACCTCCGGATGATCCGACCTGGAGCTCCACGCGCCCCCCTTCGCCCGCATACCTGCAGGCGTTGTCCAGGAGGACCGAGACCAGCCGGTCGATGGCCTCGGGATCGGCCAGCACAGGGGCCGCCGGTCCCGGCTCCGTGGAGTGGACCAGCTCGACAGCCCCGGCGACCGCGATCGCTTCGAACCGCTCCGCACAACGTCGGGCGACCGCCCGAACGTCGGTGACGCTGTCGACGGATGCCGACGGGGCGTCGGCATCGTGCCGAGCCAGCCAGAGGAGGTCGTCGACGATCGACCGCAGGCGCCAGCTCTCCGAGGCGACTCGCTGCAAGGTGGCCCGGTAACTGGCGGGGTCGCGGTTTCGGCTCAGGGCTAGATCCACCTCCGCCTGGATCACGCTCAACGGCGTACGGAGCTCGTGGGAGGCATCGGCCGTGAATTCGGCCTGTCGGCGTCTGATCTCCTCGATGGGTGCCGACGCCCGGAGGCCGACGATGAACGATCCGGTGAAGGTCACGACCAGGAGCAAGGCCCCGAGAGCCAGTTCGACGAGAATCAGGTCATCGCGGATCTGCCCGATCCTGACGATGCTCTCGCCTGCCACCAGCCAGCCGCCGTCGGAGTGTGCGGAGGCGAACCGGAAGGTGCTCCCGCCAGTGGTCAACGTCGTGCTGCCACCCGACCAGTCGTATCGGGGCAACGGTGGCGCACCTACCGTGAGGGCGGTGACCACGCCTGCCGGGTCCACCCGCCAGATGAACGTCGGAGCGTCGTCGAGGTCACCGTCGTGGTCACCGCCCGGACTCACGACGAGTGGCACCGATGTTCCTGTCACCGCCTTCCCGAGTTGGTCCACCAGCCGTGCGTCGACCTCGCGATCGAGGCGCTGGACGATCACCAGGTTGGCACCGAGTGCGACTATCGCGGCCACCACTGCCACCACGGCCGTCGCCCCGAGGGCGACCCGTGCGGCGTGGGCCCACCGCCTCCCCGGTCGTCTCATGTGTCGGTGATCCGATATCCCGTACCCCGTACCGTCTCGATCCGGGCGCTGGCTTCGGCGAGCTTGGACCGGAGGCGACCCATGTGGACGTCGATGGTGTTCGATCCGACGGCGCTGGACTCGTCGTTCCATACCTGGGTGGCGATGGATCGGCGTGTCACGACGGCCGGGGCCCGGCGGAGAAGGAGCTCGAGGAGCCCGGTCTCGATGGCGGTAAGTGCGACGTCCCGGCGGTCGATCGTGGTGATCCTGGTGGAGGGATCAAACGACAGATCGCCGCATCGGAGCACGGGATCGAGCGCCAGGGCCGGTCGGCGTTGAAGCGCAGTCAGCCGGGCCAACAGCTCGCGGAACGCGAAGGGCTTGACGAGATAGTCATCGGCGCCCTGGAGGAGCCCCTCGACTCGGTCTTCGGTGGCATCCCGAGCCGTCAACATGAGCACCGGTGTGCGGTCGCCGCGACGTCGCATGGTGGTGATCGCCTCGAGTCCGCTCATGTGAGGCATCCGCCAGTCGAACACGGCCACGTCGTAGTCGAAGGACTGGAGGTAGGAGAGCGCCGTGGTTCCGTCAGGCACCGCGTCCACCACGTAACCGTTCTCCTTGAGCCCTCGCTCGATGACCGAGCAGAGCCCGACGTCATCTTCCGCGACGAGCACTCTCATGGATAGCCATTCTCACCGATGAAGCAGACTGCCGGGCAGTCACCCCACTGGCTGCGACTCGTCACTTCAGCACGACCCGGTCCCAGCAATCAGACCGTCTGATCCCGCTAAGAATGAATGGCAAACCTGACAGTCCCATGACGAACGGGCACATGACTTGTCGGGGCGCCATGAGCAAGCAGGGCCGTGCTCGGGTATCGGGTTGCACCGGCAACAACTGAGCAGGAGCCTCGACGTCACGACGGCGCACCTGCGAGGACTGCGACGAGTCCGACGATCCCAGCCCCAACCAGGGTGAGAACCACCCCACGACGCAGGACGAGCATCCAGATAGCTGCCACCGCCAGGACGCCCACCTGCCACAGGTGGGCCAGTTCCAGCCCGAGCGGGATCGACGATCCGGCGATGGCACCGATCACCGCCGATCCCGCTCCCACGAAGAACGCTTGAACCCGGGGATCGCTTCGGAGCCGATCGAAGTGCCTCGCTCCCGCAATGACGAAGACGAACGAAGGAGCGAATGCCACGGCGGCAGCCAGCAGGCCGCCCCACAGACCTCTCGCGGCGTAGCCGACCACGGCCACGGTCTGCACCACTGGCCCTGGGGTGACCTGCCCCAGGGCCACGGCGTTGAGAAACTGGGCTCCAGTCATCCAGTGGTAGGTGACCACGGCATCGTGCTGCATGAGCGGAATGATGACGAAGCCTCCGCCGTAAGAGAGGGCGCCCACCTTGAAGGCCACCCAGCAGAGAGCCGCGACCCCACCGGTGACTGCCGGCAGCACCGTCAGGGGTACGAAGCTCGCCACTGGGCAGGTCTTGTGGCCGGTGCCTCGGGACCGGATCGCGATCTCGATGGCTCCACAGATGATGAGGACCAGGACAAGAAATGGTCCGATGGTGGCGGCTGAGACGCCGCCGGCCAGGAAGTAGACGATCCATCGGATCTTGACCGACCGCTCCGAACCCGCTCGTTGCCAACTTGCCGGAAGGAGGCCCGACGCGGCACTGAGGGCGACAGCAGGCACGGCAGCCCCGGCCCCTGCGGCCATGCCGAGCACCCAGAGTGGGGGATGGGAGGAGAGGAACAGTGCCGAGAGGGCGAGGATCATCACCAGTCCGGGGATGATGAAGCAGATCCCACCGACGACAGCGCCCATCCGTCCCCGCAGGCGCCAGGCACAGTAGATGGCCAGTTGGGTGGAGGCCGGGCCGGGCAGAAGATTGGTGGCGGCAATGCCGTCTTCGAACTCGTGGGCCGTGAGCCAAGCCCGCTCGTCTACGCAGAGCTTGCGAAAGAGAGCGATATGGGCCGGTGGTCCGCCGAACCCGATGGTTCCGATCCGGCCCCACTCCCGCACGATCACGGTAAGCGGGACGCGCTGGTCGACGGTCTCCGACATGGGCAGCGAGGACGGCGGCTCAGGCGGTGATGGTGGCCTGGAGCTCGGCCAGCCGAGCACGGTTGAGCGAGTACCAGACCCACTTGCCCCGGCGGTCGCCATGGACGAGTCCAGCCTCGGTCAGGATCTTGAGGTGGTGGGAGACCGTCGGCTGGCTCTTCCCCAAGGGCTCGACGAAGTCGCAGACGCACACCTCGCCGTCAGGGGCGGCGGCCAGGATGCTGAGAACACGGAGCCGCACCGGGTCGGACAGTGCGGTGAACGCGTGGGCCAACTCGGCAGCGTCGTCCGCATCGAGTGGGGCGGCCAGCACCGACCCACAGCACGGAGCGGACTGGTTGACGGGAAGCGTGGTGGCTGACTTGCCCATGGTTGTCTCCTATTGACAGATATCGATGCATCGTCAATACTCAATGCATTGATCTGCGTCGATTCTACCGGAGGTCCCCATCATGTCCAGAGTTCAGCTCGCCCTCAATGTTTCCGACCTCGATGAGGCCGTCGCCTTCTACTCGAAGCTGTTCGGCACCGAGCCGGCCAAGCTCCGGCCGGGCTATGCGAACTTCGCCATCGTCGACCCGCCCCTCAAGCTCGTCCTGATGGAGACCGAGGACGCCCGGGGCCATGGGGTCGCAGGTGCCCTCAATCATCTCGGTGTCGAGGTGGAGACCACCGATGAGGTGGCGGCCGCCGATGGCCGACTGAGCGCCGATGGGCTCGAGACCGAGGTCCAGGACCAGACCACCTGCTGCTTCGCCGTCCAGGACAAGGTGTGGGTGAACGATCCGGATGGAGCGCCCTGGGAGGTCTACACCGTGCTCGCCGACGCTTCGGACGAGTCGGGGATCGCCGGCGACGGCACGTGCTGCATCCCTGAAGCCATTCAGGGCACATCCGTGACCGTGGGCGCCGGGCCGTCCCAGCCGTCATCCTGCTGCTGAGCGAAACATCAGTGGCGTAGGCGAGCGGCAAGAGAGACCGGGACATTCGTGCGGGACACCATCTTGTGGCGACGGCTACTGGCCGAGTTTCTCGGCAGCGCCCTGCTCGCCGCCATCGTCATCGGTTCGGGAATCGCAGCCCAGACGCTGTCCCCGGGCAACGTGGGACTGCAACTCTTCGAGAACGCCGCGGCGACAGCGGCGGGACTGTTCGCCATCATCTTGATGTTCGGGCCGATCTCCGGCGCCCACTTCAACCCGGTGGTTTCGTTCGTCGACGCCGCCTTCGGTGGCCTGTCATGGCGGGATGCCAGCGCCTACCTGCCTTTCCAGACGGTGGGATGCATCGCAGGGACAGTTCTTGCCAACGTGATGTTCTCCAAGGCGGCGATCTCGATCTCCACCAAGCACCGGGCTTCAGGAGCCCACTGGGTGTCCGAAGTGGTGGCCACGATCGGCCTCATCCTGGTGATCTTCGCCCTGGCCCGATCCGGGCGTTCCCACCTGGCGCCGGCCGCAGTCGGGGCATACATCGGGGCGGCCTACTTCTTCACCAGCTCCACCAGCTTCGCCAACCCGGCCATCACCGTCGGGCGCATGTTCTCTGACACCTTCGCCGGCATCGCCCCATCCTCGGTCCCGAGCTTCATCTCGGCCCAGATCGTGGGTGGGGTGCTCACCTTCGGGTTGGTGCGGGGCCTCTATCCCGGCATGACCAAGGCCGACGCGGCGGACGTCATCGAGCCCCACCTCCGAGCCGAGACCGACCTCGAAACCCAATGACTGATCGCAATGCTCCAACTCGAAAGGTTCCTCCATGCACCTCGTAGCCATCGGCGGCAGCGATGCCGGCATCAGCGCCGCCCTGCGGGCCCGGGAACTCGACCCGTCGACCGAGGTCACCGTCGTGGTGGCCGACGGCTATCCGAACTTCTCCATCTGCGGCATCCCGTACTACGTGTCCGGCGAGGTCAGCCACTGGCACAACCTGGCCCATCGCACCTACGCCGACCTCGAGGCCACGGGAATGCAGCTCATGGTGGACACTTCGGCAAAGCAGATCAATGTCGATGACCGGACCGTCCTCGTCACCGACGCCTCGGGGACGGACGAACTTCTCGCCTATGACGAGCTCGTGGTCGGCACCGGGGCCGTCTCCCAGGTCCCACCGATTGACGGAGTCTCGGGCGACGACGCACTCGGCTGGGACGACGGGGTGCACCTGCTCCACTCGATGGGTGACACCTTCGCCATCATGCGCACGCTCGATGAGGCGAAGCCGTCCAGCGCGGTCATCGTGGGAGCGGGCTACATCGGGCTGGAGATGGCCGAGGGACTCACGGCCCGTGGCCTCACGATCACCCAGATGGAACGCCTCGACGAGGTGCTTCCGACGGTGGATCCAGAACTCGGCGCCCTCGTCCACCGCCAGCTGTCCGATCACGGCGTAGAGGTCCTGACGGGCACGACTGTGCACAAGGTCAGCCGCAACCCACGAGGTGTCAGCCGCCTGGTCGTCGATGCATCGGACGCCGATGGACCCGTGCGCCGAGAAGTGGACATGGTCCTGGTCGTCGTCGGGGTTCGGCCGGATACCGAGCTGGCGGCCACCGCCGGTGCCAAGCTCGGTGTCGCCGGTGCCATCGAGGTTGACCGCCACATGCGCACGAACCTGCCGCACGTCTTCGCCGCGGGCGACTGCGTGATCACCCACCATCGCCTCCTCGGCACCACGTACCTCCCACTCGGCACTACGGCTCACAAGCAGGGCCGAGTCGCCGGCGAGAACGCCATTGGTGGGGACCGAGAGTTCGCCGGCAGTCTAGGCACCCAGGTCGTCAAGATCTTCGAGCACGCGATCTCCCGCACCGGTCTGCGGGACCACGAAGCGGTGGCTGCCGGATTCGACCCGATGACCATCGGCTTCGAGGCCGACGACCACAAGGCGTACTACCCGGGCAGTCACAAGATCTCGATGCGCTACACCGGCGATCGCACGACCGGGCGCCTTCTCGGCGTCCAACTCTTCGGGCACAAGCACGCGGAGATCGCCAAGCGGGTGGACATCGCCGCCACCGCCATCTTCCACGGCACCACGGTTGATGACATGAGCGAGCTCGACCTCTCGTACACCCCGCCGCTGGGCAGCCCCTGGGATGCCGTGCAGATGGGTGCTCAAGCATGGGTTCGGGAATCGAACTAGTGGTGCGTCGCGGATTTGACTGAAGCCGACGTCGCCCGGCCCCGCTTGACCTTGGCGATGATCTCGTCGACGGGCTTCCGCCAGACGAAGGGTGTGGGGTCGTCGTTCCAGTGCTCGGCCCAGAGTTCGATTGCTTCCTGGAGCTGAGCCACCGAGGTGAAGACGCCCTTCTTCAGGCGGCGCCTGGTGAGGATGGAGAACCATCCTTCGACCAGGTTCAGCCAGGACGACGAGGTGGGCGTGAAGTGCAGGTGCCACCGGGCCCGTTTGGGGTGATCCAGCCACTTGGTGATCGGCTCGGCCTTGTGGGCCGAGAGGTTGTCGAGCACCACGTGGATGTCGAGGTCCTTGTCGACGTGGAGGTCGATCAGTTTGAAGAAGGCCAGCACGTCGGTGGCCTTGTGCGAATTCTTCATGTCGTAGAGGACCTCACCGGTCCCGACCTTCATGGCTGCGAACAGGTCCGTGGTGCCGTGGCGCTTGTAGTCGTGGGTCATGGTCCCTGCTCGGCCGGCCTTCATGGCAAGTGAGGGCTGGGTGCGGTCCAACGCCTGGACCTGGGTCTTCTCGTCGAAACTGAAGACCACCGCCCGCTCGGGGGGGTTGAGATAGAGCCCGACGACATCGACGAGCTTGGCCTCGAAGTCAGGATCGTTGGAGATCTTGAAGCCCTCTGTCCTCCAGGGCTTGAGGTTGTGATCCCGCCAGATGCGCGCCACGGTGTCCTTGCCCACGCCCATCTTGTCGCCGAGGGTGCGGGTGCTCCAGTGCGTCGACCCGTCATCGGGGGACTCTTCGAGCGTGACCCGCACGACCTCGGCGACGGTTCCCGCGGGAAGCCACGAGCTACGGCCTCGACCCTTGGCGATGCGGCCGACCCCGTCGATGCCCTCGGCCTCGAACCGGCGACGCCACGATCGCACCGAGTTCGACGCCACTTGGAGTTGGCGTGCCACCTCGTAGATCGCGACGCCGTCAGCCGACAAGAGGAGGGCCTTCGCCTGGAGTACCGAGCGATGGGACATCGACGAGGACCGGGCAATGCGTTCGAGCTCAGCTCGCTGGTCCTCGGTGACCTCAAGTGGTGGGGCTGCAAGCACTGATCTCATGCTCGCATTCTAGCTACTTCAGGTATATCAGCGACGGACCACTAGCTGCATTACGAACCGTGTCTTCGGAGGCTCTTGGAACCCCGAGGGTCAGATCAAGCGCTCGTTTGACCGTCTTGTCCAGTCGAGTAGCCGGAGGGAATCGCACCCCCCGGCTCTCGCAGAACCGGACGTGAACCTCTCGGCTCATCCGGCTCTTGTAGGTCGGTTGGGAGTGGTTGCGAGAAGGTGCCAGTGGGCGGAGAGCCGGGGATTGCGCTGTAGTTCCTCACGCAACCGGTCCCGTGCCAGTTGAGGTTTCCCTCGCAGTCGCTTGAACTTCTGCATGGCCCGTCGGACCAGATGCTGGTCGATGCGCCTTGCGAGGAAGCACAACTCGGAGCGATGAAGGCTCCGTAATAGTTGATCCAGCCTCGGACCTGGGCATTGATGGCCCGGGCGAAGTCGGACAGGGCAATCGGGACGGTCGAACGATGACGTCGCACCATCCACGACGATGCCCTTGCACTTACCCGCGCCGGGCCGGGGTGACGCAGGTCAGTCGACTCGACCGCCTCCCCTGTGCCCAAGACGATCGCCGGTCCCGCACCGTTGTTCGAGTGCCCTCCGCCACCCGGGTCAGCAGTCTTGGTGGGCGCTGCAGCCGGACTGATCACGGTTGAGTTCGGCCTCGAGAAAGCTCATCGCTTTGACGAAGACCGCTCGCTCTTGGGGATCGAGGTGATTCAGCGCTCGCATGATCGGCGCTGTCGCTCCTTCGAGCCAGAGGTCCACGCTCGGCTCGTTGCCCGGCACAACGCGCACCATGGTCCGTCGGCGATCCGAGGCGTCGGGCCATCGTTCGATGAATCCGGCGCGCTCGAGATCTGCCACCAGTCCGCTCACCGTGGCCAGATTGAGGTCGACCTCCGCGGCGAGGGAGCCCACCGACCGCTCTCCGTCGCGCACGAGGGCCAGCACCGAGCCGTGACGGGGCCCGAGGGCAACTCCTCGAAGGTGCACGACTTCATCAGGACGCCGACGCATGCCTCGCATCACCCTCGGGAGGAGCTGTACGAGGCGCCGCATGCCCTCGTGCACCGTACACGCGCGCTCTTCGGGTGGGTCGCCCTCGCCCGGCGACGAGGCTCCGACTTCGGCAACCTCGGAACCGGAAGGCCGGGGTGACGGCGTCATGGGAACAGACTACCGGTCGAGCCGGTGCACAATGGTTTTGGCATACAAACTATTTAGCTATACTATCCATAGTGATCCCGCGCCGACCAGAGGCCGGCGACCGACCCTGACCAAGGAGCTTCCCGATGACTGTACGGACCACCACCCCGCCCGATCTGAAGACGTTGACTGGCGAGTGGAGGTTGGACGCGTCCCAGACGACTGCCGCATTCACCACCAAAGCCATGTGGATCATGCCCGTACGGGCAAGCGTCACTGCACTGGAAGGCTCGGGCGTCGTCGGCGACGACGGGTCGGTGAGCGGGACCCTAGTGTTGGACGCCGCCTCGATCGACACCAAGATCAAGAAGCGTGACACACACCTGCGCAGCGAGGACTTCTTCGAGGTTTCGAAGTTCCCGACGTTTGTCGTCAAGGTCCTCGGAGCGACTCCGACGTCGTCGGGTGCCTACGAGCTCGCCGCCACGCTGACCATCCACGGCCAAGAACGCTCGGTGCAGCTCCCGGCGTCAGTGGTCGTGAACAACGGCGTCGCGACCGTGACGGTGGAGACCGACATCGACCGGAGTGAGTGGGGAGTCTCCCTGGCCAAGATGGGCGCCAGCCTGAAGAATCATGTGGTCGTTTCCGCTCGATTCACGAAAGTCTGAGTCCCGGACCGGACTGTCACGTCCCAACGGACAGTTCACGAATCGCAGCGGACACCAGACGATCCTGAGGATTGACCCGATTGGATTGAGTGGAACCTGCTTAGCGAGAGTCTTGGTGCGCGTTTGCCGGTGTCAATCCCTGATGGGGACCGCTTAATCGTTTGGAAGTTGAAGGATGACTGCCCCACTCGTGTTGTTCAGTGACGTTCTCATATCCGAATTGCACTCAACCACCACCCAGCAGGCCACGTTGTCCTAAAAGGTGGTCCACTGAACGGGGTCAAGGCTATCGAGTGGACCTGACGGGATTCGAACCCGTGTCACAGTCCTGAGAGACTGGGGCGATGTTCGCTCCGTTCCTGCTCGAGGGCACCTTCGTCCGCCTGGAGCCGCTGTCGCTCGACCACGTCGAGGGACTGGTCGCCGCGGCCACCGGCGACCGCGCCGCATTCGGGTACACCGTGGTCCCGAACGACACGGTATCGATGACCGCCTACGTGGAAAAGGCTCTGGGGAACGCCGCCCGCGGGGACCAGGTCCCGTTCGCCACCGTGTCCCTGGCCCACGGTCGGGTGGTCGGCAGTACCCGGTTCTACGAACTGGACTCCTGGGACTGGAGGGCGCTCGCCCCGGGCTCCCACCCGGTAGCCCGAACCGGACTCCTCGACCGGACGAGCATCGGCCACACCTGGCTCGATCCGGTCGTCCACCGGACGCCGGTCAACACCGAGGCCAAGCTCCTCATGCTGGATCACGCCTTCGACACGTGGGGGGTCCGGGCGGTACGGCTCCAGACCGACGCCCGCAATGAACGGTCGCGGGCGGCCATCGCCCGCCTGGGCTGTTCGCTTGACGGTGTGCTGCGGGCCGACCGTCCGGCGACGGACGGCTCGGTGCGGGACTCGGCAGTCTTCTCGATGCTGGCCGAGGAGTGGCCGGCGGCGAGGCTGCGCCTGATCGAGCGCCTCGAGGGCTGACCCGACCAGGCCGGCCTTCCGGCCGGCCGGTCGCCGAACGACCCTCGGGCTCGGCCGCATACGCTCGGTCCGTGCCGGAGTCCCCGATGCCCCCCACCGACGCGAGCGTCGATGCCCGCCGGGCGCGGCGCCCCCCGTCGGACACGGCCGTCCTCGTCGTGGTCTGCCTGGCCCAGTTCATGGTGGTCCTCGACATCTCGATCGTCAACGTGGCCCTGCCCGCCATCCAGGCGAGCCTCCACTTCCGCCCGGCAGGGCTCCAGTGGGTGGTGACCGCCTACGCCCTGACCTTCGGTGGCCTGCTCCTGCTCGGGGGTCGACTGGCCGACCTGTTCGGGCGACGCCGGATCTTCCTGGTAGGGCTTGCCGTGTTCACCGTGGCGAGCCTCCTCGGCGGATTCGCCGCCAACCAGGCGTCGCTCATCGCCGCCCGATCCCTGCAGGGCGTCGGGGCCGCCATCTTGTCGCCGGCCACGCTCACCATCCTGACGGTCACCTTCCGGGACCAGAAGGCCAGGGCCAAGGCGTTCGGCGTCTGGAGTGCGGTGGCCGCCGGTGGCGGCGCCGCCGGCGCACTCTTCGGAGGGATCCTCACCCAGTATCTGTCGTGGCGCTGGATCCTCTTCGTCAACGTACCGATCGGCATCGCACTGTTCGCCGTGGCCCGGCTCCGGCTCCACGAGTCGAAGGCGGACGGGCCCCGCCGGCAGCTCGACGTCGCCGGAGCGGTGGCGGTGACCGGCGCGCTGTTCCTTCTCGTCTACGCCATCTCCCACACTGACGAGGTGGCGTGGACGGCGCCGTCGACCCTTGTCGTCCTGGCCGCGTCCGCCGCCCTCTTGGTCGTCTTCGTCGTCATCGAGGGTCGGGCTGCGTCCCATCCGCTCGTCCCCCTCCGGCTGTTCAAGGTCCGATCGGTCGCCGGAGCGAACCTGGTCATGTTCTGCTTCGGTGTCGGCATGTTCGCCATGTGGTTCTTCCTCTCGCTCTACCTGCAACAGGTGCTCGGTTACAGCCCGGTCGTCACCGGTGTCTCCTTCCTCCCCCAGACCGCGGCCATCGCCATCGGAGCCACCCTCAGCGGCCGGCTGTCCCCGCGGCTCGGGTCACGCAATGTCCTCATGGCCGGGGCCGTGGTCGGAGCGGGCGGCCTGCACTGGCTCTCGCTCATCCAGGCGGGCGACACGTACTGGACCGGGGCCTGTGGCGGGGGCATCCTGGCCACCTTCGGCATGGGTCTTGCCTTCACCCCCATCGCCCTTCTGGCCACCGGTGGGGTCCCCCAGGAAGATGCGGGACTGGCCTCGGGACTGGTCAACTGCAGCCGCCAGATCGGAGCCTCGATCGGGCTCGCCGCACTGAGCACGATTGCCGCGTCACGCACGGCGCAGGCACTGGGCCACTCGTCGGCCGTCCACGGCGCGCTCAAGGCGGCCATGACCGACGGCTACGCACGGGCCTTCCTCATCGCCTCGATGGTGGTCCTGGCCGGCGGCGCCCTCGGCCTCGTCATCCCGCCTCCCCGTGCGGCGTCGACCGGTTGGAGCGGGGCCGAATCCGATCAGTCGACGGCGCCGGCGATGGCCGACTGATCGACCTGCGGCCCGCCCGGGGCGGCGAGCCCAGGTTGTGCCGCCGTAGCCGCAGCCGCTGCCTCCGTCATCCCCCGATCAGGCCGAGCCGGCCATGACGGCGGAACTCGTCGACCAGTGACGCCACGTCGGACGGGGTCAGCGGCTCGTAGGCGGATCCCCCGCCGCCATCGGCCCGTCCGCGCCGGAAGACCGGGTCGGTCCCCCGCCACCAACCGTCCCCCCGGAGCGGACCCTTGGTCACCTTTCCGCTCGCCGTCTGGGGCAACGACTCGGTCACCCGCAGGAACGCCGGTGCCCATTTGGTGCCGAGGTCGCCCTGGTCGCCCAAGAAGGCGGCGAACGCCCCGGGGTCGAAGGCCCGGCCCGGGAGGAGCTCGACGGCCGCCATCACCTGATCGCCCGACCGCGGATCGGGCACCGGGTACACCGCGACCGTGGCGGCATCAACGAAGCGGATCAGCACCCGCTCGATCGGCCCGGCGGTCAAGTTCTCCGAGTCGACGCGCATCCAGTCGCCCCCGCGCCCGGCGAAGTAGAAGAAACCGGACCTGTCCCGGTAGGCGAGATCTCCGGTCCAGTACCAACCGTTGTGCAGGCGATCGCCGGTGGCGGCCGGGTCGTCGTAGTACCCCTCGAACCGGCCCGGCCCCGAGCGGTTCACGATCTCTCCGATGGCCTCTGCGGCGTTGGCGAGGGCCCCCGAGTCGTCGAAGACCGCCGGCGGGCACTCCTCCATCGACACCGGGTCCACGACGGCCACGTCCTCGGCCGCGACCCCCAGTGAGCCGACAGGTGTCTGCGGCGTCCGGCTGATGGCGACTCCGCCCTCGCTCGAGCCGTACCCCTCGGTCAGGACACACCCGAACCTCCGCTCGAACGCGGCATGGTCGGCAACCGACGCCTCGGTGCCGAAGCCGCGCCGGAGCGTGCATGTTGCATCGTCCTCGTGCTCCTCGGTGGCGAGCACGTACGCCAGCGCCTTGCCGACGTAGGTGAACGTGGTGGCGCCGTAACGACGCACGTCGGGGAGGAAACCGGACGCGCTGAACCTGCGGGCCAGTGCCACCGTCGCCCCGACCACGAGGCACGGCCCCCACAGCACCATGAGGGCATTGCCGTGGAACAGCGGCATCGTGCAGTAGGCGACGTCGGAGCGCTCGAACCCGTAGGCATCGGCCGACCGCAGTGCGATCGAGGCCAACCGGCCCTGGGTACACCGCACGGCCTTGGGCGCTCCGGTCGTGCCCGAGGTGAAGAGCAGCAGGAAGAGGTCGGCCGGCACTGGGGCCGCCGACGCCACGACCTGTGCCGCCGACGTGCCGGCGTGGGCCGCCACCCGTTCCGCGTAGACCGGGTCGTCCACCCGCAGCACCCGGGCGGGCGGCACTCCGGTGTCGAGTCCGTCGAGGAGATCCGCACCGTCGGCGTCGGTGACCAGTACCCGACAGTCGGTGCGGCGGATGTCCCCGGCCAGGGCGGCGCCCCGACGGGTCGGATTGATCCCGACGACCACGGCGCCGGTGAGGGCTGCTGCACCCAGCCAGAACAGGTATTCCGGTTCGTTGCCCAGGAGCACCCCGATGTGGGGTGGGTCGATGCTTCCGAGCGAGGCGAGGAGCCCGGCCCGGGCCGCGCTCTCCCCCACCGTCTCGGACCACGTCCACTCCGCGTCCCCCGACACCACGGCGACGGCATCGTCACCGGCCCGGACGAGCAACAGGTCGGCGACACTCGGCGTGCCCTCGGGGAACCCGTCGGCCGACAACGTCACCGGACCGGCTCGACGAAGAGCTGTTGCACGCCCCGCCCGATGCGTCCCTGCCCGTCCCACAGGGCGGACTCGGCGACGCCGATCCCCGGTGAGCCGAATCGGGTGCGGGCTTCGACGCAGATCCACTCCCCGACCGGGGGACGGTGGAGTGAGACGGTGAGATCGGGATTGATGAAGACGTAGGACTCGAAGGGCAGCTCGCCGGCGATCCCGTTGGCGAAGTCGGCAGCGGCCACCGCGCGCTGGGCCGGTGTCGGCTCCTCGCCGGCGACCACCGGGCAGCGGAGGCGGAACCAGGCTGCGGCCGGTCCGGGTCGGTCGAAGCGGCCCTTCACGAATCGGATCTCCATGCCCGTCGTGTGGAAGGCGCGGTAGAAGTCGCGGGTCGACGACACCGGCACACCCGACTCGGGTCCGTCCGGGGCGGTGTCCTCGGGGACCGACGGCGCCGTCTCGGGGAGCGACGGGTCGACCCGGATGCGGAGGGAGCGCCCCCATGCGACCTCGGTCCCGTCCTGGACGGCCACGGTGTCGATGAGCTGGACCTTGCGCCCCGGGCGGACCAGCCGGCTCGAGATGGCGAGCGGGACGTTTCCGACCGGTCGGATCAGCTCCAGGGTGAGCCGGGCGAGCTGGAGCCCGTCGTCAGGCGCCGCGGCGCGCTCGACCGAGCGCACGACCGCAGCCGCCACCGTCCCGCCGTGCAGCGAGTCGGGCGACCACGGACCGCGGGCGATCTCCGTCGGCACCAGGAGGTCCCCGTCCACCACGAACAGGGATGCGTCGTCGTCGATGTCGGCGAACGGTCCGGTCATCCGCGAGACGCTACCGGTGCAGGGATCCATCGGGCGCGCCTACCATCGGTTTCCCGACCCGACAGCCCGACAGAAGGAGCCCCATGGGACAGCGCACGGCACAGATCGACATCGACGGTTCACCCGAGGCCGTGTGGGCCCTGGCCGGCGACTTCGGCGGCATCGCCGGCTGGATGCCCGGCATGGAGTCCTGCCGGGTCGAGGGTGACAACCGGATCCTCGACACCATGGGCATGACCATCACCGAAAAGCTCGTGTCCAAGGACGACGCGGCCAGGGCCATCACCTACGCCATCGTCGACGGCGTCCCCGTCGAATCCCACGAGGCGACCATCACGGTCACCGGGTCGGGCGAGAGCAGCCATGTGACCTGGGTGGTCGACGCCGCTCCCGACGAGATGGCCGACCTCATGCAGACCGTGTACCAGCAGTCGCTCGAGGCCCTGAAGGCCAACATCGAAGGATGACCGGCCCGGTGCGCGGCCACGGCCCGGGCGGTTCGGCGCCGGGTCCGAGTGGGACGCGGTCCTACCGGGTCGGAGCCACCACGTCCGCACCGGTAGACGCGGTGTGGCCCCTGCTGGCCGAGGCCCGGCGATGGAGCGACTGGTCCTTCCTCTCGCGGACCGGCCTCGAACGCCCGGGCGCTCCGGACCCCGACGGCGTCGGAGCAGTCCGTCGGTTCACCCGGTTCGGCATCGGATCGCGGGAGGAGGTGGTCGCCTGGGATCCCCCGGACCACCTCGCCTACCGGATCCTGAGCGGGTTCCCGGTCCGCAATTACCGCGCCGACATCACCCTGGAGCCACGCGGCCAGGGCACCCGGATCGACTGGGCGGGTACCTACGACGCCAGGTGGCCCGGCACCGGATGGCTCCTCAGCGCGCTGGTCCCCGTGATGATGCAGCGGTTCGCCACCTCGGTCGCCCGGTACGCGGACGGCCCCGGGCGGTGACGCCGCCGGGGACCGCCCGGTAGGTTCGGCGCCGATCCTCACGACGCGAAGATCGCGAGCCGGGCCGCGCGCCGGTCCACCTCGGCGCGGGCACGGTCGACATCGACGGTGCGCACCTCTCCGGCCGCGACCACCGGCTCGCCTCCGACCCACACGTCGGTCACCAACCGGCTCGATCCCGACCACACGAGATGCTCGATGAGCATGTCGTCGTCGAGCAGCGGGACGAACGCCGGGTCGTCGAGCGACACCGCCATCATGTCGGCTTTGGATCCTTCGCACAGGATCCCGAGATCCGGACGGCCGAGGGCCCGACCGGCCCCACGGGTGGCCAGGTCGAGGGCTGCCGCCGCCGGAAGGGCGCCGGCGTCCGACTGGCGGAGGCGGGCGAGCATCGAGGCGAGGCGGATCTCCTCCCACAGGTCGAGATCGTTGTTCGAGGCCGGTCCGTCGGTACCGAGGCCGACCCGGATGCCCCGGGCCAGCAGGTCGACCACAGGGGCGACCCCGGACGCCAGCTTTGCGTTCGACTGGGGGCAGTGGGCGACGGCGACGTCGTGTTCCGCGTAGGTGCTGATGTCGGACGGCGACAACCAGATGCTGTGCGCGGCGAGGACCCGACCGTCGAACACGCCCGCGTCGGACAGCACCCGGGGGACCGAACCGCCGTGCAGGGCCTCGAACCCTTCCCCCTCGGTGGCGGTCTCGGCCAGGTGGAGATGGAACAGTGCGTTCCGCTCCCGGGCCGCGGCCGCGGTGTCGACCAGACCGGGCAGCGGCACGGTGTAGGCGGCGTGGGCCCCGAACCCGACCTCGATCCTCCCGGCCTCACCGTGGCGCCGGGCGTGAAAGTCCGCGAACCGGGTCACGCTCGCCGTCCACCAGTCGCCCCCGGACTCCGAACCGGGAAGCTGCAGGACCCCCGGGGTGATGACCGAACGCGACCCGGCGGCCACCACCGCGTCGGCCGTGGCGTCCTCCTCGAAGTACATCTCGCAGGACGTCGTGACCCCGAACGAGAGCAGTTCGGCCGCGGCCAGGGTCATCCCCCAGTAGACGTCCTCGGGCTCGAGGTGGGCCTCCCGGGGCCAGAGCACCTCCTGGAGCCACCGATGGAGCGCCAGGTTCTCCCCGGTCCCCCGGAAGAGGGTCATCGGCGAGTGGCAATGCGTGTTGACGAAGCCGGGCAGGAGCGCCCCGTCGACCTTCACCTCGCGCATCCCACTGCCCCCTGCCGACCGGAGCGCGCCGGGAGTACCTACCGCGGTCACGGTGTCCCCGGTCACCTCGACGGCCCCCGGACGAAGCACCGGAACGGGCCCGGTGCAGGGCACGACCGCGTCCGCCACGAAGCGGACGGCACGCTCGTGGGCCACCCTTCGAGTCGGTGGTGCTCCGGCCGGCGCCGGTCCCGACGTGGTGGACACACGGACACCCTAATGGGGACGCGGTCGCCGCCTTGAGGGCCGGGTCTCGAACGACACCCCGGAACCCGGAACCGGTGGTTCCGGCTCCACCCGTATCCGAGGGCCCCGGGGACCGCCGGGCCATCGTCCCGCCCCGGCCGATACGAATGAAGGACGGGCAAATCGCCCCCTCCGACCAGGGCGAACCGAATCCGTCACACTGCGACCACTGAGCGTCGCAACAGTTGTCTCGCAGTCACAATTGTCTTATGTTTCACGTGTCGCCATAAATGGCGGCCCAGAGGGGCAGTACAGGTTCCCGCGGCCGGGGTGACTCCTCGTCGCCGTGAGCGGTACAGTTTCTTTGGTGGGCAGACAGCGCAGGAGGGGAGGGCCATGACGTGGTCCTTGAGGACGGTGGTGGTGGGAATGCCCGCCAGCCGTCGCGCGCGCCCCTACGGTCGTCTGGTCTGCGCAAGAGGTGTGGCATGACCAACGCCATGAAGCGGAACCCGAGGGGTGGTCGCGGCCCCCGGATGGTGCTCTACGCGCTCGGCATCCTCGTGGCCGTGATGGCGGCGATTCTGGTGAAGACCACCGCCATCGACAACAACGGACTGACGAGCTCGACGGCCAGCCTCACCGGATTCAGTCCCCTCACCGTGGCCCCCATCGACAACCAGTTGGGGGACACCGGCGTGCCGGTTCCACCCCTGGCCCCCACGGCGACGGACTCACAGCTTTCACCGTTCCCGGTCATCAAATGGACGGCGACCGGGCTCCCCCCTGGCATCACGATCTCCCGTTCGTCAGGGCTCATGACCGGAACACCGACTTACGCCGGCACCTATCAGGTGACCCTCACGGCGAAGGACAACGCCCACCCACCGACGTACGGCGCGACGTCGTTCAACTGGTACATCGCCAACATGGCACCGACGATCACCCAGATCGAGCCCGTGGTCGCTCAGGGCGCCGGCGGCATCCGGGTGGTCATCACCGGTCGGCAGTTCTTCAACGCCAGTGCGGTGATGTTCGGCGACGTCAGTGCCGGCAGTGTTTCCGTCGATCGGAACGGAACCAGGATCGTCGTCTACGCCCCACCCCAGGAAGCCGGCACCGTCAACGTGTCGGTGACCACTCCGGGCGGCACCAGCGCACCGGTGCCCGCCAGCCAGTTCACGTACGAAAAGCCGTCCATCGCCGTCCTCATGACCACGACCGGTTCGACCAACGGTCGCACCTGGGTCCGGATCATCGGCAAGGGGCTCGCCGGCACCTCATCGGTACTGTTCGGGGGAGTGCCGAGCCCGTACTTCGTCGCTCACCACGGCGGTACGGAGGTGTCGACCATCTCCCCTCCGGATACACCGGGCACGGTCTCCATCACGGTTGTCACACCTGGTGGAGTGGCTTCGACGAGTGGCTTCGACGACTTCACCTACGTCACGCCCGTCGCACCACCGGCCAAGGCCAAGCACGCCGCCACCAAGTAACGGGTACCCGGCCACCTCGGCTTCGGATCGCCTGACGGGCTGCGGGTCGCGACGATGCCCCGGGCAACTCCCGGGGCATCGTGCTACCGGTCGAGCCGGTGGTGATCTGCGAGGCGTCAGGCGTCGAACTTCACGATGCCGCGGATGTTGATGCCCGCCTCGAGGTCGTTGTAGCCGTCCTGGACCTGGTCGAGTTCGTACTCCTGGGTGATGAGGTCGTCGATCTCCAGCATGCCGGCCTCGTAGAGACGGAGCAGGTTGGGGATCTGGACCCGCGGGCTGCACGAACCGAACACCGTGCCCAGCAGGGCCTGGTTGTACATGGCGAAATTGAAGAGGTTGAGATCGACCTGGTTCTGGTTGAACGGGGCGATGGCGGTGGTGACCACCCGGCCGTCCTTGGAGGCCAGCGCCATCGCCGGGGCGATCAGATCGCCGGTGAGCACACCCGGGGTGAGGATGACGACGTCGGCCATCCGTCCCTCGGTCAGCTCGGGAAGCATCAGGTTGGCCTCGAGGATGGAGTTGGCGGTGTGGGTCGCCCCGATCTTCGTCGCCTTCTCCAGTTTGAACGGCACCGTGTCCACGGCGATGATCTGCCGGGCGCCGGCCAGGCGCGCGCCCTGCAGGGCGCCCGAGCCCACGCCACCGCAGCCGACGACGACGACGGTCTCACCGGGGCGAACCTTGGCCCGGTCGACGGCGGAGCCGAAGCCGGTGGAGATGCCGCAGCTGATGAGGGCCGCCGCCTTCAGCGAGGCGTTGGGGTCGATCTTCACCAGCGAGGCCTCGTTCACCACCATGTACTCGGCGAAGGTGCCGAGCTGGGTCATGCGGTTGACCTTGGCATCTCCCAGGTGGTGGCGCCAGGTGCCGTCGCTCATCATCGGGCCGGCCAGGGTGAACATCCCGAGGTCGCACAGGTGCTGGCGACCCGAGGCGCACCAGAAGCAGGTGCCACACGCCGGCATGAAGGCGGCGGCC
>JBEKCS010000034.1:0-38074 GCA_050014755.1 Acidimicrobiales bacterium
CAGTAACCGTGGCCGCCGGGGGCGGGGGCCATGCCCACCACCGGGGCATTGAGGGGTTGGCCGCCCATCGAGCCGTAGAAGGCGGCGTCGCCGAACGAGAAGATCCCGCCGTCAGCCGCCACCAGCCAGTAGCCGTGGTCGTCGGGCGTCCCCACGATATGGGTGATGGGTTCCACCAGAGGCTGACCCGCCATCGAGCCGTAGTTGACCGCCGACCCATGGGCCGCGACCGAGCCGTCCGAGTTGGCCACCCAGTAGCCGGCCGCACCGCCGGCGGCGATCCCCACGGACGGGTTGGGCGGAGTGATGATCGGCTCACCGGGGACCGGTGCGACCAGGTAGGGATAGGGGTACTGTCCGCCGGTCGACGTCGTCGCCCCGTTGGGCCCCACCTCCTGGCCCGGACAGTAGATGGGGACGCCGGTCTGGGTCCCGGCCACCGACGGGTCGGGCGGCACCGGGTCGCCCTCGACCGCCTGCTGGGTGGCCTGGCGAGTCTCGGCCGGGCCCAAGTCCCCGTAGGCGTAGCCGAAGAGCTCGACCGTCCACGCCTGGCCGCCGCTGCAGGTGACGCCGATACCCACCTCGTTGTACCCGGCGTTGAGCATGTTCTGCCGGTGTCCGGGCGACGCCATGTACTCGCTCTCCATCCCGTCCGACCCGTCACCCGGCCAGTACCCGCTGCCCGTGTTTCCGGTGTTGGCGGCCAGCTCGCAGATCTGTCCTGCCGTCGGATCGGGGCCGCACGCGGACAGCGGCGGGTCCTCGACCACGCCGATCGACGCGATGTAGGCCGACCATTGCTGGGCCTCGGCAGCCAGTCCCGGGTCCACCGACAGGTCCGGAACGGGCTGCTGCGCCGAGTTCCTGGCCGCACGGTCGGCGTTCACCCGTGCGACGAGATCCTCGGCGTAGAGCGACTGGACTGCCCCCAGGCTGAGCCTCGCCACCTCGGCGCCGGCCGGCGGGGACGCCAACGGACCCACGGGCACCAGCAGCGTCCCGGCAGTCACCACCAGGGTCGAGAGCGCTATGACCAGCGTGCGCCGGATACGGGCGACCGCAGGCCGGCCGTGCCCCGCCGGAACACGCGGGTTCCCCGGGAGATGAAGCATGGAATGTCCTACCCTTTGTCGACGGTGCATCGAGTCCTCGTGCCCCCGTAGGTTTCGGTGGAGTCTGCCACGGCGATCCGCTCCGCTCACGGAATTCATGCCATGTCTGTCGGTTCCCAGGGTGTATCGGCCGATCGGACCGAAAACTGTTGCCCCGATCGGCTACAACAGTTGCGTGCCCGTGCCAGTTCCACACTCCGTTCCCGCTTCGTTCACCGAGATGGCCGAGCGGGTCAGCAACTGGGGCCGCTGGGGCCCGGACGACCAGATCGGCACGCTCAACCTGATTGACGGGGCGGCCCGCCTGCGGGGCGTCGCCTCGGTGGTCGACGGGACCGCTTTTCCACTCGGCATCCCCATGTCCGAAGCCGAGGGCATCCAGATGGGCTTCATCAAGGGACGGGTCAATCCGACCCACACCATGGTGTCGGTCAACGCCCCGCAGAGCGACGACCCCGGGTGGATCGCCTTCTCCGAGGATGTCGTGACCTTCGCCATCCAGTGCGCCACCCACTGGGACGGCCTGGCCCATGCCTCCTACGGGGGTGGACCACGGGGCGGCACGCTGTACAACGGCTACCCGTCCTCGTCGATCACCGAGGCCGGCGCCTCGTTGCTCGGGATCCAGCAGATCCGCACGTTGGTCTCGCGGGGCCTCCTCCTCGACGTGGCCCGGGCCAAGGGCCTCCAGCTGCTCGAGCCCGGCTACCCGATCACCCCGGACGACCTCGACGCCGCCTGCTCCCTCGGCGGGTTCGATGTCGAGCCCGGGGACGTCGTGCTGGTCAGGACCGGCCAGACCGCCCACCTGGCCCTCCCCGGGAGGCCCGGCATCGGAGGCAAGCCGCCGGTCCGCGACCTGGTCGCCTACACGTGGCCGACCCCGGGACTGACCGTGGCCACGGCCGGGTGGTTCCACGACCACGACGTCGCCGCCGTGGCCATCGACAACGTCGTCCTCGAGGTGTACCCGTGCGAGTCGCCGGATCTCTTCCTCCCGGTTCACCTGCTCCACCTGGTGGAGATGGGAATGACCCAGGGCCAGAACTGGTTCCTCGACGACCTGGCCGACGCGTGTGCCGCCGACGGGCGCTACTCGTTCCTGCTGGACGCCACCCCGCTCCCGTTCACCGCGGCTCTCGGCTCGCCGGTCAATCCGGTCGCCCTCCGCTAGTCCGACTCGGCCCCTCGCGGCCGCCACGGGCCCCACGGGCCCCACGGGCCGCCATGCTCAGCGGCGGTCCTTCGCCCTGGCCGTCCTGGCCGCAGCCGCCCCTCCGCCGACCACCGGGCCGGTGCGTGGCGCCGGGCTCTCCGAACCGGGCACCCGGGCACCGTCCGGCGCGGGCCGGCCGGTGACCGACCAGTGGAGCAGGCGGGCCTGGCTGTCGACCAGCGAGGCGGTGCGTATGCCCCAGAACTCGAAGCCGTAGCGGTGGCCGGCCACCTGGGCGAGCATGGCGATGAGGGTCCCGGCTGCGGCCATAGGGTCGGAGCCGGCCGGCGAGCCGGAGGTCCCGGCCTGGTTGGCGATGACCCGGGCGAGCGTGACGGTGACCGCGTTGAGCGCCCGTACCCGCAGTCCCTGGAACCGCAGGTCGCCTTCGACGGTGGTCAGCTCCACCACCCGGAACACGGCCCGGTTGCGCTCCCAGTAGTCCATGAACCCTTCGACCACGGCTACGGCGGTGTCCCAGGAGGCTCCCTCGGTCCAGTCGCCGTCGACCAGTCCGGCCAGGATCCCCGCCC
The DNA here is from genome assembly GCA_050014755.1 of Acidimicrobiales bacterium. Taxonomy (GTDB): domain Bacteria; phylum Actinomycetota; class Acidimicrobiia; order Acidimicrobiales; family RAAP-2; genus Bog-756. Next base: position 2,865 of record JBEKCS010000034.1, read on the forward strand.
CATCGACCAGCTCCTCGGCCAGGACGGTGATGGCCGCCTCCACGTTCTCGAAGTACTGGTAGAAGGTGGCGGGCGAGGTGCCCGCCTGCCGGGCGATGTCGATGACCTTGATCGAGCGCCACGGCGTGGCCACGAGGAGCTCGGCCGTGCACTCGAGCAGTCGCTGACGGGTGGCGAGCCCGCGCCGGCCCGGCACGCGGCCGTCGGTGGTGGCGATCAGCTCCGGGTCGTCGTCGGTGGGTACGGCGGAAGGCATGGCGGCCCATGGTACCGAGCATGGGTCGGCGACGACCGGTTCCGGCCCCTCGGAGCTGGTGGCGGCCGCTGGAGGCGGCCCGACGGCACGCCCCAGAGCCGCCTGCGGCCGTTCGCCCGGGCACAGAAAGGGGGCCCGACTAGGGTGGGTAGCCATGGCGAACGGTTCGGTGCCCCGCACATTGACTCGGGCCCAGCAGGCCCGGCGCCAACGCGTCATCGACGCTGCCATGTCCCTCGCACTCGATGGCGGCTACGAAGCGGTCCAGATGCGTGACGTGGCCGCCCGGGCCGACGTGGCCATGGGGACCGTCTACCGGTACTTCACCAGCAAGGACCACCTGCTGGCCGCGGCCCTCGTCCACTGGGTCGAGCAGCTCGACAGCCGTCTGGCGCAGAGCCCGGCCCAGGGGGACAGTCCGGCCGAACGGGTGATCGACGCCCTCGACCGGGCCCTGCGGGCGATGGGCCGTCAGCCCCAGCTGGTCGGCGCGGTGTTCACCGCCCTGGCGTCCCCCGACCCGGCGGCCATCGAGTGCCAGCAGCAGGTATCGGTCCTCATGGAGGGGATCATCACCCGGGCCATCGGGGAGCCCCAGCCCCCGGACATCAGCGACCGGGCCCGGATCCTCGGGCACGTCTGGTATTCGGCCCTCGTGGGGTGGGTGAACGGCTGGAGCAACATGAGCCGCGTCCACGACGAACTGGTCGTGGCCATCGGCCTGCTGCTTCCCATCGACATCTACGCCGAGGTCTGACCGCCCCCTCCTTGGCCCGATAGGCGTGACACCGGGCATTCGAGTTGTCGGGCTACCGTCTGGCATGACCTCAGCCATCGAGATCAACGGGCTGTCCAAACACTTCGGCCCCGTCCGGGCCGTCGACGAACTGTCCTTCGAAGTCGCCACCGGGCGGGTGACCGGATTCCTCGGCCCCAACGGATCGGGCAAGACGACCACGCTGCGCATGTTGCTCGGCCTGGTCTCGATCAACGGAGGGACGGCGACATTCGGCGGCCGTCGCTATCACGATCTGGACCACCCGATCCGCCATGTCGGTGCTGTCCTCGAAGCCACCAGCTTCCACCCCGGTCGCAGGGCACGCAATCATCTGAAGAGCGTGGCCGTCGGTGCGGGTATCCCCCTGTCTCGGATCGACGAGACCCTGGACATGGTGGGACTGGCCGACGTGGCCTCGCGTCGTGTGGGCAAGTTCTCGCTCGGGATGCGCCAGCGCCTGCAGCTGGCCACCGCCCTGCTCGGTGATCCGGAGATCCTGATCCTGGACGAGCCGTCCAACGGGCTCGACCCTCAGGGGATCCAGTGGCTCCGCACCTTCATCCGCCACCAGGCCTCGATCGGACACTCCGTGCTGGTGTCGTCACACCTGCTGTCGGAGATGGAGGAGACGGTGGACGACGTCGTCATCGTGTCGCAGGGGAAGCTGGTCCTCCAGACCACCCTCGCCGACCTGGCGACCCGGGCCGGCACCGCCTCCGGCCTTCGAATCCGGACTCCGGAGCTGGCCCGGCTGACCGCGGCCCTCGACGCCGTGCCCAGCAACTGGCGCCAGATCGCCCCCGACACCCTGGTCATCGACGGCGCCACTCCCGAGTGGTTCGGACCCTTCGCCGCCCAGCACCAGATCGTCCTCTACGAGCTCGTCCCCGAGCGGGGCAGCCTCGAAGAGGTGTTCCTCGCCCTGACCCAGGGGTTCGAGGCGACGGATTTCAGCCAGTCCACCGGCGGCCAGACGGCCCCCTTCCACACGCCGGGAGCGCCCGCATGACCGCCATCGTCCGTTCGGAGTGGATCAAGCTCCGCACCACGTCCATCCCCTGGGTGCTGACCGGAATCGCCCTGGTATTCACCGGACTCTTCATGCTCCTGTATTTCGTCACCCACGGCGCCTCGGGAGGCGGCGGCGGGGGCGGCGGGGGCGGCGGGCCGCAGTTCCCCACCAGCTTCGGACCGCCCGGCCTCGACTACCCCCACACCGTGCAGCAGCTCCGGGATCTGCTAGGGGCGGGCCTCGGGACCTACATCTTCGCCCTCCTGCTCGGCGTATTGACCATCACCACCGAATTCCGCCACAAGACGGTGACGACCTCGTTCCTCGTGACACCCCGCCGCACCCGATTCGTCATCGGCAAACTGATCATGATCGCCCTCGTCGGCGCCGCACTGGCCGTCGTCATCCTGGTGGCGACCGTCGTGGGCGGGGGTATCGCCCTCTCTGCCGTGGGAGGGTCGTTCTCCGCCATGGCCGGCCAGATCGGGGCCGTCGCACCCGGGATGATCCTCGTCTTCGTGCTCTTCGCCCTCCTGGGCGTCGGGGTCGGATCGCTGATCACCAACCAGGTGGCGGCGATCATCATCTGCCTCGGGTGGTTCCTCATCGTGGAGAACATCATCAAGGGGCTGTGGGGCTGGACGGGCAAGTGGCTGCCCTCCGGTGCCGCGTCCGCCGCCGCCAACGTCACGGCGAGAGGGCGCCACCCGGTGGGACTCTTCAGCTGGTGGCAGGGCTCCCTGCTCATCCTGGCCTACGGGCTGATCTTCGCCGTCGTCGGCTCGGCCGTTCTGACCCAGCGCGACATCACCTGACCCTTCCGAGCCCGTGCATGGCGAGGACCGGGTCCGGCCGCCGCGAGGACCGGGACTCGGTACTTAATTTGTTTGAGTGTGTGTCCCGTATGCGCATAGTCAAAAAGAATTTGCACCCTCCCCCTTCTCCGCCTCCTCCGGTTCCCGGCCTCCTCGTGGGCGGCGGGGATCATGGGGCCCCGGCTTCCTGAACTCGGCCCATGCCTGACTCCCCTGGCGACCGGCTTCCCGCCCATGGGCTCGACGCGGACGCCGTCCTGGCTCGTCTGGACGAGTTCTCGGTCGACGACCGCGACTGGCGGGGAGGCAGGGTGTTCAGCCTCGACTACGACGCGGGTCCCGACGTGGCCGACCTGCTCATCCGCTCCGCCGGCGCCCTCCGGGCGTGCATCGGGGCCATCAGCGGCATCGCGCTCCGGGGCGAGCCGGACGCCACCGTGTTGGCCTTCGGTGGTGACGGGGGCCCAGGGGGCATCGACACGTTCGCGCTGGGGGACGCCCTCATCGAACGGGGTGGCTGGTTCTTCGATCGTCAGACGCCGCCCGACAGCCTGCACGCCATGGTGCACGCCGGGCACGCCGCGGTCGTCGACGAGCTGCGCTCCGACCTGGAGGCGACGGTGGCCGCCCTCGAACGAACCGGCGGGCGGGCCGACGACCGGAGCACCACCTTCGGAACCGTCTGACCTCCCGGTACAGGGACGGGACCGGGTCCGGACCTCCGTTCCGGAAGCAATTGAGGTCATTGCCCGACGGCCTCCCGTGGTCTATACATGCCCAAACGGCGGTTCGCGACCACGTGCGTGCAGGCGGGATGCAGCCGGTGGACCGCCCTGGGGAGGGGACAGTGGAACGCAAGTGGTGGACCTTGATCGCCGTCTGCTTCGGGACGTTCATGCTCCTGTTGGACATCACGGTCGTGAACGTGGCGCTCCCGGACATCCAGATCGCCCTCCACTCGTCCTTCGCCGACCTCCAGTGGGTGGTGGACGCCTACGCCCTGACCCTGGCCGCGTTCCTGCTCACCGCCGGGGTCCTCGGTGACATGTACGGGAGGCGGGGGATGTTCGCCATCGGGCTCGTCCTGTTCTCGATCGCCTCGCTGACCTGTGGTCTGGCCACCTCGCCGCTGATGCTCAACCTGTCCCGTGGCGCGCAGGGCGTCGGCGGGGCCATCATGTTCGCCACCTCGCTGGCCCTCATCGCCCAGGCCTTCTCCGGCCGCGAGCGGGGGACGGCCATCGGCGTGTACGGAGCGGTCGTGGGTGGTGCCGTCGCCGTCGGCCCGCTGGTGGGCGGCGCCATCACCAGTGGCATCGGCTGGCGCTGGATCTTCTTCGTCAACATCCCGATCGGCGTGGTGGCGGTGATCATCACGCTGTCCAAGGTGGACAACGCCAAGTTCTCCAGCGGCCGCAAGATCGACTGGCTCGGATTCATCACCTTCTCGGCGTCACTGTTCCTCCTGGCCTACGCCCTGGTGCAGGGCAACGCCGAGGGCTGGGGCAGCACCATGATCGTGTCGATGCTGGTGGCGTCCGCCGTCCTCATGGCCCTCTTCATCGTGGGCGAGTGGAAGCAGGACGACCCCATGCTCGACCTGCACCTCTTTCAGCGGCCGGCCATGGTCGGCGTGTCCCTCGGCTCGTTCACCCTGTCCGCTTCCATCTTCGCCATGTTCCTCTACCTCACCTTGTACCTCCAGGAGATCCTCGGCTACAGCCCGCTCCAGGCCGGCCTCCGGTTCCTGCCCCTGACCATGCTGGCGTTCATCGTCGCCCCATTCGCCGGCAAGCTCACGGTACGGATCCAATCCCGCTTCTTGATGAGCCTGGGGCTGCTCCTGGTGGCCATCGGATGCGAGCTGATGACACGGGTGCACGCCACGTCGTCGTGGCTGGCCCTGCTGCCCGGTTTCATGGTGTGCGGCGTCGGCATCGGGATCACCAACCCGGTCCTGGCCTCCGGCGCGGTGTCGGTCGTGCCACCCGAGCGCAGCGGCATGTCGAGCGGAACGGCGAGCACCTTCCGCCAGGTCGGGATCGCCACGGGCATCGCCGGCCTCGGCGCCATCTTCGTCCACCAGATCAAGCCGGCGGTGTACTCCTCCCTCCAGGCGACCGCAGCCGGCCGCTCGGTGATCGCCCACGGCGGAAGCGGCCTGGGCACCGCCGTGGCGACCGACGGTGTCCGCCAAGCGGCCGCCTCCATCCCCACTGCGGCAGGGCGGAACGCGCTGCTCTCCTCCTACCAGGCCGGATTCACCTCCGCGTTCGACCACCTGATGGGCATTGCCGCCATCATCGCCCTGGTCGGCGCCGTCGGCTGCCTGTTCCTGGTCCGCCAGAAGGACTTCGTGCCGAGCCACGGCGAGGGCGAGTGGAAGCCGCCCGCAAGCGATGCGGGTGACGCAGACGCCGGGGCGGCACAGCCGACGGCCGCCCACGCCGGGTGACCGAAACAGGGAGGTGACCGGGTCGGAGCCCCTGGACGATCGGGGACCCGACGAGCCCCACCCGTCGCGACTGGCTCCAGACCACCCTTGGCGGGAGGCCATCCTGGAGGCCCATCGCATCGCCCGCGAAGCGGGGTCCCCGCGTTACACCGACCCGGCCACCGGCTACCTGGTCATGACGTCCACCTACCTGGCCGGGCGGGGCACCTGCTGCGACCAGGGATGCCGCCACTGCCCGTACGTCTCGTAGCCACGTCGGGCGTGCGCCCGGCTCACCCGGGGTCGACCACTGTCCGGTCCCCGGCCCGCAACCCGGCGATGATCCGCCGGTAGGTGCCGGCCGCGTCGCGACCCATGGCGTCGGTCTCCATCCACCGTCCCCCCGCCTCCCCGCGGGACCGGTCCACCCCGTAGAGGCCGAAGCGCGGCTCGTAGGAGCCCCACTCGTAGTTGTCCACCAGCGACCAGTGCCAGTACCCCTCGACGGGCACCCCGGCGTCGATCGCCTCGACGACGGAGGCGATGTTCTCCGTCAGGTAGCGGGGACGGTCCCAACCGTCGAACCGATCGTAGGAACGTCCGTGGCGGACCCGGTTGCACATACCGTTCTCCACCACCCACAGGGGGAGCCCGGGCGCGAGTGCGTGCTGGACACCGAGCCAGCGGGCCAGACCGCCCGGATCCACCGCGTCGTCCCACAGTTCGCGGGCGGGGTACGGGCTCCGCCCTCCGGCGGTCCGGTGCCCGGGGAGTCGGAAGTGCCGGGAGGCCAGCGGGTCGTAGTAGTCGATTCCGAGCACGTCGAGCGTGCGCCCGTGGGGACTGGCCTCGAGCGCGTCGAGGACGCGGCGCGGCGTCGCCGGGGCGCGTCCGGTCGACCCGTAGGGCGCGAGGCGTGCCCCGGCCCGACGCAGCAGCGCCTCGCCGGGCCCGGGAGTGGGCAGGAGTGCGTAGTGGCTGCGCCGCCGCTCGGCGATCCACTCGTCGAGGTCACGGCGTTCGATGCCGTGGCTGCGGGCCAGCAGCAGGTCGATGAGCATCCGGTCGTACTCGTAGACGGTGATGCACGAGTTGTTGGTGGTGACCACGGCGTCGGGCCGCTCGGCATGGATGGTGTCGTACCCGAGGACATGGGCGCGCAGCAGGTTGTCGAGGGCGGTGGCGGTGTCGGCGAACGCCAGGTTCCGACCCGGCGGGAACTCGCCGAGCAGGTAGGTCATGAGGGCCATCACGTTGATCTCGTTGACGGTGACCCAGTGGCGGACCGAGGGCGCGAGGGCGGGGACCACCACCTGGACCCAGGACTGGTACCGGTCGGCGGCGTCCGGGCGGAGCCACAGGTCCTCCCCCAGCCACGCCGGGCCGGTGAAGTGGTGGAGGGTCACGAGCGGAGCGAGCCCCCGCTCCACGCATGCTTCGACGATGCCGACGTAACGGTCGAGGGCCACCTGGTCGACCTCGCCACCGTCGCGAACCACCCTCGCCCATTCGACGCCCAGCCGGAAGCTGTCGCAACCGAGGGCGGCGGCCCGGTCGAGGGCCTCCTCGGGACGGTCCCAGAAGGCCACGGCGTTGCCCGACGGGGTGACCCGGCCCGTCTGCTCCCAGGCCAGCCAGTTGTTGGCCGGCTCGCCGGGGCCGTTGAACCCACCCTCGACCTGGAACCCCGCCGTGGCCACCCCGAACAGGAACCCGCCGGGCAACGGCCCGCGTCCGCCCGTCCGATCGCCGGCCGCCTCCCGTCCTGACCCGTCGGGTGTCGACACCGTTGCGCTCGTTCCTCGTACACGACGACCTGCCCGCGGGGCTTCCACAGGTTGGCGATGGTAGCTTGCCGCCCCGAGAGGCCACCCGGCCCGCCGGACCCCGACCCGTCAGGACACCCGCCCGTGACGCCTTCCGCCACCGATCCCGAACGCATCCCGGTCGTCATCACATCCGGCCAGGCCATCGAGCGGGACGACCTGGTGAGCCCGGTGGACCTGATGGAGCGGGCCTGCCTGGCGGCACTGGCCGACGTGCCGCTCCTGCGCGACCGGATCGACCGCCTGACCGTGGTGGACATCATGACCAGGACCGGACCCGCCCCGGCCACCGAGTTGGCCGACCGCGTGGGTCTCGGCCCCGACGTGGCCCGCGAGGTGACCACCGTGGGGGGCAACACGCCGCAGTGGCTGGTCAGCCGGGCGGCGTCCGAGATCGCCGCAGGCGGGCGTGCAGTCACCCTGATCGCGGGGGCCGAGGCCATCCGCTCGTCCCGGGCCCGCAGAAACCAGGGCCTCCCCCGTGACGTCGGTCGAGGTGACCTGACCCCCGACCCGGTGGTCGGCGACGACCTCCCCGGCTTCGGTCCGGCCGAACAGGCCGCCTCACTGCTGGCCCCGGTCCACGTGTACCCGCTCTTCGAGAGCGTGCTGGCCTCGCGCGCCGGGCACGACGCCGCCACCCACCGCCGGGCCCTCGGGGAGCTCATGGCCCCCTTCACCACCGTCGCCGCGTCCCACCCCTACGCCTGGTTTCGCGAGGAGCGGACGCCGGAGTCGATCGCCACCCCCTCGCCCGACAACCGGATCGTCTGCGAGCCCTACACCAAGCGGATGACCGCCTTCCTCGGCTCCGACCAGGCCGCCGCGCTGGTGGTCTGCTCGCTGGCCGCGGCCGAGCGGGCCGGGGTGGCCGACCGCGCCGTCTTCGTCTGGTCGGGTGCCGAGGCGGTCGACGTGCGCTTCGTGGCGTCCCGGCCCGACCTCGGTCGCTCGCCGGCCATCGAGGCGGCCGGTGCCGCCCTGTTCGCCGCGGCGTCTGTGGCGGCGGGGCGCTCCGTGGGCATCGACGACATCGAACGCATGGACATCTACTCGTGCTTCCCCTCCGCCGTGCAGATGGCGGCCGACGCCCTCGGGATCGCCCACGACGACCCACGCGGACTGACCGTGACGGGCGGGCTCCCCTACTTCGGTGGACCCGGCAACAACTACACGACGCACGGGATCGCCTCCCTGTGCGACGTGCTGCGGGACACCACCGGGGCCGGGACCCACCTCGGGCTGGCCACCGGTCTCGGCTGGTTCGTGACCAAGCACGCACTCGGCGTCTACGGGTCCACGCCCCCACCGGCGGGATTCCGACGCGGGGACACGACCGACGCCCAGGCCGCCATCGACCGCTCGGCCGTCGGGGTGGCGGCCTCCCTCGGGACCGCGGCCCCGGCCACCGTGGTGGCGGCGACCGTCTGGCGGGACAACGACGGGTCGGCGGCCGGCGCACCGGTCATCGCCAGGCTGGCCGACGGCCGGCACATGGCCCTCGCGCCGGCCGACGACGAGGTGGTCGCGGCGATGGGTGACCTCGACATCCCCGGCGTGGTCGGCGGGACCGTGGTCGTCCAGGCCGGTGAGCCGCGCTACCGTCTGGCGGAACACTGAATCTCTTGCTTGGGAGAACACCATGTCCGAACTGCTCCGCGAACGCCAGGGTCACATCGAGATCCTCACCATCAACCGGCCCGAGGCACGGAACGCCATCAACCTGGCCACGGCGACCGCGCTCTCGGACGCCCTCGACCAGATCGAGGCGGACGACGAGGTCTGGGTCGTCGTCCTCACGGCAGCCGGCGACAAGGCGTTCTCGGCCGGGATGGACCTGAAGGCCTTCGCCACCGGCGAATTCCCCATCACCGAACAGGGCTTCGGGGGGATCACCAAGCGGGACTTCCCGAAGCCGATCATCGCCGCCTGCAACGGATCGGCCCTGGCCGGCGGGTGCGAGATCATGCTCAGTTGCGACCTGGTGGTGGCGGCCGACCACGCCAAGTTCGGGATTCCCGAAGTGGCTCGCGGCCTGGTGGCCGGAGCCGGGGGCCTGATCCGACTGCCGAAGCGCATCCCGCAGGCCGTCGCCCTGGAGATGGCCCTCACCGGCGAGCCCATCGATGCCGCCCGAGCCCTCGAAATCGGCCTCGTCAACCGCGTCGTGCCGGGCGACCAGGTCCTGGCCGTGGCCCTGGCCCTGGCTCAGCGCATCGCAAAGAACGCGCCCCTGGCCGTCCGCCGCTCCAAGCAGGTCATGAAGCAGGCCGCCGAGCTGCCCGAGGCCGAGGGCTGGCCCGTCAACGACGCCGTGTTCGGCGAGATCGGGAGGTCGGCGGACGCCATGGAGGGCGCAGTCGCCTTCGCCGAAAAGCGCGAGCCCAACTGGACCGGCAAGTAGCCGACCGGACATGCACCCGTCGACCCTGGTCGCCGCGACCGGACCGCAGCTGTCGGACGCGATCGGCGGGATACGGCTGATCCTGCACGTGACGGCAGCGGCCGTCTGGGTCGGCGGCCAGATCACCGTGGCCGGCCTGCTACCCACGATCCGGGGGCTGGGCGAGGATGCTCCGAAGCAGGTCGCACGGGCCTTTTCCCGCCTGATGTGGCCCGCATATGCCCTGCTCATCGTGACCGGCTTCTGGAACATCTCCGCCGACGGCGTGTCGAATGCCGCCCCGTCGTGGAAGGTCGTCCTGATCGTCAAGATCGTGGTCGTGGCGATCGCCGGGGTCGCCGTCTTCCTCCATCAGCGGTCGACCTCGAAGGTCGGGCTGGCCGTGTGGGGGTCGATCGGGGGGGTGGCGTCGATCGCCGCCCTGTGCCTCGGCGTGTTCCTGGCCGGCTGACCGCGGCACACAGACGGTCCTGACACCCAGGCCCTGCGCGGCGGCTCCTTCCCGACAGGTCTAACCTTGATCCAGCAGTCGACAAGGGAGAAACCGTCGTGACCTTCAGCCCTCCAGCAGATCTCTTCGGCGAGCAGGGCATCATCGTCCTGCTGGTCATAGCCATCGTCCTCTTCGGTTCCACCCAGATTCCGAAGCTGGCCCGCTCGTTGGGTTCGGCGCAGAAGGAGTTCAAGAAGGGGCTCGACGAAGGGGCGGGCGGCGACACCACGACGGGCCCGACGGCCGCCGCGCCGCTGGCCGAGGCGCCGCCGCAGGCCGTGCAGGCACCTACACCCGCGCCGGCTCCCGCACCCGCGCCGGCACCCCCCGCCGCGGACGGCTCCGCGGACGCCACTCCCTGAGCACCGGAACCCGATGCCGCCGGACGACGGATCCGAAACCGGTCCGTCCGCCTCACCGGTCGCCGGGCCGCAGCGATGGCAGATCCCGTTCTGGGCCTTCCAGGTCCTGGAACTGGGCGTCGCCTTCCTCCTCGTCACCCAGTCGATCCACGTCGTCCACGGTGGGCTCCTCGTGGCGGCCGGGGTCCTGCTCGCCGTGCTGGCCCTCACCGCCCGAGGGCCGATCGGCATGGTTCGGGTGTGCGGGCAGCGCCTCCACATCGCCCTGGTCGTGGTGCTGGCCGTCGCCCTGGGTGCAGCAGCCTTCGTGCCGGCGCTCCGTCCGGACGCCGACGGTGACCTCATGATCGGGCTCGCCGTCGTGGCTCTCATCTTCCTCGCCACCCGGACCACCGTCACCCCTCGTGGCGTCGGTCGGCGGCGGATCCGTCGGAGCGCAGCCCCAGGACCGGTGATCGACGCCACCGCCACCGTGGTCGTCCCTGCGGGAGACCCGCCGGAAGACCCCGTCCGGCCGGATGACGATGCCGACTCGGCGTTCCGCCGGGCCGGGCGCTCCGCCGGTGCGGCCACCGCCGCCGGCAGGCGCGCCGTGGACGAGCACCGTCCGCAGGTGGAGGACCAGGTCAAGCGGACGCTGCGGGGGGCCGGTCGGCTGGCCGGCCGCCTCTCGGGCCCCAAGGCACAGCCGAACGATCCACCCGCGGGGCCCCGCGCCTGACGCGGCGAGGCGACGCCCGACCACCCCGCGATCACCGAGGCACACCGGACCGTGTTCTCCCGGGATGACCGGGGCGTTCCGGAATCGGCGGAATTCGCGCCCTCGTGACCAGGCGGTTCGGCGGCCGGAGGCACGAAGGATCTCAACTTCTCATTTGGCCGCGGACCCCACTAGTCTGACCCCCGTGAACGCCTTCACAAACGGATCCCCGACCTCTCTACCCGCACGCGGCCCCTCGCCTTCCGACGTCCCGACCGGGGATGCGACCCCGCCCAGGCGACGTCGCTGGGGCCGCACGTCCGCCGGCCTCGCCGTCGGGGCGCCCCTGATCCTGGCCGGGTGCAACATGTACCCGAGCTACGGGGCGAGCCGCGGCGCTACGACCCAGGGCCAGGACACGTTCAAGCTCTACTCGGGGATGATGACCACCGGGATCATCGTCGGTGGCCTGGTGGGCCTGCTCATCCTGTACACCATCGTGCGCTACCGCCGGAACTCCGACCGGATGCCCAAGCAGTTCCACGAGAGCATCCCGATCGAGATCCTCTACACAGGCATCCCGATCATCATCGTGGCCTTCCTCTTCCTCTTCACCGTCATCACCGAGAACAAGGTCGATACCACCGTTCCGGCCGACGCCACCGTCACCTCCACCGGTGTCCCGGTGCTCGACGTCAAGGTGACCGCCTTCCAGTGGGGATGGCGCTTCGACTACCCGAGGAACAACGTCAGCGTCTCCGGCGAGGTGACCAACGGACCCGACAACCACGGGCCCCAGATGGTCGTGCCGGCCGGGGAGACCATCCAGGTGACCCTGGTCTCGAACGACGTGATCCACGGGTTCTACGTGCGTGACTTCAACTTCAGCCGCTACGCGCTGCCCGGGGTCGTCAACACCTTCGACCTCAACATCGTCCACACCGGGTTCTATCCGGGACAGTGCACCCAGATCTGCGGCCTCTACCATTCCGAGATGCTCTTCAGCGTCCTGGCTGTCACGCCGGCGCAGTTCCTCGACTGGACGTCCAGTGAGATCGCCAACGGGCACACGTACCATGCCCTGCCGACCACCGCCGTCAACACGCCGCCGAGCTACACGCACGTGACCCCGTCCAACGCCCTGGCTGCGCCGAACTCCCAGAAGGGTTCCCTGTGACCACCACCGTCGACTCCCCCGAACTGATCGAGCCCGAGGATCGGGGCGGTCCCGATGCCCACGGCCCCGGCTCCCACGGCCCGGACGGGCACGGACACGACACCGAGCACGCCCACCACGAGGGGCCGACCGGCATCCTCAAGTGGTTGACCTCGACCGACCACAAGGTGATCGGCAAGTCCTACATGATCACGTCGTTGGTGCTGTTCTTCATCGCCGGCGCCATGGCCCTGGTCATCCGCGGCCAGCTCGCCAACCCGACCTCGTCGCTGGTCAATTTCCAGACCTACAACGAGCTGTTCACCATGCACGGCAGCCTCATGCTGTACCTGTTCGCCGGCCCGTTCGCCTTCGGCGGACTGGCCAACTACATCGTGCCGCTGCAGGTCGGTGCTCCGGACATGGCCTATCCGCGGCTGAACGCGCTGTCGTACTGGCTCTACCTCGGCGGTTCGCTGGTGATGACCCTCAGCTTCCTCGTCGCCGGCGGCGCGGCCAGCTTCGGGTGGGTGGCCTACGCACCACTGTCGAACTCGATCAATTCCCCCGGGGCCGGAACCGACATGTGGCTGATGTCGCTGGGCCTCACCGGGTTCTCCGCCATCTTCACCGGCGTCAACCTGGTGGCCACCATCTTCTATCTCCGGGCGCCGGGCATGACCATGTTCCGGGTCCCGATCTTCTCGTGGAACATGCTGGTCACCGGCATCCTGATCCTCATCGCCTTCCCGGTGCTGTTCGGCGCCGTGGTCATGCTCTTCTGCGACCGCCATTTCGGCACGCACATCTACTCGGTCCAGGGAGGTGGTGTGCCGGTGCTCTGGCAACATCTCTTCTGGTTCTTCGGGCATCCGGAGGTCTATATCCTCGCCTTGCCCTACTTCGGCATGGTCACCGACATCGTCCCGGTGTTCAGCCGCAAGCCGCTCTTCGGCTACCGGGGCATGGTGTTCGCCACCCTGTCGATCGCCGCACTGTCCACCGGCGTGTGGGCCCACCACATGTTCACCACCGGCGTCGTGCTCCTGCCGTTCTTCTCCCTGCTGTCGTATCTCATCGCCGTGCCGACCGGTATCAAGTTCTTCAACTGGATCGGCACCATGTGGGGTGGCCAGATCAGCTTCCAGACCCCCATGCTCTTCTCCATGGGCTTCCTGTTCGCCTTCCTCATGGGTGGGGTGACCGGCGTCCTGCTGGCGTCGCCGCCGGTCGACTTCATGACCCACGACACCTACTTCGTGGTCGCCCACTTCCACCAGGTCCTGATCGGGACCACGGTGTTCGCCGGTTTCGCCGGGTTCTACTTCTGGTACCCGAAGATGTTCGGCCGGATGTTGGACGAGCGCCTCGGCAAGCTCCACTTCTGGTTCCTCTTCGCCGGCTTCTGGATCACCTTCATGCCGCAGTACCTGCTCGGCCTGAAGGGCATGCCCCGCCGGATCGCCGACTACCTGCCGGCCAACGGATGGACCGGCCTCAACGAGATCTCGACCGTGGGCGCCATGGTGATCGGGTTCTCCTTCCTGTTCTTCTTCGCCAACCTGGTCCGCTCGTGGAGGGTCGAGGTCCCGGCGGGTGACAACCCGTGGGACGGCGGTGCCCTCGAGTGGTTCACCTCGTCCCCACCGCCGCACCACAACTACACCCACCTGCCCCCGATCCGGTCGGAACGGCCCACGTGGGACTACAACCATCCTGAGCACCACAAGGTGGAGCACGGGGACGACCACGGCGCGCCGGTCAAGGAGCGGGAGACCGTGGGGGCGGGCTCGTGAAGATCAGCGGGACCTTCCTCGCCGTCATCGGGGTCTTCTTCGGGATCATCGGCCTCGTCTACTGGTTCACCAGCTACGAGGACGCCGGATCGGTGATGCTGGCCGGCTCGGCGCTGCTCGGGCTCCTGCCCGGCGGCTACTACCTCTGGTGGTCGCGCCGCATGCGGACCCTCGAGAGCGACCTGCCCGATGCCACGATGAGCGACGGTGCCGGCGTCATCGACTCGTTCCCGGGGTCGAGCATCTGGCCGTTCCTGCTCGGCATGGGTGCGTTGTTCGCCACTCTCACCTTCATCTTCGGCCTGTGGATGGCGCCCATCGCCATCGCCCTCGGGCTGTCGGCCGTGATCGGCGGCGTCGTCGAGAGCCGCCGCGGCGGCACGGTCTGACCAGACCGCCTGACCAGACCGCCCCCACCGGCGCCCGGCACACGGAGACCGACCGCTACTCCCCCTGTCCGGGGACGCCGGCGAGCAGGCCCACCATCGACTCGGTACGGGCGCGGGACGTGCGGTAGGTGGGGCCGGTGACCAGTCCGCCGTCGACGGCGATGGCCTGACCGTTCACGAAGCTCGAGCCGTCGCCGGCCAGCCAGAGGGCGCACTCGGCGATGTCCATGGGCATGCCCGACCGCCTGATGGGCGCCACGTCGGACAGCGCCACCTCCATGACCGACACCGTCGACTGGGCGGCATCGCCATCGAGACCGGCGCCACGGCCGAAGATCGAGGTGGCGATCCCCCCGGGGCAGATGGCATTGACCCGCACCCCGTCCTCTCCCAGCTCGTTGGCCGTCGTGTGGGTTAGGTGGATGATGGCCGCCTTGGCCGCGCTGTAGTCGTGCCCCCCGTAGTTGGCCCGCAGGCCGGCCACACTGGCCGTGTTGATGATGCTGCCGCGGCCCTGTGGACGCATCACCCGGGCCGCGGCCCGGATGCCGAGGAACACCCCCCGCAGGTGGACGGCGACGGTCCGGTCGAACAGCTCCATGTCGATGTCCTCGATCCGACCGATCGAGCCCGGGTTCCCGGCGTTGTTGAAGATGCAGTCGAAGCCGCCGAACGCAGACTGCGACTCCTCGATGGCCCGCTCGACATCGCCCTCGACGGCCACGTCCACGGGGACGAAACGGACCTGGTCGCCGAGCTCGGCGGCGAGGTGCTCACCCCGGGCCCGGTCCACGTCGGCCAGCACCACCGAGGCGCCCTCGGCCACGAAGAGCCGGGCCGTGTGCTCGCCGATGCCGCTCGCCGCCCCGGTGATGACAGCGTGGCGTCCGTGCAGGCGGGACATGGGGGCTCCGATCGGTTCGAGGACGGCGTGTCTCCGGGCGCATCGTGGCACGGTCGTCCGGGGCCGTCAACGTGGCGGCGTTGTCCCGCGACCGACGGCGCCGCCGCCCGTCGTCAGAACCTCAGAACCTCGGCGATCGACGTCGCCCGGTCGATCATGGCCACTCCCGCGACCACCGCCGGAGCCAACTCCGACTGGTCGACGGACCACGCGATGACCCGTTCACCGAGCACCAGCGGCGATCCGTAGGAAGTGGTCACGCCCAGTCGTGACGGGATGCTGCTGCACAACGGATGGTGGAAGGCGGCGAGCCATTCCTCTCCCGGTTGGCTGCTGAGCCTCCACTCGATGGTCACCCTGGTGGGACTCACCGAAGAGACCTCGGTGCTGATCACGGCCATCCTGGTCGGAGACCCGATCGTCGCGCTGTCGGATAGTGAACTCATGGAGCCCCTTTGCCCTCGATGCGAACGCCGGCATCAGCGAGTCCCTTCGGACTCCGGTGAGCCGACCCACTCGCAACTTCCCTGCCTCTGTTCCCTCGCCGGCGGAGTGGCTGCCCGGGGACCCCGACCGACCGGCCTGGCCCCACCCCGCACTCCGGTCAACCCGCATACGAGTGAACCGGACCTCCCCTGTTCTACCAAGGGCCATGTGGCATCGTCGCCAACGGACGCCGAATCTTGGGTGAACCTTTGGTTGCCTGGCAGACCTTCCGCGAACAGCCACGTCCCGGTCGGCCGCGTCGACCGTCAGCGGGGCGGATCGAGCTGGTGGACGCCACCGGTCACCACTGCCGGGGTGGGCTATTTTGGCCGATGGCCAGGCGGACGATCCTCCTCGTCCTGGCACCACTGACGGTGGCGGCGGGGTGCGGAGGGGCGGCGGCCAGCGGTCCTGGATCGTCCGGTGCCACGGCGTCGGCACCCTTCTGCCGGTTGGTGAACTCCATGGATGCTCCACGCACGGGACCGCAGACCATCCGGTGGGCCACCGGCGACGGACCCGGACAGGAACTGGCCGGCGCCATCAGGAAGTCGCCGGTCCGCAAGGTCCGCACTGAGCTCGCCGCATGGGATCCCGCACTCGCGAGGCCGGAGACCGCCGAGTCGAGCGGCCAGCTTCCGGCGGCACAGCGGAACCAGGAGGCCATCGCATTGGTCGCGTATCCTCCCCCGATGGCCCGCACGTGCCTCCAGCTCGGCGACGGTCCCGCGAAGACCTGAGGGCGGTGATGGAACGGTCGGCGCCGCCCGCGCCACCTATCGTGGCCGAGGGTCGAACAGAAGAGGTGGGTCCGTAGTCCATGTGGGTGCGCAGGCGTCACCAGCCGCGGCCGACGGTGACCGGGGGAGCTGGCGTGGGCCCCGCTCCGACGCCGGTGGCCGGCGGGACGGCCACGGCTTCCCCTCGGCGCTACATCTCCTGGACGGTGCTGGCCATGATGACGGTGGGTTCCGTCGGCTATCTGGGGTCCGCCCCGGCCACCTCCGTCTTCGGCCTCGCCTCGGTGTTCTTGTACGTCTTCCCTGCGTTCGTGTTCCTGGTGCCCGTCTCCCTGGTCGCGGCAGAGCTGGCGTCGGGCTGGCCGGGCGGCGTCTACAACTGGGTGCGGGAAGGCGTGTCCGCTCCGATGGGCCTCCTGGCCGTCTGGTGCGAATTCGCCCAGACGATCTTCTACTACCCCGCCCTGCTCGCCTACGTCGCCGGGACGCTCGCCTACGTCATCGATCCGCACCTGGCCGCCAATGGCGTCTACAACGCCGTCGTCATCATCGGTCTGTTCTGGGGTGGCGTGTTGGTCTCCTCGAGGGGGGTCGGACTCGTGGCGAAGCTGTCCTCGAGCGGGACGCTGATCGGGACCCTCGTGCCGGGGGCGATCCTCGTCGTCCTGGGCATCGCCTACCTGCTGCAGGGACACCACTCGGCCGCCCCGATGGACACGCACCACCTCCTGCCGGCCTGGACGGGGATCGCCAGTGTCGTCCTGGTGGTCAACAGCTTCTTCACCTATGCCGGCATCGAGGTCAACGCCGTGCATGTCGACGACCTCGAGAACCCGGGACGGGAGTTCCCACGGTCCATCTTCCTGGCCATGGGACTCGTCCTCGCCATCTTCATCCTCCCCACCCTGGCCATCGCATGGGTGATCCCCGAGAGCAGGATCAGCTTCACGGCCGGTGTCATGCAGGCCTTCAACAGTCTCTTCGTGCACTTCGGGATCAGTTTCGCCGTGCCGCTGATCGCCATCGCCCTGGCCATCGGCGCCCTGGCAGGAATGATGGCCTGGCTCGACGGTCCGTCCGAGGGACTGCTCCGGATAGGCCGTGAGCAGGGCTTTCTCCCACCCTTCTTCCAGAAGGTGAACGGCAAGGGCATCGAGATCCGCATCCTGAGCGGACAGGCCATCGTGATCACCATCATCGCCCTGCTCTACGCGTTCATTCCGGACGTCTCGCGCGACTACTGGATCTTCGCGGTGATGGCCACGCAGGTCTATCTCATCATGTACATCCTGATGTTCATCGCCGCCATCAGGTTGCGCCGGAAGCAGCCCGACCACGCCCGCGGCTACCGGGCACCGGCTCTCCGCCTCCTGTGCCTGGTCGGCGCCACGTCGTCGTTGCTCGCTCTGGTCATCGGCTTCATCGCCCCGTCGCAGTTCGGCCACACCAACCGGCTGCTCTACGCCCTGCTCGTCCTGGGAGGGATCGTGGTGATCGGGATCGTGCCGCCACTCCTCATGGATCGGCTGCGCAAGCCGGAGTGGACGATCGTCGGCAGCGCGCCGACTCCCGAACTCTGACCGCTCACGTCTGCCGGGACAGCCGCCCCGTCGACACGCACCGCCGGGGCCACGACAGTGACGCCGACCCGGTGACGCCGGACCGGTGCCACCGACCCGCTCGTCAGTGGATCAGCACCTCGAGCGCGTCGTGGTCCGCAGCATGCCCGAATACCTCGTAGGCCTCGAGGATCCGGCCGACTCGCCGACCAGGGCCGAATGACCCATGGGTCGTTCCACCGGGGTGGACACCGCCCGTCGGCGGGCAAACCTCAGAGGACCCCGGGCGGGAGGTAGTAGGCGTTGAGGGCCCGGTCCCGGTACTCGAGGGCCTCGTCCAACGTGGGGGTCCGGGCCGCCCCGGCGGCCAGAGCGTCCCGGGTGGCCGACCGGTTGTTGACGTAGACGAGGGCCTCGTCCACCGCCTCGGGGTTCACCCACACCGCGGCGATCAGCACCAGGTCGTCGACCAGGCCGGCCTCGACGATCCCGTCCGCCACCGCCCACAGCACCCCCGAGGCCACCCCGGCCTGCGCCGGCCCCCAGGTCAGGGCGGAGTGTCGAGGGCCCTCCAGGGTGGCCTTGTTGACGAACAGGGTCATCGGCTTGGCCGGGACACCGGGACGCACCGTGGTCAGGAAGGCGGCGTGCCCGGCTCTCGGCGTGGCCAGGGCGGTGGCCCAGGCCGTCTCCACCGGCCCGCCCTTCGCCCCCAGCACGGTGTTGAGGTGGGCCGCCTCGGGACCGCTCCCGACGAAGGCCTCCCCGATCTGGGTCACGAACGCGGTCACTGCGGTGGCCACACGACCGGCGGCGAGGGGAACGGCTCCGTCCGTCCGTACCGGTCCTGGCGGAGGAGCTCGCTCCCCACCGTGCCCGGCACCGTGTCGTAGGCCAGCAGGCCGACGTGGCGGGGGTGGCCGCTCCCTACCGGGCTGACCCGGTGGAGCGAGTGGCGACCCTCGAAGACCAGCAGCGTCCCCGGCACCATGGGCAGGGTGACCACGTCGTCCCGGGTACCGGCCAGGGCGGCGGCCACGTCGTCGTAGCACTCGTCTCCGGTCGAACGGATCCTCGGGAACACCTCGAAGTAGCCACCGCTGTCCGCCGTCTGGATGGCCAGCGACACCACGAAGTCGGTCTGGTCGAAGTGCCACTGCAGCTCGTCCCCTTCGCCCATGACAGCGAGGTTGAGGGCGCCGAACGGGTCGGCGTAGCGGTGGACGGTCCCCCGGTCGAGGATGGCCTCCACCAGCGCCCGCAGGGGCTCCCACTCGTACAGCCGGCGGAGCGCCGAGGTCTCCGGCATCAGGTCGTAGGGGACGGCCCCGACCGCGTAGTGCCCCCAGGTGAGCCGGGGGTGGTCGTCGGGCAGGCTGAAGTCGGGGAACTCGAGGTACGCGGTCCCCTCGCCGGCCGAGTGGTGGGCCCGGGGCGCCAGCGCTGTGGCGTCGCCCACCAGTACGTCGATGCCGGCCGCATGCAGGAACCCCGAGAGCTCGACCGCGCCGGTGCCCTTCAGCTGGGCCCGGGCGTCCTCCACCACGGCCCGGTACACCGCGCCGTTCGGATCCAACACCGGGTACCGGTCGAGGTCGACCAGGGTGTCGACGGGTGGCTCCATGGTCGGCGAGGCTAGCGCCCGGTGACCAACGGCTCCGGGCGGGAGCTACGAGCGCTAGCGGATCACGCGCCGGACGCCGGCCGCGGTGGCCAGCTCCGGTGGCGTCGTGTCGATGAAGGTCGGCACCGGGATGGCGTCGAGCTCCTCGTGGCCGCCGTCACCGGGGCGGGGCGGGGACACGGTCGTCGTGTACTCGCCGGTGGCCGACCGCTCGACGATGAGGGCCCGCTTGCGCTCGCCGATGCCCTCGGCCGCCCGCATCTCGTTGCAGATCTTGAACGCCAGGAAGTAGGCGACGATCGGTGAGATCGGCACGAAGAACCGGAAGAACCACAGCACGTCCATCAGCGGCAGCTTGAAGAAGTTGGCCATGACGTCGGTCGACGAGGCGAAGAACACCGCGAAGAGCAGCGTCAGCATGGCCGCTCCCGCCGCGGTGCGCTTGGGACGGTCACGGGGTCGGTCGAGCAGGTTGTGGTACCGGAGGTCCTTGGTATAGCGGGACTCGATGAACGGCCAGATCAGCAGGATGTTGAAGATCAGACCGGGGAAGATCACGGCCGGCAGGAACACCTCGAGGGGGATGGTGTGGCCCCAGCCGACCCACTCCCAGCTCGGCATGATGCGCAACGCACCGTCCAGCCAACCCATGTACCAGTCGGGTTGGACGGCGTAGGAGATCTGGTACGGCTCGTACTGGCCGAACTGCCAGATCGGGTTGATCTGGGCGAAGCCGCCGAGGAGGAAGATCACCGCGGTGGTCATGAACAGGAATCCGGTGGTCTTGGCCATGAACGTGGGGAACATCGGCGACCCGACGACGTTCTTCTCCGTCTTGCCCTTCCCCGCGAACTGGGTGTGCTTCTGTTTGACCAGGAGCCCCAGATGGGCGGCCAGCAGACCGGCGATGATGGCCGGGACGATGAGCACGTGGATGATGAAGAACCGCGGGATGATCACCCCGTTGCCCGGATAGTTGCCCCCGAAGAGGAAGAAGGCGACGTAGCTCCCGACCAGCGGGATCGACTCGATGATCGAGTAGGCGATGCGGATACCGGTTCCCGACACCAGGTCGTCGGGGAGCGAGTAGCCGAGGAAGCCGTTGACGATGCCGAGGATCAGCATGGTCACGCCGACGATCCAGTTGAGCTCACGGGGCTTGCGGAAGGCTCCGGTGAAGAACACCCGGGCCATGTGGACGGCGATGGCGCCGAGGAAGATGTCGGCGGCCCAGTGGTGGGCCTGGCGCATCAGGAGGCCCGAGCGCACGTCAAAGGAGAGCCCCACGCTCGAGGCGTAGGCCTCGGACACGTGTTGACCCTGGAGCGGGACGTAGCTCCCGTGGTAGATGATCTCGTGGGCCGAGGGGATGTAGTACAGGCTCAGGAACACCCCGGTGCCGAGCAGGACCACGAAGGAGTACAGGCAGATCTCGCCCAGCATGAACGACCAGTGGTCGGGGAAGATCTTGTCGAGGAACGTCCGGCCGCCCTTGGCGACGCCCAGGCGGTCGTCCACCCAGTTCAGGGTCTTGTCGATCATGGGCGCTCCCAGAATCCGGGGCCGACGGCCTGGTCGAAGCTGCCCTTCGCCCGCAGCTGACCGGTGGGGTCGACGGTGATGGGCAGTTGCGGCAGCGGGCGGGGGGCGGGGCCGAACTCGGGAACGCAGCCGGCGTTCACATCGAAGATCGACTGATGGCACGGGCACACCAGCTGCTGGGTCACCTCCTGGTAGAGGCCGACCGGGCAACCGAGATGGGTGCACATCTTGGAGAAGGCCACGTAGCCCTGCACGCCCCACGAGGTGCGTCCGGGAGGAGTGAGGGGATACGGCGGGTCGGTCGGGCTGAGCACGGCCATCCGGAGCAGGATCACCTGGTCGGGCGAGGAGCCCTCGGATCCCTCGGGGAAGACGGTGAGCACACCGCCGAGCTCCAGGTCGTCGACCATGACCGGACGGCCGCTGACGGTGACCAGCCTGCTCCCCTTCTTCCAGTTGGTGACGTACAGCGAGGAATCGGTATCGCCCTCGCTGGTGGACTCGGACTTGGCCGGCTTGGGGCCGAGGGAGCGGACGAGTGGCACCAGCAGGGCGAGGGTCATGACGCCGCCACCGGTGGCGAAGACCCCGAGCAGCAGCTTGCGCCGCTTGACCTCGAGCCCGCCCCGCCCGGTGATGGCGGCATTGAAGGCGGTCCGCTCGTCATCGGTCGAGTGGAAGTCGTGGCGCTCCTCGACGAAGGGGCCCTGCGGCATCAGGTACTTGCCCCAGGCGATCACGCCGGCGCCGAGGCCGAGCATGCCGACGCCCAGGGTGGCCGCCTGGACCTGCGTGTTGGCGTTCACCCAGTAGGCGACGATGAAGCCGACGAAGCCGGCCAATCCGACCAGCATGGACAGGGCGGCCAACCCCTCCATCCGCTTCGGGTTCCTGGCCGATGGCTGCAGGTGGGGGTCGTCCAAGGTGGCCGGCGGGAGCTGGCCGTTGGTGCGGGGGGTGTCGTCGCTCACTGGCGATCTCCGATCCAGAAGCAGACCAGCATCAAGAGCCCGACGCCGATCAGTAGTCCGACGAAACCCTCGCCGACCGGGCCGATGCCGCCGAGACCCACGCCGCCCGCATTGTTCGGGTGCTGGAGCACCTCGGTCACGTAGGCGGCGATGTCACGGGCTTCGGGGTCGGTGATGTTCCCGGGACCGAAGTGGGGCATGTTGCCGGGTCCCGACCGGATGGCCTCCACCACCTGGGTGACGGTGGCCAGGTGCAGGCTGGGGGCGTAGGCGCCCTCGGCCAGTGCGTCCCCGGCGCCCGAGATGGTGTGGCAGGCGGCGCAGTTGAGGGTGAAGAGCGTGCCGCCCTGCTCCAGGTCGGCGCCGGCCGTCCTCACCACGGGGATCTGGGTGCCCTCGCCCGGGGTCAGCGACTGCACCCAGGCGGCGAGCTCCAGGGTCTGGATCCGGTTGAAGCGGGGTGTCTTCTGGATGGCCTGGGCGCTGATGTCGGTCAGCGGCATCCGGCCCGTGGACACCCAGAAGTCGACGGTTCCGGCCCCCAGACCCTGCAGGTTGGGGCCGTAACCACCCTTGGCCTCGGGACCGTGGCAGCTCGCACAGTTGGCCTCGAACAGCACCTGGCCCGGGGCGATGAAGGAAGCCGGCAGGTTGGTGTAGTAGATGCCGCTCTGGACGGACGACGAGGACGACGAGGACGACGCTGAGGTCGTCGACGGGGTCATGGCGGTCGGCGACGACGGAGTCATGCCGGTCGGGGCCGTGCCGGTCGTGGCACCCGTGCCCGAGGCCTGGGCCGGACCGGAGGAGAAGGCGAGCAGGCCGAAGACGGCCACCGCACCCACCAGGGCGGCGGGCGCGGCCAGTCGGGCCACGAAGGAGCTGCGGTGGGGTCGTGTCATCACTTGAGCAGGAACAGGCAGCTGTAGAGACCGACCCAGACCACGTCGACGAAGTGCCAGTAGTAGCTGACCCCCTGGAACGCTGCCGTCTCACCGGGGTCGCCCGCCGGGCCTTTCAGCCGTGCCAGCAGGAAGATCATCGCACCCAGGCCGATGAAGACGTGGAGTCCGTGGAGGCCCGACATGATGTAGAAGAGCGAGCCGAACGCCGTGTGGGTGGGGTCGGTGGCCGGGTTGTGCGAGAGGCTGACCCACTCGTAGAACTGGTTGGCCACGAAGAGCGAGCCCATCACCAGGGTCAGCCAGACCCAGAGCTTGGCGCTCTTGCGCTCACCCCGCTCCTGCTGGAAGACGGCCTTCTGCATGGTGAAGCTCGAGCCGACCAGGATGAGCGTGAAGAAACCGGCCCGGAGGGTGTCCAGATGGGCCCCGGGCGGCGGCCACACCGTGGCATGGGCCCGGATGGTGAAGAACGCGGCGAACAGCGAGCTGAAGAACATCACCTCGGAGCCGAGCCAGATGATGACGCCCACTGCGAGCATCGGTGGCCTGTCCGGACGGTGGCGCGCTGGTCGAGTGGTTATGGCCGGATCGGCGGCGAGAGCCTGGGTCACGGACGTAGTTTTACTCCATACGGCGCGCGGAGAGCCAACTCAGGTCCACGCCTGTCCGGACCCCCGAATTCGCGGCCGTCGACCTCAGTCCGGCGCGGACAGCGCGGCGGGCGGCGTGGTCAGTGACACGACCGTCAGGCGCTGGGTGGGTCGGGTCAGGGCCACATAGAGGGTGCGCAACCCCCGGGCCGTCTCCCCGGCGATGACCGCCGGCTCGACCACGATCACCGAATCGAACTCGAGTCCGTTGGCCGAGTCCGCACCCAGCAGGACGAGCGGCTCGGACAGTCCGCCCCTGCGCATGTCCCGGGCGTCGACCACCGGTGTACCGGCCGCATCGAGGGCGGCGGCCAGCGCCACGAGCAGCGGTTCCGGGGCGAGGACGGCCACCCGGCCCGGTCGCACGATGTCCATCTCGTCGGCGGCGGCAACAGCCACGGCACGGGCCAGGTCGTCGGGGGTGGCCGTCCCGTCCGACCCGTCCACCTTGATCATCCGGGGCTCGACACCCGTCCGGCGGACCGGCTTCGGAGGGGTCAGCTCGGGGGCGGCCACGGCGAGGACCCTGCCGGCCACGGCGAGGACCTCCGCCGGGGTCCGGTAGCTGACGGTGAGCTCCACCGAGCGGGACGGGCGGCGCCGGGGCAGGTGCTCGATGATGTCGTCCCACGACGTGGGCGCCCACGGGGCGGTGGCCTGGGCGATGTCCCCCACCACGGTCATCGAGCCGGCCAGCGAGCGCCGGGTGAGCATCCGCAGCTGCATGGGCGACAGGTCCTGGACCTCGTCGACCACGATGTGGCCGTACTTGCGCAGCGCATCGTCGGCTCCGCCGGCACGGGGGCCGAGCAGGTGGCGGGCCTCGTCCACCAGGGCGGCGTCGGCCGGGGTCCAGGCCACCTCCTCGAACGAGGTGGAGCGGGGCCGCCGCAGCAGCACCTGTTCCTCGGGGGTGAGGATGTCCCGGCCCGCGGCGCTGATGAGCGGCGGGGCGCCGTAGAGGTCGTGGAGCAGTTCGTGGGGCGAGAGGCGGGGCCACATCCTGTCGAGGGCGCGTGCCAGTTCGGGTACCCGCCGGACCTTGCGCGAGAAGTCCTCGAAGTCGAACTCGTCGTCGTCCAGATCAGCCGGGTCCTCGTAGCCCGGGAACGCGGTGACCGCGGGGGACCCGATGCCGAGCCGCTGCTGGGTCTGGCGGGCCCGGTCGGCCAGCACCTGGGCCACCGACTGCTCGACCAGGCGCCGCCGTGCGTTGTGGGTCCCCGGTCGCCGCCTCGCCCCTTCGACGATGCGTCGGGAGTCCTCGGCCGTCAGGCGGAGCACCAGTGCCCCGTAGGGCACCGCCACGTCGCGGGACAGCGGGCGTTGGCGGGTCCGGACGGCCCGCGCGATCACCTTGGCCATCCGCACGTCGCCCTTCAGGCGGGCGACGTCAGCCGGCCCGCTCTCGACGATCCGGATCTCCGGTACCAGGCCGGCCACCGTCGACAAGGTGACGCCGGTCTCCCCCAGGGACGGCAGGACCTGCTCGATGTAGCGCAGGAACAGCGGGTTGGGCCCCACCACCAGGACGCCCTGGCGCTCGAGGGGGAAGCGGTGGGTATAGAGGAGGTAGGCGGCACGGTGGAGGGCGACCGCCGTCTTGCCCGTCCCGGGACCGCCCTGGACGACGAGCACCCCGCTCAACGGTGCCCGGATGATCTCGTCCTGTTCGGCCTGGATGGTGGAGACGATGTCGGTCATCCGACCCGACCGGGCCCGGTCCAGGGCGGCGAGCAGCGCGGCCGGGCCACCGATGGGGAGGTCCCCCACGATCAGCTCCCCGGCACCGTCACCGGCGTACTCGTCGGAGCCGTCGGCCGCCTCGACGGCGTCGAGCACCTCCCCCGGGGCGCTGAATCGCTCGTCCTCGACGCTGACCACCGTGCGCCCCTGCAGGGCCAGGTGGCGTCGGAGGACCAGACCGAGCGGATCTCGCCCCGTGGCCCGGTAGAAGGGCTCGGCCACCGGGGCCCGCCAGTCGACGACCAGCGGCTCGTGGTCCGGTCCGTGGATGGCCAGGCGGCCGATGTGGAAGGTCTCGCTGGCCGGGCCGTCGTCCCCGGCGCCGGACCCGGTGGGTTCGCCGGTCAGGCGGTCGATCCGGCCGAAGGTGAGGGCCTGGTCGCCGATGTCGAGCTGCTCCAGGCGGGCCAGGCTGGTGCGGACGATCACGTCCCGCTCGGTGCGCGACTGGAACGTCCCTCCCCTCCCGAGGTCGAGGACGCCCTCGAGCATGGAGTTGGCATCGCCGCGCATGGCGTCGAGGCGGGCGTAGGCGAGGTCCACGAAGTCCTGCTCGACCTCCAACTCCGTCTCCACGCCTCACCTCCTGTCTGCCCGGTCCCGAGGCACGTGGGCGACCGAACGGGTCCGACCACGGCTCAGGGGAACCCTCGATTGTATGCGCCACCGGACATGGCCGCGTCGGGAGCCCCACAGCGCTCCCGGGGTCGGCGCGCCTGCTCGTAGACTCGGCCCATGTCCACCGCAGCGACCAGCGCGCCCCGCGGGCCCGCGCCCGGCGCCGGACGCTTCGACGACGCCCCGTTCATCCGGGCCTGCCGCGGCCAGTCCGTTCCCCACGTGCCGGTCTGGTTCATGCGCCAGGCGGGCCGGGCGCTGCCGGAGTACCGGGCCGCCCGTGGACCGGGCAGCATCCTCGACGCCATCGCCCGGCCGGAGCTGGTGGCCGAGCTGACCCGCCAGCCGGTCGACCGCTACGGCACCGACGCGGCCATCTTCTTCAGCGACATCGTGGTGCCGGCCGCCGCCATCGGGTTCGGGATCGACATCGCCCCGGGTACCGGACCGGTGGTCGCCGAGCCCTTCCGTTCCGCCGGCGACCTGGGCCGGCTCCGTCCCCTCGAGCCGGAGGTGGACACCCCGCACGTCGTCGAGGCGGTCCGGCTCCTGGTCGAGACCCTCGAGGTCCCCCTCATCGGATTCGCCGGCGGTCCGTTCACGGTGGCCAGCTACCTGGTCGAGGGCGGTCCGTCCAAGAATTTCGCCCGGATCAAGTCGCTGATGCTGTCCGATCCCGGTCTCTGGCACGACCTGGTCGAGCGGCTGACCGACATGGCGCTGGCCTCGCTGCGGTCCCAGCTGGACGCCGGGGCATCGGCCGTCCAGATCTTCGACAGCTGGGCCGGGATCCTCACCCCCCGCCACTACGGGGAGCTGGTGCTACCGGCCACCCGACGACTGATCGCCGAACTCGCCTCGTCGCACCCGGGGGTCCCCACCATCCTCTTCGGCGTCGGCACCGGCGAGCTCCTCCCCCTGATGGCGACGGCCGGGACGTCGGTCGTCGGCGTCGACTGGAGGGTCCCGCTCGACGAGGCCCGCACCCGGGTCGGACCGGACACCGCCGTCCAGGGCAACCTCGACCCGTCGGTGTGCCTCGGGCCGTGGGAGGTGGTGGCGTCCGAGACCCGCGAGGTCCTGGAGCGGGCCGGCACCGCCCCGGGACACGTCTTCAACCTGGGACACGGTGTGCTGCCCGAGACCGATCCCTCCATCCTCGAGCGGGTGGTGGAGCTGGTCCACGCCGAGGGTCGGGCCGGCGTGGGGGCACCGGCATGAGCGACCCCGGCGACCCGAGGGTCGGCGTGCTGGTCATGGCCCACGGGACCCCGGACGCGCCCGACCAGATCGAGTCCTTCTACACGCGGATCCGCCGGGGCCGGCCGCCCACACCGGAGCTCCTCGACGAGCTGACCGCCCGCTACGAGGCGATCGGTGGCACCTCCCCCCTGACCGCCCGGACACGGTCCCAGGTCGACGGCCTGGCCGCCGCGCTCGAGGCGGCCGAACCCGGCCGGTTCGTCGTCGCGCTGGGCACCAAGTACGTCCACCCCACCATCGAGGAGGCGGTGGGCACCCTGGCCGCGGACGGCGTGGACCGGGTCGTCGGCCTCGTGCTCACCCCCCACCGGTCGACGATGGGGTCGGGCCAGTACTTCGAGCGGGCCCAGGCGGCGGCGGACGACATCGACCCTCCTCTCGCCATCGCCGAGGTCCCCTCCTGGCACCGGAGGCCGGAATTCCCCCGGATCCTCGCCGGGCGCCTCCGCGCCGTCCTCTCCGCCGTGGCACCGGCGGACCGGGAGCGGACCGCGGTCTTCTTCACCGCCCACAGCCTCCCGCAGCGGGCGGTGGCCGAAGGCGACCCCTACCCCGACCAGGTGGCCGAGTCCGCGACCGACGTCGCCGGGCTCCTCGACCTCGACGCCGATCCCTCGGTGACCTGGGGGACCGCGTGGCAGAGCGCGGGACGCACCCCCGAGCCGTGGATCGGCCCGGACCTCCTCGTCGAGATGGACCGGGTGGCAGCCGTCGGGGCCACCGCCGTGGTGGTCTGCCCGGTCGGTTTCGTCTCCGACCACCTCGAGGTCCTCTACGACCTCGACATCGAGGCCCGTGGACGGGCCGACTCCCTCGGGATCGCCTTCGCCCGCACACCGTCCCTCGACGACGACCCGGCGTTCCTGGCCATGCTGGCCGACGTTGTCCGGGGTGCTGCGGACGGCCGCTCGTGAGCCGGGACGGCCAGGCCCACCGGCCGGTCATCGCCGTCGTCGGGGGTGGCATGGCCGGCCTGGCCGCGGCGTGGGAGCTGATCGGCGGCGCAGATCCGGCCGGTGACACGGGGCCGCGGGTCGTCGTGCTCGAGGCCGGACACCGCACCGGCGGCAAAGTCGCGTCGACGGAGTTCTGCGGCCGGACCGTCGACCTGGCCGCCGACGCCTTCCTGGCCCGACGGCCCGAGGCCACCGGACTCTGCACCGAGCTCGGGCTGGAGGGGAGCCTGGTGGCCCCCGGCGCGTCGGGAGCGGCGCTGTGGTCCCGGGGCCGCCTCCGGATGATGCCCGACGGCGTCAACCTCGGGGTGCCGACCAGGTGGTGGCCGCTGTGCCGCTCCGGCATCCTCAGCCCGCAGGGCTCGCTTCGTGCCGCCGTCGACCTGGTCCGCCCCCATCGGGGGGACCCGGGTGCGACCGGGGACCGCGCCGTGGGCCCGGTGGTGGCCGCACGGCTCGGGCACGAGGTCGTCGAACGCCTGGTCGACCCCCTGGTGGGCGGGATCCACGCCGGCGGCGTCGACCAGCTCAGCGCCGAGGCCACCTTCCCGCCCCTCCTGTCCGCCGACCGGCAGCCGGGGAGCCTCATGCGCAGTCTCGGCCGGCCCCCGCGAGGGAACCCGTCCCCGCCGACATCGCCGCCGGCCCCGGGGACCCCACCCACCCCGGTGTTCTGGTCCCTCGCCGGTGGCGCGGCCCGGCTTCCGGCCGAGCTCGCCTCGTCGCTCGCCGCCCGAGGGGTCGCCGTCCACACCAGGGTGGCCGTGGAATCCCTCACCCGTGCGCCGGCCGGCGGCCCCGACCCGCGCACCTGGCTCCTGACCCTCGCCGGGGAGGCGACATCGGTGGCCGGTGCCGTCGGCTCGTCCGACTCGCGCGCGGTCCTGGCCGTCGACGGCGTCGTGCTCGCCGTGCCCGCAGCTCAGGCGTCCCTCCTCCTCACCGGCCTCGCTCCGGTCGCAGCGTCGCTCCTCTCCGACATCGAGCACGCTTCGGTGACGGTCGTGACGTTGTCGATGCCGGCCGGCTCCATCAGGAGCGAGCTCGCCGGCACCGGCTTCCTGGTGCCACGCACCTCGACCATCGACGGCCGACCCGCGTTGATCACCGGGTGCACCTACCTGAGCCGCAAGTGGCCGGGTCTGGCCCGCCCCGACGACGAGCTCGTCCGCCTGTCGGTCGGACGCCTCGGTGACGACCGGCCGTCCTCCCTGGACGACGACGAGCTCACCGCCGCCTCGTTCGGCGAGCTCGCCCGGATCCTCGACGTCGACGGCCGGCCCCGCCAGTCGATGGTCACCCGCTGGGACGGGGCGTTCCCCCAGTACACGGTGGGCCATCTGGACAGGACGGCCCGGATCGAACAGTCGGTGGCCGAGCTCCCCGGGGTCGGTGTGGCCGGTGCCGCCTACCGCGGCGTGGGAATCCCCGCGGTCGTGGGGAGCGGTCGGGCCGCCGCCCGCGCCGTGCTCGGGTCCCTCGACGGTGCAGCGTCGTCGCCAGCGGGACGATGAGCCCGGGGTCGACGGGACCCGAGGCTCCCTCCGGCGCGTCGGGACCGCAGGTCGACTGGGACCGCGGCGAGGACCGCCCGGGCAGCGGGGGGGCCGAGCCTCCGTGGCGCGGTTCACCTGTCCGGATGGTGGCGGACCACTCGGACACGGTCGTCCCCGGGCGCGGCCGGGTGGCGCTGCCCGCGCTGGCTGCCGGCGTCGGGCTGGCCCTGTCGCTGCCGCCGTGGGGCTTCTGGATCCTGGCCTTTCCGGCCGCGGGCCTCCTGTGGTGGCGTCTCGGCGGCCTCCGGCCCCGGACCCGGTTGTGGGCCGGTTGGCTGGCCGGCCTCGGCGTGTACGTCCCGGGCCTGATGTGGGTGCGTTCGTTCACGCTCCCCGGAGCCATGGTGCTCATCGCCATCGAGGCCCTGTTCGTCGGTCTCGCCGGCCTGGCCGTCCCCCGGGGACCGGTGGTGGCCCGGGCGCTCGTCTTCCCGGCGGCCATGACCCTGGCCGAGGCGGTTCGCCAGTCGTGGCCGTTCGGCGGCCTCCCCATCGGCGGGGTCTTCCTCGGACAGGCCGGCGGGCCGCTCCTCGGGGTGGCCCGGTTGGGGGGACCCCTAGGGCTGACCACAGCCGTCTTCGTCGGGGGCGTCGGTGTCGGGGCCCTCGGCACGGCGGCCGGGCGGGCCTGGCGCGACGGGAAGCGCATCCGCCGATTCCAGGAGGAAGCGGCCCGCGAGCTCCCGGGCGAACCACCTGGCGACCCGCCGCCGGCATCTCCGCTGCGGGGTGCGGTGGTCGGCCTCGGCACACTCGCCGCCACCGCGGCCGTCGCCCTCGCCGGGTTGACGGCGGTCGGCGTCGTCGCCGACCACGCTCCCGACGGAGGGCCGCCGGTCGGATCGGTCACGGCCGCCGCCGTCCAGGGTGGCGGCGCCCGCGGCTTCCGCAAGTCCCAGGTGGACCCGGCAGTGGTGCTGGGCGCCGCGGTGGCGGCCACGGACGAACTCGAGCGACGCACGGCCGGCCACCCGCTCGACCTGGTGCTCTGGCCCGAGGACGTGGTGTCCCTCGGCGAGCCCCTCGGCGACTCGCCCGAGCAGGCGGCCCTTTCCCAGCTGGCCGTCACCCTGCACTCCACGTTCGTGGTGGGGGTGACCGAGACGGTGTCGGCCACCGCCTTCCGCAACGAGGTGGTGGCCTTCGGGCCGGACGGCACCATCGTCGACCGCTACGAGAAGGTCCACCGGGTGCCCTTCGGCGAGTACGTGCCCTACCGCTCCTTCTTCGCCCACCTCGGCAGCCTCTCGGCCGTTCCCCTCGATGCCGTCCCGGGTGCGGGCAGTGGTCTGCTGCGCACCCCGGCCGGCCCGCTCGGGGCGATGATCTCCTACGAGGTCTTCTACGCCGACCGGGGACGGTCCGCGGTCCGGGCCGGGGCCCAACTGCTCGTCGTGCCCACCAACACCTCCTCCTATGCCACCGCCCAGGTGCCGACCCAGGAGATCGCCGCCAGCGAGGTCCAGGCCGTGGAGCAGGGCCGGGACCTGCTCCAGTCCGCCCCCACCGGCTACAGCGCCTGGATCACCAACCGGGGCACCCTCCTCGCCCGGTCCGCACTCGGCGTCCGCCAGATCGTGACGGCCACCCTGGAGCGTCGGGTCGGACTCACCCTGTACGTGCGGTGGGGCGACACCCCGGTGGAGATCTTGTCGCTCGGCGCCCTGGTCACCGGGTTGTGGTTGGCGGTGACCCGCCGCGGCCGGCCCGGGACGCTGCCGAACTCATAGGTCGTAGTAGCGATTGACTCTGCCATCAGGTGCGTGCGACCGGGTGCAGGACGAACGAATCGCCGCTGACCTGGGGGTTGTCCCCTCACGACTGGCGCAGCGGCGTTTGCCGTCAGGACCGGGACGCGTCGCGCACTTCTGGGCGTGCTTGGCGGAACAGGTCGCGGCCGGATCAGTGACCTTCGTCACTTGATGCTGAGACGCCGACCTGTCGAGTTCCGTCACCACAGCCACCAGCCTGGCAGGGTTCAGCGGCTTGGTCGTGGTTCTCCACGCACGCGACGGCGTCTGAACAACGATGGAAGAAGTACTGAACGTCGCCGTCGCACATGGATTCAGCTCGTTGATCGCATCGGTGGCGACGCTGGGATCAGGGGAGGAGTGCGAAGGCTGCCGTGTGGCGTGGCCTGACGACGTGGAAGTGCCGACGATCGAGTGTGGCGATGGTGGTGATGCCGAGACGTTCGGCGGCGGTGATCACCGCAGCATCGACGGTGCCGAGTGGTAGGTCGGCGTAGGTGTCCATCAGATCGGCCATCCGCCGGAGATCGTCGAGTTCAAGACCCACGAACGTGATCGGTGCAACAGCCAAATGGCGGATGAAGCCCGCTTCGGCAACCGGATCGAGAATCCCGCCGACCAGATAGGCAGCTTCGGTGACGACCAGCTGGGGAACAAGGAACGGCCCGGAGGAATGTTATGCAGCGTCACACACCGCTCATGGTCTGGATCGGTCCGGATCGCAGCGGCGACCAGCGGACCGGTATCGACGACGATTATCGGGCAAACCTCTCGTCGTTGCCGTCCTCGAGTCGGCGTTCCGCTTCGGCAACGCTGATCGCCCCCGATGGCGCGTCAAAGATGCCAGCGAACGGCAGCGAGCGGCCATGAGGCTTCGGGGCATGCGATGCGAGCACCTCGGCAGCGACTTCCTCCGCCGATGTCCCGCGCTCGGCAGCCTCGGCGGCAAGCCGTGCGGCAACGTCATCGGGGATCTGCACGTGCAGGTCGGTCACAAGTTCAAGTGTAACGCCGGGCTGCTTGCTTGCGGGAGGTCTGATTGCGGGCTGCCTGGTTGCGGGCTGACTGCTCGGCCGGGTGGGTGGCGCCGTGGACCTCTCGGAGCTTGGCCATCGACACCCGGGTGTAGATCATCGTGGTCTCGAGAGCCTCCGGTAGCCGAACAGATCGGATGCGGGCTACTCGTAGTACCCGGAGTGGATGTAGACGCACGGGATCCCCATGGCGTGGAACATCGAGAAGTTGTCGGGATCGTCCTCGAAGGGGCGCAGTTCGTCCACCGTGTCACGCTTGAACCACGTCACCTGCGAGTAGTCGCCCCGGGACCGCATCACCAGCAGGTCCCACCTCAGTGCGTAGCGCTCGAGCCAGGCCAGCGTCTGGGGCTGCACCCGCATCGGCCGTCCGGTGAGCAGGATGATCTGGAGCTTCGGGTCGAGCAGCTCGAGCACCCGCGCCAGCTCGGCGATGACCGCGTCCTCGCCGCACGCGTCGAAGAACGCATCCCAGTCGCGCCGGCCGCGCTCGATGAAGTGCTGGCGGCCGACCGCGTCGGACAGCACGCCGTCGACGTCGAAGACCACCGCCTGGCCGGGGTGCTCGATGCGCCCGCGGTGCCAGGCCCAGTTGCCGGGATCCGCCACCCGGTCAGTCCTCGCCCGACGAGGCGTCGGCCAGTCGCCGGATCTCCTCGACGACGGCCGGGTCGGCCAGGGTGGTGGTATCCCCCAGAACCCGGCCCTCGGCCACGTCGCGCAGGAGCCGGCGCATGATCTTGCCGCTCCGCGTCTTCGGCAACTCGTCGGTGAAGATGACCGTCCTGGGCCGGGCGATGGGACCGATCTTGGTGGCCACGTGGGCCCGCAGCTCCTGGCCCCGCTCGTCGTTGGCCGCGCCGGCGTCGGCCACCAGGGTCACGAAGGCGACGATGGCCTGGCCCGTGGTGGGATCGAGCGCGCCGACCACCGCCGACTCGGCCACCAGGTGGTGGTCGACGAGCGCCGACTCGACCTCGGTGGTGGAGATGCGGTGCCCCGACACGTTCATGACGTCGTCCACCCGGCCGAGGAGCCAGAGATAGCCGTCGTCGTCGATCTTGGCCCCGTCCCCCGCGAAGTAGCGCCCTTCGAAGCGGCTCCAGTAGGTATCGCGGTAGCGCTCGGGGTCGCCGTAGATGCCGCGCAGCATCGACGGCCACGGCGTCGTGAGGGTGAGATAGCCCCCGCCGCGCTCGATCGGCCTGCCTTCTTCGTCGACGACCTCGGCGCCGATGCCCGGGAGGGGGAAGGTGGCCGACCCCGGCTTCGTGGTGGTGATGCCCGGCAACGGGGCGATCATGATGGCCCCCGTCTCGGTCTGCCACCAGGTGTCGACCACCGGGCACCGTCCGCCGCCGATGTGGGTCGAGTACCACATCCACGCCTCGGGGTTGATGGGCTCGCCCACCGATCCGAGCAGGCGCAGGCTGGACAGGTCGTGCGCGGCCGGCTCCTCGGCGCCCCACTTCATGAACGTCCGGATCGCCGTCGGCGCGCAGTAGAGGATGCTCACGCCGTAGCGCTCGACGATCGACCACCACCGGTCCCGGCCCGGATGGTCGGGTGTCCCCTCGTACATCACCGAGGTGGCCCCGTTGGCCAGCGGGCCGTAGACGATGTAGCTGTGGCCGGTGACCCAGCCGATGTCGGCGGCGCACCAGTAGACGTCGTCCTCCGGATGGAGGTCGAACACCACCTTGTGGGTGTAGGCGACCTGGGTCAGGTAGCCGCCGGTGGTGTGCATGATGCCCTTGGGTGCCGCCGTCGTCCCCGACGTGTAGAGGATGAACAGCAGGTCTTCGGCGTCCATGTGCTCCGGCTCGCAGACGCCGGAGGGCGTTCCCCCGGCGGCGGCGTCCTCGCCGGTCATCAGTTCGTGCCACCAGTGGTCGCGCCCGGTCGCCATGTCCGGGACTCCGCCGTTGGTGGCCTCGCCGGTCCTTCGCACCACCACGACGTGCTCGACGCACGGGCACTCCGACACGGCGGCGTCGACGTTGCCCTTGAGCGCCACGGCCTGCCCCCGCCGCCATCCGCCGTCCGCCGTCACCACCACCCGCGCCTCGGCGTCGAGGATCCGGTCCCGCAGGGCGTCCGACGAGAACCCGCCGAACACCACCGAGTGGACCGCTCCGATACGGGTGCAGGCCAGCATGGCCACCGCCAGCTCCGGGACCATCGGCATGTACACGGCCACCCGGTCGCCCCGGGCCACGCCGAGGCCGCGCAACACGTTGGCGAACCGGGACACGTCGGTGAGGAGCTCGGCGTAGCTGATCGTGCGGGTGTCGCCCGGCTCGCCCTCCCAGTGGAAGGCCACCTTGTCGCCCCGTCCGGCGGCGACGTGGCGGTCGAGGCAGTTGTAGGAGACGTTGAGCGTCCCGCCGTCGAACCAGCGGGCGAAGGGGAGGTCCCAGCTCAGGACCGTGTCCCACGGGCGGAACCAGTCGAGCGCACCGGCCTGGCGCGCCCAGAACTCGG
>JBEKCS010000035.1:0-38056 GCA_050014755.1 Acidimicrobiales bacterium
ATCATCCGCACCGTCACCTGCCCGGTCGTCAACCTGTAGGGGTCCGGTCGGCCGGGGCCACAGGATCTCGGGCTCGGGGCCACCGGGCTCGGGGCCTCGGGCTCGGGACCTCGGGCTCGGGGCCACCGGGGCTAGCCGATGGCGCCCGACCGGCGGAGCTCCGCCACACGTTCGGCCGCGATGCCCCAGTCGGCCAGTGCCTCGTCGGCGTGCTGGCCCGGATGGGGAGGCGGCCGCCGGATCGATCCGGGTGTCGACAGGAACCTGGGGGCCGGTGCCGGCTGGACCACGCCCGCCACCTCGGTGAAGGTGCCCCGGGCCCGGTTGTGCGGGTGGTCGGGCGCCTCGGTGGCCGACAGCACCGGGGCCACGCAGGCGTCGGAGCCGGCGAAGACCTCCTCCCACTCGGCGCGGGTCTTGGTGGCGAAGATGGCGGCGAACCGCTCCTTCATCGCCGGCCACGTGCTCCGGTCCATCTGGGTGCTCAGGTCCTCGTCCCCCAGGCCGAGCAGGCGCATCAGCTCGGCGTAGAACTGCGGCTCGATGGCCCCTACCCCCAGGTAGCCACCGTCGGCGGTCTCGTACACCTCGTAGAAGTGGGCACCGGTGTCGAGCAGGTTCGTCCCCCGGGCGTCCTGCCAGATCCCGGCACTGCGAAGGGTGTAGGTCATGGTCATCAGCGACGCGGCGCCGTCCACCATGGCGGCGTCGACGACCTGTCCCTTGCCGGTGGTCCGTGCGCCGAGGATGCCGGCGAGCATTCCATAGGCGAGGAGCATCCCCCCGCCGCCGAAGTCGCCCAACAGGTTGAGCGGTGGGACCGGGCGCTCGCCGGCCCGACCGATGGCCTCCAGCGCGCCCGACAGGGCGATGTAGTCGATGTCGTGGCCGGCCGCCTGGGCCATCGGACCGTCCTGTCCGTAGCCGGTCATCCGCCCGTAGGCCAACCTCGGGTTCCGGGCCAGGCAGACGTCGGGTCCGAGACCGAGCCGCTCGGCCACGCCCGGCCGGAATCCCTCCATCAGGCCGTCTGCACCGTCCACCAGATCGAGCACCAGGGCGACACCGTCGGAGTGCTTGAGGTCCACGGCCACCGATCGACGACCCCGGTTCATGAGGTCGACATGGGGATCGTCCCTGGTCGGATGGGGCACCCGTTCCGAGCGGTCGATCCGGATGATGTCGGCGCCGGCATCGGCCAGCATCATCCCGGCGAACGGGGCCGGTCCGAGTCCGGCCAGCTCCACGATGCGGATGCCCTCCAGCGGGCCGCTCATCGGCCGGACTTCCGTACGGCCGTCGTCGGCGCAACGACGGCGGCTTCCGGTATCCGATGGATCTGCGGGGGATTCAGCATGGCGGGATGGTGTCCCACCGCCGCCCGGTGGTCAAATGCACCTCGTCGACGCGGGCGGGGCCCCACTCCCCCGGAAGCGGCATCACGAGGGGACGATGCGGTCGATCCGGCCGGTTTCGACGTCGTAGCGCCACCCCTCGACCCGCACGCCCTCGGGGATCTGCGCGCAGCCGCGCAGCACAGCCACGTCGGCGACGAGGGCCCGGTCGGGATCGGGCATGGCCAGGAACTCCCAGTCCTCCACGCCGGCGGTCCCGGCGGCTTCCAGACGGGCCCGGACCCCGTCGTCGGACTGGTCGGCGAGGGCGCAGTCGGTGTGCTGCATGACGGCGATCTCGCGCACGCCGAGGAAGTGGGTGGCGAGCACCAGGGACCGGATCACGTCCGGGGTGACACGGGCCCCGGCGTTGCGGAGGATCTTGGCGTCGCCCGGGTGGAGCCCGAGCATGGTCAGCGGTTCGATCCGGCTGTCCATGCACGTGACCAGTGCGAACTGGCGCGCGGCCACCGGGGCGATCCCCCGGAGGGTGAACCCCTCGGTGTACGAGGCATTGGCCTGGAGCAGGTCGTCGAACATGCGACACGCATGGTACGCCGCTCGGCGCGGGCAGGCGGACAGCTCGGGCGCGGTCGGCGATAGCGTGTCCGCTCGTCGGAGGTCGCCCGCCCGAGTGCCCCGTCGACGAGGAGCCACCGGTGCCAGCGTTCGGAGTCGAGGGGCCCATCCGGAGCCGTGGACCCGGACGGGTCAACCTGATCGGCGACCACACCGACTACAACCAGGGCCTCGCTCTGCCCATGGCCGTCGGACTCGGCGTGACCGTCGACCTCGTCCCGGCGGCGGGCGACCGGATCGCCGTGACCTCCGATGCCTATCCGGGCGAGCGGGCGGACGTCCCCGTGGTGGCCGACGCCGACACCATCGCCACCCTCGAGCCGGCGTGGGCGCGCCTGGTGGTCGCCGTGGCCTCGCTCGCCCGGCCGGCGACCGGCGGTTCGGTCCACAT
The DNA here is from genome assembly GCA_050014755.1 of Acidimicrobiales bacterium. Taxonomy (GTDB): domain Bacteria; phylum Actinomycetota; class Acidimicrobiia; order Acidimicrobiales; family RAAP-2; genus Bog-756. The sequence goes on from JBEKCS010000035.1 coordinate 2,365, forward strand.
CAGCTCCACCCTCCCCCGGGGCTCGGGCCTGTCGTCGAGCGCGGCGCTGGCCGTGGCGCTCGCCGACGGCTTCGGCGTCGAGGGCGACCCGTGGGTCGTCGCTCGGCTGTGCCGCGAGGCCGAGCACCGCATCGGCGTGCCGGTCGGACTCATGGACCCTCTCGTGTGCGCCGGGGGAAGGGCCCACAACGCCCTGCGGATCGACTTCGCCGCCGGGAGCACGCGGGACGTGGCCCTTCCCGACTCGGCCGAGTTCGTGGTCGTCGACTCCGGGCGCCGACGCGACCTGCGCTCATCGGCGTACGCCACACGTGTGGCGGAGTGCGAGGCGGCCCGAGCCGTCGTCGGGCCGTTGGGCCTGGCCGGCGAGGCGGACCTGGTCGGCCTGCGGGACCCGGTCCTCAGGCGACGTGCGCGCCACGTGGTGTCCGAGTGCCGGCGGGTCGACGCGTTCGCCGAGGCCCTGTCCGCGGGCGACCTGACCGACGCCGGGGCCCAGATGGATGAGAGTCACCGGAGCCTGGCCGGAGACTTCGACGTGTCAACACCCGAGCTCGACGACCTGGTGGCCTCGCTCCGATCGCGACCAGGCGTCTACGGGGCCCGGATGACCGGTGCCGGGTTCGGTGGGTGCGTCGTCGCCCTGAGCGCCCCTGGCGCCCTCGACCCGGATGCGCTGGGGTGCCCGGCATGGCGGGTCGAGGCGGTGGACGGGACCGTCACCGCCAGGACCTGATCGTCACCCCAACCTCTCGTCGTACCCGTCGCGGACGGGACCGAGCCGGCGGGTGATCACCCGGGCGAGGATCACCGGCTTGCGCACGTCCTCGATCCGGTGGAGCACGCCCTCGTCCCAGACCACCACGTCGATGCTCCCCGTCCCGAGCAGTCGACGCACGGGCCCGCGAACGGCGATCACCCGCTCGATCGAATCGAGCGGGATGTCGATCCGGTCGCCCCGGGCCGCACCCCACTGATCCACGATCCTGATGGAGGTCACCATCAGCCAGGATCGTCTCCAGCGCACGAACCGCACGCCCAGCCAGGCACACGGCACGGCGACCACCGCACCTTCGACCCAGTGCAGGGTCACCGACGTATGCGGAAACGCCACGTCGAGCACGATCCCGACGGTCACGGTGGCCAGGGCTGCGACCAACGGCCCCGTCAGGAACGTCCAGTGGGGCCGGATATCGACCAGGACGTGCTCACCCGGAAGCAGCGGGGGACGGCGTGTCGGCAAGCGTCAGCCCGGCACGGCGGCGGGGCGGGGGTCGGGTGGCGGCACCGGATCAATCTACCGACGGACCGCCACGCCGGCGCGCTACACCCGGGCGGTAGCCTCGGCTTCCGTGGAACCCCTCGCCCCGTTGCCGTCGCCGGAACCCGGCGACCGCTTCGAACGGGCGCTCCGTGGCCTGACCCCCGCCCAGCGCCGGGCGGTCGACTCCCCCGCCACCGCCCTGTGCATCGTCGCCGGTGCCGGCTCCGGAAAGACCCGCGTCCTGACCCTCCGGGTCGCCCGGCGGATCAGGGACGGCTCGGCCGACGCCGACCACACGCTGGTGTGCACCTTCACCCGCAAGGCGGCCCACGAGCTCCGGGACCGTCTCGGCCACTACGACGTACCCGTCTCCGTTCCGGCAGGGCCGGGCGGCACTCCCTCCCCCGGCGTCCGGGCCGGCACCCTCCACCAGCTGGCCCTCACCCTCCTCCGTCGGAGGGCGTTCGACACCGGCCAGCCCCCGCCGAGCCTGGTCGAGCACCGGTGGCGCACCCTCGCCGAGCTCACCGGCGACCGCGCCGTGGCGTCGGCGGCGGACACCGAGATCGGCTGGGCCAAGGCCCGGTGCCTGTCCCCGGACGGGTACCCGGACGCGGCACTGGCCTCCGGGCGGTCGACAGTCCTCGATCCCGAACGCACGGCCGCCCTCTTCGCCGACTACCGGGACCGGCTGGCCCGGCGGGGCCTCCTCGACCTCGACGACGTACTGCTCCACGCCGGCGACCTGTTGGACGAGGACGCCACCTTCGCCGAGCAGGCCCACTGGCGCTACCGACACCTCGCCGTCGACGAGTTCCAGGACGTGAACCCAGCCCAGTTCCGCCTGGTGCGCGCCCTGCTGGGTCCAGACGGCGACCTGTGTGCGGTGGGAGATCCGAACCAGGCCATCTACGGGTGGAACGGCGCCGACCCCGACCTGCTGCGCTCGCTGCCCGAGGTGGTCGAGGGACTCGACGAGGTGCACCTCGACCTGAACCACCGGTGCACCCCGCAGGTGGTGAGCGCGGCGTCCGCCGCGCTCGGACCGGCTCCGGTGCCCCCTCCGCGGTCTGCGACGATCGACGGGCCCGTCCCGACGGTGACCGCCTACGTCGACGATCGGGCCGAGGCCGAGGCGGTGGCGTCCTGCATCCTGCGGCGGGCCGAGGCGGGGACGGCGTGGTCGGACCAGGCCGTGCTGGCCCGGACCCACGACCAGCTGGCGGTGATCCGACGGGCGCTCGAGCGGTCCGGTGTACCGTGCCGGTTCGCCCCCGCTCCCGACGAGCCCGAACCGGTGGGCAGCGCCGTGACACCCCATTCGGCCCGGAGTCGCACCGCGAGGACGCCAGGAGCGACATCGGGCGGCGAACCGGGCGGCGGGGTCGAGCTCGCCACGTTCCACCGGGCCAAGGGACTGGAGTGGGAGGCGGTCAGCGTCGTCGGGCTCGAGGCTGGATTCGTCCCCATCGTCCACGCCACGACCCCGGATTCCGTGGCCGAGGAGCGGCGGCTGCTCTACGTGGCCCTCACCCGGGCCAGCCGCGTCCTCGAGTGCTCGTGGGCGAGGAGCCGCACCATGGGCCGTGGTCGGGCGATGGAGCGGCAGGCGTCGCCGTGGCTGGCCGAGGTGGCCGCGGTGTGCGAGCAGGGGGATGGCCGCCCCCCGGCGGTCGATGCCGCCCGGCGGTTCGCCGACCTCCGGTCCAACCTGAGGCGGTGACCCGGGAGGCCGGCCTCTGCCTCAGCCGACCGACGTGTCGATGAAGACCGGGGTGTGGTCCGAGGGCTTCTCACCCTTGCGGGCCTGGCGGTCGATGAGGGCGTAGGTCGTGTTCCGGGCCAGAACCTCGGTGGCCAGGATCAGGTCGATCCGCATCCCCCGGTGGCGGTGGAACGAACCGCCCCGGTAGTCCCACCAGCTGAAGAGCCCCTCGTCGGGGTAGACCCGGCGGAACGCGTCGACGAGGCCCCACGCCTCGAGGTCGGCGAGCGCCGCCCGCTCGGGCGGGCTGACGTGGGTCATGCCCTCGAACTGGGAAGGGTCCCAGACGTCGCGGTCCTCGGGGGCGACGTTGAAGTCCCCGCACACGGCCACCGGGCGTTCCGGCGAGCAGGTCTCCTCCAACAGGCCCCGGAGCCGGGCGATCCACGCCAGCTTGGCCGGGTAGTGCTCGTCGTCGAGTGCCCTCCCGTTGGGGACGTAGACGGACAGCACCCGGACGCCGCCGCAGTCCGCCCCGATCAGGCGGGTCCCCTGGTCGTCGTCGGCGCCGCCGAGTCCGGTGACCACGTCGCTGAGCCCCACCCTGGAGATGATGGCCACACCGTTCCAACGGCCGTCGCCGTGGTGGGCCGACTCGTATCCGAGGGCGGCGAACGCTCCGTGGGGAAATGCCGCGTCGGCCTGCTTGGTCTCCTGGAGGCACAGGATGTCGGGACGGGCATATCCGATCCACTCCTCCACCCGGGGAAGGCGAGCGGTCAACGAGTTGACATTCCAGGTGGCGATGCGCACCACTGGCCTCAGCCTTCGCCCGCCGGGGCGGCATCGACCAGGACGAAGAGCAGCTCGGCCTCGCAGGCCAGCTGACCGTCCACGGTGGCCCGGCCCGAGCCCTTGCCGGCCCGTGCCGACATCCGCCCGAGGGTGACCTCGAGTTCGAGCAGGTCACCGGGGACGACCTGGCGCCGGAAGCGGGCATGCTCGATGCCACCGAAGAGCGGTAGCTTGCCGGCGAACGCGGGGTCCGCCAGGACGGCCACCCCACCCAGCTGGGCGAGCGCCTCGACCATGAGGACCCCGGGGAGGGTCGGACGCCCCGGGAAGTGGCCGGCGAAGAAGGCCTCGTCGCCGGTCAGCTGCCAGGCACCGGTGGCCGAGCGGCCGGGCTCGACCGAGCGCAGCTCGGAGACGAAGAGAAAGGGATCACGGTGGGGCAGGTAGTCGTCGGCTCGCACGAGGGGCGAGGTTACCGGCCAGCCGGATCGGGGGCACCGGGGCACCGGTCGCTCGACGGTTCACGGGCCGCAGATGACGGGCAGCCGCAGGTGACGGAGCAGCCGGAGATGTCGGAGTGGCCAGAAGGGCCAGAGAGGCCAGAAGGGCCGGAGGAGCTACAGGTATTCTTGTTTTTCCAACGTGCGCATAGCGTGTGTATACACGCAAGTGAACGACCGACGGGTCATCCGCCCCCGAGGAAGCGGGACGGGGCCGCCGGCACGGGCGTCAGTCCCCCAGGCCGGGCAACGCGAGTTCGGCGCGCCGGCGGCCGGCATCGAACGAGACCAGCTCGAACGTGCGGGTCTCACCCTTGGTCAGGACCGACCGGGCCTTTTGGGGTGGCGGGTTGCCGAGACCGCGCAGGGGCACGTGGCACAGCATGCCGCCGATGTCGACATGGGCACCGTGGGAGGTGAACGAGACGACCTCACCTTTCAGCGTGCTGCCGATCGGGTGCTCCGCCACGAAAGTGATGAAGGTCATCGAGTCGTTCAGCGCCTCACCGACGGGGACGACCCGTGCTCCTGACCTGTCGCCTCGCCGAGCGGTGCCCGGTGCCTGGGTAGCCTCTTCGGTCGCTTCGGTCGCTTCGGTCGCTTCGGTCGGTGTGGTGGTCCTCGCTGCCTTCTTCGCGGCCTTGGTGGCCTTCACCGCCTTCACCGCCTTCGTCGCTTTCACCGCCCTCACCGCCCCGTCTGCCTTGGTGGCCTTGACCGTCTTCGCGGCCTTGGTGGCCTTCACCGCCTTGGTGGCCTTGGTGGCTTTGGTGGCCTTCGTGGCCCCGGCCACCTTCGTGGCTCCGGCCGCCTTCGTGGACCCGGCCGCCTTGGTGGCCTTCACCGCCTTCACCGCCTTCGCGGCCTTGGTGGCCTCCGCGGTCTTGGCCGCCTTCTTCGTGGCCCTGGACGCCTTCGCCGGCCGCCCACCGACACCCTCGTAGGCATCGTCGACGTCCGCGGTGTCCGACGCGACAGCCGGTGCCGGCGCCGCCTCGGTCGTCTTCGAGCCTCGCCGGCGACGGGTGGCCTTCGGCTGCTCGACGACCCCGCCCTCCCCTTCGTCCAGCGCCAGGTCCACCGATCCGTCAGCAGCCGCCCCCTTCGCGTCGCGCTTCGACTTGGCGGTCACCGACCGGCTACGGGGCCCGCGTACCGGGGTCCGCGGGGTAAACACCCATCCCACCCCCGGAACCGGTTTCCCCCCGATGAGCCTTCCCGGCTCGAACAGCCACGGGCGCTCGGCGTGGAACTCCTGGAACGAGTCGTTGGAGAGCACCAGGGCTCCCGACTTCTCGGCGATCCGGAGGATGAACCCGTCGCCCCGCCCGACGGCCCCGGCCGGAGGCGTCACCATCTCGCCGTGCTCGATGGCCTGCTCGAAGGCCTCGACCTCGGACGGGTCGATCCGGTGTCCGAACGACGCGTCGACGACGACGGTCACGTCCTCGGCGGTAAACCCCCGGTGCTCCTCCAGGAACGTCTCGATCGCCTCGTTCAGCTGGGCGAGGCTGGGAACGGTGCGACCCTCAGTCGCAAGGTTGGAGCCGTCGACGACGATGCGCCGACGGGCGGGGGGTCCTGGTTCCATAATTGCGTCCAGTCAACCACCTGCCGGGGACTCCCCCTGCGTATGGTGCCGATCCGGCGCCGCACACACCCGCCCTCGGGGCCTACCCGAAGCCCGTTCGCCCGGCACAATAGGATCACCATGTGACGACCGACACCGACAGGGCCGACGAAGCGACCGACCTGCTCCAGCACCTCATCCGGAACGCCTGCGTCAACGACGGGACACCGGGCTCCGGCCACGAGCAGCGCAGCGCCGACCTCCTGGAGGACTACCTCGAGGGTTCGGGCGTCGACATCGAGACCTACGAGCCCTCGCCCGGACGGACCTCGCTGGTGGCCCGGATCGCCGGCTCCGACCCGTCCGCACCCTCGCTCACCCTCCTCGGCCACACCGACGTCGTGCCCGCCAATCCGGACGACTGGACCCACGACCCCTTCGGGGGCGAACTCATCGACGGGACGGTGTGGGGACGGGGCGCCATCGACATGCTGAATCTCACCACCACCATGGCGACCGGCATCCGCCACCTGGCCCTCAGCGGCTTCCGGCCCAAGGGCGACCTGGTCTACATCGCCGTGGCCGACGAGGAGGCCCTCTCCACCTACGGGGCCAGGTGGCTGTGCGCCAACGCCGCAGACGAGGTCCGCACCGACTACGTGATCACCGAATCGGGCGGATTCCCCATGAACGGCACCGACGGCATCCCACGCCTGCCGGTCATCGTGGGCGAGAAGGGCGTCTTCTGGTGCAATCTCACCGTCAAGGGGACGCCGGGGCACGCCTCCCAGCCGCTGCGTACCGACAACGCGCTGGTCAAGGCGGCCGAGGTCGTCCGTCGTATCGACGAGTACCGACCCGCAGCCGAGCTGCACGAGGCGTGGACGCGATTCATCGAGGGCCTCGGGTTCCCACCCGAGCTGACCGAACCGTTCCTCGACCCCGACCGGATCGACGCCTTCTGTGAGGAGCTGCCACTGCTGGGACTCGCCCGCCAGGCCCACGCCTGCACCCACACGACCATGGCTCCGACCGTCATGCGGGCCGGCACCAAGACGAACGTGATCCCCGACCGGGTGGAACTCGAGGTCGACATCCGGACCCTGCCCGGGTGGGAGACCGGTGACGTACGTTCCATGCTCGAGGAGGTCCTCGGCGACCTGGCCGATGACGTGGAGATCGCCTTCCAGTCGGAGGAACCGGCGTCGACCTCGCCGATCGACACCCCGCTGTGGGACGCGCTGCAGCGGGTCAGCCGGGTCTTCTATCCGGGGGCCCTCACCGTCCCGTTCCTGACCGTGGGTGCCACCGATGCCCGCTACACCCGCGAGCTCGGATCGGTCTCGTACGGTTTCGGCCTCCACAGCACTGCCATCGGCTTCGAGCAGTACGGGGCCATGTTCCACGGGATCGACGAACGGGTCGACGTGGAGTCACTCCGGTTGTCGACCGAGATGTGGATGGGCCTCGCCCGCGACTTCCTCGACTGACCACCGGGCGCCGGCGCCCGGCAGCTCAGCCGACCGACCGAACCAACAGATCCTCGAGCTCGAGCCGGTGGAGCGCGGCGCTGCCCGATGCCGGGCTGGCCGACTCGGCCCGGCTCACATGGCGGAGGGAGTGGGTGTCGCGCAGCAGCCGGTGCAGGCGGCTGTGGACGAAGTTCCAGGCGCCCATGTTCTCCGGCTCCTCCTGCAACCAGACCACCTCCCCGGCTCCCGGGTAGCGCTGGAGAACCTCCTCGAGCCCGTCCTTCGGCCACGGGTAGAGCTGCTCCACCCGGACCACGGCCACGTGGGCGCCGGCACTGCCGAGCTCGCTCCGGCGACCGATGGCGTCGTAGGCGACCTTTCCCGAGCAGAGCACCACCCGGTCGACCGCTGTCGGGTCGAGGCCCTCGGACATCGCCGGATCGTCCAGCACCTCGGCGAACGAGCCCGAGGTGAAGGCGGTGATCGGCGATCGGGCCTGACGTGCCCGCAGCAGCGACTTCGGGGTGAACACGATCAGCGGCTTGCGGTCGGGCACCCGGACCTGGGCCCGAAGGAGGTGGAAGTACTGCGCCGACGTCGTCGGCTGGGCGACACGTAGGTTTCCCCGGGCGCACAGGGTCAAGAAGCGCTCGATCCGGGCCGACGAGTGCTCGGGGCCCTGGCCCTCGTAGCCGTGGGGCAGGAGGAGGACCAGGCCCGACTTCTGGCCCCACTTGTCCTCGGCGGCCACCAGGAAGTTGTCGACGATGATCTCGGCGCCGTTCCAGAAGTCGCCGAACTGGGCCTCCCAGGCCACCAGGTCGTTCGGGGCCTCGACCGAATAGCCGTACTCGAAGCCGACGCATGCGTACTCCGACAGGAGCGAGTCCCTGATCGTGAACCTGCCGCCCTCGAGCCCGCCCAGCGGAACGTGCTCCACCCCGGTCTCGTGGTCCACGAGGACGGCGTGTCGTTGCGAGAACGTCCCCCGTCGGGTGTCCTGTCCGGTGACGCGCACGTCGGTGCCCTCGAGGAGCAGCGAGCCGAAGGCCAGCGCCTCCCCCAGCGCCCAGTCGATCTCGCCGTCGGCCACCATCTTGTCCCGCTGCTCGAACTGGCGGGCCAACTTCGGGTGCATGACGAAGCCCTCGGGAACCGATCGGACCACGGTGGCCAGGCGGGACACCGTCTCAGGCTCGATGCCGGTGTCGATGTGCGGGATGTACAGGTCGGGCTGGACGTATGCGGGCAGGCTCACCGGGGGCGGGGGTGCATCCTCGGCCTCGGCCCTGGTCTCGTCGAGCGCGCCCTGGAGCCTGGCCGCGAAGTCGTCGAGCGCCTGTTCGGCCTCCTCGAGCGAGATGTCCCCCCGGCGGACCAGCGCCTCGGTATAGAGCTTCCGGACCGAGCGCTTGGCGTCGATGAGTGCGTACATCAGCGGCTGGGTGTAGCTCGGGTCGTCGCCCTCGTTGTGCCCGTGACGCCGGTAGCACACCATGTCGATGACCACGTCCTTGTGGAACGCCTGGCGGAATCCGAAGGCCAGCCGGGCCGCCCGGGCGCAGGCCTCGGGGTCGTCGCCGTTCACGTGGAAGATCGGGGCCTGGACCATCTTCGCCACGTCGGTCGGGTACACCGAGGTTCGGGCCGCCTCCGGCGCCGTCGTGAAGCCGAGCTGGTTGTTGATGACGACGTGGATGGTCCCGCCGGTGCGGTAGCCGGCGAGGCCCGAGAGGTTGAGGGTCTCGGCCACGACGCCCTGTCCGGCGAAGGCCGCGTCGCCGTGGAGGAGGATCGGCAGGACCGGGAACGGATCGCCCGTCCCCTCGACGAGGCGTGGGCCGCTGCCCCGCTCGCCACCGAGCGCGTCCTGTCGGGCGCGGGCCATGCCCACGACCACCGGGTCGACCGCCTCCAGATGGGACGGGTTGGACGCCATGGTCAGCGGGATCGTCTCGCCGGACCGGGCGACGAAGAGCCCCTTCGCCCCCTTGTGGTACTTGACGTCGCCCGAGCCCTGGACCGACTCGGGATCGAGGTTCCCCTCGAACTCCTCGAAGATCTCGCCGTAGGACTTGCCCACGATGTTGGCCAGCACGTTGAGCCGACCCCGGTGGGACATCCCCATGACCGACTCGTGGAGGCCCTCGTCGACCGCCTCGTTCAAGATGGCGTCGAGGATCACGATGGCCGACTCGGCGCCCTCGAGGCCGAAGCGCTTCTGGCCCACGTAGCGGGTGTGCAGGAAGCGTTCGAAGACCTCTGCGGCATTCAGCCGGTCGAGGATGTGGCGCTGCTCGTCGGGGCCGATGACGGTCGACACACCCTCGACGTGCTGCTGGATCCAGCGCTTCTGTTCCGGGTCCTGGATGTGCATGTACTCCACACCCATGGTCCGGCAGTACGCGTCGCGCAGGATCGAGAGCATCTCGTCCAGGGTCGCCATCTTCCTGCCGGCGAGCCCGTCCGACACGAAGAGTCGGGGCAGGTCCCAGATGGTGAGGCCGTAGTGGAGCGGGTCGAGCTCGGAGTGGAGTTCGGGAGGTTCGGCGTCGAGCGGGTCGAGGTGGGCGATCAGGTGGCCCCGGACCCGGTACATGTTGATCAGTGTCTGGACGTGGTTCTGCTTGACCAGGCGCTCGTGCCCACCGTCGGCGTCCTCGGCGGCCGAGTTGTCGTCCATCTGCCAGGTCACCGGCTCATAGGGGATCTCGAGGGAGTCGAAGACGTCGCGGTAGAAGTCGTGACCGCCCATGAGGCACTCGGACACGTAGGCCAGGAAGAGGCCGGACTCGGCCCCCTGGATGATCCGGTGGTCGTAGGTCGAGGTGACCGTCACCGTCTTGCCCACGCCGAGCTCGGCCAGCATCCGGGGATCGGCGGCCTCGAACCCGGCGGGCACCCCGAGCGCACCCACGCCGACGATCACTCCCTGGCCGGGCATCAGACGCGGCACCGACTGGACGGTGCCGATCGTGCCGGGATTGGTCAGGGTGACCGTCGTGCCGACGAAGTCGTCAGGGCCGATCTTGTTGTTGTGGATCTTGCGCACCAGGTCCTCGTAGGCGGCGACGAAGCCCTTGAAGTCCCGGGTGTCGGCATCGGCGATGCAGGGGACGAGCAGGGTCCGCCCGCCCGCCTTCTCCACGTCGACGGCCAGACCGAGCCCGACGTGCTCGTGACGGATCACCCCGGGAGTGCCCTTGCCGTCGGCGTCCTCCACGAACGTCGCGTTCATCGGCGGGACCGCGAGGAGCCCCCTCACCACGGCGTAGCCGATGAGATGGGTGAAGCTCACCTTGCCGCCGGTGGTCCGGCGCAGCTGGTTGTTGATGATGGTGCGGTTCACCTCGAGGAGCTTGGCCGGAACGACCCGGACACTGGTGGCCGTGGGCACCGCGAGCGACGCCTCCATGTTGGCCACGATGCGCCCGGCGGCACCGCGGAGCGGGGTCGCACCCGTGACCCCTGTGGGCGCCGGAGCTCCCGCGGGGGTGGCGGCCGGTGCCGCAGCGGCGACAGGGGTGGCGGCAACGGGAGCGGCGGGGGCCGGCGCCGACGGGGGCCGGTAATCGGCGAAGAACTCCTGCCAGGAGGCCGACACCGAGGCCGGGTCGGCCCGGTACTGCTCGTACATGTCCTCGACGAGCCAGGCATTGGGGCCGAACGCCCCCGTCCCGGCGGCCAAGCGCCCCTGGCCGTCCCGTCCTTCCGCCGCCGGCACCGTCGCGTCTCCATCTAGCGGGCTGTCCATTGCCCTCAAGCCTACCGGGAGCCCACACGCCGAGAGGCCGGACGGGGCGCCCGCGACCGGTCGATTAGCGTTCGGCCCATGACCGCGCCGCGCACCCGTGTCACGTGCACGTTCGCCTTCGAGGCCGCCCATCACCTGGCGTGGCACCCCGGCAAGTGCCGTAACCTCCACGGCCACTCCTACCGGCTCGACGTATCGGTCGAGGGACCGCTGGACCAAAACGGCGTCGTGCTCGACTTCGACACGATGAAGGATGTCGTCCGCACCATCGTCGTCGACCAGTGGGACCACCGCGACCTCAACGAGATCCTGGACAACCCGACGGCCGAGCTCCTGGCCCGACGGGCGTGGGAACTACTGACCGGAGCAGGCCTGACGCTCGCGGCCCTCCGGCTCTGGGAGACCACGGACTCGTGGGTGGACCTGACGGCGGGCCCGGGCGACGGGGTCTGACGGTGGGCGGTCACCTCGTCGTCCTGTCGGGGGGGCTCGACTCGACGGTGTGCATGAGCCTGGCGGCCGAGGAGGCCGGCACGCCGCCACTGGCCCTCACCTTCGACTACGGCCAGCGCCACCGGACCGAAGTCGACCGGGCCGCCGGCATCGCCGGCCACTACCGGGCGGAACACCTGGTGGTGCACCTCGACACCTCGGCGTGGGGCGGGTCCGCCCTCACCGACACCGCGATCGACGTGCCCGGGGCCGGTTCGACCGCCGGCATCCCGGTGACCTACGTCCCGGCCCGAAACAGCATCTTCCTCGCCGTGGCCCTGGGAGTCGCCGAGGCGAGGGACCTCGACGCCGTGTGGATCGGGGTCAACGCGATCGACTATTCGGGCTACCCGGACTGTCGACCCGAGTTCATCGAGGCCTTCCGCGGCGTGGCCGCCACCGGGCAGCGCCGGGGGGTGGAGGGGAATCCCATCGAGCTGCGGACGCCACTCATCGCGTGCACCAAGGAGGAGATCGTCCGGCTCGGACTCGACCACCGCGCTCCCCTCCACCTCACCTGGTCCTGCTACCTGGGCGGCGAACGCCCGTGCGGGACGTGCGACGCGTGCGTGCTCCGGGCCCGCGGGTTCGCGGCCGCCCGACTCGACGACCCGGCATCACCGTGACCCGAACCGACACCGGGGTCGACGCTCCGGCCGAGGCGTCGACCTCCCCTCCCGTCGGCACGGATGCCGGTCCCTGGGACATCCTGGTGAGCGAGATCTTCTCGGCCATCCAGGGCGAGGCCGCCCTGGTCGGTGAGCGCCAGGTGTTCGTCCGCCTCACCGGGTGCAACATCCGCTGCTCCTACTGCGACCAGCCCGAGGCGCTCGAGCGCCGCCCCGGTCCGTGCCGGGTCGAGACCACAGCCGGGCGACGCAACTGGGCGGTCCTCTCCAGTCCGCTCGACGTGGATCGGGTGGTCGAGGCGGTGGACACCCTGTGGGCGCAGATCCCCCACCACTCGGTCAGCCTCACCGGCGGTGAGCCCCTCCTGCAGGGTGCCCGGGCGGCCCGGTTGGTCGCCGAGTTCGCGTCGCGCCGGTGGCCGGTGATGCTCGAGACCAACGGGACCCTCGTGCCGCCGCTGCGGAGACTGGTCGACGACCTCACCTACGTCAGCATGGACCTGAAGCTCCCGAGTGTCGACGGCGAGCGGGTGGACGTTGCCGCACAGGCGGCATTCCTCGCCGAGTCCCTGGCCTCGGGGACCGCCACATGGGTCAAGGTGGTCATCGGGCCGGATACCGACATCGACGAGTTCGACGCCGCCATCGCCATGGTGACCGAGGCATCCGCCGCCTCCCGGGCCTCCGTCGAGATCTTCCTCCAGCCGCTCACCCCGTTCGGCACGGCGACCACGGCTCCGACACCCGCCCAGGTGCTCGACCTGCACGAACGGGCACTGCGCATCCACCCACGGGTGCGGGTGGTCCCCCAGACCCACAAGGCGATCGGCCAGCTGTAACCGGAGCTGTGCGGCGTGGTCTGTCGACAGGCGCCCGGATTCAGCCGAGTCCGGTCACGTTCTCTTGGACTTGGACCGGTTGAGGGCGACGGCGGCGCGAACGAGCGCCTTCAATGCCTTCTCGTCGATCTTCTCGCCCTCGTGGAAGTCGATGGCACGCCTCGTGTTCCCGTCGAGGCTGGAGTTGAAGAGGCCGGAGGGATCCTCGAGGGCCGCCCCCTTGGCGAACGTCGTCTTCACGACGCTCTTGTACGTCTCGCCCGTGCAGATCATCCCGTCGGCGTACCACACCGGCACCCCCCTCCACTTCCACTCCTCGACGACACCTGGCTCGGCTTCCCTGATGAGGGCACGCAGCCGGCTGAGTGTCTCGCCACGCCAATCGCCCAGTTCCTTGATCCTTGCGTCGATCAGCTGAGAAGGAGTGTCGCCCTTCTTCGGCTCGCTCATGTTCACGCCCGTTTCTCTTCTGCGGCCCCGAGGTTGCGTCGGATGGGGGTCCCCTCCCCGCCGCGCTGATGCTACCCGCCGTCTGCGGCCGGAGACCGGCTGTTCACGCCGGCTTTCGACCCCAGGCCGACACCATCGGGGAGGTCGCCAGGTCGAGGTTGCCGGTGGCGACAGTCGACAAGTGGCGCTCGATCTCGTCGTCGGTGGCCAGGCCGGCCGAGACGAGGCGCGCTCGGATCTGCTCGACGGTCGCCCGCTCGAGTTCGTCACAGGCCGGTCCACCCATCGGAAAGAAGGCGTCGGACTGCACGTCGCTCAGCCCGGCCGACCGTAGGAGTCTCGGAAGCGTCCGTCCGAAGGCGAGATCCACTCCGCGCTCGGCCATCAGGGACCGAAAGGCGAGTTTGAGTCTGTTGGCGAGTTGCTCGTCCTCCCCGTGCTCGTCGGGGCACACCAGGGGCTGCAGGCCGGGGTCGGCCTCTTCCAGGAACAGCCAGCCACCGGGTCGCACGGCGCTGACCATGGTGGCCAGCGCCTCGGTGCGTTCGGGGACGTGGACGAGCACCAAGCGCGCATGGACCAGGTCGAACAGCCCGTCGGGAGCAGGGTCCTTCCCGATGTCGTGTCGCCTGACCTCGTAGGGAGCGTCGCCTCGTTCGAGCCACGACGTGTCGATGTCGGTCGCCAACACATCGCCGCCGGTGCGTTCGGCGATCCACGACGGCACGCTCGCACCGCCGGCCCCCACCTCCCAGACCCGCCATCCGGAAGTGATCCCCAACGCGTCCATGTGGCGGAAGGTCGAAGGATCGAACAGCTCGGCGAGTGCACCGAAACGCTCGCCGGCCTCGGACTGCTGGTTGTCGAGCAGATAGTCGTCACGGAACATGTGCAGATCCTACGTAGGCGGGCGGTCCTGGCCTGCTGGATCTGCGAAACTCCAGGGGATGCGCCTCCGCCGCCTCGATGTCGCTCAACGGGCCGTCGTGGTCATCGGCATGGGGATCGCCCTGTACCTGTTCGGCCAGTGGCTCATCGGGTTCTGGGAAGGTGGATCAGCGGGCTCGTTCGGTTGGGTGGCCTACGCACCGCTGTCCGGAGCCACGAATCCCCCGGTGATCCTCCTGCACCCCTGGGTACGTTTGTTGATCTGGCTGGCTCTCACGACCGTCTGGGTGCTCGCGTCCGTGGCGGTCATGTCCGGTGGGAGGGTCCTCGACAGCTTCGGCTCGATCGCGGTCGACGCAGAAGGCGACATCTATGCATCGTCGGTCGCTGTCGGATGGTCGGTGTTCGAGATCTCGCCCAACGGGGTGGCGACGAATCTCGGCTACGCCAGGCGCTCTGGGGGAACCACGGCGGTGGTCCGACGTGGCCCAGACGACGTCATCGAGGTCGACGACGGGTCCGACATCCTGCGGGTCGCCGACGATCGGCTGGTCACCGACTTCGCCGTCGACGATGTTCCCGGCACCGGTCGGTTCGCGTTGACGAACTACTTCACGCTGGCGCCGGACGGCACCTTCTACGCGGACAACACGTTGCAGACTCCCCAACAGATCATCTCGGTGGCCGGCGGGCACGGAGTGTCACTGTGGCAGGGCGCCGCTCGACGGTGACGTGTTCCGGCGGTCGATCAGTCGTCGCCGAGAGCGGCGAACTCGCGCTTTGCACTCCGGTACCAGGACATTCCGGAGATGGGGTGCTTCCACCTGCCCTTCATCTCCTTCAATGCGCTCGCGTGTGCCTCGTCGCCCCCTGCCACCACCTCGTTCAAGTGCTCGTCCTGGGCCTTGATGATCTCGTCAGCGGTATTCCCTTGGAGCCGGAGATCGCAGGATCCGCCCAGCTGCCTACAGGTCATCGTCTTCATCGGCCCGGAATCCGATCCTTTCCGTCGTCGGTCGTCGGTCGTCGGTCAGGCCTGGGCGATGCGGACGAGGTTGCCCGACGGGTCGCGGAACGCGCAGTCGCGCACGCCCCACGGCTGGGACGCCGGCTCCTGGAGCACCTCGGCGCCCGATGCCCGGACCTTCTCGAAGGTGGCGTCGAGGTCGTCGGAGCGGAAGATCGCCGCCTGCAGCGACCCCTGGGTCACGAGCGACAGGAGGGCGTCGCCCTCGGCCTGCGAACGGCCACCGTGCGGCTGGGACAGCACGATGTCGACGTCCTGCCCGGGAGCACCGACGGTGACCCACCGAAACTCGCCGGCCGAGACGTCGTTGCGGACCTCGAGACCGAGTGCGTCGCGGTAGAAGCCGAGGGCGGCGTCAGGGTCGTGGACGGGGATGAACATTGCGGACACGTTGACTGTCATGCGGTCATCGTAGGAGTAGCGGCCCGTGTCCGCTTCTCCGAAACTGCTCGGTACCGGAACCGGACGGGCGTCCGAACGTCCGCACCGCCAGGGTGAACCCCGGCCGGCGGTGCGGGTCGGTGGCGGTCAGACCGGGATCGGGTGACGCCGTGGTCGCGTCACCACCATGCTCACGCACGAGGGAATGACCTTGCTTTCGCGATGGTCGCGTGAACGGTACTGCGACGGCGACTCGCCGACGATCTCGCTGAAACGCGAGCTGAAGGATCCGAGTGACGTACAGCCGACGGCCATGCAGGTGTCGGTGACCGACATCCCCTGGCGCAGGAATGACTTCGCCCGCTCCATCCGTCGTGTCATGAGGTACGCGTACGGCGTCTCGCCGTAGGCGGCACGGAACTTGCGCGAGAAGTGGGCGGGCGACATGAGGGCAGCCCGAGCCATCGCCGGGACGTCGAGCGGTCGCGCGTACTCGCGGTCGATGCGGTCGCGCGCCCGACGCAGGTGCGCGAGGTCGACCATCTCCTCGGGCGTCATCCCGACGATGGTACGCGATCGCTTCCCGCGCCGCGCGACAACAGCGTCTCCACCGGTGCCGGCCGTGCGGGTGCTGGACGCGACGAAGGGGCGACCCGAGGACTCGCCCCGGGCCACCCCTTCCGTCGGGACTACTTGGCCTTGGTGATCTTGGGGGCCGGAGCCTGGCCGTTGACGACCTTCTTGAACGAGGCGCCCGCCGTCACCTTGGGGCTCTTCGACGCCTTGATCTTGATGGTCTCGCCGGTCTGCGGGTTGCGGCCGGTGCGGGCTGCACGCTGGGCCCGGTCGAACGTCAGGAATCCGGTGATGACAACCTTCTCGCCCTTCGCCACGTTGGCGGTGATGACGTCCTCGAGGCCGCCGAGCACGGTGGCGACGTCCTTAGAGGTCGATCCGGTGTGGGCGGCGACGGCGGCGATGAGATCGGTCTTGGTCAGGGGCACTGTTTCTCCTTGGTCAAATGGAAGCCCTAACAATGCACGATCTGGGGACCCAATGTGTGCATCTACCGGGCTGGAGCCCTGAACTGGACGGCTTCTGCCGGGCCGCGGCGGGGACGGTGGCGGCAAATGGCCCCCCGGTGGCGTCCCTGGCAGGCTGGGCCGGCATGCCCGACCACCGACTCTCGATGACTGAGCACATCCCTGACGGCACCGGGGACGAGGGGCCGCTCGTCGTCCTCGTCCACGGGTCGCTCGACCGGGCTGCCAGCTTCGCGCGGGTCATCCGGCGGCTCGATGACGTGCACACCCTGGCCTACGACCGGCACGGCTACCACCGGTCGAGGAACGAACTCCCCGTCCACACCACGATGGCGGGCCATGTCGAGGACCTGCTCACCGTGATCGACGATCGTCCCGCCGTGGTGGTCGGGCACAGCTACGGGGGCGACGTCGCCCTCGGGGCGGCACTCCGCCCCGAGGGGCCCGGATCGATCCTCGCCGTCGGTGCCTACGAGCCGCCGCTCCCCTGGCTCGGGTCGTGGGCCACCCGCAACGGGGCACGCCCCGGCGGCTCCCCGCGTCCGACGGACGAGGCCGACGACCCCGGCGAGGTGGCCGAGCGGTTCTTCCGCCGGATGGTCGGCGACGCGGCCTGGGAACGCCTACCCGAGGAGACGAAGTCGGCCAGGCGGGCCGACGGATCCGCTCTGGCCGCCGAGCTGGCCGCCATCCGCACCTCCGAGGCCCCCTTCGACATCGCCCGGCTGAGCGTGCCCGCCGTGTTCGGGCGCGGCAGCGCATCCCTCCCCCACCATCGGGACGCGGTGGCCTGGCTGGTCGAGCACGTCCCCGGTTCCGAGCTGGTCGAGATCGAGGGCGCCGGACACGGGGCCCATCTCACCCATCCCGAAGCGTTCGCCCGGTTCGTCCGGGCGGCCATCGGCCGGGCCGCCACGACCGACGGCGGGCGGGATCCGACGCCCGCCTGGTAGACCCGTTCCCGTGCACGTACTCCTCACCGGCTCGTCGGGGCTGATCGGCACCGCTCTGGTCGAGTCCCTCGTCGCCGGGGACCACCCGGTGACCCGGCTGGTGCGACCGGGTCCGGCCCACGGGCGGACGCCGGTCCCTCCAGGGGTGACCGACATCGCCTGGGACCCGCACCGGGGAGTGATCGACACGGCCGCCCTCGAGGCACAGGGGCCGTTCGACGGTGCCGTCCACCTGGCCGGTGCCGGCGTGGGTGACAAGCGGTGGAGCGCTGCCCGCAAGCAGGTCGTCCTGGCCAGCCGGACCGACTCGACCACGCTGGTGGCGACCGCGCTGGCCGCGCTGGGTTCGCCCCCACCGGTCCTGGTGAGCGCATCGGCCGTCGGCTACTACGGCGACCGGGGCAGCGACATCGTGACCGAGGAGTCGCCGGCCGGCAGCGGCTTCCTGGCCGACGTGTGCGTGGCGTGGGAGCAGGCCACCGCACCGGCCCAGGTCGCCGGCGTCCGGACCGTGCTCCTGCGGACGGGGATCGTCCTCAGCACCGCGGGCGGGGCGCTGGCCAGGCAGCTGCCCCTGTTCCGACTGGGTGTGGGGGGCAGGACCGGCTCGGGCCGCCAGTACCGGAGTTGGATCACCCTGGACGATCACGTGAGAGCGGTCCTCCACTGCCTCGGTGACGCCACGCTTGCCGGCCCCGTCAATGCCACCGCCCCGAATCCGGCGACCGATGCCGACTTCGCCCACGCCCTCGGCGCCGCACTGCACCGTCCCTCCTTCCTGGCCGTCCCCGCTCCCGTCCTCAAGTTGGCGCTGGGTACCGAGATGGCCGACGAGATGATCCTGAGCGGCCAGCGGGTCCTCCCGGAACGGCTGGTGGCGTCCGGCTTCGCCTTCGCCCACTCCGACCTGGACGAAGCGCTGCGATCGCTACTGCGCGCTTCCTAGTCCCCGGCCGCACCGCCGGCCGGCACGACACGATGCCGGACCTGGCGCACCAGCTTGTCCCCCTTGCCGGACTCGTCCCTTGCCCCCACCACCAACGGTGACAGCGACAGCAGGATCACGCCGGCCACCACGACGGCGACGGCCACCAGCTCGACCGGCAGTCGCCACCCGGCCGTGGCGAGACGGTCGTGGAACAGGTAGATGCCGATGACCACGCTGACGATCGGGTCGACGATGGTGATCGACGCCTGGGACGCGGTGATGGGACCGGCGTGGAACGAGCTCTGGATCAAGAAGAGGCCGAGCACCCCGGTGGCGAGCACCGCGTAGGGGTCCCAGTTGGTGAACACGTGGCCCCACCCCTCGGTGACCAGGATCGTCAACTGCTTGGTGAGGGCGGCCGACAGGGCGAACACGATCGCTCCCGACGCGCCGAACACCGCTGCCCGGAACCAGCGGGGACCCACGAATCCGAGCCCGACACACGCCGCCGACGCCGCGGCCACCGCAACGGTGACGACGATCCAGGTGTGGCGGGCCGGCACGAACTGTCCGCCGCCCGGTGCGGACACGATCAGGAAGGCGGCCAACCCGCCGGCGGCGGCCAGTGAGCCACCCCACTCCCGCCAGGTCAGGTGGTACCGGAACCAGACGCCGAGGATCAGCACGAGGAACAGGAGCTCCGTGGTGACGATGGGTTGGACCGAGCTGAGCTGTCCGAACCGGAGGGCCAACGCCTGGAGGAGGAAGCCGACGACGATCATGCCCAGCCCGGCGAACCAGATGGCGTTGGAGAAGGCGTGCCGGATGAGTCGGACGCTCATGACCGTGTCGGCCGGGGCGTTCTGGACCCCGATGCGCTGGAAGATGGCACTCAAGGCATTGGCAAGTGATGCCAGCGCGGCGAGGAGGTAGGCCATGGCGACGGTCTACCGCAGACGGGCGGTGGGGCGGAGTATCCACGTCGTGGGTGCTTCCGGCCCCGACGGCCGGCCACGATTACGCTGACGCACGCCTCACGAGGCCCGGCTCCGACACGAGGGGAACAGACCATGACCGACACCACCAGGACCGACGACCACGGCTCCCCGTCCACTGCCGCTGCGCCCTCCCTCGACCAGTTCGAGGCCGAGGCCCGGACCTTCCTCGATGCCAACGCCGAGCGGCGACCGGCGGACACCTTCGTCTGGGGCCAGGGGTCGGACCACGTCGGCCTGTTTCCGGAGCGGACGCCCGAGCAACAGGCCCACGACCTGGCCGTCTCCCGGGACTGGGCCCAGCGGGTGTTCGACGCCGGCTTCGGCTGGATCACCGGTCCGACCGAGTACGGCGGGCGCGGTCTGCCCGCCGACTACCAGCGGGCCTGGGCACGGGTGGCGTCGGAGTACGCGACTCCGTCCCAGGCGGTCTACGGCATCGGCCTCGGCATGGTGGCGCCGACCATCCTCGCCCACGCCACCGACGAGGTGAAGGAGGCCTACCTGCGGTCGCTGTGGCGCGGCGACATCGTGGCCTGCCAGCTGTTCAGCGAGCCGTCCTCCGGCTCGGACCTGGCCTCCCTCCAGACCCGGGCCGTCCGGGACGGCGACGAGTGGATCATCAACGGCCAGAAGGTGTGGACCTCGGGAGCCCAGGTGTCCGACATCGGCGAGATCATCTGCCGAACCGATCCCGATCTGCCCAAGCATCGGGGGCTCACCGGGTTCGTCGTCGACATGCACGCACCCGGGGTGGAGGTACGACCGTTGCGCCAGATGACCGGGGGCGCCTCGTTCAACGAAGTGTTCTTCACCGACGTACGGGTGCCCGACTCGCACCGTCTCGGCGACGTGAACGGCGGATGGACGGTCGCCCTGACGACGCTGATGAACGAGCGGGCGTCCATCGGCGGCGGGGGCGGCGGCGTGGGTCTGCCCAACTCCACCAGGCTGATCGAGGTGGCCCGGGCCACGGGGACGAACAACGACCCCCTGATCCGCCAGCAGCTCGCCCGGATCATCATCAACGACCGGGTCGCGGGCTACACGAACCGGCGGGCCATGGCCAAGATCGCCGCCGGCCAGCTACCGGGACCCGAGATGTCGCTGGCCAAGCTGTCGCTCACGGCCAACATGGTCCGGACCTACGAAGCGCTCTCGTCGATGCTCGGGCCGTCGCTGGTGGTCGACACCGGCGCCTGGGGCACCTACTCCTGGAGCTACTTTCTCCTCGGCGTGCCCGGCATGCGGATCGCCGGCGGATCGGACGAGGTCCTGCGCAACATCATCGGCGAGCGGGTCCTCGGTTTGGCGAAGGAGCCGGCGCCACAGGGCTCGTCCGCCTGATCCCTCCCCCGGGCGGACCTGCCGCGTCGGGCCCGTCGGTCGCACTCCTGTCCGGTAGCCTGGGCATGGAGCGCCGGGAAGACTGGTCGGCATCGGACAGGTAGTCGTACCTGTCCTTGCGGAGGAGCGCGGTGACCGACCTGGAGACGAACGGCGAACCGGCGCCGAAGCCGGAGTACATGAGGCCTCGCCGACTCCGTGTGCCGAGTTGGCGACGCGAGGCCCTGCGCACCACCTTCTGGGTGGTCCCGACCGTCCTCATCATCGGGGCCTCACTCCTGTTCCTGGTGACGTACGAGATCGATCTCGCCGCCTACCACCACCACCTGAACCTGCCCTGGTGGGTGCGGACCGGGAGCGCCGACGCCGGCCGCCAGGTCCTGATCGCCATCGCCGCGGCCATCATCACCACCGTCGGGGTGGTCTTCTCCATCACCATCCTGGCCCTGACCCTCGCGTCCCAACAGTTCGGGCCCCGGATGATGCGGAACTTCATCCGCGACACCGGCAACCAGATGACACTGGGCGTCTTCGTGGCGACCTTCGTGTACTCGGTCCTCGCCCTGGGTTCGATCACCGGACTGCCCGGCGGGGACTTCGTCCCCCATCTGTCGATCACCGTGGCCGAGGCATTCCTGCTGGTCGACCTGGCGGTGCTGGTCTACTTCATCCACCACATCGCCAAGTCCATCCAGCTCCCCGAGGTCATCGCCGGGATCGCCCGTGACCTCGACCGGGCCATCAACGCCGAGTTCCCGATCCAGCGGATCGAGGTCGAGGGCCGAATCGACGACAAGCCCGGGTATGCCGCAGAGCTGGCGGAGCTGCTCAGCAAGCCGGGCGCGGTGGTCACCGCCAAGCACAGCGGCTACCTCCAGTTCGTGGGGTACGGGAAGCTCATCGAGATCGCCGAGTCCTCCGGCGCGGTCATCCGCCTGGCCCACCGGCCCGGGCACTTCGTGGTCGCCCACCGACCACTGGCCACGGTGTGGCCCGCCTGGGCCTCGGTCCAGGTCGCCGCGGCACTCGACAAGGGACACGTCACCGGCCCCCACCGCACCTTGACCCAGGATCCGGTGTTCGCCATCGACCAGCTGGTCGAGATCGCCATCCGGGCGCTGTCGCCCGCGGTCAACGACACCTTCACCGCACTCACCTGCATCGACTGGCTGTCCGCCGGTCTGTCCGAGATCTCGTCGAGGATCCTCGACGAAGGCGTGTACCGCGATCGGAGCGGCCGGGTCCGCCTCATCGAATTCGATCCGAGCTACGACAGGATGGTCAACCGGTCGTTCGACAAGGTCCGCCAGGCCGGACGGGCGATGCCCGCGGTGATCATCCGGATGATCGACGCGCTCTCGCACATCACCGAGAACACGACGGACAGCAACCAGCGCGCCGTCCTGCTCCGCCAGGGCGAGATGATCCTCCGGGGTGCCGAGCAGGAGGTGCCGGAGCCGCTCGACCTGGCCGACATCCGCGAGCGTTACGACAGGCTCGTCTCCACGGCCCGGGCGCTCGATCTCGTCGACCCGCCCCGTGCCGGCGCCACTCCCGCGGCACAACGGAAGTGACCGGAGCGACCAGGGGAGCCGTCCACCCGACTCAGGGACCCGCCGGAAGCCGCCAGGTCATCCGGTGGTGGGGCGTGGGGCCGAGCCGGCGCAGCGCGTCCAGGTGCGCCGGCGTCCCGTACCCCTTGTTCTCCTCCCACCCGTAGCCGGGAAACGACCCGGCCAGCTCGACCATCACCGCGTCCCGGGCCACCTTGGCCAGCACACTGGCCGCCGCCACCGACGCGCACGTCAGGTCCGCCTTCACCCGTGTCACCACCGTCACCGCCGGCCGGGCGTGACGGCTCTCGTCGGACCCTTCGGTCGCTCCCGGCGGGGTCAGCCAGTCGTGGCCACCGTCGAGGAGCACCAGGTCCGGTGGTGCTGCGAGCTGTGCCAGCGCCCGCTGCCCGGCCAGGCGCAGCGCGCCGGTGAGTCCGTAGCGGTCGACCTCCGCCGCTCCGGCGTCGCCGACCGCCCAGTCGACGGCCCACCGGCAGAGGCCGGGCACCAGCGACTCCCGTGCCGCCGGCGCGAGCAGCTTCGAGTCGCGCACGCCTGTGGGCGGCCGGGACACGGTGGCATCGATGACCACCACCCCGACGTGGACCGGCCCGGCCGGCGCCCCCCGTCCGACCTCGTCCATCGACCCGAGCCGCCCGACCCCGTCGCGCAGCAGGCGACGCTCCACGCGCAGGGTCGGCGCCGCACCCCTAGGCGGGCGATCGGGGACGGCGACCGCCGTTGCCGTCCGGCCGGGAGGGGGATCGGTCGAGGACACCCGCGCAAC
Source organism: Acidimicrobiales bacterium (assembly GCA_050014755.1). Classification (GTDB taxonomy): domain Bacteria; phylum Actinomycetota; class Acidimicrobiia; order Acidimicrobiales; family RAAP-2; genus Bog-756. The sequence goes on from JBEKCS010000035.1 coordinate 25,740, forward strand.
CTACCGCCCCGGCCCGGACCGGGCCGGCATCATCCCAGCCGGCTGCGGACCACCTTGCCCAGCGCGTTGCGGGGAAGGGCGTCGACCACCCGCACCAGGCGGGGCTGCTTGTAGGGGGCGAGGAGCCCGGTGCAGAAGGAGCGGAGTCCGTCCACGGTGGGTGCCTCCCCGTCCGCCACCACCCAGGCCGTCACCACCTCGCCCCACTCGTCGGACGGGGTCCCGGTGACCGCGACCTCGGCCACACCGGGATGGCGGCGGACCACGTCCTCCACCTCGGTCGGGTAGACGTTGAACCCTCCCGAGATGATCAGCTCCTTCGACCGGCCCCGGATCACCAGGTAGCCGTCGTCGTCGTCGCCGAGGTCGCCGGTGGCGAACCACGGACCTCCGCCGTCACCGAGGTCGCGGAACGCCTCGGCGTTCGCCGAGTCCCGCTCGAAGTAGCCGTCGAAGACGTTGGGGCCCCGTACCAGCACCTCCCCGAAGGCGTCGATGCACAGCTCCACCCCCGGAAGCGGGAATCCCACCGTGCCGGCCCGACGCTCGCCTTCGTAGGGGTTGGACGTGTTCATGAGGGTCTCGGTCATGCCGTAACGCTCGAGGACGACACTGCCGATCGCCTCGGTGGCCGCGGCATGGAGGTCCGCGGACAGCGGTGCCGATCCGGACACGCACAGGCGGAGGGTGGACAGCTCGCCGGCCCGTCCCGACGCCACCAGCCGGTGGTACATGGTGGGGACGCCGAAGAACAGCGTGGCCCGTTCGTCACGCGCCGCCTCGACCACCGCCCCGGGGTCGAACCCGGGCAGGAGCACCGCTGATCCTCCGGCGGTGAGGGTGCCGTAGGCACCGACCGCCAGTCCGTGGGCGTGGAAGACGGGCAGGCAGTGGACGAGCCGGTCCTCGCTGCTCATCCGCCAGGCCCGGGTGACCGATTCCACGCCGGCCACCAGGTTGCGATGGCGGAGCACGGCACCCTTGGGCACGCCGGTGGTGCCGGACGTGAAGCAGATCAGCGCCGGATCGTCGGGGTCGGCCAGGTCGAGGTCGCCCGGATCGCCATCGGGAAGCTCGAGGCCCGGTCCGGTCACCACCATCGGGCCACTGCCCGCGGCCCGGACCCACCCGGCCTGGTCCGCCCGTTCCACGATCGCCCCCGCGGCTCGGACGTCGCGGACGATGTGGGTGAGCTCGCTCTCCCCGTAGGCGGTGTTGGCCGGCACCACGACCAGGCCCGCCCGCAGGGCGCCCACGTGGGCGACGAGCGAGTCGACCGAGGATCCGGTGGACCACACCACCCGCTGGCCCGGCTCTAGTCCCGCGCCCCGAAGCCTCCCCGCAGCCGTGCGCGTGGCCTCCTCGAACTCCTCCGCCGCCCACCAGCGACCCCCCTCCTTCCACAGGCGGGCCCGCGGGGCCGACCGCCACCGCTGCGACCACAGGCCGAGCAGCGTCCCGTCGTAGAACAGGCCGGACGCGCCGGGGACCGCGTCCCTGGCCAGGGGGTCGTCCGCGTCGAGATGGTCGCGCCAGGGTCGCACTCTCGGCTCCTCGGGTCCGTGTCGTTCCGTGTCGATCTGTGCCGGTCCCGGTCGCCAGACAGCCGGGCGGGGCGGCCGGTCGACCTCGCCGTGCACGCCCGTTCTAGTCTTAGTCCACGGTCGTCAACGGACACCCGAGGAGGCGTCATGGGACTCATGGACAAAGTCAAGGCACAGGCCGAGGCCGGTCTGGCCAAGGCGAGCGAGGCGACCAAGGCCGGTCAGGAGAAACTCGACCAGGCCACGGCCAAGCACAAGGCCGACGGACTGCTCCACGATCTGGGGGCGGCCGCCTATGCCGAGCACAAGGGACGGGGAACCGCACAGACCACCGCGGACATCGATCGACTCGTCGGTGAGCTCACGGCCTACGAGGCCGAGTACGGGGACCTCCAGCAGTGACCACTTCGTCCAACGGCGATCCGTCGGCGGACGGCCGGCGTCGTCGTGTCGCCATCGTCCCCCACACCCACTGGGACCGTGAGTGGTACCACTCGTTCCAGACCTTCCGGCTGAAGCTGGTCCGACTGGTCGACGACCTGCTCGACCTGATGGAGTCGGACAGCTCCTACCGCCACTTCCTCCTCGACGGGCAGCTGGCCGTCGTCGACGACTACCTGGAGATCCGGCCCGAGAACGAGCCGCGACTGCGGGCCCTTGCCGCCGCGGGGAGGCTCACCGTCGGTCCGTGGTACATCCTCATGGACGAGTTCCTGGTGTCCGGCGAGACGATCGTCCGCAACCTCCAGAAGGGCATCGAACGGGGGAGCGCCTTCGGCGGGGTCATGGAGGTGGGCTACCTGCCGGACATGTTCGGGCACGTGGCCCAGATGCCGCAGATTCTCGGACAGGCCGGACTGGAGCACGCCGTTCTGTGGCGTGGAGTCCCGTCGGCGATCGAGCAGACGGCGTTCGTGTGGACGGCTCCCGACGGGTCGAGCGTCCGTGCCGAGTACCTGGTGGCCGGCTACGGAAACGGGGCCGCCCTGCCCGAGGACGCCAAGCAGCTCGTGCGCCGGCTGGGCGCGCTCGAAGAGGAGTTCGCCTCGTTCCTCGATCCCCAAGGGCCGATGCTCCTCATGAACGGGTCGGACCACCTGCGTCCCCAGCCCTGGCTGGGCCGCGTGGTGGCCGAGGCCAACGCCATCCAGGACGACTTCGACCTCGGCATCGCCTCGCTGGCCGAGTACCTCGGGTCGACCGCCCGCGACGGCCTCACCGAGTGGCCCGGCGAGCTCCGCTCCGGCTTCCGATCCAACGTCCTGATGGGTGTCACCTCCAACCGGGTGGATGTGAAGCAGGCCGCGGCCCGGGCCGAGCGGTCGCTCGAACAGCTGGCCGAGCCGTTGTCGACACTGTTCGTCCCGGCCGGCTCCTGGCCGGGGCCGTTCCTGGACGTGGCCTGGACCCTGGTCATCCGCAACTCGGCCCATGACTCGATCTGCGCGTGCTCGGCCGACGACGTCGTGGACGCCGTCCTCCACCGCTACGCCGAGGCCCGGGACATCGGCCAGGGGCTGACCGAGCAGGCGTTGCACGCGGTCGGCCGGTCGATGGCGGGGCCGGGGCCGGTGGTCGTCAACCCGTCCGCCCACGACCGGTCCGGTCTGGTCGAGGTGGTCGTCCCGGCCGTCGGCGAGCCGGGACCCGACGTCCAGGTCCTGTCCGAGCAGGGCGGGCTTCCAGGATCCATCACCCTCGACGGCGAGACGGTGCGCACGATGCTGGGCCTCCTCCAGGGCGCCCGCATCGACGACAACAGCTACGTGACCGAGGTGACCCTGACCGAGGACGAGACCGGGCTCGATGTGACCGTGGTGGTGGGCCCCGAGCCACGCGACGGCGTCCCGGTCGAAGAGATCAAGCGGGAGTTGTACACCCGCCTCACCGCCCGGCCCGACACCGAGGTCCGCCTCATCATCGACCAGCCCTCGGTGCGGCGCCTGCTGGCCCGCCAGGTGTCGGTGCCCGGCTTCGGCTGGTCCCGGTTCACTCCCGCGCCCCTCGCCCATCCGGCGACCCTCGACGAGGAGCCGGAAGCCGGTCCGACCCTCGCCAACGGTCTGGTGGACGTGGTGGTCGATCCGGTCACGGGCACCTTCTCCCTCGGCGGCGTCCCCGGCTACGGCCGCCTCGTCGACGGAGGCGATCACGGCGACACGTACAACTACTCGCCGCCCGCCCACGACTCGATCGTCGACTCCCCCGTCTCGGTGACCGTCACCGCAGTCGAGCGGGGCCCGGTCCGGGCCAGCGTGGAGATCGTGACCACCTTCGAGTGGCCCGACCACGTGGACGGTGCCACCCGCGCCCGGCGGGGCAACCGACCGGTGGATGTCACCACCACCGTCGAGCTGCGGGCCGACGACCCTGCGGTGCGGGTCCGCACCCGGTTCGACAATCCGTCGCGCGACCACCGGCTGCGGGTGCACCTGCCCCTGCCGGCACCCGCGGCCACGTCTCAGGCCGGATGCGCCTTCACGGTGGTCGAGCGGGGGCTCACCGCCGAGGGCCGCTCCGAGGAGTTCGGCCTGCCTACGTTCCCGTCCCACCGCTTCGTCCGGGCCGGCGGGCTCACCGTCGTCCACGAGGGGGTCATGGAGTACGAACTGGTCGACATCGCCGACGGCGACGACGGCTCCGGGCCCGTCGCCTCGGCCCTTGGGCTCACGCTGCTCCGGTCCACCGGGATGCTGTCCCGGATGGGAATGTCGCTGCGCCCCCTGCCGGCCGGCCCCATGGACCCGCTCGAAGGATCCCAGATGGTCGGACCGGTCGAGGTGGCCTACGCGCTGTGCACCGAGGACGTCGACCCCTACGACCTGTCCGACGACATCCTCGTCCCGCTCCAGGTCGTCGGGTCCTTCGGCGGTGGTAGCCGGCCGGACCGCGGAAGCGAGCTGACCGTCGAGGGCGCCAAGGTCTCGTCGGTGCGGCGCAACGCCGGGGCCGTCGAGGTGCGGGTGTTCAACCCGACCGCGGAGGAGACAGAGGTGCGCGTCCCCGGCCGGTCGGGCTGGCTGGTCGACCTACGTGGCCGCCCGGTCGCCCCGTTCGAGGCCTCGTTCGCCCTTCGGCCCCACGGCATCGCCACCGCCCGGCTCGGCACCTGACCGGTCCACCCCTCCGGGGCGCACCTGCTCGCCCCGCTCACGGAGCTCGTCGAGCTCGCGGAGCACCTCGCCCAACCGCTCCCACCGCATTGTGCGGCGGCTGTCGGCGCCGGGCTCGGTCCCGGCCCGCAACAGCTTCCACATCTGGACCCTGCCGATGTCTTTCAGGTTCCGGGTCCGCAGCGGGCGCGTCTCGATGTCGGTTGCACCCTCGGCCGCCAGCGCGTCACGGAACTCGTCCGAGATGAGCACCGTGCCCGGGTGGGCGACCGCGACCAGCCGGCTGGCCAGGTTGACCACCGGTCCGTAGAAGTCGCCGTCCTTCATGAGCACCGGTCCGCTGGCCAGGGCCACCCGGACGTCGGACAGCAGGTCGTCGTCGGCGTAGGCCTCGGCCAGACTGAGACCGATCTGCGCGGCGCCGAGCGCGGTCGGGACGACGAACATGACCTCGTCGCCGATCATCTTCACCACCCGGCCCCCCAGGGCGACCACCGTGTCGTGGGCCAGCTCCTCGAACCGTGCGACCACGGCAGCCAGCTCCTCGTCACCGAGGTGCTGGCTCAACATGGTGAACCCCACCATGTCGGCGAACCCGATGGCCATCACCGGACGGATCCCCTCGTCGGCCCCCCGGGACCGGTGCAGCATGGCCCGGTGGGTGGCCGCCTGGAGGTGCCGTCGCCACACGTACTCGAGCAGCCGGGCCATCGCCGGGATCGACACCTCGGCCTGCTGGGCGAACTGGTCGGCGTCCAGGATGCTGTCGCCCGTTGCCACCAGGATCGGCGTGCTCCCCGGCGCGGCCTCCGCCTCGGCGATCCTGGCCATCGACGAGCCGATGACCCGGGCCATCTGGACCGCGGTCTCCAGGTCGACCAGACCCATGGCCACCATCGCCTGGAAGATCTGGACGGCTTCGATGTCCATGTCGGTGAAGGCCGGCTCGGCCTCGTCCACGTCGAGGAACCCCAGTGCCCGCCAGAAGCGCCTCGTCACGTCGACGGGGATCCCGGTCCGGGCGGCCACGTCGGCCCGGGTCAACCGGTGGCCGCTCGGCACCAGCACCCGGTCGACGACCAGGAGGTCGAGCACGTCGTCCTCGACGGCACGGTCGATGTCCTCGTCGGTGCTGCCGAGCTCGCGCAGCAAGACCCTCACCCGGGCCAGAGCCTCGACGCGGGAACGTTCGGTCAGCGGCTCGACGGGATTCGACTGGTCGTCCGTCACAGGACCACCCTAGGCGGGTGCGCACTCGTGGGCCGGTATCGACGGGTGCCTACACTGGCATCGTGGCCGACCCCGGAGTGCATCCACCGAGCCGGAGCCTCGGTCTGGGTCCCCGGGCGGTCCTCGTGCCGATCAAGGCGTTCCACGAGGCGAAGGGACGACTGGACCACGCCCTGACCGCCGGCGAGCGGGCCGACCTGGCCCGGGCCATGGCCGCTCGGGTGCTCGACGCCGCCCTTCCCCTCCCCGTCGCCGTCGTGTGCGACGACAACGCTGTCGCCGAGTGGGCGCGGCTGCGGGGCGCCCTCGTCGTCTGGGAACCTGGCCGCGGGCTCAACGGCGCGGTCGAGGCGGGTGTCGACCACCTGCGCGCCGCCGGCGTCGTCCACGTGACGGTCTCCCACGCCGACCTCCCGATGGCCAGCGGCCTGGCCGCGGTCGGCGACGCTCCGGGGATCACGTTGGTCCCGGACCGCTACGGAAACGGCACGAACGTGATCGCCGTCCCCACGGGCGCCGGCTTCCGCTTCTCCTACGGGCCCGGCTCGTTCGCGCGCCACCAGATCGAGTCCGATCGCCTGGGCCTGCCGCTGCGGATCCTCGACCTCCCCGATCTGGCCTGGGACATCGACGAGCCCGGCGACGTCGTCCCGGTCACCGCTCGCAGGACCACCACCCCATGACGGCCGATCGGGGCCCCTCGGCCCCACCCCGCAGACCGGGGTCCGGACTGCCCGTGGGCGACCTTCTCGACACCGAGACCATGACGGTCGACCTGCCGGTGCCGACCAGTGCGCTGGCCATCGGCGCCCACCCCGACGACATCGAGTTCGGGGCCGGCGCCACGTTGGCCAAGTGGGCGGCGTCGGGGTGCCGGATCCACCACCTGATCCTCACCGACGGCTCCAAGGGCAGTTGGGATCCGGACGAGGACCTCCACCGGTTGGTGGCCGCCCGCCAACACGAATGCCGCCGGGCAGCTGCCCGCATCGATGCCGCGGGAACCGACGTCGATGCCGTCGCAGACGTCGCGACGGATCGCGTCCAGTTCCTCGGACGGGTCGACGGCGAGCTGGCCAACGGGGCGGACGACCGACGGGAGGTGGCCCGGGTGATCCGCTCGGTACGCCCGGACGTCGTACTCGGCCACGACCCATGGCGCCGCTACCGTCTCCACCCCGATCACCGGGCCGCCGGCTTTCTCACACTGGATGCCATCGTCGCCGCCCGCGACCCGCACTTCGTGCCCGAGCTGGGACTCGACCCCCACCGACCGTCGACTCTCCTGCTGTGGGAGGCCGACCTGCCCAACCACGTCGAGGGGGTATCAGGATTCGAGGTGACCAAGGTCGAGGCGCTGCTGTGTCACCGCAGCCAGCTCGAGACCACCATGGGCCTCGCGCCGACCCATGACGCCAACGGGGCGGTCCCTGGCCCGGCCGGGTTCACCTCGCAGATCGAGTGGCAGCTGGCTCAGCACGGGGCGCTGGCCGGTCTGGATTCGGGCGAGGCCTTCCGCCTGATGGACGGCCTCTAACTCACCGATCGGGGGCCGGGCCCCGACGCGTCGGTGGGGGCCCAGAGGCCCCCACCGACGACAGGACCACGACGCGGACGCCGCCGGTCCGTACTACCTGGTCACTACCTGGTCCGGCGGACCGTCCGCTTGACCGCCTTGCGGGCAGGCGCCTTGCGGGCCGCAGTCTTGCGGGCCGGAGCCTTCTTCGCCGCAGTCTTGCGGGCCGGAGCCTTCTTCGCCGCAGTCTTGCGGGCCGGAGCCTTCTTCGCCGCAGTCTTGCGGGCCGGTGCCTTCTTGGCAGCCGTCTTGCGAGCCGGAGCCTTCTTGGCCGTCGTCTTGCGAGCCGGTGCCTTCTTGGCAGTCGTCTTGCGTGCCACGGTCTTCTTCGCCGCGGTCTTGCGAGCCGGAGCCTTCTTGGCCGGAGCCTTCTTCACCGCCCTCTTCGCAGCCGTTTTCTTGGCCACGGTCTTCTTGGCCGTGGTCCTCTTGGCTACCGTCTTCTTGGCTGGTGCCTTCCGGACCGCCTTCTTGGCTGCCGCTTTCTTTACTGCCATGGACAATCCCTCCTTAGGGGTCAACGCCGACTTGAACGCCGAACCGGTGGCGAACCGGACTCCTCTCGACGCTGGGATCGGTACCGCTGCACCCGTTCGGGGATTTCGACCCACACGAGGGGCCCGGTCGGTCGGGGAGAACGTCCCGAAGCCGACCACCGTCACCCTCCGTCCGGATCGAACCTCGGAGATAATCGTGTCGAACAAGACCTCGACCATGTCCTCGACGGTGCGCCGAGCCGTTTGTGTCGACTCGGTCACCGCGTTGACGAGCTGAGACCTGTTCACGTTTATCTCCTCAGCGATACGTAACCAACTACAAGCCAAATGGCTTTTTGATCGGAGGTCAAGCACCCACGCGCGTCGCGGTGCATCGACGAGGAGCACATGCGCGGCCGACCACCAACCGGACGCGTCGATGCTCGACGACATCGTGCATCGACCCTGTTCGGCGGGCAACGAAATACCTGTTTATTTGCAACGGTTATTTGGCGTACCCTTGGGCGTTCTCCCCTCGCGGACGCTGTACTCCGCCTCTCATGCACGGCCCGCAGCACGACGATGACGAGGCGCACGACAGTGAAAAACTTTTCTTCGCGAACACACGCTCAACACGTCGCGACGACACTTTTCGGCGCGCGGGACGAAAGTGCGGCGGGCAAGCACGGCATCTACCTCGGCCACGACATGCACGGTTGGCGACAGGCCGACGCGCAACAGTCGGTGCTCGTGCTCGGTCCACCGCGCTCGGGCAAGACGTCGTCGTTGATCATCCCGAACGTCCTCTGCGCGAACGGCGCGGTGGTGACCACATCGACCAAGCCGGACGTGCTCGACGCCACCGCGGCGGCCCGTTCGACCACCGGGACGTGTCATCTCTTCGATCCGACCGGATCGGTCGCCGATCGGGAGGGTGTCCACCGATTGCGGTGGTCGCCGCTGCCTGCGTGCACCTCGTGGCGCACGGCTCTCTCCACAGCGCGTGACCTGGTGGCCACGAGCACGGCGGCGGGCGGCGCCGACTCGCGCAACGGCGACTCCCACTGGACCGAACGGGCCCAGTCGCTGCTGGCCCCGTTGCTCCACGCCGCCGCGATCGACGGCGCCGACATGCGCACCGTCCTCGGATGGGTCGACCGCCACCAGGCGCTCCCCGCTGCACGGATCCTGTCGGACGCGTCGACCTCGATCCCCCGCGACCTGCTCGACGGAATCGTCGCCACCGACGAGCGCGAGCTGAGCGGGATCTGGTCCACCGCGTCGGGCGCCTTCATGGGGTTCCGCTCGGAGGAGGCCCTGGCGGCAACGTGCGATCCCGACTTCGACCCCGTGGGGTTCGTCTCCTCGACCGACACCGTCTACATCGCCGCACCCGCCCACCACCAGGCCCTGGCCGCGCCCCTGGTGGTCGGATTCCTGGACGACGTGCGGCGGGCCACCTACGAACAGGCAGCCGGAGGTCGGGCGCCCGGCGATCCGCCGGTGGTGCTGGCCCTCGACGAGCTGGCCAACATCGCACCGCTGCCCGAACTCCCGTCGATGATCAGCGAAGGCGGTGGGCAGGGTCTGGTGACGTTGGCCTGCTTCCAGGACCTGTCCCAGGCCCGCCACCGGTGGCCGACGCAGGCCGACGGGTTCCCGTCGCTCTTCGGCACGACCGTGGTCCTCCCGGGTATCGGCGACGTCCGGACGCTCGAGTCCCTCTCGGTCCTGGCCGGGGAGACCGAGCTGCTCACCCGGTCGGTCACCCGGGGCCGGGTGCTGACCGACCACCCGATCGTCGATCTGGTGTCGGGCGGCCGGCCTCAGGTCGGCGAGCAGCTCTCCACCCAGTGGCGCCGCCGACTCGCCCCCGACCAGATCACCCGTGGCGTCGCCGGTGCCGCGCTCGCCTTCGACCACCGCAATCAGCCGCGATGGGTGCCCCTGGCCGCGGCCCACGAGGCCGAACCGTGGCGATCCCTCTGCTCCCCCACCCGACAGGTCGTGCAGGAGTCCGACCGGGGCGTGACGAGGACCCGTTCCACCGAACTCGGCCGATGACGCCGGGCCGGCCGTCATCGACGGCGTTCGATCGGCTCGCGACCGCGGGCCGGCTCGGGCCACACGCCCCGCTCCTGTCCGCCGTGGCCACGCTCCACCTCGATGCCGTTCCGCCGTGATCGCGGCTCCGGTGCGGCGTCGAGTCCGTTGCCACCGAGCGCGCGGTCCACCCGGTCACCCCCGGATCCGAGGGTGCGGACGACGTCGGCGACGGACCACCGGGTCTCGCGCCCTTCGGCACCGGAGCCGCCCGGCAGCACCTCGCCCAGTGCGGCGGCGACACGTTCGGCCCCGACCGCGGACAGGCCGGCCGGCGACGATTCGGCAACGACGGTCACCAGATCCCGTCGGGCGATGGTCGTGCGGGTCCCGACCACCCGCTCGATCCGCTCCGTCAGCACGTCGCGGTCGACGATGTCGCCGTCCGGACCCGACCGGGTACGACCCACCACGTCGACCAGTTGCGTCGATTCGATGCCGTGGTCGGACGCCCGTCGGCGCCAGTCGTCGCGGAGCCCCTCCACGGTGCGCCCCACCTCCTTGGCCGGGCGGTCGGCGTGGAAAGCCATCCGGCGTGACCCGGACGACGTCCGACCGCCGGCCGACCGGAACAGCTGCTCGTCGATCGAGGCGGCCCGTCGGGAGAAGAGGCGCTCCAGGGTCGGGTCGACGCCGGTCATGTCCCACCGGCCGGACGGCCCGTGCTCCCACGTCACGCCGGCCCGGCGGGACAGCTGGTAGCGGAGGGAGGAGTCGTAGACGGCCTGTACGTCGCGGCGGTGGAGGAAGAGTCGACGGGTGTCCGTCGACGACCACAGGCCGTCCGCCCCCTGAGCCACGTTGGCCGCGACCAGATGGGTGTGGAGGTGGGGATCGAGGGCCCGGCTCGTGCGGTGGACGAAGCCGGCGGCCACCGCGCCGGTGGCAGCGACCCGCCGGGTCACCCCGCCCCGGGTGCGACGGACCCCGAGCGCGTTGCGTTCCAGGTACCCGAGGGCATCGGCCACCGCCGCCTCGTGGGAGGCACCGGCGGCCGCGCCGATCTCCCGGGGGGCGAGCAGGTGGAGGAGGCTGACCGATTTGGGTGCACAGAACGTCAGGTCCACACCGGCCACGGCGCGGACACTCCTTCCGTCGCGCAGCGGTCGGTCGCCCAGCGGATCACGTCCGGCGAACACCTCGGCGAACTGCTCGGGCTCGACCTGCCCCCGCAGCCCGAGCACCACCGTGCCACCGCCGGTCCACACCCCCGGGGACTCGCCGGCCACCGCCGTCTCCTCCGACCGCCCGGGGACCAGGTCGCGCACGTAGTAGTCGACTCCGGTCCCCCGCACCACATGCATCCTCAACACCGGATTCCGGCCACGGCGCCACCTCCGCGCGCCAGGGTACCGTCAAACGATGTTTCATGTCATTTCATGATATTTCAGTACACCGTGCCGGAGCGGTCACGACGTGGAGCGGTACCGGTCCAGGATCCTGGCGGCGGCCTCGGGGGCGAGCGACCGGTCCTCGACCGGGTCGACCACCACGGCGTCGGGTCCCAATCGGAGCAGCAGTCGTTCGAGCCAGGCGTCGCCGCCCACGAAGACCTCCCACACCGGCCGGCCCCCCTCCTCGCCCACGATCCCGGCGGTCGGGACCGTCTCGAGCAGCCAGGCCATCGACGGGTCGGCGGCGATACGCACCCGGCGGCTGTCGGGGCCGGGGACGTACGCACCACGCACCGTGGACGGCGGACCGTCCCCGTCGCGGGCGGGTGCCGCCGCCGGGTCCCGCTCATCCGGGAGCCCGTCGGCCAGCGACTCGGTGGTCGCCGACCCGGCGGGCACGGCCGAGGCGATCCGGTCGACCCGGAACCGGCGCACGCCGCCGGCCGCCTCGCACCACCCGTCGACGTACCAGTGGCCCTCCGACGCGAACAGGTGACGAGGGGTGATGATCCGCTCGGTGGTCTGGTCGGTCGACGCCGAGTAGTACGTGATGGCGAGCCGCCCGCCCGACCCGAGCGCGGCCCGCACCGTGTCGAGGAGCACGGGCGTGTCGAGCTCGATGTCCACGGCCGTCTGCCCGAGGGCGCGTTCGAGCTTGGCCAGGGAGCGCGAGAGCGCACCGTCCTCGTCGCTCCCGGTGACGGCCAGCAACGCGCGGGCGGAGGCGGCGAGCGCCAGACCCTCCCTCGGACTGAGGCGACGCGGACGGGCGAGCGTCGTGCCCACCCGGGTGGACACCGATTCGTCGGTGACCACGATCTCGAGCAGCTGGTCCGGCGTGTAGGGCGGCACCCCGCAGCACGCGGCCATCTCGAGCTCGG
>JBEKCS010000036.1:0-37639 GCA_050014755.1 Acidimicrobiales bacterium
GCCGGCGCGGTCGGTCCGGTCGACGTCTCGGTGACCACCCCGGACGCCACGTCGGCCACCTCGGCGTCGGGCTCGGACACCTACTCCTACGTCACCACCCCGACCGTGACCGGGGTCACGACCGTGGCCGACCCGGCCGGCGGTCCGACCGGCGGCGGGACCCAGGTGACCATCACCGGCACCAGCTTCAGCGGGGTGACAGCGGTGGACTTCGGTGGCACCCCGGCCAGCTTCGAGATCAACTCCCTCGACTCGATCACGGCCACCTCGCCGGCCGGCACCGGGACGGTCAACATCACCGTCGAAAACGGGTTCGGCACCTCGACGACCAGCTCGGCCGACGACTTCGCCTACAACGGGACGCTCGCCACCGCGGCCGGCACGGCCTCCTACTCCAACTCGCCCGGCACCGCCGTGCCGGTCACGGCCACCAGCCAGTCGGGCTCCACGGTGACGGTCACGTCGATCGGCACGTGGACGGCGGGACAGAGGGTCGGGCTGTCCGGGTTCACCAACGGCTTGACGGCCGGCACCTACACCGTCGTCACCGGTGGTACCGGCAGCTTCACCATCACGTTCTCCCCCACCCTTTCCGGTTCGGGCACCGGCACGGCCACCGTGCTGAACACGGCGACACCCACGCCGGTGACGGCCACCAGCCAGTCCGGCTCCACCGTGACCCTGACCTTGAAGGCCGGGGACCCGGCGGTGCTGGCCGGTACCTGGAGTGCCGGCCAGGTGGTCTACCTGACCGGGTTCACCAACGGTCTGACCGCCGGCAACTACACCCTCACCGGCGGCGGTCTAGGGACCTTCACCATCACGTTCTCCCCCACCCTGTCCGGCTCCGGCACCGGTAGCGCCCTGCCCTACCAGCTCGACAGCTTCAACGCCGCCACCCTGGTCACCGGGGGCGGGACCGTCAACCCGTCGAGCCTCATGGTGACCACCCAGCCCACCTCCGGAACGGTGACGGTGGAGGGCACCCAGCTCCTCTACCTCCCGGTCCAGCCCAACCCCACCAGCTACACCGTGGGCACCACCACCACCTGGCTCAGCCCGGTGTCCACCACGGGGAACCAGACGGTCACGTTCCAGATCTGCCAGAGCGCCCCGACGGTCCTCTGCACCACCGGGACGGTCACCTACGTCCCGGCCGAGTCCGGCTACTTCGTCGGCAACCAGCTCAGCGCCGCAGGTATCCCGGTATCCGTCGTCGAGGACACCGGGAGCGGCATCGTGGCCCCGGCGTCAGCCGCGGCCGGGTCGACGTTCACCACGGTGACCGCCGCGCCCATGACCGCACTTCCGGTGACCAACTCCAACTTCACCGTCGCCGGAATCGGCGGCTACCGGTCCATCACCCCGGTGCCCACCGGGGTGACCCTCGTGCCCGGTTCGTTGAGCGTGTCGGGTGGGGACTCGGCGACGTCCGGCAACTTCACCGCCACCTTGTGCACCGCGGCAATGGGGTACGTGGCCGGTACGTGCACGGCGAACCAGTCGGGCGGCGACTTCAACACCCCCTATCCCTACATCGAGACCTCGCTCAACGCCGCCGATGCGGTAGCCGGCGGCTCCGAGCTCACCCTTCCCACCGTGACCGCCTCCTGGACGGTCACTGCGTCGTCGGGTAGCACGATCAGCGACTACGAGACCGAATTCGTCGTCGTCACCAACGTGGACACCATCGGCATCCTCGACCTCGACGCCTACCCCAGCAACCTGGCCTCCGACGTCAACCAGGGCGAGGACGCACCGGTGCCCACCTACTCGACGCCTCCGGCCCGCTGGTCCGTCAACGTGACGTCGGGTGTGACGGGTACTGCCCCGACCATCACGTCGGCGTCATCCACCACCTTCAACACGGGTGCGGCGGGAAGCTTCACGGTCACAGCTACAGGAAGCCCGACCCCGACGATCGCAGAATCGGGCGCCCTGCCCAGTGGTGTCACCTACTCTGACGGCGTGCTCTCGGGCACCCCGACGGTGACCGGAACGTTCCCGATCACCTTCACCGCCTCGAACGGGGTCAGCCCCAACGCCGTCCAGGACTTCACGCTCGACTCGGTGATCGGTATCGGAGGCGGCTTCCTGTCGGGCGCGGCCGATGCCAGTTACACCGACGGTCCGTCGTTCACAGCCGGCGAGTCGTTCGACTCGGGCCAACCCATCGACGTGGTCGTCCCACCCAACACGGTGTTCTCACCGGGCACCGCCATCCACATCTTCGAGTGCGCGGCACCCGACGGCGCCAAGCCGGTGTCGACGGTAGCGTGCGACGGGAACACTGACTACCAGGGTGGGACGCTCTTCGTGCAGTCCAACGGCTCCGTCGACGCCATCGCCGACTCGGCACTGCACAGCCCGTACACCGTGTACGCGCTGCCTGACTTCGTCACCTTCGGCGAGACGAGCGGCAACAGCTGCGGTCTCGGTTCGGCCAACGACTGCGTGCTCTACATCGGCGAGGGCGGCGGCGGGGACACCGGGTTCACCCAGCCCCACTTCTTCTCCCAGGTCTTCCAGGTCCACAGCGACCCGGCCGACTCGGGCACGCTCGACCCCGGTGACGGCACGTTCCCGGCCGACGCCGCCCCGGCCATCACGTCGGGGGCCTCCACCACGTTCACCTCGGGCACGGCGGGCACATTCACCGTGACCGCGACCGGCTACCCGGCACCGACCTTCAGTGAGACCGGCGCGCTGCCCAGTGGCGTCACCCTCAACTCGTCCACCGGCGTGCTCTCGGGCACCCCGGCCACGGGTTCGGGCGGCAGCTACCCGATCACCATCACCGCCTCGAACGGGGTGAGCCCCGATGCCACCCAGGACTTCACCCTGACGGTGGGCCAGGCCCCGGCCATCACCTCGGCCAGCTCGACCACCTTCACCATCGGCTCGGCCGGAACGTTCACCGTCACCGCCACCGGAACCCCGGCACCGACCTTCAGTGAGACCGGCGCGCTGCCGAGCGGCGTGACCCTCAACTCGACCACCGGTGTGCTCTCGGGAACTCCCATCATCGGATCGGGTGGCAGCTACCCGATCACCATCACCGCATCGAACGGGATCACGCCGAATGCGACCCAGTCCTTCACCCTCACCGTGGCGACTGCGGCTTCACCTCCGGCGATCACCTCGGCCGCCGCCACCACCTTCACGGTCGGCACGGCCGGCACCTTCACGGTCACCGCCACCGGCTCGCCGGCACCGACCTTCAGCGAGACCGGCACCCTGCCTTCCGGCGTCACCCTCAACGACACCACCGGTGTCCTGTCGGGCACGCCTGCCGCCGGTAGCGGTGGTTCCTACCCGATCGTCATCACCGCGGCCAACGGGAACAGTCCCAACGCAACCCAGGACTTCACGCTCACGGTCGACCAGGCCCCGGCCATCACCTCGGCCGGCTCGACCTCCTTCACGGTCGGTACGGCCGGCACCTTCACGGTGACGGCCACCGGCAATCCGGCACCCACCTTCAGCGAGACCGGGACGCTGCCCAGCGGCGTGACCCTGAACGCGACGACCGGTGTGCTGTCGGGCACCCCTGCCGCCGGCACCGGGGGCCTCTACAACATCACCATCAGCGCGGCCAACGGTGTGGGAACCGCAGCCACTCAGAGCTTCGCCCTCACCGTGACAGATGTGCCCACGGCGCCGATCATCACCTCGGCCGACGCGGACACCTTCACCGCAGGCACGTCCGGCACGTTCTCGGTGACCGCCACCGGCTATCCGATCCCGACCTACACCGAGACCGGCACGCTGCCCAGTGGCGTGACCCTCGGTTCGACCGGTGTTCTCTCGGGCACGCCTGCTGCCGGCACCGGTGGCAGCTATCCGATCACCATCACCGCAACGAACGGCGTGAGCCCCGACGCCACCCAGGACTTCACGTTGACGGTGAACCAGGCTCCGGCGGTCACGTCGGCCGCGTCGACCACCTTCACCGCGGGCACGGCCGGCACCTTCACCGTGACGGCCTCCGGCTACCCCGCGCCCACCTTCAGTGAGTCCGGCGCGCTGCCCGGTGGCGTGACCCTCAACTCGACGACCGGCGTGCTCTCGGGCACCCCTGCCGCCGGCAGTGGTGGCAGCTACCCGCTCACCATCACCGCGTCCAACGGGACCAGTCCCAACGGCACCCAGTCCTTCACGCTGACGGTGGACCAGGCTCCGGCCATCACCTCGGCCGCGTCGACCACCTTCAAGGTGGGCACCTCCGGCACGTTCACCGTGACCGCAACCGGCAAACCGGCTCCCACGTTCAGTGAGACCGGCAGCCTGCCCGGCGGAGTGACCCTCAACACGACGACCGGCGTGCTTGCGGGCACCCCGGCCGCCGCATCCGGTGGCAGTTACCCGATCACCATCACCGCGTCGAACGGTGTCGGCACCGCGGCCACCCAGGACTTCACCCTCACGGTGGACCAGGCACCGGCGGTCACGTCGGCCGCGTCGACCACCTTCACGGTGGGCTCGGCCGGCACCTTCACCGTGGCCGGCTCCGGCTACCCCGCGCCCACGTTCGGTGAGACCGGCACGCTGCCCAGTGGCGTGACCCTCAACGACACGACCGGCGTCCTGTCGGGCACCCCCGCCGCCGGTAGCGGTGGGAGCTACCCGCTCACCATCACCGCGTCCAACGGGGTCACCCCCAACGGCACCCAGTCATTCACTCTGACGGTCGACCAGGCTCCGGCCATCACCTCGGCCGATGCCGCAACGTTTACGGTGGGCTCGGCCGGTACATTCCACGTCGTCGCCACTGGTAACCCGGCGCCGACGTTCAGTGAGATCGGGACGCTGCCTTCGGGTGTGACCCTCAGTTCGGCCGGTGTGCTTGCCGGCACCCCGGCCGCGGGCACCAGTGGCAGCTACCCGATCACCGTCACCGCATCGAACGGTGTCGGCACCGCGGCCACCCAGGACTTCACCCTCACCGTGAACCAGGCCCCGGCCATCACCTCGGCTGACAACACGACGTTCACCAACGGCGTGGCCGGGACGTTCACGGTGACGGCGACCGGCTCTCCGGCCCCGGCCCTCGCCGAGTCGGGCGCCTTGCCGACCGGTGTGACGTTCGACGCGGCGACCGGCGTCCTGTCCGGCACGACGAGTGAGACCGGCGTGTTCACCATCACGTTCACGGCCAGCAACGGCGTGGGTACCGCAGCCACCCAGACCTTCACCCTCACCGTTCCCGGACCCCCGGCTGCACCGACGGTCGACACCGTCACCCCGGGCAACGCCAGCGCCACGGTGACGTGGACCCCGGGCAGCGACGGAGGCTCCCCGATCCTGAGCTACACCGTTGCGGCATCTCCGGGCACCCAGACGTGCACGGTGAACGCCCCGGCCACGAGTTGCACCGTCGACGGCCTGACCAACGGAACGGCGTACACGTTCGTCGTCACGGCCACCAACGGCCTGGGCTCCGGGAGTGGCTCGACGCCGTCCAGCCCCGCGACGCCCACGGCCAACGGGGCCATCCCCGGCTACTGGCAGACCACGTCGGCCGGAGGGGTCCTGACCAGGGGATCCGCCATGAACTACGGCTCACCCGCCGCCCTGCACCTTTCTGCCCCGATCGTCGGGCTGGTGCCCACCCCGGACCGCCACGGCTACTGGCTGGTCGGCGCCGACGGCGGTGTCTTCTCGTACGGAGATGCAAAGTTCCACGGCTCCGCCGGGGACCTGCACCTCAACGCCCCGATTGTCGGGATGGCCGCCACGTCCGACGGAAAGGGCTACTGGCTGGTCGCCGCCGACGGAGGTGTCTTCACCTATGGTGACGCCCGGTTCGCCGGATCCGCCGGAAACGAGCACCTGAACGCCCCGATCGTCGGGATCGCCGGCAACGGCACCACCGGATACTGGCTGGTGGCCTCCGACGGCGGCGTCTTCGCCTACGGCAGCGCCCACTTCCATGGTTCCGCCGGAAACGTGCAACTCAACGCGCCGATCGTCGGGATCGCCGCCACGGCCAACGGATCCGGGTACTACCTGGCCGCTGCCGACGGTGGAGTCTTCAGCTACGGCTCGATCCGCTTCTACGGAGCGGACCCCGGCGGTATCAACGGCACCGTCGTCGGGATCACCCTCGGTACCAATGGCGGATACTCGATGGGGTCCTCGACCGGTGCGGTCTACTCCTTCGGGCCGACGGGCTACTACGGCAACCAGCAGTCCACGGCGACGTCGGCACCGTTCATCGGCATCGCCTCCTGATCACAACGGCCACGGGTCGGGAGCTTGCGCTCCCGACCCGTCAGCGCCGTTCGTCCTGGAGCTGACTCACCTGGTCGACCTCGGTGAGCGGGGCGAGTTTCGCGAAGACCATGACCCCCTGCGCGGTGGGGCGGGTCGAGAGCACGGTGACCAGGACCGGCCCTTCGTCGATCAGGTGGAGGGCGTCGTTGACCACCACCATGTCGCCGTCGGGCAGGAAGCCGACCGCCTGGCGGGCCTGTCGGCCCTCCTTGACCAGGGAGACGGTGAGGCGCTCCCCGGGCACGTGGTCGGGAGACAGCTCGGTGGTGACGCCGTGGAGATTCACGGCGGCGAGCTCCCAACTCTCGGCGGCATCCATGACGGTCGTGGCGCACGTGGCGATCCGGAGCCCGGTGCGTCGGGCGACGGTGAGCAGCTTGATGACGGGATCGTCGACCTCGGGGACTTCGTCGGGAGCGATGTCGACGGGCACCGATAGCTCGCGCAGGGCCTCCAAGGCTTCGAGGCCCCGGCGGGCCCGGCGACAGGTGACCGGGTCGGGGGACTCGGCCATCACGGTGACGTGGTCGATGACGAACTTCGGGACGACCAGTCCGCCGGTCAGGAGCCCGTTCCGGCCGAGGATGAGCAGGAAGCGGTCCATCACCGCTGATCCGTCGACCAGGAGGGCCTGGCCGGGCAGGGGCCTCGGAGGTGGACCGAGGAGGCGGGAGAGCCCGGCGGCGGCGACGATCTGTCGGCCCTTCACCATGCCGAGGCGCCAGCCGAAGGCCGCAAAGATCCAGACGAGCCCTGCAGTGATCACGAGGGCGTAGGCCGACCGGAACACGGCGACGAGGGCCATGCCGAGGATCATGCCGAGGATCATCCCCGAGGTCGAGATGATGGCGGCGGCGAAGATCTCGCCGGGAGGACTGTTGCGGAACAGTCGAACCCCGCGCTGGAGACCCGTGTCGAGGATCCGTCCGGCGATCCCGCCGATGACGTAGCTGATGGCAGCGCCGATGAGGAGGCCCACCACGCCATCGGTGCCCTGGGGGTTGACGTGGTGCCCGGTCTCGTAGCCCAGGAGGGCACCGAACAGGACGATGATGAGGCGTACGCCTTCGACGAAGATCATGGCTGCCGGCTCCCGTCGGACGGCGAGGTGAGGAGAGACGGTACGGACATGGTCAGGTCGACCTCGTGGTGGTTGTGGCGCTTCTCCCCCAATTGTCGGTAGATCGGCCCTGTGCCTTGAGGAACTGCCGCGGCCAGTTGCCGGCAGGGGTGGTCTAGGCTCCCACTGTGAGATCGGCGGGGCTCCGAGACATCACCAGTGGCCTCGTCCGAGCTGGCAGCCGTGATCGAATTGCACCCATCGTAAACAATTCACCACGGAACACGGGCGGGGAGTGTGGCGCAGCCGCCTCCTGCCGGATTCCGCCTTTCGACAGCCCATGACCTCCTCCTCCCAGTCGACCTCAGCGGTGCCGAGCAATGCCGAGTTCGTGCTCCAGCACGTCCTCGAGCCGCGGGTCGAAACGGTGGGGAGCGCCGATGCCGGAGGTGCCCCTTCGGTGCCACCGGCTCTGGCCGAGGACCGGCTGGGGCCTCCGATCACCGTCCGACTCGATGAGATCTGCGACCACGGGGTGGAGCCGGGCGCCGGGGCTCCGGACGTTGACGGGGAGGAGAGCATCCCCTGGTCGAACGTGACCGACGTCTCGGTCGTGGGGGCAGTCACACTTCCCGACGGCGAACCCGGGCAGGTCGTGGACATCGAGGTGTCGGCCGAGTGGTGGCTGGGTGGACCGGGCGTCTGCCAGTTCGTCGGCCCGGCCACCGGCATACGGGCCCTCGAGTTCGCATTCCGCGGAGCACCGGCGCACCGATCGGTGTTCCCCCGGATCGTCAGTCGACTTCCGAGACCGCTGCGTCCGGCGCCGGCCCTCGTCGCAGTGGCCGGAGTGTTCTTGCTGGCTGTGGGGCTGGTGGCGGCCTTCCTCGCCCCGGTATCGCCGACCGGCCATCAGGAGGCCGCGTTCGCGGCGCCGGTGACCCAGAGGCAGAACCGGATCCCGGTGCACCCGGTCCACCTGCCCGCCGCGACCACGGCACCTGCGCCGGCACCCCCATCACTGGCGGGCTCGGCACCTCTGCAGTCGCACGAGGTGTTCGGCTACGCGCCGTACTGGACCCTCCCGGAGTCGTCGGATTTCGACGTCGCCGACCTCACGACGCTGGCGTACTTCAGTATCGACGCCAACGCCAACGGGACCCTTGACGAAGGCGGGCCCGGCTGGAACGGCTACCAGAGCCAGGACCTGGTCGACCTGGTCACCCGGGCCCATGCAGCCGGCGACCGGGTCGTACTCACCGTCACGTGCTTCAACCAGGACACGCTGAACCAGATCACCTCCGATCCCAATGCTCCCACCCGCCTGTCGGCGGCGCTCATCGCCGCGGTCCAGGCCAAGAACCTCGACGGCGTGAATTTCGACTTCGAAGGGGAGGGGAGCGCCGACCAGTCAGGGCTCACCAACCTCATCACGAAGGTGTCGGCCGCGCTGCACGCGACCGATCCCCACTGGCAGGTCACCATGGCCACCTATGCCAGTGCGGCCGGCGATCCGGACGGCTTCTACAACATCGCAGCGCTGGCCCCGGCAGTCGATGCGTTCTTCGTGATGGCCTACGACATGAACTCGAAGACGCAGCCGAGTCCCACAGCACCCCTGATCGGCCCGGGATATACCGATGCCGAGGCGCTCGAGCAGTTCTGCAAGGTGGTACCGCCGTCCAAGGTCATTCTGGGCGTTCCCTACTACGGGTACGACTGGCCGACATCGGACGGGACGCCGACCGCCACCGCCACCGGCCCGGAGTCGCCGCTCAGCTATGCGACCATCGCCGCGGCCGGTCGCCCGACCTATTGGGACCCGGCGACCGACACGGCATGGACGGAGTACCAGGTCGGGACCCAGTGGCACAAGACCTACTTCGACGATCCGACCTCGCTGGCCCTGAAGGCCCAGTTGGCCAACTTCTTCCACATCGCCGGCGTCGGGATCTGGGCGCTCGGCATGGACGGCAACGACCCGGCCATGCTGGCCGCGCTGCTCGGGAACGCGCCGGCGACGAAGGATGCCCAGACCGGTCCGCCCCCACCCCCGGGCACCGGCTTCACGTCGGTCGCCACCTATGACGGTACGGCCAACATCGCGCTGACGCCGATCGTCCCCCCGCCGTCGGGCGGTACGGCCCAGCAGGTCGGCGTGCTCACCGGCATCGGGACCACGGACCCGGCGCTGAGCTGTCTGCAGTCCGGTCCGGCGCTGGCCGTGTGGTCCTACTCGTCGCTACCCGGGGAACTGGTGGTCCAGGCCGCGACGCCGGCGGACTGCGCCGTCGCCACGTGGTCCTTCGCGGTGCCGGTTCCCACGTCGTCGACCACGACGACCACGACGCCGGCCCCCCCGAAGTCGTCGACCACGACGACCACCCGTCCGATCCCAACCACCACGACGACCACCACGCCGGGTCAGTCGACGACGACGACCTCGACGTCGACCACCACGACGACCACCACGCCGGGTCAGTCGTCGACCCCGAACGCCGACCCCTGACCGGCCGGTCGGACGGGTCATCCGACCCGCCGTGGACCGTCAGGAGGGGTCCCGGCGCTGGACCGGTGCACCTCGGTGGCGGCTAGTCTCTCCAACGCACCCGGGGGTGTAGCTCAGCTGGTAGAGCGCTACGTTCGCAATGTAGAAGTCGGCGGTTCGAGTCCGCTCACCTCCACTCGTTGTCAGAGCTACAACGTATCCCCTTGGTAGATGGCCACTTCTGCCCTCCGTTCGGTACTCGAGGAAAAGGTCGATGTCCGAACCCCCTGGGCTGGGACAACATCCGACTCGGGCCGCCTGTGCGGTGGAGCGGTGCAGCCGCTGCCGGTTCGTTCCGAGCCGCTACTGACGCTTCCGGTGACTGCGTGATTCGGACGCGCGTCGGCGGGTGTCGTCGAGTTCGACTCGTAGGGCTTGGTTGGCGGCCTGGAGGGCCAAGACGGCAGCGATGCCGGCCAGATTGAGGCCGTCGTCGAGGAGCCGGCCGATCTGTCGGAGTCGGATGAGGTCGTCGTCGCTGTAGCGGCGGGTTCCACCCTGGCTGCGGGCCGGGTTAATCAGGCCCCGAGTCTCGTAGAGCCGGAGGTTCTGTGGGGCGCTGCCCACCAGTTCGGCCGCCACGGAGATTCCGTAGATGCCCCGGCTGGGATCGGGACGGTCATCCAGCCCCGGCGATCGACTCGATGGAATCTCGGCAAAACCCCTTGCATCGGACATGGTCTCCAGGGTATAACAAATCTGAAGCAATCACCATAGATCTGGAGGCGCGGGAAGGACGCCTCCGGCTGAAACGAGGAGGTACACCATGCTTGTTCGTTCTGATCCGTTCCGTCAGTTTGACCGGTTGGCCGAGCAGGTCTTCGGAACCGTCGCCCGTCCGGCGGCCATGCCCATGGATGCGTGGCGCAACGGCAACGAGTTTGTCGTCGAATTCGACCTGCCGGGAATCGAACCGGACAGTATCGACCTCGACGTGGAGCAAAACGTGCTGACTGTCCGGGCCGAGCGTCGGCCCGCAACCGGGCCCGAGGTCGAGTTGGTGGCCTCGGAGCGTCCCAGGGGCGTGTTCGGTCGGCAGGTCATGCTCGGGGAAGCGCTCGACACCGGGGGCATCACCGCCGCTTATAACAGCGGCGTCCTCCGGCTGACGATCCCCATTGCGGAGCGGGCCAAGCCCCGCAAGATCACCGTCACCACCGACGAGCAGCCCGCCGTATCGCCCGCCGGAGACTCTCAGGTGATCTCGGCCACAGCGGAGGATCGCCAGCCAGTATCCGTGTGATCTGCCATGGTCACACAAACAACCATTGTGGCGGTTCGGGACGAGTTCCTTGCCCTCGTGCTGGCCGATCCGGACCTACTCGACGTTGCCTTCGCCGAGGTAATCGCCTCATGGGAGGCCGAGTCGCCGCAGCCGCCGGATCGCACGCTCGTGGCCACCGCGGAGCTGCCAGGTCCTCAGTTGCGGGCATGGTGGGCGAACGATGGTCGCCTGTGCTGGCACAGATGGCTTCGGGCCATTCCCCGCCCCAAAGTCGCTCGGTCACCTCCGGTGTCGTCCGTGCGGGGTTGCCGAGTCGACCTTCAGACCAAGCCCAGGCAGTGACCGATGGAAAGGCCAAAGGAGGTGGTCGCTTCCGAAAGCGAACAGAGTCTGAGCCACGAATGCATACTTGGCGGACACGCTGTAGACGTGGACGATCCATTCGATTGGCGCCAGCTTGGGCGCCACACACCACAGGGGTGACTGCCCACTTCCACGGTCAGCGTCATGGTCGCCAAAGCCAAACAATTGATGAGGCACCGCCCGGCTTCACCGTAAGCCGGGCGGTGCCGTCGCATCACGTCAGCAAAGCTGGAACCACTCGATCAAGTCGCGAATTGTTGGTGCATTCTGCCGTGATCCGAATACACCCAGACCGGCTCCACCAAGAGCTGGTATCAGACGGTCCCGAGGAGTCGTGCCAGGTCGTGCATCGGGTTCGAGAACATCGCGATCACCTCCACTCGAAGTGACGAGCTGTCGGCCCTGGTCAGTCCCGCATGACTCGAAGCCCAGGCATATCGTCGTCGCGACGGTCCACGAGTCGTTGCGGGTGTGGAGCCGATCGACGGATGGCTCCCCGTTCACCCGACGCTGTACACCGCCCGGGCCCGAAACCGTAGGGGACGCTCGGCGAGCTCCTCCAGGTAATGCGCGGTCCATCCGGCGATCCGAGCCACGGCGAAGAGCGTGCGACCGGTGTCGGGCGGCATCCCGGTACCCCAACTCAATGCAGCCAACGCCAGGTCGCAGTTGGCCGGCGGAATGTCATGGGCCGCAGACAACTCGATGACCTCGCGCAGGAGCTCGCGGCGGGCGTCACTGAGCAACGGCTCTGCCAGTGACACGAGAGCGGCGAACCGCGGGTCGCCGCTCTTGTACACCGAGTGCCCGAACCCCGGCAGCAGGCGGCGCTCGCGCAGCGTGTCGTTCAGCGCCCGCGACGCGCCGTCACGCTCGGCGAGAGCGAGGAGTTCGTAGGCCTGCTGACTGGCCCCGCCGTGCAGCGGTCCGGCCAACGTGGCCAACCCGGCAAGGAGGGCGTCGTAGAGATCGGCGCGAACCGAGGCCGCGATGCGGACCGCCATGGTCGAGGTCGCGAGTTCGTGATCCGCCATCAGGACGAGAGCGGCGTCGACGGCGGCAGCCGAGAGCGCCGGTGCCGATCCCCCGAGCCGGTGGGCCAGACGTTCCGATATCGGAGTGGTGGCGGATTCGCCGGCCGGCGCGGGACCCACGGCGTCCACAAGGGCGGCAACGACGCGTCGTGCCGAACGAACGACGGCAATCGGTCGTGCGTCTGATCGCAGGGGATCGGTGGCGCCACACATGACGAGGGTCCACCGCATGCGATCGAGTCTGTCTGCGAGGGGACACGATCCGAGTGCGGGGGCAGACCAGTCACCGTCTGGGTCCGCCTCCCACAGGTGCGCAGCAACCGCCTCGAAGGTCATCTGTCCCACCAACGAGGTGGCGGCCCGACCCCGGTAGAGCGGCCCTTCGTCCAATCGGAGCTGGGTCACCGCAGTGGTGATGGTGGCCAGTCGACTTTCGGTCTGGCGACCACCTCGGCTGCGAGCGGCGAGGTTCTCCACGTCGGAGAACTCGAAGAGGCTGCCCCGTCCCGAGGGGTCGCCATGGGACTCGATCAGACCCCGGCTCACGTAGGCGTAGAGCGTGGTCACCTTTACTCCAAGGCGCCGAGCCGCCTCTGCGCTCGAAAGCATGCGGTCCACGTCACTTACCGTACATTGACTTGATCAACATTTACAACACAGGCGGCATCAGCGATAGTGGATGTCATGGAGACCATCGTCCGCGACCTCATGACATCGCCCGCCGTGACGTGCGCCAGCACGGATTCGCTGGTGGAAGCAGCCCACGTGATGCACGAGGCCGACACCGGTTCGGTGATCGTGACCGAGCTGGGCAAGGTGGTGGGGATCCTGACAGAGCGTGATCTCCTTCGGGCGGCCGCGGCGGGCGGCGCCCAGAGTGACCCGGTCAGCCTGTGGATGACAGCGCGCCCCGACGTGCTCGGACCCGAGGAGAGGGTCGACACGGCCTGGTCCAGCCTGACCGCCCACCACTACCGGCACCTGCCCGTCGTCGACGGTGACGAACTGGTCGGAGTGGTTTCGCTGCGCGATCTGATGGGTATCGCCCGCATCCGGCCCGCCACCGAAGCCAACGGGGACGCGCCGGCCGGCCTCGAAGGCGTCGTGGTGGCCGAGACGACCGTCGGTGACGTACGCGGGAACGAGGGCTTCTTCCACTATCGCCAGTACTCGGCGGTGCAACTGGCCGAGCAGCGAACCCTCGAAGATGTGTGGCATCTGTTGTTCCGGGGCGAATTGCCGGACGCGACCGCGTCGGTGGACTTTGCCGACGCCACGGCGCGCCTGAGGGCGATGCCCCCCGGCCTGGCCGCACTGCTGCCGTCGCTGGCCGGACTCGGGTCGCCACTCGATGTGCTGCGAACCTCGGTCTCGGTCCTCGGCGCCGAGCTCGGATGGCGACCGACCCACGACATCGGGCGGGACGAGCTCGACGACCAGGCGCTCCGGCTCTGTGCGGTGGTGCCGACGATTCTGGCCGCCGCCCATCGACTGCGGCGCGGCGACGAGCCGATAGAACCCAGGGAGGACCTGGGATTCGCCGCCAACTACCTCTACATGCTGACGGGGGAAGAGGCGGCTCCCCAACATGCCCGTGCCATCGAGCAGTACATGATCCTGACCATCGACCACGGGTTCAACGCCTCGACGTTCACCGCTCGCATCGTGACCTCCACGGGCGCCGACCTTGGCGCGGCCATCGTGGCCGCCATCGGCGCGCTCTCCGGTCCGCTCCACGGCGGAGCGCCCAGCCGGGCCCTCGACATGCTGGACGCCATCGGCACCGTCGACCGGACGGAGTCGTACATCCGCGGAGCGGTCGAGGACGGCGAACGAATCATGGGGTTCGGCCATCGCGTCTACAAGACCGACGACCCACGTTCGCTGCTCCTCCGCTCGGTGGCCGAGCGACTCGGTGGTCCGCTGGTGGAGTTCTCCCGGGCCACCGAACGCACGGTCGTCGACGTATTGGCCGACCTCAAACCAGGACGACAGCTCTATACGAATGTGGAGTTCTACGCCGGGGTGGTGATGCACACCTGCGGGATCCCCCGCGAACTGTTCACCCCGACCTTTGCCGCCGGTCGGACGATCGGCTGGAGCACCCACGTCATGGAGCAGGCATCCAAGAACCGTCTCATCCGTCCGTCAGCCCGCTATGTCGGACCACCTCCGCCGCAACCGGTTCCCCACAGGTAGGTCCGGATCGACAACCGACAGGGCCAGGTCTCGCGCGTCCCGACGGAAGGAGTGCGACGCTGCCGCATGTATCGGCCCGTCGGCGGCTCGGCGAGCCTCCGACCCCACCACATCCTCAGGTCGGCTCCTGCCGACCGGGCATCACGACCGTAGGACGCCGGTGAGCTGGTGCACCGCACGAGAATGCTCCATCGGATCGACGACCACCGCCTTGCACTCGGAGCAGACCGTCCACCCGAAGTCGTTCGGGTTCGCCGGCACCGGCACGAGTGCCTGATCCGACAGTGACGCCACATGTCCGTGTCGGAACGAATGAACGGTCATGTAGATCACCGGCCCGGTGGCCACGAAGATGGCCACGATCACGAAGGGGATGGTGCCCTGGTTCCACATGTGCAGCTCCTCCCGCAAGGATGCCGATGCGTTTCCACCAGCATGATCCCATGTTCGGAATTTGTCCATCGCGTCGACGATTCCGGGCGGTTGGTGTCCGGACCCGGCGGACCTCACCGGGGACAGCTCCGACGCCCGCCCGGGTCGATGCCGAGGCGCGCGTGCGGGGCAGAATTACCTAGCAGCCAGCTACACAATTGCCGTGACGCACCCCGTCTGACCGATCGTGCAGCTGCCCGCCTCCGGGTCTCCCTCGTCGGACGCCCCCATCGAGGACCCGACGATCGATCAATGACCGAAGGCGAGGTACTCGTGGACCGAGCGGACCGCGGCCGATCCTTCCCCAACGGCAGCTGCGACCCGTTTCGTCGACCCGGAGCGGACGTCACCGACGGCGAACAGTCCGGGATGGCTGGTCTCGAACGACAACGGCGATCGGCCCAGCTCGGCCCATCGGCTGTCGAGCTGGTCGGGACCGAGCGCACGGTCGGTGAGGACGAAGCCGCTCCGATCGAGGGTGGCGCAGCCCGACAACCAGTCAGAAGCCGGATCGGCGCCGATGAAGGAGAACAGGGCGGCACACTGCAGAGTGTCGTCGCCGCTCGAGCCGGTCATCCGAATCGAGGAGAGCGCCTCGTCGCCTTCGAGCCCGGTGATCCGGGTGTCGGTTCGCACCTCGATGTTGCTGTCGGCCTCGATGCGGTCGACGAGGTAGCGCGACATGCTCGCGCCCAGGTCGGCGCCACGGATCACCAGGGTGACGGCGCTGCCTGACTCCGCCAGGAACATCGCTGCCTGCCCGGCCGAGTTGCCACCGCCGGCCACGACGACAGGCGAGGAGGCACAGAGTCGGGCCTCCATCTCGGTCGCTGCGTAGTAGACGCCGTTGCCCTCGAATTCGGCGATCCGGGGAGCGTCCAGCCGCCGGTAGCGGGCACCGGTGGCCACGATCACGGCGCGACCGGCGACGTCGGTTCCGTCGGCCAGCCGGACCGTGAGGTGACCGGCCTCCTCACCGAGGGCCGTGGCGGCACACGGACCGGTGAGGTGCGCGCCGAACTTCTCCGCCTGCACGACGGCACGCTGGGTGAGATCGCCGCCCGATATCCCGGTCGGGAAGCCGAGGTAGTTCTCGATCCGCGAGCTGGCGCCCGCCTGGCCTCCGACGACGGCCATCTCGACCCCGAGGGTATGGAGGCCTTCCGAGGCACCGTAGACCGCGGCGGCCAGTCCGGCCGGCCCGCCACCGACCACGACGAGGTCGAAGCAGCGACCGGGCAGGCTGTCGACGGTCAGGCCGAGGTAGGAGGCGAGCTCCCCGGTGGTCGGACGTCGGAGGACGGCTCCCGACGTGATCACCACCGGCAGGTCGCCCGGCGACAGATCGGCGTCGCGTAGAAGTCGTTCGACCGCCGGGTCGCTGTCGGCGTCCAGCCACTCATGGGGGATGCGACTGCGAGTCAGGAACTCACGGAGCTGGAGTGATTCGGGTGAGAACCGCGAGCCCACGACACGGGTGGCCGTCGCCGCCCCGGTCAGGAGCACCGACCGCCGGGCGATGAAGGCGGCGAGGATGGTGTCGCCGAGGCCGGGTCGCGTGGCCAGGATGTGGCGCAGGGCCGCCGCCGGCACGACCAGGACCTCGCCGGGGTCCGCCACCCGCGCCGACACATAGACACGCATGCCGGTCAGCAGGTTGAGCTCACCCAGAAACCGTCCGGGGCCATGCGAGGTGATGAGCCGCTCCTCGCCATCGGTCCGAAGGATGATCTCGACCGACCCCGACAGGATCACGTAGAAGTCGTAGCTGGCGTCACCCTCGCGGTACAGGAACTCGCCCGCGGCGACCGATCGCCGGACGCCGAGGGTTTCGAGCCCGGCGATCTCGGAGTCTCCGAGGGTCGGAAAGGCGATGGCATCGTCGGCCACATCCGCAGAGTAGACCCCTGTCGGGTCGACCGTCCCGGCCCCTGTCCCGTTGCCGAACTAGCTGTTCACCGGCCGCGGATGGCATGATCGAGGATGCGGCGGTCGGGAGACGACTCCCCGGGGGCGCCGCAACGGGTGAGGGGCGACAGGGGGAGCATCATGCGCAGCCGTCATGGTCGTACGTCCCGGTGGCGTGTCGCCGGGGCCGTTCTGGTCGTCTGCGTGGGTCTCGGTCCCACGCTGGTGGCCGTGGCACCTGCGGCCGGGGCCGATGCCGGGCCGTCGCTGGCGGGCAACGGATCGGTCGACGAGGCGTGGCTCACCGGCGCGGGTCCCGGGGACGCCATCACCTTGCTCCAGAGCGGTTCGCCGGTGGCCAACCCCGCCAACCCGGGCACGGCGGACTCCCTCGGGTCGCTGATCATCCGGGACCTCGTTCCGGGGTCGGGCTACGTCTGGGACGACACCACGACCGGCGAGACGACTCCGCCCTTCTCGGTGCTGGCCCCCGGTGCCGATCCGGCGACCGACTCGGCCCTCTACACCGACCAGCCGATGCACGAAGGCCTCAACTACATCACCATGCGGGACGGGATCCAGCTGGCCGCCACGGTGCGCTACCCCTATGGCGGAACGTGCAGCGCCTCGGCCCCGTGTCCCACGGTCATCGAGTACTCGGGGTACGACGTCGCCGGGCCGACCGATCCCATCCCGTCGCTCCTGGCCGAGGCCACCGGCACCACGTGCACCGACTGCGGCGACCCGAACCTGCTCCCCGACTCGTCGACCGACGTCGGCTCCGTGCTGGCCCGGTTCGCCGGATTCGCCACGGTCAGCCTGCAGATGCGGGGGACCGGCTGCTCGGGGGGCGCCTACGACCTCTTCGGCTACCCGTCCGACTACGACGCCTACGACGCGGTGGAGATCGTGGCCCACCAGGACTGGGTGGCCAACCACAAGGTCGGCATGGTGGGCATCAGCTATTCGGGACTGTCCGAGCTTCCTGCCGCCGGCACCGACCCCCCCGACCTGGCGGCCATCGCGCCGATGAGCCCGACCGACGACCTCTTCTCGACCGGCTACCCCGGGGGCATCTTCAACGACGGTTTCGCCGCGTCGTGGATCGACGCCCGGATCGACGATGCGCTGCCGGCCGCGGCGCTCAACGACGGGCAGCTGGTGCCGCTGTCGACCACGCCGGTGTCGAATGTCGCGCAGCCGTGGGTCTACTACGAGATCGACGCCGAGCTGTCGGCCGACGGCGGGACCTCGTCGACCTGCCTGGCCGATCAGGCGCTCCATGGCCAGTCCGAGAGCCTCGAGACACTAGTCGGCCCGCAGATGGTGGCACCCGGCACCGGACCGGGCCGTGACCCGTCGCTGTTCGACGTCCGGTCGATGTCCGAGTGGGCGACCCACATCACCGTGCCGGTGTTCATCGCCGGCGCCATGGAAGACGACCAGACCGGACCCCAGTGGACCGCCCTGCTGTCGGCCCTGCCGTCGACCATCCCGGTCTTCGCCAACCTGGTCAACGGCGGCCACATCGACTCCACCGATCCGCAGATCATCAGCCGATGGCTCGAGTTCCTCGACATCTATGTGGCCGATCGGGTCCCGACGGCGCCGAACGCCCTCGAGAGCCTGGTGCTCGACGGATTCACGAGCTTCGCATCGGGCACGTCGGCCCAGGCCCCGCTCCCGGCCGTCCGGTTCACCACGGCGAAGAACGCGGCCAAGGCGCGGGCCGACTTCGCCAAGCACACGTCCCGGGTGGAGGTCCTCTTCGACAGCGGCGCCGGCCCGGTCGGGGCCGGAGATCCGGAGGCGACCTACTCCGCCGGATTCACGGAGTGGCCGCCGAAAGGCAAGACCACGACGTACTACTTCGGCCGCGGCGGGTCACTCGACACCACGAGGCCGAAGACCTCCGGTAGCGCCTCGTTCACCCTCGATCCGAGCGCACGACCGGCAACCAGCCTGCCTGCGGGCGGGAACCCGTGGGCGGCCGACCCGGGGTGGGACTGGACCCCGGTTCCGGCGGCAGACGGGGTCGCCTTCCAGACGGCACCGTTCGCCAAGGACACCACGATCGTCGGACCGGCCACCCTGGATCTGTGGGTGGCGTCGTCCACACCCGTCGAGGACTTCCAGGCGACCATCACCGAGGTCCGCCCCTCCGCCGGCCAGGAGGAGTACGTGACCTCGGGCTTCCTGCGCAGCTCCAACCAGGTCGACCTGGGCACCTCGACGCCGCTGTTCACCGTCCCGAGCTACCTCGCCTCCGACGCGGGCACGCTGGACCCGACCTCGTACACCCTGGTCGCCGTGCCGATCGATCCGATCACCCACACGTTCCGGGCCGGCACCGAGCTGCGGGTGGTGCTGTCGGCACCCGGCGGTGACCGCCCGTCATGGGAGTTCGACACCATCGACGACGGCCAGTCGGCGTCGATCGGCTTCGGAGGAGTGGCGGCATCGGCCCTGGTGGTCGACAGCGTCCACGGCGTGCATGCAACCGCGACGCTGCCCGCCTGCGGCGCGCTGCGCGGGGAGCCGTGCCGGACCTACCAGGCCGAAGGGAACCAGACCTGAGGCCACCCGACACGCGGTGGGTGGATCCGGCCGGCTATCGCAGGCGGTCGACCCGTCGGAGGCTCTCCTCGGCCTCGGACACCAACCGTCCGACGAGCTCGCCCGCGGGCACCAGGGCATCGATGGCGCCGACCCCCTGGCCACTCGGGTAGCACTCCCGCGCCGGGTCGACGTCGGGATCGTCGGGGCCGGTGGGGAGATGGAGCACCCTGTCGGTGATCGACCGGATCATCTGTTCCGGAAACGGCGACAGCTCGTCGGGATGGTGGTCGTAGTACTCCGTATAGGAATTGGCGAGAACCCGCATCGGCTTGCCGCTGTACGCGCGGCTGACCGTGGTCCGGTTCTCGTCGGCCGCCAGCAGGGCGTCGTGGTAGCCGAGGGAGACGCGCGCCTCGGGGGTGGCGATGAACCGCGTGCCCAGCCACACCCCGTCGGCACCCAGGGCCAACGCTGCGGCCAGTCCCCGGCCGTCGACGATGCCGCCGGCGGCCACCACCGGGACCTTGTCCCCGACCGCGTCCACGATCTGGGGGACGAGCGGCATGGTGGCCACCCGTCCGGTGTGCCCCCCGGCCTCGGTGCCCTGGGCGACCACGAGGTCGCACCCGGCCTCGACGGCCAGCACGGCGTGATGGACCCGGCCGCACATGTTGACCACCAGTAGGCCGGCGTCGTGGCACATGGCGATGACCTCGCGAGGGACGCCGAGGGCGCCGACGAAGATCCTCGCCCCCGAATCGATGATGCGCTGGACCTGGGCGACCATGTCGCCGGGCATCGCCGTGAGAAGGTCGACGCCCCACGGCTTGTCGGTGAGCCGAGCCATGGCGGCCATCTCGGCGTCCATGACCTCGGCGCTCATCGATGCAGCTCCGAGGGTCCCGATCCCACCGGCCTCGGAGACCGCGGCGGCGAGCCGGTGATAGCTCACACCGCCCATGCCGGCCAGCATCACCGGATGCTCGATCTCGAGGAGCTCAGTCAGTCGCGTCTGCATGTCAGCTGTCCCTTTCCGGTGGGGAGGAAGATGGTCCAGCCGATGCACGGCACCTGGCGGCCCTTCCGTCGACGGCCCATACTACGGACCGCGCCGAGCGGCCGTGGGACACGAGGACCGTCCCTCAGAGGTCGCCGGGTGTCGGCGGCACGTCGACCGCGTGCTGGCGGAGCGCGTCGATGGGAACGATGTCGAGGGCCCGCTCGTGGGTCGACGCGAGCACCACGAAGGCGGCGGCCCCGGCATGGTGCGCCCGCAGCCAGTTGGCGGCGGTGACGCACCACCGGTCGCCGGGCACCAGTCCGGGAAAGTGGTGGTGCGGCATCGGGGTGGACAGGTCGTTCCCGATCGACCGCTGGTGCTCGAGGAACTCCGCGGTGACCACCGCGCAGATGGTGTGGCTCCCGAGGTCCTCCGGTCCGGTCGAGCAGCAGCCGTCCCGGTAGAAGCCGGTCAGCGGATCGGTGCCGCAGGGCTCGAGGTCGCCGCCCAGGACGTTCCGCTCGGTCATCGGAGGGCGTTCTTGACGAAGTCGTCGGTTCCGTGGCCGAGGGGCAACCGGGTTCCGCCGTGCCAGCTGCCACGGAGATGCCGTCGGACGGCGGGCGGACCGTCGGCCGTGCCCCGGGCGGCGCCGTGCCACAGATCGGCGTGGTGGAACAGGACGTCACCCCGCTCCTGGTAGACCGCGATCTCGCCCGGCACCCGTTCGAAACCGGGGGGGATCCCGTCGGTTCCGCCCCGGTGGCTGCCGGGCAGTACCCGCAGGAAGCCGTTGGCCGGCGATGTCGGGTCGAAGTGGATGGTGAAGGCCACACCCGGCCAGATGTCGAGGTGCGGCCCCGACTGGTGGTCGGTGTGCCAGCCGATGCGCGAGTACCCCGATCCGGGCCCGGGTCGGGCGTCCTGGTACACGACGCCGAACTGCTCGTAGTCGAGCAGCCATGCGTCGGGTCCGAGCAGTCGCCGGTGCACCTCGATCAGCGCCGGGTGGTGGACCATCCGATCCGCCAGACCGGAGGCCTGGGTGGCGAAGCAGACGTAGTGGGCGAACGGCCGGCCGTCGATCACCGCGTCCGGTACGTCGAGGATGTCCGTTGCGTACCGGGCGTCCGACTCTCCGGCGACCAGTCGCTGTTGGGCACGGACCAGCTCGTCGCCGGTCGCCGCCAGCTCCGCCTCGTCGAATGCGCCGCGGAGGGTGGCGAAGCCGTTGAGCTGGAAGAACGTGCACAGTTCGTCGAGGTCGTCTTCCCCGAACACGCCGTCGGAGGGGGCGGTCACCTGGAAGAACGCCCGGGACGGGTCCGGCACGCGAGGAGCATCCCACGACTGTACGTCGATCGTGCCGTGCTCCCACGACGGCCCGTCGAACCGGACCGTTCGACAGGGAGGCTCCCGTCGTGGTGTCCCCGCGGGGTTGATTGCAATAGTCGTGGGCTTCCCCTAGGTTGCCAGTGGATCACCGGCCTGTCTCGGGGGGAGCATTCGAGGGGCTACGCAGGCTGATTGCAGTTCGGTTACGGGAGGAGCGACCCGACGGGTCGCACCGACATGACAC
Organism: Acidimicrobiales bacterium; assembly: GCA_050014755.1. Lineage (GTDB taxonomy): Bacteria > Actinomycetota > Acidimicrobiia > Acidimicrobiales > RAAP-2 > Bog-756. The sequence continues at coordinate 22,184 of JBEKCS010000036.1, forward strand.
GTCAGGAGAGACGTAGATGAGAGCATCACGATCACTGTCCGCCCGATTGGCCACCCTTGCCACCGTGGCGGCGATCGCCGGGGCCGGCCTGGTGGGGGCAGCGGGCCTGGTCGCCAGTTCCGGCATAGCCGGGGCCACCAGCACGCCGACAGGCACCACCAACTGCGCGCTCTCGGCACCGGCGGGGGAGACCCCGATCACGGCCTCGATCACCGCCTCGGTCAGCCCGTCGCCGGTCAACGCCGGAAACAACTTCTCGATCACCGGTCTGGCGCTCACGTCGACGTTGGTGTCCAACGCCACGACGACGCTCGCCGCCGGTGAGACCCTGTCGGTCACGTTCACCACCCAGATCACGGCCACCAACGCCACACCGGCGAGCCAGCAGGCGACGTTCACCGGCAGCGTCACGCTCCCGAAACCATTCCCGCTCAACGCCACGGCCCCGATCTCGCTCCCCGGCAGCGTCGGGCAGTTCACGGCGGCGGGCGGCGATGCGACCTCGACCAAGATCTACTTCAACCCGTCGGGCGAGTTGAACGTGACGCTCGGGTCGCTGTCGTTCTCCGGTGAGTGCACCGGACCCCCTCCGGTCCAGATCGCCAGCGACGCCATCGTCCCGGCCGCCGGGGTCATCTCGAACGTGATCCCGAACGCCGGGATCAGCGGCGGCGGCACGACGGTCAAGCTGGTGGGCACCAACTTCGGCGGTGCCACCGCCGTCCACTTCGGCACCGCCCTGGCGACCGATCTCCAAGTCCTCAGCCCCAACGTCATCACGGTCACGACGCCGCAGGGGCCGAACTTCCCGTACGGCGCTGGAGCAACCGTCGTCCCGGAGGACATCACGGTCACCACTGCGGCCGGAACGTCGAAGGTCCAACCGCTCGACCAGTTCACCTACGTCGACCCCACGCTCGGTGCCATCGTGAGCAGCGTGAGCCCGAACGTGGGTGTGGCATCGGGCGGCAACCAGGTGACCATCACCGGCGTCGGCTTCGTCTCCTCCGCTGACGGGGGTGCCGTCAGCTTCGGATCGGTCAACCAACCGAATTACAGCGTCAACAATGCCGGCACCGAGATCACGACGACCGCGCCTGCGGGTACCGGCATCGTGGACGTGACGGTGATCGGCTACGACGAGTCGACACCATCGCCCATCAGCCCGGCCGACCGCTACAACTACAACCCGGGCTACATCCAGGCCGGCTCCGACGGCGGTGTCTTCTCCTTCGGGCAGGTACCGGGCAACGCCGGTTTCTTCGGCTCGGCCGGCAACGTCACGCTGAACAAGCCCATCGTCGGCATCGCCGCCACCCCTGACGGGGGCGGCTACTGGCTGGTCGCCGCGGACGGCGGCGTGTTCGCCTACGGCGACGCCGAATTCCACGGCTCGGCCGGCAACCTCACGCTCAATGCGCCCATCGTCGGCATCGCCTCCACCCCGGACGGTGCCGGGTACTGGCTGGTCGCCGCGGACGGCGGCGTATTCGCCTTCGGCGACGCCCTGTACCACGGCTCGACGGGCGGCCAGGCGATCGCAGCGCCCATCGTCGGCATCGCCTCCACCCCGGACGGGGGCGGTTACTGGCTGGTCGCCGCGGACGGCGGCGTGTTCGCCTACGGCGACGCCCAGTTCTACGGCTCACTGGGCGGCGTCCCGCTGGCCGCTCCGATCGTCGGGATCTCCGTCGCCCCCGGTGGCGCCGGCTACTGGCTGGTCGGCGCGGACGGCGGCGTGTTCGCCTACGGCGACGCCCAGTTCAACGGCTCGCTGGCCGGGACCCCGTTGGCCGCGCCCATCTCGGGGATCGCCGGTACCTCCGACGGCGGCGGCTACTGGCTGACCGCCCAGGGTGGCGGCGTGTTCAACCTCGGCGATGCCGGTTTCTACGGCGAGATGGCCGGGGTCAAGCTGAACGGCCCGATCGTGGGCTTCGCGCCGGTCCAGTCGACGACGGAGCTGCCCGCCTGACCGACCGGTAGGGACGCCGGGCAGTAATTACGTAGGACCCGACGAACCGGGGGCTTCGGCCCCCGGTTCGTCCGCGTACGGGGGGCGGTGACGGCAGGCGCCGTACGAAACCCGACCCGGCACGCGACCCGTCCGAGTCGCCGTACCATGGTCGGATGTACGACAGCACGACACCGGGCGACCTCACCGAGCAGCCTCTGGAGGGGATCAAGCCCCGCAGCTTCGCGGTCACCGACGGGCCGACCCGCGCCCCGGCCCGGGCCATGCTCCGGGCGGTGGGGATGGGCGACGACGATTGGGACAAGCCGCAGATCGGCGTGGCCTCGTCGTGGAACGAGGTGACGCCGTGCAACCTGCCACTCGGCCGCCTGGCCCAGAAGGCCAAGCACGGAGTGCACGAGGCGGGCGGGTTCCCGCTCGAGTTCGTGACCATCGCCGTGTCCGACGGCATCTCGATGGGCCACGAAGGCATGCGGGCGTCGCTGGTCAGCCGTGAGGTGATCGCCGACTCGGTCGAGACGGTCATGCACGCCGAGCGCTTCGACGGGATGGTCACCCTGGCCGGCTGCGACAAGTCGTTGCCGGGCATGCTCATGGCCGCGGCCCGCCTCAACCTCCCGAGCGTCTTCCTCTACGGCGGGTCGATCCTCCCCGGGCGGGTGCGCGACCGGGCCATCGACATCACCTCGGTGTTCGAGGCGGTCGGCGCCAACGCCGTCGACGCGCTGAGCGACGAGGAGCTCTCCCTCATCGAGCACAATGCCTGCCCCACCGAGGGCTCGTGCGCCGGGATGTTCACCGCCAACACCATGGCCTCGGTCGCCGAGGCCCTCGGGATGTCGCTGCCCGGGAGCTCGTCGGCACCGGCCGTCGACCGGCGTCGTGACGATCTCGCCCTGGCGTCGGGCCGCGCGGTGGTGGAGCTGCTGCGGGCCGGGATCCGGCCCCGCCAGATCATGACCAAGGAGGCCTTCGAGAACGCGATCTCGGTGGTCATGGCCCTCGGCGGGTCGACCAACGCCGTGCTCCACCTCCTGGCCATCGCCAACGAGGCCCGGGTCGATCTGGCGCTGGACGACTTCAACAAGGTGGCGGCGCGGGTTCCGCACCTCGCCGACACCAAGCCGCACGGGAAGTACCACATGTCCGACCTCGACCGGATCGGCGGTGTCCCGGTGGTGCTGGCCCAGCTGCTCGAGGCGGGGCTCCTCCACGGGGACTGCATGACGGTGACCGGCAGGACCATGGCCGAAAACCTGGCCGCGCTGGACCCCCCTGCTCCTGACGGCGACGTCGTCCACGTCCTGTCCGACCCGATCCACAAGCAGGGCGGCATCGCCGTGCTCACCGGCTCGCTGGCCCCGAAGGGGGCGGTGGTGAAGGTGGCCGGCATCGACAGCCTCACCTTCGACGGCACCGCCCGCGTCTTCGACGGCGAGGACAAGGCGATGGAAGCCATCCTGGCCGGCTCCATCGAGCCGAACACGGTGGTGGTGATCCGGTACGAGGGTCCGCGGGGCGGCCCCGGCATGCGGGAGATGTTGGCCATCACCGGCGCCATGAAGGGCGTGGGCCGGGGGGCGGACTGTGCGCTGGTGACCGACGGCCGGTTCTCCGGCGGCACCCACGGGTTCTGCATCGGGCATGTGGCTCCCGAGGCGGTGGACGGCGGACCGATCGCACTGGTGGCCGACGGCGACCGCATCGTGGTGGACGTCGACAAGCTGAGCATCGACCTGCTGGTCGCCGACGAGGAGCTCGATCGGCGGCGTGCCGGTCTCAAGCACCCTGCGCCGCGGTACACGACGGGGGTCCTGGCCAAGTTCGCCCGCCTGGTGACCGGAGCCGAGCGCGGGGCGATCACCGAGGCGTGAGGGCTCCCGTGCCCGGCACGCCGGGAGCCGGTCTCCACCGGGCACTTGTCGAACCGGTGGCTCCGTGGCACAATGTGGAGACCATGCGTACCACCACCCGAGCCCTCGTCACCCTGGTACCCGTTTCGTAGCGCACGCGACGTTTCTTCGCCGTGTGCGCTTTCCGACCTCCCAGACGGGAGGTCGTTTTCATGTCCGCCCTCCGGTGACCCGCCGGGGGATCCCCGACCACAGACCCGTCCAGACCGACCATCGTCGACAAGGGAGCACCCGATGGAACTCACCGGAGCACAGGCACTGATCAAGAGCCTCGAGATGCAGCACGTGGAGGTCATGTTCGGCCTTCCCGGAGGGGCGATCCTGCCCGTCTACGACCCGATCCTCGACTCGTCCATCCGCCACATCCTCGTCCGGCACGAGCAGGGTGCCGGTCACATGGCCCAGGGCTACGCCCAGGTCACCGGCCGGCCGGGTGTGGCCATGGTCACCTCCGGACCGGGCGCCACCAACGCGGTGACCCCGCTGGCCGACGCCAACATGGACTCGACGCCCCTGGTCGTGGTGAGCGGTCAGGTGGCCACCACCGCCATCGGCACCGACGCCTTCCAGGAGAGCGACATCACCGGCATCACCATGGGGATCACCAAGCACAACTGGCTGATCACCGATGTCAACGACATCCCCCGGATCGTCGCGGAGGCCTTCCACGTGGCCACGACCGGCCGGCCGGGCCCGGTGCTGATCGACATCCCGAAGGACATCGCCCAGTCCACGATGGAGTGGTACTGGCCGGCACCCGACGACCTGGACCTCCCCGGCTACCATCCGGTGACCGAGGGCGACCCCGCGCTCATCGCCGAGGCGGCAGCGATGCTCCTGGCCGCGGAGCGCCCGGTCATCTATGCGGGAGGGGGAATCCTGAAGGCCCGCGCGGCCGACGCGCTGCGGGAGCTGGCCGAGCGGACCGGGATCCCGGTGGTGACGACGTTGATGGCCCGGGGCTGCTTCCCCGACTCCCATCCGCTGTGCCTGGGCATGCCGGGCATGCACGGCAATTACACGGCTGTCACGGCAATGCAGAAGTCGGACCTGCTGATCGCCCTCGGGAGCCGCTTCGACGACCGGGTCACCGGTCGGGTGAGCACGTTCGCCCCCGAAGCCAAGGTCATCCACGTGGACATCGACCCGGCCGAGCATCACAAGGTCCGACATGCCGACGTGGCGATCGCCGGCGACTGCCGCCTGGTGATCGAGGAGCTGCTCCTCGCCCTCGAGGCCATCGGCCTGAGCCATTCCGAGTCGACCCGCGGCGGTAAGGGCGGTTCCCCCTCCGACGCCGTCGCCGGTGCACCCGCGGCTCCCGGTTCGTTGGCGGACCGCTTCCCCCGCGAGGCGCTCGCCCCGTGGCGGGCCCAGCTGGGGGAGTGGCAGAAGCGGTTCCCGCTGGTCTACGACCAGCAGCCGGGAAGCGGCCCGCTGAAGCCGCAGTTCGTGATCGAGACCCTGCGCGACAGCACGCCGGAAGACACCATCGTCGCCTCGGGCGTGGGCCAGCACCAGATGTTCGCCTCGCAGTGGTGGCAGTTCGACCATCCCTACACGTGGGTGAACTCGGGCGGTCTGGGCACCATGGGCTTCGCCGTCCCTTCGGCCATCGGTGCCAAGGTGGGACGACCGGACAAGATGGTGTGGGCGGTCGACGGCGACGGCTGTTTCCAGATGACGGCCCAGGAGCTGGTGACGGCCAGCTCGGAGCGGATCCCGGTCAAGATCGCCATCCTCAACAATGCCTATCTGGGCATGGTCCGCCAGTGGCAGGAGATGTTCTACGAGGAGCGGTACTCGGAGGTCTACCTCTCACCCGACCTGCCCGACTACGTGGGCTGGGCCGAGGCCATGGGTTGCGTGGGCATCCGGGTCGAGTCACCCGACGATGTGGCCACCGCCATCGACAAGGCCAACGCCGTCGACGACCGCCCGGTGGTCATCGATTTCCGCACCGACGCGTTCGAGAAGGTGTTCCCGATGGTGGCGGCCGGGGCGTCGAACGACGACATCATGGTCGATCCGTCGCTGACCGGGGCCGACCGGTCATGAGCATGTACGGAACCGACAAGCGCCATCACACCCTCACCGTGCTGGTCGAGAACAAGTCCGGCGTCCTCGCCCGGGTGGCCAGCCTGTTTTCGCGGCGCGGCTACAACATCTTCAGCCTGGCCGTGGCCCCGTCGGACAATCCGAGGTTCAGCCGGATCACCATCGTCGTCGACGTCGAGTCGGCCCCCCTCGACCAGATCATGAAGCAGCTCGACAAGCTGATCCCGGTGGTGTCGATCCGCGAGCTCGATCCGGCCCACGCACGCGAGCGCGAGCTCCTGCTCGCCACGGTGGAGGCCGGTTCCGACTCGCGGGGCCAGATCATCCAGCTGGTCGGGGTCTTCGAGGGGAAGATCGTCGACGTGGGTCCGGAGCACCTCACCGTGATGCTGGCCGGTGCCCCCACCAAGCTCGACGACTTCGAGGACCTCATCCGGGGATACGGCATCGTCGAGATGCAGCGGAGCGGTCGGGTGGCGTTGCCTATGCTTGACCGAGCCGATCACCGGGGCCAACCGGCCTCAGAAACGGCAGACACCACAGAAAAGGCAGGTTGACAGAAGATGGCCACGCTGTATTACGAGAAGGACGCCGACGCCGGTCTCATCGGCAACCGCAAGGTTGCCGTCATCGGCTACGGCTCCCAGGGTCATGCCCACGCGCTCAACCTGTCCGAGTCCGGGGTGGATGTCCGTGTGGGCCTGCGGGAGGGCTCGTCGTCGCGGGCCAAGGCCGCCGAGGCCGGGCTCCGGGTCCTGTCGGTGGCCGAGGCTGCGGCCGAGGCCGACCTGATCATGATCCTCCTGCCCGACACCGAGCAGGCTTCGGTCTACGAGGCCGAGATCGCCCCGCACCTCGAGACCGGGAACGCGGTCTTCTTCGCCCACGGGTTCAACATCCGCTTCGACCTCATCAAGCCGCCGGCCGACGTGGACGTGGCCATGGTCGCACCGAAGGGCCCTGGTCACCTGGTGCGGCGCACCTACACCGAGGGCGGCGGCGTGCCGTGTCTCATCGCCGTGGCCCAGGACGCCACCGGCAGCGCCCATGCCCTCGCCCTCTCGTATGCCCACGGGATCGGCGGCACCCGGGCCGGTGTGCTCGACACGACGTTCGCCGAGGAGACCGAGACCGACCTGTTCGGTGAGCAGGTCGTCCTGTGCGGTGGGATGACCGCACTGGTCCAGGCCGGGTTCGAGACGCTGGTCGACGCGGGCTACCAGCCCGAGTCGGCGTACTTCGAGTGCCTGCACGAGCTCAAGCTCATCGTGGATCTCATGTACGAGCAGGGCATCGCCGGCATGCGGTACTCCATCTCCGACACGGCCGAGTACGGCGACCTGACCCGGGGCCCGCGGGTGATCAACCAGGCGGTCAAGGACGAGATGCGCCGCATCCTCGACGAGATCCAGGACGGACGGTTTGCCGCCGAATGGGTGGCCGAGAACGCCAACGGCCGGCCCAACTACCTGGCGCTGAAGAAGGCGGGCCAGGAGCACCAGATCGAGAAGGTCGGTGCCGAGTTGCGGGAGATGATGCCCTTCGTGACCGCCGGCAAGCAGAAGGTCCAGGACATCTCAGGAGGCTGAGCCGTTCCGTGCCGCTCGGTCCCGGGTGGTCGGACCCGGGGCGGGCGGTCACTTCTGGTTCTGGACGGGGATCTTCTGCTTCTTCGGCACCGGGAAGGGCGGCACGGTCGGGTTGAGCTCGAGGATCTGGAGCGACGTGCACTCGCCACCCACCGGGTGAGCGGTCGTGCTGGCCGACGTGGCCGGCAGCTTCGGCTTCTTGGTGACCGGTGTCGACAGAGACGTCAGTGTCGAGGTCAGGTCGCCGGTGACCGACCGGCGCCACGCCGTGATGTTCGGCGCGGTCACCCCGAACAGCGACTCGAGGAAGCGCAACTGCGAGGTGTGGTCGAAGACGTCGGAGACGATGTGGCCACCGGCCGAGAACGGCGACACCACGATCATGGGCACCCGGACCCCGAGGCCGAGCGGTCCGTCGACGCCGCCCATGTCCGTGGGCTGGGGCGAGACGGTGACGAACTCGCCGGCAGTCCCGGCAGGAGGCGTCGGGGGCGGCACGTGGTCGAAGAAGCCGTCGTTCTCGTCGTACATGATGAACAGCACCGTGCTGGCCCACACCTCGGGATTCGACACCAGGGTGTCCAGTACCTGCTGGGTGTACCACTCGCCCAGAGCCGCGGGCGCCGGTGGGTGTTCGTCGTAGGCGTCCGGCGAGATGATCCACGACACCTGGGGCAGCGTGCCGTTGGCCACATCCTTGGCGAAGTCATTGGGGCCGACGCCGGCGGTGAGCCCGCCGACCACGTTGGGCCCGCAGTAGTTGAAGGCGTTCTGGTAGAGCTGCGTGGAGGCGTCCTGGTACTGCTCGAAGTACAGCAGCATGTTCTTGCTGACGAATTCAGAGGCACCCGGTTGGTAGATGGGCCCGTACGGGTTGTAGGCCTTCCAGGTGATCCCGGCATCGGAGAGCACCTCGGGCATGGTCTCCCACGAACAGGTCCCCTGGAACTCGGTCAGCGAACTGTTGGTGGTGAGCACGGGCCCACCGGCGACCCCGGCGGGGTCGAGCGTCCCGGAGATGGCCATCAGCCGGTTGGGGTGGGTCGGCCCGAGGATCGAGCAGTGGTACCGGTCGCAGATGGTGAAATTGCTGGCCAGGTCGTAGTAGAAGGGGATGTCCGCCTTCATGTAGTAGCCCATGGTATTGACACCGAGGGCGCCCTCGTAGGCGGCCGAGGTGTGGGTCGACACGAAGCTGTCCATGGCGCCGTTGTTCCACGACAGATGCTCGGCCGCCCAGCTGTGGGAGAGGTCGTAGGTGCACTCGGCCTGCTGCTTGGCCGTGCTCATGTGGAAGGGGAGCAGATCGGGGCTTGCGCCACCCGGCCAGTCCTGGGTGAACGCACCGCGGTTGTCGGTGTCGGCGAATCCCTGCACGCCGACCATGGTGCCGAAGTAGTGGTCGAACGACCGGTTCTCCTGCATGAGGAAGACCACGTGCTTGACGGCCCCGAGGTCGGAGCCGGCGGCCTTGGTGGATGCCGCCTTCCGGACCGTGGCCGCTCCGGCGGTGACGCGGCTGGCGGCCAGTCCCGCGCCCACGGTGGCTGCACCGGCCAGTCCTCCGGCAAGGATCTGTCTACGACTGAAAGTTCGATCGTTCATGTCCCGCATGTTGCCATGGGCGCGGCGGATCTCCTAGTGAACTTGATGCGAACAGTTAACCTACGGTCGATGGCGGGCGCCGGCCCTACCTCCGACTACTGGGACAACGCCCCGACCACATGGGTGATGCAGGCGCACAGCGCGGCGACGTCCTCGGGATCGATGGCCGGGAACATGGCGATGCGCAGCTGGTTCCGACCGAGCTTGCGGTAGGGCTCGGTGTCGACGATCCCGTTGGCCCGCAGCACCTTGGCCACGACGGCGGCGTCGATCGCGTCGTCGAAGTCGATGGTCCCGATCACGTGGCTGCGGTCCTGCTCCCGGGAGACGAACGGTGTGGCGAAGTCGGCGTTGTCGGCCCAGGTGTAGAGGATCTCGGCGGAGCGGTCGCAGCGGCCGACGGAGAACTCGAGCCCGCCGTTGTCGTTGAACCACCGGACCTGGTTGTCGAAGAGGAACAGGGTGGCGAGCGCCGGGGTGTTGTAGGTCTGGTCGAGCCTCGAGTTGTCGAGGGCGATGGTCAGGTCCATCGACGCCGGCACCCAGCGGCCGGTGGCGGCGATGGCGCCGATGCGCTCGACCGCGGCGGGGGAGAGCAAGGCCACCCACAGGCCTCCGTCGGACCCGAAGCACTTCTGCGGCGCGAAGTAGTACGCGTCGAATTCGGTCGGGTCGACCGGGAGCCCGCCGGCGCCGGACGTGGCGTCGACGGCGACCAGGCCACCGCCGTCGGCCGGCAGCGCGGCACCTTCGGGGCGCAGGATGGGCATCATCACACCGGTGGAGGTCTCGTTGTGGGTCAGGGCGTAGAGGTCCACGCCGTCCCGGGCCACCGGCAGGGGATGGGTACCGACGTCGGAGGTGATGACCTCGGGGTCGCCGAGGTGCGGGGCCTGGGCGGCCGCGGTGGCGAACTTGGAGGAGAACTCGCCGAAGCTCAGGTGTTGGCTGGTCTCGTTGATGAGCCCGAAGGTGGCCGCGTCCCAGAAGCAGGTGGTCCCTCCGTTGCCGAGGACCACTTCGTAGCCGTCAGGGAGGGAGAAGAGGGAGGCGAGCCCGGTACGGAGACTGGCGACCACCGACTTCACCGTCTTCTGGCGATGGCTGGTGCCGAGGAAGGAGCCGGAGGCGGCGGCCAGGGCCTCGACAGCCTCCGGTCGCACCTTGGACGGCCCGGCGCCGAAGCGGCCGTCGACGGGGAGCAGATTGGCGGGGATGCGGATGTCAGGGGTGTCGGTCACGTATGGAATCATGGCACCCATGGCCCAGCAGACCGAAACCGGCCCAGCAGCGGCACCCGGACCGGGTGCCACCGGCAGGCGGGTCTCCGCCCGGATCGCTGCCGTCGCTCCGTCGGCCACCTTGGCCGTCGACGCAAAGGCGAAGGCGCTCCAGGCCCAGGGCGAGAGCGTGATCGGCTTCGGTGCCGGCGAGCCCGACTTCCCGACGCCCGAAGCCATTGTGGCCGCAGCTGAAGCGGCCTGTCGCGACCCGAGGAACCATCGGTACACGCCCACGGCCGGGCTGGCGGAGTTGCGCGAGGCGATCGCCGAGAAGACCCGACGCGACTCGGGGCTGGTGGTGGCTCCCTCCCAGGTGCTCGTCACCAACGGAGGCAAGCAGGCGGTGGCCAACACCTTTGCCGCGCTGTGCGATCCCGGCGACGAGGTCCTGGTGCCCGCCCCCTACTGGACCACCTACCCCGAGTCGATCGCGTTGGCCGGGGGAGTGCCCGTGGTCGTCCCGACCGGCGCGGGCAGCGGGTTCCGGGTGACGGTCGACCAGCTCGAGGCGGCCCGGACGTCGCGCACCAAGATCCTCCTGTTCGTCTCCCCCTCGAACCCGACCGGTGCGGTCTACCCGAAAGAGGAGATCGAGGCGCTCGGCCGCTGGGCGGTGGAGCGCGGGATCTGGGTCGTCACCGACGAGATCTACGAGCACCTCGTCTACGGGGGGGCCGAGCACCACTCGATGCCGGTGCTCGTGCCCGAGCTGGCCGACACCTGTGTCGTGGTCAACGGGGTGGCCAAGACGTACGCCATGACCGGCTGGCGGGTGGGTTGGATGCTCGGACCGTCCGATGTGATCACCGCGGCCACCAACCTCCAGTCGCACGAGACGTCCAACGTGGCCAACGTGTCGCAGCGGGCGGCACTCGCTGCCGTCTCCGGCGACCTGGCCGCGGTGGCGATGATGCGGTCGGCCTTCGACCGGCGGCGTCTCACCATCCACCGGATGCTCAACGAGATCGACGGCATCGAGTGCCTGCTGCCCGAAGGGGCGTTCTACGCGTTTCCGTCGGTGTCCGGGCTCTACGGCCGTACCTTCCGGGGACGGACGTGCTCCTCGAGCGCCGAACTGGCGGAGCTGGCCATCGACGAGGCCAAGGTCGCGGTGGTCCAGGGCGAGGCGTTCGGTGCGCCCGGGTACTTCCGGATGTCGTACGCCCTGGGCGACGACGACCTGGTCGAGGGCGTCTCGCGACTGGCCGCACTCTTCTCCGGCGATTGAGCGCCGCCGCAGGGGATCCCCGGTTGGCCGACCTGGTGCCAGGACGGTCATGCTGTAGTCACCGGCACCCGGGTCCGACATCGACCGCCGTGCCGACATCGATCTGCAACCGAAAGGAACACCATGGGTAGGGTCCTCGTCACCGAAAAGCTGGCCCAGCCGGGCCTGGATCTGATGGCCGGTGCCGGCCACGAGGTCGACGTCCGCCTCGGACTGTCCCCCGAGGAGCTGGTCGAGGCCGTCGTCGGGGCCAACGCGCTGGTCATCCGATCGGCGACGACCGTCACCGCAGAGGTACTGGCCGCCGGCACCGACCTGGTCGTGGTCGGCCGGGCCGGCATCGGCCTCGACAACGTCGACGTCGCCGCGGCCACCGAGCGGGGCGTCATGGTGGTCAACGCGCCCCAGTCGAACATCCTGTCGGCAGCCGAGCAGGCCATGGCCCTCCTGCTCGCCCAGGCCCGCAACATCCCCCAGGCCCACGCCGCCCTGGTGGCCGGCAAGTGGGAACGGTCGAAGTGGGAGGGCGTCGAACTGCACGGCAAGACCCTCGGCGTGGTCGGACTCGGCCGGGTCGGCGCCCTGGTGGCCCAGCGGGCACTGGCGTTCGGCATGCGCCTCGTCGCCTACGACCCCTTCGTGTCGGCGGACCGGGCCCGCCACATGGGCGTGGAGCTGATGGACCTCGATCAGCTGATGGCCGAGTCCGACTTCGTCTCGGTGCACCTCCCGAAGAACAAGGAGACGTTGGGCCTCCTCGACGCCGACATGCTGGCCAAGGCCAAGCCCGGCATCCGCATCATCAACACCGCGCGCGGCGGCATCGTCGACGAGGAGGCCCTGGCCGATGCCATCCGCAACGGGCCCGTCCAGGGTGCCGGGCTCGACGTGTTCGCCAAGGAGCCGACGACCGAGTCCCCGCTCTTCGAGCTCCCGTCGGTGGTGGTGTCCCCACACCTCGGCGCGTCGACCGTGGAGGCCCAGGACAAGGCCGGGGTGACCATCGCCGAGCAGGTGATCCTGGCGCTGGCCGGCGACTTCGTCCCGTTCGCCGTCAACGTGAGCGCCACCGACGTGTCCGAGACGGTGCGCCCCTTCATGGGACTGGCGGAGCGCCTGGGTCGGATCCTGTCGTGTCTGGAGGACGGGCTGCCCGACTCGCTCGAGATCGTGTTCGAGGGAGGGCTGGCCGGCGCCGGCACCGGGATCCTGACCCTGTCGGTGCTGAAGGGCCTGTTTGCCGAGGGGACGGCCGAGCCGGTGTCCTATGTGAACGCACCCCAGCTCGCGGCCGAGCGCGGGCTCGAGGTGCGTGAGGTGTCGACCGTGACCGCCCACGACTTCGTCAACCTCATCACGTTGCGCAGCGCCGACCACTCCGTGGCCGGCACGCTGGCCGGCCCGCGTTCCGAGGCACGCCTGGTCATGATGGACGACCACACGGTCGAGGTCCCGCCCGCCCCCCACATGGTGGTGGTGCGCAACGACGACCGGCCCGGGATGATCGGCGTGGTCGGGACCATCCTGGGCGACGCCGGGGTGTCGATCTCGTCGATGGCGGTCGGCCCCTCGGCCACCGGCAACAGCGCGCTGATGGTGCTGTCCACCGACGGGGCGATTCCCGACGATTCCCTCCACCGCCTGCGCGGGGCGGCGGGCATCAGCGACGTGCACACCGTCCGGATCTGATCCGCGAGGCGGCGTCGCAAGCCATGTCACCGGACGAGGCACCGGTGTTCGCCGAGGGTCAGATCGTCACCGTGTTCCGCTCCCGTCGGCGGCCGGGGACCGAGGACGTCTACGGCCCCTTGGCCGACGCCATGTTGGCCGCCGCCCGGACCCAGCCCGGGTTCGTCGACTTCGCCACGTTCGAATCCGCCGACGGCGAGCGGGTGTCGCTGGTGACGTTCGACTCGCCTGATTCCCACGCATTGTGGCGGGACGACCCCCGGCACCGTTCCGCCCAGCGCCAGGGTCGCGACGAGCTCTACGACAGCTTCACGATCCAGGTCGGGGTGTGCACCGGAGTCACCCGGTGGGTGCGCCCTGACGACTGACCGGGATCTCCGTCGATAGTCACACCAGGTCGGCGCCCTTCACCGGTACGGGAGGCCACGTATCGCCCCCGATTGGTGGGAACAGTCCACCGGCATCGACCCCACCCGGGGCCAACCGCTTCCGACGGACCAGTGCGATGACGGCGAGCACCAGGGCGACGGACAGGCATCGGCGAATCCACGAAGGCGACGAACGCATGTCACCCACTGTAGGTTCGGACGGCCCGGGCCGTGCCGTCCGAACCCGGTAGAGCCATGTATATCGACCGGGATTCTGGCCCCTCGGGGTTCCCATCGTTCGGGATCATCGGGTGCAGTTCGGGTCGGATTGTCGCCAACCTGCCAGGTCCGTCACGTTCAGGTAACCCGGAAGTTATCTCTCTGTGTCAGGGGCCGATTTCGATTGACTTGATGTTGGCTCCATGAGAGAACAGCAAAGGCGATCCCTGCCTGAAGAGTGCGTTTCCGATCGTCCACAGTCCGCTTTTGCATGTCCGAGCAGTGCCCCACCCCCAAGGAGTTGCCCAGATGTCTGCACGACGCGCCTACCAGGCTGTTGCGCTCATGATCGCCACACTGCTGAGCGTGGTGGCGTCGCTCGTCTTCGTGGCGGCCCTGCCGGCCGGTGCCTCCACGCCGGTCGCCCCGACCATCACTTCGGCTTCCTCGGCGAGTGTCGTGCAGGGCAAGACATTCAAGGTAAAGGCCTCCGGTAAGCCGAAGCCCACCTTCTCGGCCACGGGTCTTCCGTCCGGCGTCACCATCGCGTCCACCGGTGTCATCACTGTCTCCACCGGCGCTGCGGTGGGGGTACACACCCCGTTCACCATCTCGGCGGCGAACAGTGCCGGAACAGCCACCCAGCACTTCACGCTGACCGTCACCGCTGACCCGGTCATCACCTCGGCGGCCACGGCCCACTTCACCACGGTCTTCAACAACACGTTCCAGTTCACCGCCACCGGCTATCCGGCTCCGACCTTCGCGCTGTCCTCGGGAACGTTGCCCACCGGACTGACCCTGACCTCGGGCGGGCTGCTGTCGGGGATTCCTGCCGCGTCGACCATCGGGACCTACTCGCTCAAGATCACGGCGACCAACGCGTTGAAGACGGCCAAGCAGACTTTCTCGCTGACCATCGCCGCACCGGCCAACAACGCCCCCCACATCACCTCGGCGGCAGCCACGACCTTCACCACCGGCACGTCGGGCACGTTCACGGTGACGGCCACCGGTTACCCGGTCCCGACCTTCAGTAAGACCGGGACACTGCCCAGCGGCGTCACCCTCAACTCGACCACCGGCGTGCTCTCGGGAACCCCGGCCGCGGGCACCGGAGGTAGCTACTCGATCGTCATCACCGCTGCGAACGGGATCTCGCCCAACGCCACCCAGAACTTCACCCTCACCGTCGACCAGGCCCCGGCCATCACCTCGGCCGCCTCCACCGCATTCAACGCCGGCACGGCGGGCAGCTTCACGGTCACGGACACCGGTTACCCGGCCCCGACGGTCACCGAGTCGGGCACCCTGCCGAGCGGCGTGACCTTCTCGGGCGGCGTGCTGTCGGGCACACCCGGCGCCGCCGCCGGTGGTAGCTACCCGATCACCATCACCGCCTCGAACGGCGTGGGCTCCAACGCCACCCAGGACTTCACCCTCACCGTCGACCAGGCCCCGGCCATCACCTCGGCCGCCTCCACCACGTTCAACACGGGCGCTGCCGGCACCTTCACCGTCACGACCAC
>JBEKCS010000037.1:0-37159 GCA_050014755.1 Acidimicrobiales bacterium
GTCGCCCTGGTCCGTGCCGGCGTGACATTCGAGAAGGGGGTGATGGTCGAGCGAACTGACGAGCAGGACGAGGAGGTCGCCGCGTAGTCGGTCAGATTCTCATCCACAGGTCTTGACTATTTCTCGAGGAACGTCATCACGGTGAACGGCACGTATCCCCACGTGTAGACGCCCCAGAGAGCGAGGAGTTGGGCCATGGGGAACGCGTAGATGTACAGACCGTACGAGTAGTCGTTCCGTGATCCGATCGACCTTCCCGGGAGGTGGGCGCCGAGCCACAACATGGGGTAGACGAGCAGGGGGGCAGAAAGGTCGGACCTGGTGAGCGTCGCGGCGGGGATTCCGTTTCCGATCGGAATGAGAAAGGTCAGCAGCATGAGGGCGATGGATCCCAGTGCGATCCATCCCGAGTCCGGTACGCGATCTCGGTAGAGGTAGAGGATCGAGCCTACGAGGAATACCGGGATGAACCGGAGGAGGTTCGTCACCTCCCAATGATGGAAGGCATTGAACTGGGCATTCAGCCGCGGCGTCGCCGTCACGACCACCTCGACCATCCACACGGCCAAGGCGACGCCGATGATCGCCAATTTCCTTCGGAGGAGACCGACGACGGCCAGCACGCCGATGACCAGGTAGCAGAGGAACTCGTAGAACAGAGTCCAGATCGACCCATTCCACACCGCAGGGTAGGGCGCTCCGCGGAGCGTCCCAGGAATCGTCAACTGGGTAATGCGCAAGTCTGCATTGTTGAGGACGTAGTCGAAAGGACCGTTCGGAAGCCGGATGTAGCACGAGAGCCCGCACGCATGATTTCCATGGATCCAGCCGATCGAGCCGAACCCGAAGGCCACGATGACCAGACAGATCCAGAATGCCGGAAATATCCGGAGGAACCTGTGCCACAAGAACCGCCCGAACTTGTTCGCTTCGGCGCTCCCGGCGATGAGATAGCCGCTGACACCGAAGAAACAGAACACCGCAATGGTCCCAACCGTGGTGTAGTCGAGGATGAATTCGTCTCCGTAGCCGCCAAGGGTGATCGAGTGCGAGAAGACGACCGCTGAGGCAAGAACCAGCCGAAGGAGGTTGAGGCTGTTCGACCGGGGGTGGAGCGCTGCCTGCAGCGTCGCGGGCCGTGGTCTGTTGGGCGGTGCATCGGGGTTGACGCGGTCTATGAGGCTGGACCATCGACCGACCGACTGCCCCTCGTGCTTCACAATTGTTCGACTCCAGTTGCCGTACCCGTCGAATCCCATATTCGAACCGATCGGAGTGCCCGTAGTTGACCTGTTGCCGTCTTCGTGGCCCAATCCACGTCAGGGGAGTCGCACGAGTTCCACGTTGCAGAATTCGGGCGACTGCCCCCAAGACGATCCAACTTTCGCCCGCCAGTAGTGTACCGATGGTTCCCCTTGGTACCAGGAAGGCAGTTCCGAAGATCGTTGCGGGAGCGTGCCATCATCCCGACCGCACTGACAGGAGAAGCGCGTGAGCGAAGAAGACGGCCCGGTCGCTGAGGGCGAGCTTGCGACCGTCGGGGATCCAGGAGCTGGGACCACCGCCGTTTCCGGGCTGGGTTCGTCAACGGTTGCTGTGCCCAAACCTCGGCACTTCGCCTCCTTCGACGGCCTGCGCGCCATCGCGGCCGTCTCGATTCTCCTGTTGCATACGGCGTTCGTGTCGGGATTCACCATGCGGTCGTCCTTGGGGATCTACACCAGCCGTTTCGAGATCGGCGTGTCGGTCTTCTTCTTGATCTCCGGGTTCCTCCTCTACCGCCCGTTCGCCGTCTCCCACCTCGCCGGCCGGCAGTCGCCCAACACCAGGCGGTTCTGGGAGCGGCGACTGTTGCGGATCGTCCCCGCATACTGGCTCGCTCTAACGCTGCTCACCTACGTGTTCCATCTGGTGACCATCGGGAGCGGGGCGGGGGAGGTGGCCATTCATTACTTCTTCCTCCAGATCTACTTCCCGAAGGCGGTCTTCTTCGGGATCCCTCAGGCCTGGTCGATCTGCACCGAGATGAGCTTCTACCTGGTACTTCCCTTCATCGCCGCGGCGATCGGCTTCCGGCGGAAATCCCAGGAGCGCCAACTCGTCCGGGAGCTGATCGGCCTGGCCGTGCTGTTTCTCGGCAGCCTCGTGTTCCGCTGGTGGTCGACCCACCTGCCCGTGATCAAGGAGGTCAATGGGCATCTGGTAGGCGTCTGCTTCCCGAACTGTGGGACGCAGTCCCCGTTTCCGGCTCTGATGGTCGACTGGCTGCCCGCCCGGCTCGATCTCTTCGCCTTCGGCATGCTGCTCGCCGTCCTCAGTGCATGGTGGACCGAGCGCGACTCGGAGCCGGTCTGGCTATCGAGCCGGTGGATGCCATGGCTGAGCTGGATCGGTGCGGCCGCCGTCTTCTGGTGTGTTTCGCATCTCGGTATCCCCCGATCACCCCTGTACCTCACGACCCCAGTCAAGGGGATCGTGCTCCAGGAGCTCTACGGGCTCTTTGCCTTCCTGCTTCTTCTGCCCGCGGTCTTCGGACCCCAGGACCGATCGCTGGTGCGGAGGTTCCTCCAGTTCTGGCCCGTCGCCAGTCTGGGGGTGATCTCCTACGGGATCTACCTGTGGCACCTCGATCTCATCGACAAATTCCTCTCGTGGACCGGATACAAGGAGGATGCCGTCCCCTATTGGATCCTCGCTCTCGGCGTCTTGGCCATGACGGTGGTGGCCGCCTCGATCAGCTACTTCGCCCTGGAGCGCCCGATACTCAAGATCAAGGACCATCTGGGTTGGTGGGGCCGAACGTCGCGGAGCGTCCCCAAGGAAGATGTCGAGATCCTGACGAAGTGAACCGGCCGTTTGGTGGCGGTGAGGCGTGGCCAGCCGTTTGCCGGCACCCCGAGCCATCCCGGTCTGCCTGACGTCGAGTGCTCACTGTCGCGAACGGCGGAGCCCGCTGAAGTCCGATGCGCACGGTTGCGCCGACCGCATGCCGGTGCAGCACGTCGGCCGGCCGCGTCACTGCTGAGCCAGGATCGCCTCGATCTCGGCCATCGGATCGCGCACGATCGGCCCCCTGGTCTCTACCACGGCTCGATCGATGATGGCGTTGAATCGATCTGGTGCGATGTAGTCGTTGCCGACCGCCGGTCCCCACTCGTAGCCGCAGGTCAGGCCCGCACCGACGCCGTTGAACGCCTGGGGGGTGAACCGGCTGATCGAGCCCTGGGCCACGACACGACCGTCGCAGCGGAGCGTGCCCGTCCCGCCCAGACCGTCGTCCTTGTCGAAGGTGAACTCGATGGAGTGGGTGCCGGGCCCGACCGACTCGTCGGACGCGATCAGGTGCAGCTCCTTGCCGTACAGGTTGTGGACGTAGCGGGGTCGCCCGTCCCGGACGTGGAGGGACCACCCGCCCATAGCCGAGCCGAGGGCCAGCAGCGTGCCCTGGGGGACCACCCCGTCGGGCACGGTGATGTCGACCACGAGCGCGTGCGACCGGTTGCGGACATTGACAGCCACCGATTCGGGAACCTGCGCCCCATCCTGGAAGTAGCGGAAGTACTCCCGTTCGCGTCGGGCATCGGGTTTCGGGTGCACCAGGGCCCACAGGATGCGGTTGTCCAGAGGCAGCACCTGATTGCGTTCGGCTTCGTCCCACCATAGATCGATGAGCTTTCGAAGCCGTTCCGGTTGCTCCTGTGCCAGGTCCTTGGTTTCCGAGACATCCGTCTCGACGTGGTAGAGCTCCCAGACGTCGTCTTCGAAGGGCGCATTGGGGTTCAGGCCGTCGGGATAGAGCGGCCCGACGGGATGGAAGGTGACCGCTTTCCACCCCTGGTGGTAGATGGCCCGGGAGCCGAACATCTCGAAGTGCTGCGTCAGGTGCCGACCCGGTTCCGCCCCGCCGCCGTGGCCGAGCAGGTACGAAAAATCCACTCCGTCGATGCGCGACTGCTCCACCGAGTCGATCTCCATCGGCGGCGCCACGCCGATCAGCACCAGCACGGTGGGGAACACGTCGATGGCGTGGACGAACTGGCTCCGCACCGAACCCTGCTCGATCGAGCCCTTGGACCAGTGCACGATGCAAGGGTCCGCCACCCCACCTTCGTGCACCTCACGCTTCCATCGCTTGAAGGGGGTGTTGCCGGCCATCGTCCAGCCCCACGGGTAGTTGTTGTGGGTGAGCGGCCCCCCGATCTGGTCGATCCTCTCCTCCATCTCGTCGATGCCGGCCGGATCCATGTTGCTCAGGCGGATGTCGTTGATGGAACCATCGGAACCACCCTCGGAGCTGGCTCCGTTGTCCGAGACCAGCACGATGAGCGTGTTGTCGAGCTCGCCCAGCTCCTCGAGGAATGCGACCAGCCGGCCGATCTCGGCGTCGGTATGGGAGAGAAAGCCGGCGAAGCACTCCATGAACCGGGCGGCCACCTTCTGTTCGGCTTCGCTCAGCTCGACCCACGGCCGTACCCAGATCGGTCGAGGCGACAGCGCCGTGCCACGGGGAATGACGCCCATCTCCATCTGGCGGGCGTGGATCTGATCACGCAGACGGTCCCAGCCCTGGTCGAAGACGCCGCGGTAGCGGTCGATCCACGGCCGGGGGGCCTGGTGGGGGGAGTGACACGCACCGGGAGCGAAGTACAGGAAGAAAGGTCGGTCGGTGTCCACCGCACGAAGGTCACCGAGGAACTCGATGGCCCGATCGGTCAGGTCGGAAGTCAGGTGGTAGCCGTCCTCCACCGATCTTGGTGGTCGGATCGAATGGTTGTCGTGGTAGAGGGCGGGGACGAATTGGTGGGTCTCGCCCCCGTGGAAGCCGTACCAGCGGTCGAAGCCCCGCCCGAGAGGCCAGGTGGCGCGCGACGAGGCCATGTTGCACTCGTCGTCGGGGGTGAGGTGCCACTTGCCCACGGCGTACGTGGCGTAACCCGATGAGCGGAGCACCTCGGAGAGGAATCCGTTTTCGCGTGGAGGCTTGCCCCAGTACCCCGGGAATCCGACGGCCAGGTCGGCCACCCGTCCCATCGCGTTCCGGTGGTGATTGCGGCCCGTCAGCAGGCAGGCGCGGGTGGGGGAGCACAGAGCGGTGGTGTGGAAGTTGGCCAGCCTGACCCCACCTCCGGCCAATTGGTCGATGACCGGCGTATCGATGGCGGAGCCGTAGCAGCCGAGTTGGGCGAAGCCGACGTCATCGAGCACGATCAGCACGACATTGGGAGCTCCGTCGGGGGCGGTGGGTTCCGGGGGCCACCAGGGTTCCGACTCCCGCCAGTCCCGGCCGATCCGACCTCCGAATGTCACTCCCACGAGTTCGCACCTTCCCGCTGTCGGCTCGCGCATGCTACCAATCGTCCGCGACCGATCCAGGGTGGGTCAGTGGTGGAGGAGCTGTTGGCAGAGTCCGAGGGAGGGCGGTGGCCTGGCCGGAGCGGACACGGAGATCGCCGGCTGCGGTCCCTCCATGCTGATCGGTGTCACCGCAATCCGGGCCGGTCCGGTACCCGCCAAGTACCGCTGGAACCCGTACCAGCTCACCACCATCGAGTGGAGATAGGGATCGGTGGTCACGGTGATCTTGTTCACACTGTGGAGGATCTGAGGGAAGGTGTGGCCGACCGAGTTCGGCCAGGAGATCGACGGTGCTCCGCCGTTCACCAGCTGGATGAAGGCCTGATCGCCCGCCGCCGGCCGGAGCAGGAGTGTCGCCTTGCCATAGGTGAGGAGCGGAATGGCGGGACCCGTCCAGTGGGTCCTGTTGAATGTGATGTGGATGGTGTTGACCATGCTGGCGTCCTGTTCAACCGGAGTCCACGTGGCGTGAGCGATCTGCTGTCCGGGGGAGGTGGTGAACGAGTCTCCGTTCGAGCGGTAGAGGGCATTGCAATTGCCGGCGATGAACAGGGTGCCGGCCGGCGCGTAGTAGGGGAGGACGTTGCCCCGGACCACCGTGGCTGCGAGGGCGCCCGGAGTGAAATCCTCCTGTTGGGCCACGAAGTTGGCCACTTGGACCTGGTCGAACCATGTCGACGGCGTGGCGGCGACGGCGACGTTGGCGGCGATGCCGAACAGCGCGAGCGCAGTGACCAGGCCGAGCACACTTCTACGCAGGAGGTGGCTCTTCCCTTCGAGGCGTCGCCAGATATCGATCAGGCCGATGGCGCTGGCGACGATGAGGAACGGCATGAGGTCGGATACGTACCGGTAGGCGATGTAGCCCCACACCAGGACACCGGCAGTCGCCGCCGCCGCACCGACCAGGATGAGGCGGGTGAGTCGGACGTTGCCGATGCCCCGGGGCCGGAAAGCCGTCACCAACCCCCAGCACCCGAGCAGGAACAGGAGGGGTGACGTCGCGGTGAAGCTGGGGGTGGCGTACGTCTGGTCGAGCACGACGTTGCCGACGGCGTGCGCTGGGGTCGGAGGCATGGCGATGAACGGGAACAACGAGGAGAACCGGATGGCACCGGGATCCATGTAGGCCCACACGGTGCTCGGGATGAACCGGAGGCTGAACGCCTTGCCGCCATTGGCGGCCAGGAAGTAGCGGCGGTGGGCGTTGATCTGCGTCCACACCTGGTCGGCCATCGGGAGCCCGAAGGGGAGTCCGAACTTGGCGTAGGTGACCGCGCAGCTGACCAGGAGTGCGATCAGTCCTCCGAGCCCGATCCACCATGCCCATCTCCGCTGATCCTTGCCCCCCTTGCCCAGGGCGAACCAGCCGGCGACCAGGAATGCGGCGATCACGCACGCGTAGCCCGTCGGGGTCCGGTTGAGATTTGCCGCCAGGATGAGCAGTCCGCTGGCGACCGCCCCCTTGGTGGTGGGGCGCTCCATCATGCCGAGCAGGGTGAACAGGCTGCCGACGACCAGGGCGACGCTCCAGGCGAAGTCCTCGTCGTAGGTCGAGGGGAAGGCGGCGAGGAAGACCAGCACCGACCCCCCGAGGACGGTAGCCACGAGGGCCCCGTAGGAGGCGGCCTCGGCCCTGCTGACGATCGCGTCGCCCCTGATGAGGACCCGGACCCTCCAGATGAACAACGCGCTGAACAGTCCGGTCAGCAACCACGCGGCCAGCAGCGACAGTCCGGTGAGCGAGCCGTCGAAGCTGTGGGTGAGCAGCAGGATCGGCATCCGGATGATGGACGGCCAGAGCCCGAAGTAGGTGTAGGTGCGGCCGTCGTGCAGGAATCCTTCGATGCCCAGCGATCCGTTGGGGACATAGAGATGCCCGGCGAACATGGCCCGTGCCTGGAGCTCATAGAAATCATCCGGAGGAACGCTGCGGAGCGCAGTGGTCTTCTGTGTCCACAGATCACACAGGATCCACAGGTACGGGACGGAGACGACAAGGGAGCCGATGAGGACGGCGACGGTGAACCGGTTCTTCGACTGCTGCCGGGGCGTCCGTGCGGCCCCGTTCGAAGGAACCGGGTGCTCGATGCCTCCGCCGGCCTCGTCCGTTTCGACGGCGACTGGGGCTTCGATCACGTGGTTGGCGGGCTCTTCTTCCGGAACCGGTCGGTGACGGTTAGGACCTTCTGTGCGAACTCGTCCGACAGCCCGAGGTGCCGTTTCGCCCAGTCGTACGAGCGAAGGGCCTGCTTGTCGGCCCAGATGACCGCCGAGTGCAGGCCCCCGTCGTCCGGCCTGGCCCGGTACTCGGTGGACCGGACCGTCGGGTCGTCCTCGACACTGAAGTAGTAGAGGGCCATCGACCGTCGGGTCGTGCCCTCGGGGCAGGTCATCGGATCCGGGTGCCCGTGGTACGAGTCCTTCTCGGTGGAGAAGATGAGCACGCGGTTGGCGATCGGGCTCACCTTCTCCACACACTCCTTCATGTCCTTGCTCCAGATCTCGAGGTCGCCGCCATACTCGGGCTTCCAGTCGGGATTGAGGTACAGGAGGATGTTGGCGCGACGCTGGAGTTTCCGGTTGTGGGGGTGGACGGTGAAGTCCGCGTGCATGTTGAGGAAGCCACCCCGGGGTGACTGGTGGAGCCCGCCGCCCTCGAGGGTCGGGTCGGGGACCAGGTTGTCGACGCCGATCAGCTTGCCAACGAAGGCGACGAACCGCGGTGAGTTGAGCACGGCCAATATGTTCTGAAGTGTCGGTCCCCATGTCTCGGGGTCCGTGTTGGAGAATTTCCGTTCGTTGGCATGGACGTAGTTGTTCCACTGGGTGGGATCGAGCGGTGGGAACTCGGTGATCGCCGCCATGATCGCTTCGGGGGCGAAGAAGTCGTCGAAGACCATGTGCGGGTACGGCTCCGCGGCCATGTATCGGGCGTGCAACTCGTCGACTGTCCGCTCGAGTGCATCGAGGTCCAAGATGTCGGCCTGGGTATCGCCCAGCGAGGTGTCGGAAGTCATGGGTGCTCGAGTCGCTCGGTTCGGCTCGGTTGGCGTCCGGCCACGGCTGTACTGGTGCAGTCGGACATTACGCCCCCCTTCGTATCGCAGCCACGGCTGCGCCGTCCTCAGCCCCGAGGCGTCCTGAGATTGTACCTTCCCGATACCGGAAAAGGCACCAGGAGGGCGTCCACCCGGCGGCCAGGGAGCCTCGGCGCCCTTGCGTCCGTGCCCTTACGGGGCGTCCAACGGGGAGGGATCCGAACCAGCGGGCGCCGTGGCCGGCGCGAGGCCAGGCGCCATCGACCCGCCTGGCGTCCAATTCCTCACTTCGAGCGCCGTTCCCATCGTCCGGCCGGAGGATTCTGCCGTCATCTCGCCAACGTCATCGTGCGTCCTCCGGCTCGGGATGCTCGTCGCGCAGCTCCACATCGGCTATCTCGGCGAAGAGGCGGTTGAGGATCAGGAACTTGAGTAGCCATACGATGCCGAACGCTGCGACATTGGCGCCGACGACGACGACGGTCCTGGTGGTGTGGTGGAGGTGGTGGGCGTCGGAGAAGTCCCTGGCCAGGGTAGCGGCGTAGATGGCGAACCCGATGCCGGTCAGCGACATGACCCAGAACGGCAGGATCTCCCGCCACCAGTGCGAGCGCCCGGACCTGCCCCACACCCACCGCCGGTTGAGCACGTAGGAGGGCACGCCGGCCACGATGTTGGCGAAGAGCGTGCTGTACACCTCGGTCCACAGGCGGAGCACGCCGTAGACGAAGGTGAGCACGACGATGGACGTCAGCGCCGAGATGGCCGAGACCGCCGTGTACTTGACCAGCTTGAGGCCTTCGGGCGTGCCGGCCAGTCGCCACACCCTCCGGACGGCATCCACCATGGCGTCAACGCTACTGCGATGCCGTCCTCCGTACCGTGGTCCGCCGGCTGCCGTTCGGCGTCGGAACGGCGCGTCCGCGGTCCGGGTGCTCACTACAGTGTGCCGGAATGGGGGAGACACCGGGAGA
The DNA here is from genome assembly GCA_050014755.1 of Acidimicrobiales bacterium. GTDB lineage: Bacteria > Actinomycetota > Acidimicrobiia > Acidimicrobiales > RAAP-2 > Bog-756. Next base: position 9,371 of record JBEKCS010000037.1, read on the forward strand.
CCCGGGCATCGACGGGTCACGGAACGGGGGCGTTCTCGTCAGCGATACGGTCCACACCCGGGGGGAGTTGTCCGGGCATGCTGTCGACGACCTCGGTCAGGGTCGGCGCCGGTTCACCGTTGCATCGCTGATCGGTGTGGCGGTCGCCGCGGTCCCGTTCCTCTGGATCCTCTGGGGTACGTGGGCGTCACCGAGCTTCTTCCGCAGGCTGACCTACGAGGCCAACTTCTACGACCTGCAGACCCGGGCCATGCTCCACGGCGGATTGGCCATCCCCAAGGGCTCGATCGGTGTCGAGGGCTTCGTCGTCGGTGGACGGACGTACACCTACTTCGGGCTCTTCCCGTCGATCCTGCGGATGCCGATTCTGGCCGTCACCCACTCGTTCGACAGCCGGCTGACCGCTCCCTCGGTCCTCCTGGCGTGGCTGGTGACCGCGGCGTTCTTCGTCCCGCTGTGTTGGCGGGTCCGCGTGTTGGTCCGCGGTGGTGCACCTGTCGGCCGGGCCGAGGCAGCGTCGTTCGGCGTGTTGACCGCAGCGTTCCTGGGTGGCTCGGTCTTCCTTCTCCTCGGGGCCATCCCCTACGTGTTCTCCGAAGACCTCGCCTGGAGCGTCGCCTTGACGGTGGGCAGCATCTTCTGCCTGCTCGGCGTGGTGGTGCGGCCGTCGTGGGGTCGGGTGGTGGCGAGCGGCGTGCTGATGATCTGCGCCAACCAGGACCGCTCGACCACCGGTTGGGCCACAGTGGTCGGGGCCGTGCTGATTGCCGGTTGGTTCCTGCTCGGCAAGGGAGGTGAGGAGCAGCGGAAGTGGTGGCTGCCGATCGCAGCGGCGGGCGGCATCGCCCTGGCGCTCGGCTGCGCGGTCAACTACGCCAAGTTCGGCACGCTCTTCGGTCTGCCCATCAAGGACCAGGTCTACTCGATGACCAACGCGTACCGGCGGCGTTTCTTGGCCGCCAACCACGATTCCGAGGTGGGGACGGCATTCATTCCGAGCAATCTCCTCGCCTACCTCCGGCCGAACGGCATCGAGTTCTCCACGGTCTTTCCGTTCATCACCCTGCCCGCCTCGCCGGCCCCGGCCCTGGGTGGGGTGCTGTTCGACCGCCTCTACCGGACCGCATCGGTCACGGCCTCCATGCCCCTGCTCTCCGGTCTGAGCATCTGGGGGCTCGTCACCGCCTTCCGTCCCCACCCGGTGGCGATGGTGTCGCGCACCCGGCTCCTGCTGCTGGCTGCCGGCTCCGCCGGGGCTGCACTGATGCTGTGGGGCTACATCGCCCCCCGCTATCTGGCCGACTTCCTGCCGTTCCTGGCCATCGGCTCGGCCGTGGGTCTGGCCGACATCTGGCGCCGTCAGGACGGCCGGACCCGGGGTCGACGGGTCGTGGCGGCCGGCGTGATCGCCGTGGTGGCCCTGTACTCACTCGTGGCCAACGTCGGTATCGCGGTCACCCCGGTCGAGGAGTGGACCGCGACCCAGAACTATGGCTACGTACAGTTCCAGAAGTCGGTCAGTGACCTGACCGGTGGTCAGATCCGGGAGCGGGTGACCCGCGGCAACGGCCTCCCACCGTATGCCCCGGCGGGTCAGATCCGGATCGTGGGTGCGTGCGACGCCATGTATATCTCCAACGGCGAGAGCTACGCGGTCGTCCCGGCTTCGCAGTTCGAACGGCTGACGTGGCAGGTGGTGGAGTACGGACACGGATTCCAGCGGAAGTTCATCGTGACGCCCCGGGACGGGACGTCACCGGCCCAGGTGGCGTTGGTGCGGGCCGGAGTATGGACCATTTCGATCGACACCGCACCACTCCCTGGTGGAAGGACGGTCAGCCTCCGGATAGCCATGGTCGGTGCCGGTGCACATGCCGGCACCACCTTCTACAGCCACGAGGCGATCGAGCCGATCGGCGTGCTCAACCGGGTGGTCGTCCTGACCGACCCGTTCAAGCACGTCGCCCAAGTGTCGATCGACGGTGTGCCCCTGTTCAACGAGTCGCTGACCGGCGGTGCACCAGTCGCCAGCCTGGTCACACCCTCCCAGGCGTCTGCGGCAAACCCGATCTCGGTGATCGACCGCACAACGGGGCTTCCGGAGCCGTCACTGTGTCGTTCGCTCCTAGGTCGGGCGTCCTGACGTCATCGGAGATCGCACCAAGTGGTCGCGGACGATTTCGTCGGTCACGTGAGGTCGGACCTCGTCCCGAACGGGCGGTGAGCCAGTCTGCGGATCAATTCAGGGCGTGACGTCGGGAGCTCCGACGGGTGACGTGTCCTGATTCGCCAACACCGCCAGCAACTGGGCCTGGGAGTGCACTCCGAATCGCTTGAAGAGCGCACTCAAGTAGTTGCGGACAGTGCTCTGGCTGACAAAGAGTGCTGAAGCAATCGTGGGCACACGTTCGCCGCGCACCAAGCGGCTGAGCACCTCCCATTGCCGGGTGCTCAGACCGTCGAGTTGTGTCGAACCGACCAATTGGGGCGACAGGTCCCTGTACTGAAGGATTCCACTGTCCTGGATCACGCCGGCGATGGTCCAGAGGTGCTGCTCCAGTTGCGCGACCCGATTGACGGTCTCACCTGTCGGGATGTCGGGGAGGTCCGGGATGAGCAGGAAGACGCGGCCACGACCGGTGACGAGTGGGGTCACGAGACAGCACATCCGACGCTCCCGGCCGAATGAGTCGTTGAGGCAGACTTCCAGTGCGAGCGAGCTGTCCCCGTTCTCCGTCTCGATATCTCCGGATCTGGGCACGTAGTGCTGTTGATGCGGAGCCACGAGGAGTTGGCCGATGATCTCGTGGGGCCCTCGTCCCACCAGGTCCGTCGATTCCTCGCTCAGCGACGTGATCCGCCACGATGAATCGATCGTTCCGACGCCGATCGTCGAGGTCGTACTCCCCAGATAGTCCGAAACGGGGTCCCGGCGTCGGCCGCTGTCGAGAAAGACCAGGGCGAAGCGCCTGTCGTCGAGATCGGTGCGGCGTGCGACGAAGCTGGCGTGCGGAGAGTTGCCGTCTCCGTGGTGTGCTGGACCCGACCGGCGCCGACCGACATCGATGGCTCCGCTCTTGAGGGCTTCGAGGGCCGTCTCCACAGGCCCTCGATCGTTCGCGGCCACCACCTCGGACCAGGGACGGCCAACCAACTGACGGGTATTCAGAGAATGCATCGAACTGCTCGCCGCCCGGATGGTGAAGTTGTTCAGGTCGATGAGCAACAGGGGTAGCGCCACCCGTCTCACCGGTTCGTGCGGGGACCAGACGCAACTGTCCTGCCCGAGGTAGCCAGGCACTGCGTGCAGGTGCGGCACCCGGGAGCCGCCCCCCGGTCTCGGTGTCTGATCAGCGAAGTCTGGCGCTTCCTCCATCGGCTCTCCCACTTTCGATCGACAGTCGGGACCGCCTCTCCGACGGAGGCACTCCGGTCTAGGCGCCTCACTGGGATCATGATGAACCGTGTCGATGGCTCCTGACATCCCGCGAACGCGGGTTTCCGTCGCCAAGGATCCACTCCGGACCGCTCCAGACCCTGTCGCTTCTAGACTGCTGAGCGGAATATCGGGACGGCCGTCTCTTGTGGGTGGGCGCCATGGTGACCAGATCCGTGGATTTGTTGGTATCGCCGGTGGGTAACTCGGACGCGGCGCGACCTGCCACGCGGGATCCGGACGGGATCCGCGAGGAGATCGTGGCCTCGTGGAGCCGCTCGGAATCGGCCGGTCTACGACCCGAGAAGTTCGATGTCCTGCACCGAGACGACGTCGACAGGGATGCCTTCGTAACTCGTGCGTCGATGCCGGTCTTGAGTCAGTTGGCCGAGGATGTGGCGTCGTTGAACGTCGGAATCGTCCTGGCAGACGACAAGGCTCAGGTGATCGCTCGTTTTGTCGGTCAGCGATCCTTGAATCGCACGTTCGACGAGATCTGTCTCGTGCCAGGGTTCATCTACGGCGAGGATGCCATCGGAACGAATGCGATCGGCACGGCACTCGTACAAGGAGGCCCATCCTTCGTGACGGGTCGTGAACATTTTGCCGATGCCGTTGCTCGCATGTCCTGTGCGGCGGCGCCGATCACGGATCGAAGTACCGGTCACGTGCTCGGCGTGGTCGATCTCACCTGCAGATCGACCGAGTCCAGTCCCCTGATGCTCCCTATGGCACAATCGGCAGCCCGCCAGATCGAGGAGAGGGTGCACAGACTTACTCCCGGCCTGGCTGTCCGCGGGAGAATCCTCAGCGATACCGAGCGGCTCGTTTCGGAGCTGGTGGCGGAAGGACTGACGAACCGGGCAATCGCCGGGCGTCTGCTCATGTCTCCCTACACCGTCGACTCGCATCTGCGATCGATATTCCGCAAGCTGTCCATCAGCTCTCGCGTGGAGCTGGCCCGAATCGTGTCCTCGTCCGCCAACGGCCTCTGGTGACCCTATTCCGGGCGAGGCTCAGGCCACCCCGGCCCACAGGTTGGCCGGTCGGACGCCCCAGGCCACCTGACGCGCCAGTTCGGCGCTGACCACGGGGATGTCGGCTGCGTGGGTGACTCCGATGAGCTGGGCATCGGTGGAGAGCACCCGTACCGGCAGGCCCACCCCGTCGGCGACCATGGTGGAGATGACCTCGGGCAGCAGGACCTCGGCCTTCGGGACCTCTCCACCCGCCGCCACCTCGGCCAGCAGCGCCTCCTCGTCCAGGCCGGATCCGTCCATGGCCGTGTGGAGGAAGTCCCAGATGCCCGGTTGGAATCCCCACAGGTTGACCGATGCCGGAAGACCGCCGTCGAGCTTCACGGGCTCCTTTCCGTCGTCGGACACGAATCTGCCGGAGTCTCCGTCGGCGTGGACCTTGCGGCGCTCGTCGAGCGCGGTCAGCAGGCCGTCCGGTCCCACCGAGCAGATGCCCCGGGTGACCGGATCGGGTGTGGCGATCGTCGCCCGGAGTTCGAAGCCGACCAGCACGTGCTCGTGGGTATCGGACATCAGCTGCTGGGCCAGCATGCCGGTTGCCATCTCGCCATAGACATCGTCGGCGTTGCACACGCCGAACGCCGCGCCGGTGCTCACGGCCGATTCGGCGGCGAGCACGGCGTGGACGGTCCCGAGGGGGAGCCGTTGTTCGGCATAGGCGACGTCGACCGACTCCGGCCAGCACTGCTCGACGTGGTAGCGAATGGCCGGACCCGTTTCGGGGTGGAGGACGAGCACGATCCGCCCGAATCCGGATCGGACGGCATCGCTGACCAGCAGGTCGAGCACGGCCTCGCCCTGAGGCCCGATGGGGGCGAGGGGCTTGCAGCCGCCGTAGCGGCGCGCCATGCCCGCAGCCAGGACCACGAGCGACGGCGAGTGGCCGTGGGGAGTTGTCATGACTCTTCTATCGGAACTCAACCGCCCCACTTGAGGACGGCGCTGGCCCAGGTCATGCCCCCGCCGAACCCGGTGAGCAGAATATGTTGCCCCTGTTCGACCCGGCCGTTGTCGAGGGCGTCGGCCAGGGCGAGGGGGATCGAGGCGGAGGAGGTGTTGCCGTAGCGGTCGATCACGACGACGGCCTTCTCCTCGGGGATGCCCAGGCGTTGGCAGGCGGCACTGATGATGCGCAGGTTGGCCTGGTGGGGGACGACCAGGTCGATCTGGTCAGGGGTGAGCCCGGCTTCGGCGATGGCCTGCTGGGCCGAGTCGACCACTACGGCGACCGCCTTGCGGAAGATCTCCTTGCCGTTCATGTAGAGGTAGCCACCGTGGTCGCACTTGAGCAGATGACGCAGGGACCCGTCGGCACCGAGCTTGAAGCTGAGCAGCTGTCCGGGTCCGTCGACCGCCTCGAGCACCACGGCCCCGGCGCCGTCGCCCACCAGGATGGAGACCGATCGCTCGTCCCAGTCGGTGATCCTGGACAGGGTCTCCGACCCGATCACCAGCAGCCGTTCGGCCCCGATGGCCAGGAGACCGTGGGCCACGGTCAGTGCGTAGACGAAGCCGGAGCACGCGGCGTTGACGTCGAAGGCACCGCCGATGACACCGATCCCGTCCTGCACGGTGGCCGACGTGCCCGGGACGATCTGGTCCGGAGTGGTCGTGGCCAGGATGACGGCGTCGATCTCGTCGGGCCGCCGTCCGGCCTTCTCCAGGGCGGCCAGTCCGGCGTCGATGGCCAGCTGCGAGGTCGTCCCCCCGATGCGACGCTCGCGGATCCCGGTGCGCTCGCGGATCCAGGCGTCGTTGGTGTCCAGGGTCACCGACAGGTCGTCGTTGGTGACGACCTTGTCGGGCACGGCGATGCCGTAGCCGGTGATGATGCCACCGCGACCGATCACCGCTCAGCCCGCCTCGAGGACGTGGATGCCGATGAACGCTGCGTCCGTTGTGCCTGCATGGGACCCGATCATGCCACCGGTGTTGGCCGCCACCGCCAATCGGGCGCCGGGGACCTGGCGGGGGCCGGCCTCGTCACGCAGCTGGGCGACGAGCTCGACGACCTGGGCGATGCCGGTCGCGCCCAACGGGTGGCCCCGACTGACCAGGCCACCGCTGGTGTTGACCGTGACCCCCTTGCCCCCGAGGGTGGTGTCGCCCGCCGCCGTGGCCGCCCCGGCGTCGCCCGGTTTGTAGAAGCCGAGCGATTCGAGGGCGCAGATCTCCTCGGCGCTGGTCGCGTCGTGCAGCTCCACCACGTCGACGTCGGAGGGATCGACGCCCGAGGCGTCCCATGCCGCGGCCGCCGTCTCGGCCAGGCGCTCGTGGTAGTCGATGTCGCCGTTGCCCGACCGGGCCGTGCTGGCCAGGATCCGCGGCGCACCGCTGCGGGCCTCGAGCGTGAGGACGACCGCCGCCGCCCCATCGGTGAACGACGAGCACATCAGGCGGGTGAGGGGGGGGACGATGGAGGACGAGGACAGGACCTCGTCCAGGGTGACCTCGCTCTGGAACTGCGCGTTGGGGTTGAGGGCACCGTGCCTGCGGGCCTTGACGGCCGCCGCGCCGATCTGCTCGAGGGTGGTGCCCCACGCCTCCATGTGCTCGACGGTCCACCTGGCATTGAGGGCCATGAGCACCGAGCCCGAGGCGTTCTCCCAGTTGGCGTGCATGAAGGTGCGGTCGATCGCGGGGACGCCGTCCTCGATGCCGGCCAGGGTCTCCATGCGGTGACCGGTCCACATCTTCTCAACCCCGACGGCCAGGACCGTTCCGGCACCGCCCTGGGTGGACAGGGTGGCCAGATGGAGAGCTGAGGAGCCGCCGGCACACGAGTTGTCGACGTTGACGATGCCGGCGTTGCGGAGGCCGGCGTCGAGCAGGAAGCTCTGTCCCCGGATGCACGCCTGGTTCAAGAGGCGCCCGGCGGTGGCGTTGCCGAAGACGACCAGGTCCACCTGGTCCGGGGTCATCCCGGCATCGGCCAGGGCATGATCGACCACCTGATGGGCCATCTCGACGGCGGACAGGTCCCGGCGCTGCATAGGGGTGGTGGCGGTTCCCACGATGTGTGCGGTTCGGTCCATGGGTCCTCGGTTCTAAGCGGTCTGATTCGGGACGGGCACGCCGGCTTCGGGAAGTGCCTCCACCAGGCGCTCGAATTGGTCGATCGGCCGGTCGTCGGTCACGTAGATGGCGACGTGGTCGGCACCGGCCGAGCGGTACTCGGCGACCCGTCCGGCCACCTCGACCGGGGTTCCGGCCACCAGGTGCCGTTCGAAGGCTTTGGCCGGGATCCCGTAGAGGGAGGACATCCATGCGGAGCCCTTGGCCACGCCCCGGTCGTGGTCCTGATCGAGGGAGACGAAGAGCACCATGGCCGGGGTGACGCTGCCGGAGGAACGGCCGACGGCGTCGGCCTCCTTGCCCAGGCGCTCCACCGCTTGGGCGTACTCGTCGACCGAGAGGAACAGCGGCATCCAACCGTCGGCCAGGTGGGCCGCCCGCCGCAGTGCCGCTTCGGAGGACCCGCCGACCCATATCGGCACGCCATTCGGGGCAGGGAGCTGGCGGTAGCGCTCGGTGGCATCGACCGAGGTGATGTCACCGGCGGTCGCCCCCGCACCGGACGCCCAGGCCCGGTGCAACTCGCCGATCCCGGTGTCGAGGTCGTGGCCCCGTCGGTGGTAGGCCGCGCCGACCTGCTCGTACTCGCCCGGGTGGCTACCGACCCCGACCCCGAGGATGAGCCGGCCCCGGCTGAGGGTCTGGAGCGTGGCGGACTGCTTGGCCACCGCCACGGCCCGGCGCAGCGGTAGTTGGACGACGCACGAGCCGAGGGCGGCCCGTGCGGTCGCGGTGGCGGCCACGGTGAGGACGACCATGCACTCGAGGCACGGCCCGTGCCAGAACAGATGGTCGCAGGCCCACAGTGCGTCGGCCCCGGCGTCCTCGGCCCGTCGGCACAGGTCGGCCAACTCGGCCAGGGGGTCGGCATCGGGTGCGACGCGGTCCGGGGCCTGGGCCCAGGTGGGAACCGTGTCCTGGACGAAGGTCGGCAAGATGAGTCCGATCGGCCCCGGGGGTCCGGATGGAGGTGCCGTTGCCACACCGCATGGTACCTCCGGGTACTTGGAACCGGGGTCATCGACTGGCACCGCGGTGGCGTACGGCGGTCTCGGCCCGGGTGACGGCACCTGCCGGTGCACGGTCCATCCGGTCGGCACGGCAGAATAGAGGGGAGCGGAGCCCCCGGCCTGCTCGTGCCGATCGACCGATCAGGCGGAAGGATGACGACGTGGACCCCGAAGAGACCCATCCCGAGGCCGACCAGGATGACGTGGCGGGACGATCAGACGTCCCGACCGAGCTCACGGACGAGGAGCGCGGCGAGCGGCTGGCCGCGTTGACCTCCATCATCGAGCTGATGCGCCCCGCCGTGCAGGCCGACGGCGGTGACCTGGCGCTGATCTCGGCGGACGTGGTGTCGGGTGTGGTCGAGGTCCAGCTCCAGGGGGCGTGCAGCTCGTGTGCCGTCAGCGCCTCGACCCTCCAGGGTGGGGTGGAGCGCATCCTCCACCAACGTCTCGACTGGATCACCGAGGTCCGCGGTGGCGTCGACGAGTCGGTGGACCCGTTCGTAAGTGAGTCCATGGGCCGCGGCGGGTACGTCCCCAGCTTCTGATCCGGGGCGGACCCTGTTCGAGGGGCGACCCGACTACCTCCGACGATAGGTTGGAGGCCAGTCGGAGAGGAGTCCCATGGACATCACGATCATCGGTACGGGCTTCATCGGCACGACGCTCGGCCGGGCCCTGGCGGAATCCGGACACCGGGTGACGTTCGGGTCCCGGCATCCCGCCGACGATCACATGGATGTGCCCGGCGCGCGCGTTGCGCCCATCGGTGAAGCGCTGTCCCGATCGGACCCGGTCATCCTGGCGATACCCGGAGCGGCGGTCGCCGAGTTGGGGTCGACGTACGGAGATGCCCTCGCGGGCAAGCTCGTCATCGACGCAACCAATCGGATGGGAGACCCGGTACCGAACGGACGGGCGTTCCTGCCACCCACCGTGCGCTATGCACGGGCGTTCAATACGCTCGGCGGCGAGAACTTCGCCGACCCCGTGTTTTCGGAGGGCAGGGCGGATCTGTTCTTTTCCGCACCGGAGGATGACCGCCCGGCGGTGGAGGAAGTCATCGAAGGTGTCGGACTGCGACCCGTCTACGTCGGCGACGATCAGGAAGCCATCATCGATGCCCTCTTCCAACTGTGGATCGCTCTCGCTCTGAAGCAGGGCCGCGGACGACGGCTGGCTCTTCGGCTGCTGGAGAACTGACCTCCCGCACGCCATGTCGCGGCGCGTGCCGGTGCGACGCATGGCTCACAGGCGCTCCGTGCAATGGCGCTATCGGCACCCCGTCGAAACAAGGAGTTCGGCCCTGTTTATGCAGATGCTCCGGGTCCATACTGACAGTGAGGGATTCGGAAGGATCCCGGAAGGAGGCGCCGATGGGCAGTCGACATGGAGGGCCATCCTGAGAGCGGATGGCAGGGGATTGTACGGGAGAGATCCCGGTAGGCCCCAGTAGACCCAGCGCAAGCAGCTCGAAGTGGGAGCGTTGCAACGGCACGGGACAAGGAAGTCCCAGTGGGAGCCATTTCCCCAACCGATCGTTCTCGGAGTACAAGTGAAGTAGAGCGCCCGATCCCCGTCAGTTCGTGGGACGGGCGCTTTCGCGTGGGTGGAATCGCATCCTTCCGACTCCTCGGCCGGGTCGATGCCCTACGATCGGGCGGTCGTGGCATCCCCTTTTGACCAGGACTTGTCCACGGGTACACCACCCGACGTCCCCCGCCACCGCCACAGCGCCCGGTCTGCCGCCCCGTCGGGGCGTTTCGTACCCTCGGGTAGCCGGCTCACCGCTCTCGCCTACGCCGTCGTGGTGGTGCCCTTCGTCTACGCGTTGGTTCGCCTGGCCACCGCCCCCTCGGCCCATCTGACCCTGGCCGACGACCTCGCCCTCATCGACCTGCACGTCCGCCGGGCCCTGGTGTGGAAGCAGCAGCTCGGGGTCTTCGACCACAGCAACTGGAACCACCCGGGACCGACCTACTTCTACCTGGTGTCCCTCGTCTACCGGGCACTGGGGTCGAGCGTCCGCTCGCTGTTCGTCGGGGCGACACTGCTCAACGCGCTCGCCGCCGTGGCCTGCGTCGCCGTGATGCGTCGCCGGACCACCCCGGCACGGGCGCTGTGGGCCGCGGTCTGGGTGGGTGTGCTGGCCGCGGTGTTGGCGGCGGCCGGACCGTCGGCCACCACCTACTCGGAATCGGTGCTCGGGGCGCTGGTCAGCCCGTGGAACCCGACGGTGGTGCTCTTCCCGCTCCTCTTGGTGGTCCTCCTCTGCGCCGGGGCGATCGACCGGTCGGGGGCGTCCCTTGTCGGCTCCCTGGTGGTCGGCTCGTACGTGGTGCAGACCGACATCTCGACCCTGCCCCTGGCTGCGGTACTGATCGGGGTAACCGGAGCAGTCTGGCTGGTGGACCTGGTCCGCAATCGGGCGGAGCCACAGCCGATCGACCCGGGACCGCGGCGTCGGACCCGGATGCTCGTCCTGGCCGGCCTCGTCGCACTGGTGCTGATGTGGCTGCCTCCGATCATCCAGCAGGTCACCAACCAACCCGGCAACATGACGCTCCTGTGGCGGTTCTTCACGTCCGGACAACCAGGTCAGACCTTCGGTGGCTCGATGTGGGCGGTGGCCGCCGCGTTCACCGTCCTGGTGGCAGGGCCGGGCGAGGTGATGCGCTCGATTCTCGGCGGGACCCCGATGCATGCCGCCGCGGCCGTGGCTGTATGCATCGTGACCGTCGCGGTGGGGGTGGCGGTCGTCGTGGTGAGCCTCCGCCAGCGGTCGAGGTTCGCCGTGGGTATGGGTGTTCTGACCCTGGTTGGATGCGTGGCCGCGGTGATCGCCGTCGACCATGTCGTCGGGTACGTCTTCGGGTACCTGGTCCTGTGGGCCGTCGTCCTGCCCGTCGCCTCGTTGATCGCCGCGGGTACGGTGCCCGTTCCGGTGTGGGTCGGGCCGGGACGAACCGGCGCCGGCATTCGGTTGGGGCTGTGCGCCGTCGCCGTGGCGGTGGCCGTCGTCACCTGCGTCCGGGTGGCGGCCATCCCGCCGCTGAGTCGGGCCTCCGACCCCCGTGTCGGGCGGTTGGCCGACCTGGTGACACCCCGGCTTCCCTCCGGTGGGCGGGTTGCCGTCGGCGACGCGGGCGCAGGGACGGTCGACACCCAGCTGATCGACACCGAGGAGTTCATCGGGTTGGTCGACCTGCTCGACCGGGACGGCTACCACCCGTTGGTGAGTCCCTTCTGGAAGGCCGAGTTCGGTCCGGGCTACGAATCCGTCGGCACCGAGCCGAGGATGGTGGGGCTGTCCACCTGGACGAAAGCGTCCCCGTCACTTCCCGGCTACGTGGGCCAGGTCGGCGACATGGCCGTGACGGTCACCGAGGCGTCCGGCCGTCCGGCGCCACCGACGCACTGACCCAACCTCAGGCAGGGGCGGCAGAGATGGTCGTCGTCGTCGTCGTCGTGTCGGCCGCCGCCGCCCGATCAGTCGTCCCGAGTCGGACCGCCAGGGTCAGGAGCCACGGCGAGACCAGCTTGGCCCCGGCCGGAGTCACGTGGATGCCGTCGGCGAACCGCACGTCGATCCCGTCGATCGCCTGGGCGAAGTGGCCGTCGGGGTCGAGCTTGGCGCCCAGGTCCGCCACGACCACCCGTCCATCCGACCGTGACGCCACCTGGCGCAACAGGGCGTTGTAGCCATCGACCCGGCCCGGTTGGTCCTCCGGCCAGGGCTCGCCGTCGGCCTGCTCCGGCTGCTGGTAGTAGGGGGCGGTCAGGAAGACGACGGTGGCTCCGGTCGACCCGAGGACCGAGGCGGCCCGGGTCAGGGCCGACACCTCCCGGCTGTCGACGGCCGATGTGCCGATGCGCCGCCAGGTGCCGTCGATGCGCTGGTCGCGTACCTCGTACTCGCCGTCGGCCAGCAGGACCACGTCAGGGTGGAACGTGTCGACATCGGCCTTCCACCGGACCAGCTGGGTTCCACAGGGCACCGGGAGGTGGCCGCCGCGCTGGCCGACGGCGCCGTTGACCAGCGTTCCGTGGAAGAGCGTCTCGTAGGTCAAGAGCCCGCAGCCGAACACCCCGTCGCCCTGGAAGTCGACGCCGAAGGTGGTCGAGTCGGGCCCGAGCCCGAACCCGAGGAAGCTGGCCTCGGAGTCGCCCACCAGCAGGACGCGGATGGGGCCCCCGGTGCCGGCCGGTACGGCGGCCACTCCCGCCGCCGTTCCGGCGTTGCCCCCGGGAGGAATGGCGTCGAGGGGCGCGCTGGCGGCCTCGGCCGGGAGGGCGTTGACCGCGGCGGTGGCGCCGGCGGTGGCCGCCACCAGGAGAACGGCGGTGGCGCCGATTGCGGACAGGGTCGTCGTCCAGGCGCGCCAGCCCCGGAGGGCCCCGTTACGGATGGGCATCTCGAGGAAGTGGAAGGAGGCGACGGCCACCGCGAACGAGAGGGCAATCCGCACACCGAAGAGCGGCCATCCGACCAGACCGGTCCGGGCGTGGTCGACCGCGACGAAGATCGGCCAGTGGAAGAGGTAGAGGCCGTACGAGATGGCGCCGACGTAGCGCACCGGCCGGAGCGACAGGGCCTGGGACAACCAACCGTCGGGCACCAGTGCCACGCTGGCGATGATGCCGGCCGTGGCCAGGGCCACCAGGGTGAAGCCGCCGCGGTAGATCCAGGCGGTGGTGCTGTTGTCGACGGAGGACAGGACGAGGACGGCGGCCAGTCCGGCGACGCCGACTATCGCCAACCCCAGGCGGGCCGACCGGGAGAGGACGAAGGAGCGGATGAGCGAGGTGGTCGGGACCGTTGCGCTGCTGCGGCGTCGCGGGAGCGGATGGGCCAGCACGATGGCCAGTGCGGCACCGACCAGCAGGGCCTGGGCCCGGGTGTCGGTCCCGTAGTAGGCCGCACTCTGACCCGAGCCGTTTCCGTAGACGACGGCCATGGCCACGGCGCTGGCCGCTGCGCCGATCACCGTGACCACCAGCAGGGTGCGCAGCGACCGGCTCCAGCGCAGGATGCCCAGCACGAGGAGCGGCCACACCAGGTAGAACTGCTCCTCGATCGAGAGGGACCAGGTGTGGAGCAACGGCCGAGGCGTGTTCAGCGCGGCGAAGTACCCCTGGCTGCCCGAGATCTGATGCCAGTTGTTGACGTAGAAGAGGGTGGCCAGCGCGTCGCCACGCAGCTGGCCGAGGGTGTCGGAGGGGGCGAGGAAGAAGCCATAGAGCGCGACCCCGACCAGCATGACCAGGAGTGCGGGAACCAGGCGCCGCACCCGGTGCCCCCAGAAGCGGCCTAGCCCGATACCGCCGTTCTGGCGGTACTCGGACACCAGCAGACCGGTGATGAGGAACCCGGACAGCACGAAGAACACGTCGACGCCGAAGAACCCGCCGCCGACCCATGAGAAGCCGCCGTGGAAGAAGAGGACGAGGACGATGCCCAGAGCGCGGATGCCGTCCAGGGCGGGGATCCGACCGAGTCGGGGCTCGGGTGCATCGGCGTGTGCCGCGGCGACCTGCAGGTTCCTGTCACCGGCCGTCGACCCGGCTGTGGCCTGACCCTCCACAGCTGTTCCCACCCCCGGATCGTAGCGCCGGGGCCCGCTGTGCCCCCATCGGGTCGGGTCGGGGTGGGCCCGCCAGCAGACCACGCTTGTGCCGTGGCCGTCCGGTCGGACGTGGGGGTCCGGTCTGTCATCGGCAGAGCTGTCGCTCGGCGATGACAGGGTCGGCGCTGAACGTCATGGTCGTGAACGCGAAGGAGTGGGTCAGGTCCGAAACGGCTCGCGACAGTGTCCAGGGCGAGGTGATGGCGTGGAGGTAGGTGGCCAGGGTTCCGCAGTGCAGTGCCATCCGCGCCGCGTCGATCGAAGCGGGGGTCGCCACGGATGTGGGGACGCGTGAAGCGGGCGTACCGAACCGGGCGATCATCCAGTCGGGCCCGATGCGCTTGCCGCCCGGGACGGTCCCCCGCGGCACGGTCATGTGGGCGCCGATCGGGTTCGCCAGTGAGTTGCTGTCGAACACGTAGACGTCGGGCCCGGCCACCAGGCCCCGCGAGCCGATCTCGCGCAGTCCGATGACGAGGTGGACGGGCAGTGGGGTCGAAGCGGTCGTCACGATCTGACCGCTCAACAGGGAGAACGGGTCGATCGAGATGATCATCTCCTGATGTCCTGCGTGCGCTTCGGCCGTGGCCACGTTCCGGTAGTACCGGGCCGGACTGGCGAACGCGCCGTACGAGGACAAGGCCACAGGATGGAGGCCGTCCTGACCCCCGATCCAGGTGTCACGCTCGTTGGCGATTCCGTGGATCTCGCCGAAGGATGCGTGATGCGGGTCGTACCGCAGCCAACCGAGACATACCAGGGACCAGACGACGATCCCGACGACAGGGATCACCGCCAAGGTGCGGAGCTGGTCGACCTCGAAGCACAGCGGGACGCAGATGGCGAAGAAGGCGGGCAGCAGAAGCCGGGCATGCTGGTAGTCCCCGCCGATGGAGACCACGTAGAGCACGTCCACCAGACCGGCGGCGATCGGTGCCATGAGCACCAGGACGCCGGTGCGATCGCCGGTCCGCCACCACCGGACGACGCGCGGCGCCACGATGGGCGCCACGAGGAGGAAGGGGAGCCAGAGGGTGTACGGGGCGACGAAGTTCCACAGGTAGGTGAAGCCCTGGTTCCACCATGTCGAGCCGGCCGACTTGGCCAGGGCGGTGTTGGCCACGACCAGTGCGAAGTAGGCCATCCGCCAGAGCTCGTAGACGAGTGGAAGGGCCGCGGCGGCCAGCACGGGCAGTCCGTATCGTCGAGCGTGTCCCGTCGGGCCTCGCCAGCCGGGGGCAGCGACCACAAGGATCAGGGCGCACAGGAAGACGGCCGACTCGAGGACGAGCTCGGGGCGGATGAGGGTGCCCAGTCCGAGAACCGCGGCCGCCGGGACAGCTGAACGGCGTCGCTCCTCCACCCGGACGAGGAGCCAGAACGAGAGCCCGATCCACCCGAACACCATGCCCATCTCCAGCCCACCGGTCACGAACTCCCAGACGCCGGCAACCACCGAGAACAGGTACAGACCGATCGGGACGACGAGCTGATCCGACCGTGCACCGACCAGTCGCTGGACGGCCCGACCGCCGAGGAGGACTCCGGCCATGGTGAACGCCAGACCGAGGACCACCGACGCCCACTCCAGCGACGCGAACGGGAGGATCTCGTGGACGAGCGCCAGGAGGAAGAGCCACAGCGGGTCCGAATAGGCCTCGACGCGTTCTCCGACGTTGTAGACGGGACCGTGACCGGCCAGCAGATTGCCGATGATCCGGAAATTGATGAACGCGTCCTCTTGGACCCAGCGGTAGTTCCACGAGGCGACGAGGAGAACGAACGCGGGCACGACGAGGACGATCCACGATCCGAGTCGGTGGTGCGAGGACGCGGGCTGTCTGTCCGGGCCTCCGTCGGCGGAAACGGCGGGAGATTCGGGCTCGTCGGTCGCAATTGACATCAGGCAGCGAACCCCCTTGATCGAACGCTTCCACCCGTCCTCCGGCGAGGGACAGCATGGCATCGAAGTCGGGAATCATGCGGGGACGGTGCGCCGCGCCGGTCAGCTGGCCGATCCGTCCCTCACGGCCGACCGCTGGCGCCACCGCATCAGGGGCTTTTCGATGAGGAACCAGCTGGCGATGGCGATGGTGAAGATGATGACCAGCCGGAACGCCTCGTTGGGCCAGTACGCCCACCCGGTCTGGTTCTGCTGGACGGCCAGGTACACCGGAAAGTGGACCAGGTAGACCGTGTAGGAGAGGTCGCCGATGAACACCAGGATGCCGATGCCGACGAACCGGGAGCCGAGGCTCCTCGGGCAGATCACGAAGTACGTGATGATGACCGCCGACGCCACCGTGGTGCTCGGCAGCCACCAGACGCACAGGTTCTCGGTGTTGAGCGGGGCGTAGAGGAGGATCCAGCACAGGAATACCGCCGACGCCGCCGCCGCCAGGGTGATGAGCCCGCGTGCCCAGCGGGCCCATCCGTGGAGGTAGCCGTCGGCGGCCAGGAGGCCGAGCAGGCACCCGAGGAAGAGTGCGTCGGCCCTGGTATCGAAGGCGTAGTAGATCCGGTCGAACACCACGTTGTCGAAGTGCCGGGCGTGGTACACGAGGAAGAGCCGGTCGCCCGTGGACGCCAGCATCCCGGCGATGGCGAATCCGTAGGCCAGGCGATGCCTGTGCATGGCGACGGCGACGACCATGGCGATCGACCACAGGATGTAGAACTGCTCCTCCACCGAGAGCGACCAGGTCTGGGCCAGGTACCCGAAGAAAGGGGCGTGCCCGAAGGCCTGCCGGTAGTCGGCGTAGTAGAAGAGCGCGGCGAGGCTGTCGCCCCAGAGACGCTGCGCGGCATCGGCCACATGGACGAAGTGGGCATAGATGGCGAGCAGTGCCACGGTCAGGAGCAGCGGCGGGAGCAGTCGGACGGCGCGCCGGGCGTAGAAACTGCCCAGCTTGACCCTGCCGGTGCGTTTTCCCTCGCCGGCCAGCATGGCCGTGATCAGGAACCCGCTCAGGACGAAGAAGACCTGGAGCGCCACCCACGTCCCGGGGAGGGTCTCGAAGTTGGAGTGGTAGGTGAGCACGGTAAACAGGGCGAGGGCCCGGATGCCGGTGAGCGGGGGACGGTTGCCGAGGCGGAAACGGTAGGTATCGGTCGCAGTTCGTGGTGCCGCGGACCCGGATCGTCCTCGGGTGGCCGGCTCGGGATCTGCGGTCGTCCCTCCGGTGGCCTCTTCGGGGCCGGCTGTTGCCGCCAAGGTGCCGACACCGGCACTGGCCAGGGTCGAAGGAGGTGCGGTCTCGTCCTCGTCGTCCACCGCCGGACTACCCGGTCCGGGCGGGCCCGGTGAGGGTGATCCGGGGTGCAGAACCGACTCGTCGACCACGGGCGCGCATCGCCAGGATGGTACCCCAGAGCCTTCCGCCGACCCGGGTGGCCCACGGGTCTGTCCGGGTCGGGTGGGACTTGGGTCTTCCCAGCGACAGGTACCTTGGTGTTGTGAGTGTGTGTATAGGGTGCGCATACCTCAAGAAGTGAAACACCACGACCGGGCCTCCCACCCTCGGCGGCCCCGGAGCCCCCCGGAGGCTTCAGCTGCCCCGGTAGGCCACGGAACCCCGGGCCTGCTCCACTACCATCACGGCCATCGCACACCGGGGGAACACCGAGGTCAGGGCCGGGCCGGGGCCAGACGGTCCCGGGTCATCCGACGTGCGTCCTCCTGACGGTCGGTCCTCCTACCGGGGGTTTTCGTCGTGGTGGCCGGTGCTCGTCCCCCTGGTCGTCGTGCTCGTGGGGGCCTGGTCGTACCGCTGGGTGGACGAGGACGCCTTTATCAACTTCCGGATCATCCACAACCTGATGGCCGGCTACGGCCCCGTGTTCAACGTGGGGGAGCGGGTGGAGGTCGACTCGGACCCCCTGTGGATGTTCACCCTGGCCGCGGTCCACATCGTCACCCCGTGGGCGTCCCTCGAGTGGACCTCGGTCGTCCTCGGTCTGCTCTGCACGGCGGGGGGATTCGTGGCCGGAGGGGCGGCCGTGGCCCGATTGGGTGCCCGCCATGACGAAGGGACGGTTCTCCCTGTCGGCCTGCTCGTCGTCTCGGTGGTCGCCGGCGTGTGGGAGTTCGTCACCTCGGGACTCGAGATGTCGATGGTGTTCCTGTGGCTGGGGTGCTCCTTCTTGCTCCTGGTGCTGGTCGCCTCGCGTCACCGGAGCCAGTTGCCCGCCGCCCTGGTGGCCGGTCTCGGCACGCTCATCCGTCCCGAGCTGGCCCTGGGATCGGCCGTCTTCGTGGTCGCACTCGTGCTCCTGGTGGTCGCCCCCGGCTGGGGGACCGCGGACGGTCGCCTGCGCCGAGCGGCAGCCGTGGTGGTCGTCGCGGTCGCCATCCCCCTCGCCTACCAGGTGTTCCGGATGGCGTACTACGCCATGTGGGTGCCGTCGACCGCCCTGGCCAAGGCGGCGGGATCGTCCTGGTGGTCGCAAGGTGCCACCTACCTGTGGAACTTCGTCACCCCCTACACCCTGTGGCTGCCCATGGCGCTCCTGGCGGTGATCGTCGGGGCGCGAATCGTCCGGTGGTGGGGGCGGGGCGACCGGACCGGCGTCCTGCTCCTGTCCACGCCGCTGTTGGTGGGCCTGGTCGACCTGCTCTATGTGGTCGAGGTCGGCGGCGACTACATGCACGCACGCCTGCTGCTGCCCGCCTTCTTCGCGCTATGCCTTCCTGTCTACGTCGGCGTGGGGTCGCTCCGGGGGGCGCTGGTGGTGCCCGTCGCCGGGGTCGCCGTGTGGTCGGTGGTGTGTGCCGGCTGGCTCCGCTTCGTGCCGCCGACCATCACGAACCTGACGCCGCAGACCGTCTTCATCTCCAACGAGCGGAACAGTTGGATCACCGCCACCGGGGTGCCCCATCCGGTGACGGCCGCCGACTACGCGCACGCCCTGTCCGGCGAGGCCGGTGCGGTGCTGGCCCGGATGGCCCGCGACGTTCCCCGCGGGCAGCAGCGCCTCCTGGTGATCACCAACCCGTTCGCCCCGATCGACCCGGCCGCGGCCCGACCGGCGCACTCGACCCTCCCGTTCACCCTGGCCGTCAACCTCCCGGCCATCGGGGTCATCGGCTACCTGACAGGCCCCGACGTCTACGTCTTCGACGAGTACTCGCTGGCCAATCCCATCGGCACCCATACGACGATCCTCCACCACGCCCGGCCGGGCCACGAAAAGCTCATCGGTCCGGCGTGGATGCTCGCCCGTTTTGGAGTGCCGGGCGCGACCGCCGTGCCCTCGGGTCCCTCGCCGGGGTCGATCGCCTCGGCCAGGGAGGCGATCTCCTGTGACCCGCTGCGCGCCTACCTGACCGCGGTGACCGCGCCGCTCACACTGTCTCGGGCACTGTCCGACATCGGTGACAGCCTCGGCTTCACCACCATGCACTACAGCGCCGACCCGACCCTCGCCGCACTGCAGCTCTGCGGGTCCCGGGCGGTCGGGTCGTGACCGTCACCGGGGCCGGAAACGGCTCTCGTTCTGCCGGTGGACGCCGTGCCCTCCTGGCGGCGGCGTCGGTCTACCTGGTCCTCGGCGTGGCGCTGTGGTGGAACGCGTGGTCGACCCATCCGTCGGCCGTCACCACCTGCGGGTGCGGCGATGCCGCCCGTTTCCTCTGGTACTTCCGGTGGCCGGCGTTCGCTCTGGCCCACGGCCACGACGTCCTCTACTCGACATATCTGTTCCATCCGGGTGGCATCAATCTGCTGGACGACACCAGCGTGGTGGCACTCGGCACCGTCTTCGCCCCGGTGACGTTGGTGGCCGGCCCCGTCGCCTCGATGAACGTGGCCCTGACCCTCGCCCCCGTACTGTCGGCCCTGTCGATGTTCGTCCTGCTCCGCCGCTGGGTGCGGTGGGCGCCGGCCGCACTGCTCGGCGGCCTGGCGTACGGGTTCTCCCCGTTCATGGTGACCGAGCTGGCCCTCAACCAGCTCAACATCGCCTTCCTGGCTGTCCCACCGTTGATCGTGCTGACCCTGGCCGACCTCCTCGTGTACCAGCGCCGCCGTCCGTGGGTCGACGGTGTGGGGTTGGCCGGCCTGGTCGTCGTCCAGTTCTTCGTGAGCACCGAGATCCTGGTCATCACCGGTCTGTCCGTGCTCGTCGGCGTGGTGCTGCTCGTCGTCTGGGCCGCCTGGCGCCGTCCAGCCGAGTTGTCGTCGCGGATGGGCCGTGCCGCGGCCGGTGCCGGCGTGGCCGTCGGCTCGGCCGCCGCGTTGCTGGCCTATCCCCTGTGGTTCCTGTTGGACGGTCCCGCTCACCTGGTCGGGCCCATCTGGTCGGCCGGAGCCACCACCCGATACGGGACGTCGCTGTCCAGCTTCGTGTCGACGGCCGGCCTGGCCTATCTCCGCATCCCCATGGTGCGCTTCGGCGGGTACCAGGGTCCCGTCCTGGTGGGGCTGGGTTACTTGGGACTCGGCGTGCTGGCCGTCGCCGTCGTCGGCATGGTGGTGTGGCGCCGCGACCGGCGACTGCTGCTCTTCGCGGGGGTCGGCCTGGTTGCCGCGGTGCTGTCCCTCGGTCCCGGCCACGGTTACCCGGTGCCGTGGGACGCGCTCCAGCACGTCCCGTGGATCGGGGACGTCGTCGAGGTCCGCTTCACCCTGGTGGTGACCTTCTGTGTGGCGGTGCTCGCCGCGCTCTCCGTCGACCACGCCCGCCACGCGCTCGGGGCCCGTGAGGACCTCGACCGGGGGGTCCTCGGCGCGGTGTCGTGGTTGCTCGTGATCGTCGTGCTCGCGCCCACGCTGGTCGTGCTGTGGCCGAACCTGCCCCTCACCACCGAGGCCGTGGTCCTGCCCACCTGGTTCGTCCGACGCGGCGCCGTCCTGCCACCGGGTCGCGTGGTGCTGGCCTACCCGATCCCGTCCTCCGGCCTCCAGTCCTCCGAGGCATGGCAGGCGGTGAACGCCATGCGCTGGGCCCAGGCCAGTGGCGGAGGGCCCCAGGGTCAGCCGGACCGGGCCGGCGCCGCCCGCCCGGGTTTCGAGGTCCTGTCCGCCGCCTCGCTGCCACTGGGCCCCGCCCCGATACCGACGGCAACGACGGTGGCCGCGGTGCGCTCGGCGCTCCGCCGGTGGAAGGTGACCACCGTGGTGGTGCCGGATCAACCCGGCCTTCCCGCCTACGAGCTCGGACGTGGCGGGCCCTACGCCGCCGGCTTCTTCACCGCCGTGCTCGGCGAGCTCCCCACCCACGTCGACCGGGCCTGGGTATGGGGGAGCGTGGGCTCGGCCCCCGCCGCGGCGCCGGTGTCGGCACCGGGGTTCGCCGCGTGCACCTCGGGACCGGTGGCGTCCGCCGGGAGCTCGGCCGTACCGTCATGCGTACTGGCTGCCGCCATGCGGGCGGGGGGCTGACGGCGTGGCCATGGTGGGGGAGCTGACCGACCGGGACGACCGCCACGACCTGGCCGGCGCGGAGGCTCCCGAGGACGGGGGCCGGCACCGGTCCGGCCGTGACCTGGCTCTGGCCGCGGCCGGGTATCTGGTGTTGGCCGTGCTGGTGTGGTGGAACGTCTGGTCGACCCACCCGACCGGTGCCACCACGTGCGGCTGCGGCGACAGCGCCCTGTTCCTCTGGTTCTTCGCCTGGCCGGCTCATGCCATCTCCCACGGTCTCGACCCGTTCTATTCGACGGCCATGTCCCATCCCTCCGGCGTCAATCTGCTCGACAACACATCGGAGCTGGCGCTGGGCGTCGTGCTGACGCCGGTCACCTGGGCCTTCGGACCCGTGGCCTCGATGAACGTCGCCCTCACGCTCGCTCCGGCCTGTTCGGCACTCACCATGTTCGTGCTGCTGCATCGGTGGGTGCGGTGGGTGCCGGCCGCATTCGCGGGTGGTCTGCTCTACGGGTTCTCGCCCCTGGTGCTGGTGAGCCTGTCGGACGCACACCTGATGCTCGGCTGGGCCGCCATCCCCCCCTTGGTGGTGGTGTGTGCCGACGAGCTGATCTTCCGCCGACGGCACGGTCCCGTCGGGGTCGGGCTGGCACTCGGGCTCCTGTTGGTGGCGCAGTTCTTCGTGGGGACCGAGGTGCTCCTCATCGTCATGATCACTGCGGTGCCCGCCGCCGCCATCCTCGGCGCCTACGGATGGCGGCACCGTGCCGCGGCGCGGGCCGTCGTCGGGCACGTGTCCGTCGGACTGGCCACCGCCGCAGCCACGACCGTCGGGCTCCTGGCCTGGCCGACCTGGTTCGCGCTGGCCGGACCGGCGCACACGTCGGGACGGGTGTGGCCCACCCTCCATCTCGGGTACGAGGGGACGACGGCCAGGGCGTACCTGTGGCCGACCCCGTCGTCGCCGGGGTTCTCCCTGTTCACGCACCGGGTGGGTGGCTACCAGGGGCCGACGCTGTCGGGCCAGTACGTCGGGATCGGCATGGCCGCCGTCGCCGTCGTCGGCCTCCTCGTGTGGCGCAAGGACCGCAAGCTCTGGTTCTTCGGGTCGATGACCGCCGTATCGGTGGTCCTCTCCTTCGGGGTCACCCGGTCCGCCTGGCTGCCGTGGCAGCTGCTGGCGGGACAGCCGATCTTCGAGAACATCATCCCGAGCCGGTTCCTCATCGTGACCTACCTGTCACTGGCCGCGATCCTCGCCCTGGTGGTCGATCACACCTACACCGGTGCGTCCAACCGGCGGGGCGGCGCCCATGCGACCGCCCGGCCGGGGTGGGTGGCCGCTGCCGCCGGACTGTTGGCCGCGGCCATCGGGCTCGTACCCATCGTCGCCTATCTCGTGCCCACCGTCCCGATGGTCACCCAGCCGGTCCGGTCCCCGAGCTGGTTCACCGTCGTCGCGCCCCGTCTCCGGCCGGGATCCGTGCTGCTCGTCTTCCCCGTCCCCGACCAGGTCATCGAGAGCGCCATGGCGTGGCAGGCCATCGCCGGATTCTCGTATGCCATGGTCGGCGGCGGCGGCCCCGGTGGAGTCATCCAGCGGGCCGGTCCCGAGCGGCCGGGCGCATCGGCGGTGGCCCGGGCGTCGTTCTCCTTCGTCGGTCAACGCCTCCAGTCGGGGGACGTCGTCGCCACCCGGAGGGCCCTGGCGGGTTGGGGAGTGGACGACGCCGTGCTGCCCGACCAGCCCGACCTGCCCGCCTACGACCAGGTGACGTCGGTGCCGTACACGGTCGCCTTCATGACCGCCGTCACCGGGAGGGCACCGGTGCAGGTGGCCGGATCGCTGGTGTGGCCGGTCACCATCGCCCGCCTCCCCACCGGTGCCGGGCCGACGCCCGCGGCCTTGGCCGCCTGCGAACTGCTGGGGAATGACGGCTCGGCCGCCGCCCTCGACCGCGAGGCGGCCTGCGTCCTGGCCGCGGGTTGACCGGGGCCGACTGGTAGCGTCACGGCCCGTGATGCCGGTCGGATCTCCCGCGGATGCGAACCGACGGGGCAGGGTCCAGACGGTGCTGATGACGGTGGTCAGCGCCCTGGTCGTCGTCGTCGCCCTGGCCGCCCTGGGCGGTCAGGGCGTGCGGGGGAACCGGGTGGTCGACGTCCAGCTGGACCCGCACACCGTCCACGACGCGTCGATCGACGACGCCTTCTACGACTGCATCGACATCCAGGCCCACAGCCTGGTGCGCCCCGGCCAGGGTGTGACCCTCAGCACCACGAACCTGGCCGACGTCGTGACCATGATCAAGGGGTTCGGCTCGTGGGTGACCGTGGCCGACCCGGCCTCGCGGGCCGACGTGACCCTGACGCTCCATGACGGGACCGCGGGACCGGGAACCTGCCTCGGCACCACGGTGGTGGCCACCTACCGAGGGCCGGACGGCCGGACCACGGTACGGGTGGGAACCGGAGCGCAGGTGCCCGGCCAGGGCCCACCCCCGGCGCCGCCGCTGTGAGCACCGTCCTCGCCACCGTCGCCGGGATCGGCGTCCTGTCCGCCGCCGGTCTCCTCCCAGTCGTCGCCACCGTCGGCCTGCGCTGGCATGCGGTGCCCCTCGCTCCACTGGCCGGCTCGGTGCTCGCCGGGCTGGCCGCCACCGCGTCGCTCTCCTTCGGTGGATCGCTCCTCGTCTGGTTCCTCGTCCTGTCCGTGGTGGCGGTGGTCGCCGCGTGCGCCGTACTGGTGATCCGTCCCGACCCGGGGATCCGGTGCGGGACGTCGGGGCGGGGTCGTGGCATGCCGGATCGGGTGACCGCTCTGGTCGGATTCGTCCTGGTCCTGCTCATGTGTGCCTGGAACCTGCGCGGGCTGCGCACGCCGACCGTGGGATTCGACGCTCGGGCCCTCTGGGTGATGCGACCCGGATGGTTCCTCCAGAGTCACGCGCAGCTCCTCGTCGACATGAAGGTGAAGGGACTGGTCCTCACCCAGTCGGCCTACCCGCCTCTGCTCAGTGCATCGGTGGCGGTGGCCTGGAAGATCACGGGGATCCACACGGCGCGCCTCGGGGTGACGACCGTGACGGTGCTCGATGCGTGCGTCCTGGCCGCCGCCGCACTGGCCGTCGTCCAGTGCGGACGAACGGCGGCGTCGCGGGTGGCCCGACCGTGGGTCCCCCTGGTCGCCGGGGTGCTGACCGCGGTCCTCCTCGTCGTGGTGGCGGCGGGCATCACCGAGCCCTTCCTCACCAACGGGTATGCCGATCCCCTCTGGTCGCTGGCTGCCGTCGGGGCCGTGGCCTACGGGCTGCAACTGCGCGACGAGCGGTCGGCCCGGGCGGCGGCGGTGATCCTGGTGCTCGTGGCCGGCATGACGAAGGACGAGGGGTTCGCCACGTCGGTGGCCCTCGTCGTGCTGATCGCCGCCCGCTCGATCGGCCTGCCCGGGCTTCGCGGTGCACGCGACCGGTGGGTCGCCCCCGTCGTGGTGGCCGTCTGCGAACTCGCGCTCCTGGCCTGGTGGCCGGAGCTGATGAAGGCCATCCATGCCCGGGGGGCCACGACGAGCTTCAGCCTGTCGCAGGACATCGCCCACCGTACCGACGCCGTGGCGCGGGGCATGAGCCCCTACCTCCACGTCCTCGTCCTCGCCCTGGCGCTGTCCGTGGTGGGCGGACTGGTCCTGCGACCGGTGCGGCGCACGGCGGGTATCGGCAACGACCTGTGGGCCTGGTCGGCCCTGATCGTCGGTCTGGTGGCGCTGGGCGGTGCCCTGGTCACCGGGTCCGGCGCCATCGGGCCGTGGATCCTGAGCACGGTGCACCGGATCACCGAGTATCCGGCACTCCAGGGGTGGTGGATCGTGGGGTTCTGGGTCGTCGTGGCCGCTGCCGGCCTGGCCGGACCGGCACCTGGTGAGGCCGTCCCCGAGGGCGGCCCGTCGATTGTCGAGCCGGCTGACGTGGCGAACGGTCATCTCGTCGGGGCCGGGGCATGACCTCGATCGAGCGGGGCACGCTCGACCGGGTCGATGGCAACGGAGGATCCGGGCCGGGCCCTCCGAGCGATCCGGACCGGGTGGGGCGCTGTCGGGGGTGGCGGTCACTGACCGCCGGGGCCGTCGGTTACCTCGCCCTGTCCGTGGCCCTGTGGTGGCAGGTGTGGTCCACCCACCCGACGTCGACGACCACCTGTGGCTGCG
Organism: Acidimicrobiales bacterium; assembly: GCA_050014755.1. Classification (GTDB taxonomy): domain Bacteria; phylum Actinomycetota; class Acidimicrobiia; order Acidimicrobiales; family RAAP-2; genus Bog-756. The sequence continues at coordinate 35,127 of JBEKCS010000037.1, forward strand.
GTGACACGTCACTCTTCACGTGGTTCCTGGCCTGGCCGGCCTACGCGTTGCGCCACGGCCTCGATCCCTTCTACTCGACCTACCTGTTCCACCCGACCGGTGTGAACCTTCTGTCCAACACGGCCGAAGTCGGCCTGGGTATCGTGCTCGCCCCGGTGACATGGGCCTTCGGGCCGATCGCCACCCTCAACGTCGCGCTCACGCTGAGCCCCGCGCTCTCTGCGCTCACGATGTACGTGCTGCTGCGCCGGTGGGTTGCGTGGGCGCCGTCGGCCTTCGCAGGCGGCCTGCTCTACGGGTTCTCGCCGTTCATCGTGGTGAGCCTGACGGACGCCCACCTCATGCTCGGGATGGCGGCCGTTCCCCCCCTCGTCGTCCTCTGCCTCGACGAGTTGCTCATCCGACAGCGCTGGCGGTGGTGGGTGACGGGCCTCGCCTTCGGCGGGCTGGCCCTGGCGCAGTTCTCCGTCGGCACGGAGGTGCTGGTCATCACCGGGATCGCCTCGGCCATCGGCGCGGCCCTGGTGGTGGCCGGTGCCGCCGTGCTCCATCGGGACGTGCTGGTCGCTCGAGCCCCCTATGCCTGCCGGGCGGCGGTCGCCGCCGCTGCCAGTACCGCGGTGCTGGTGGCCTGGCCGACATGGTTCGCCCTCGCAGGTCCCGCGCACCTGTCCGGCCGGATCTGGGGGAGTGCCGTGCTCAGCTACGGCGGGACCACCCTCGGGTTCTTCGTCCACGCCATGCCGCCTTCGGCCAAGGTCACCGCGCTGACCCACGAGGTCGGTGGCTACCAGGCGCCTTCTCTGTCCGGGCAGTACCTCGGTGTCGGACTGGTGGCCGTGCTGGTGGTGGGGCTGGTGGTCTGGCGCCGGGACCTCCGGTTGTGGCTGTTCACCGCGGTCGGGGTGGTCAGTGCGTTCTTCTCCCTCGGCCTGTCGTTCACGGGGTGGACACTGTGGCGTCTGGTGGTCCGTGCGCCGTTGCTCGACAACGTGATCCCCAGCCGCTTCGTGCTCGTCGTCTATCTGTGCGTGGCGGTCATACTCGGCATCGTGGTCGACCACGCCAAGGCTGCAGCCGCTGGGAACGCGTCGGGCACCGCCGGGCGGAATGTGCTCGGTTGGGCCGTCGGACTGTTGGCGGCGGCCCTCGCCCTGGTGCCCATCGTCGTCTACTTCGCCGACGGCCTGCCCCTGACGGCAGTGCCGGTGCGACTGCCGGACTGGTTCGCAACGGTGGCACCGGACCTGCCGGCCCGGCAGGTTCTGGTCGTCTTCCCCTTCGCGTTCCGCCAGAGCAACATGACGTGGCAGGCGGTCGACGGCATGCGCTACGCCATGGTGGGCGGTGGTGGACCCGACTCGTTGCTGAGCCGGGCCGGCAAGGAGGAGGCGGGGGACCGGTACCTCTCCAACATCTCCTTTTTGGGCGGGTCGGAACCGTTCGTACCGGGCGAGGTGACAGCCGTCCGCCGCGCCCTCGACGAGTGGGGGGTGACCGGGGTCGTACTCCCGAACCCGGTCGGGCTCCCCGCCTACGACCGCACTCCGTCGGTGGGATCGATCGTGGCGCTGATGACCGCGGCCATCGGCGCAGCCCCGGAGTACCGGGCCAGGGCCTGGGTATGGTCCGGCGTCGACCGCGCCCCTTCCCCGATCGAGGTGAGCGTGGCCCAGATGTCCACGTGTGCCGAACGTTCGATCGACGGCTCGGTGGCCGCGGTCCAGGTGACCTCGGCATGCATCCTGGCCACGGCGCCGGGCGGTTGACCCGGGGGGTGGGTCTTACCCCGGTAAGTTGTGACGTCCGGCGTACAGGGCCGTCGAAGGGGGAGGTGCACGCCGTGTCGGGGGAGTCGCGTCGGAGTGGAGGCGGCCTGGGCATGGGCCGACGACGCCCGTGATCGACCTGCCGGACACCTCCGCGCCCGACACCCGACGGCGGGCCGACGGGCGCACGTCGGCCACCGGCCGTGAGCGGGTGGTGGCCCTCGACGGCCTGCGGGCCGTGGCCCTGTGCATCATCATGGGCTA
>JBEKCS010000038.1:0-33935 GCA_050014755.1 Acidimicrobiales bacterium
ACGATGGCCTCCGGCGCCCCGGCTACCGGTGCGGGCCGGTCTCCCGCCGGTCCTGACGTTGCTGGTGGTGCAGTTGCTGCAGTCGGTGCCGAATCCCCTACCGGTGCCTGCGGCGCCTCCGACGTCCCGTCGGTCGACATCGTCGGCGCCTCGGCCCCGCGGGACTCGCCCTTCGATCCTCCCGAGCGGGACGAGCCCGCCGCCTTCGACCGCTTCTCCGGTGCCAGCACCATCACCATGTTCCGTCCGTCCAGACGGGGAATCGATTCGGACTTCCCCAGGCCATCCATCTGGTCGGCGATCCGGTCGAGGATCTTCTTGCCCAGTTCGGGATGGAAGACTTCCCGGCCCCGGAACATGATCGTGATCTTGACCTTGTGGCCCTCCTCGAGGAACTTGGCCACCTGCCGGGTCTTGGTGTCGAAGTCGCCGGGCCCGATCTTGGGTCGGTACTTCATCTCCTTGATCCCTACGTGGACGGCCTTGCGCTTCGACTCCTTGGCCCGCTGTGCCTCATCGAACTTGTGCTTTCCGAAGTCCATGATGCGACAGACCGGAGGATTGGCCCCCGGGGCCACTTCGACGAGGTCGAGGTCGAGGTCACGGGCGATGGCCAGCGCCTCGGGGAGGAGCTTGATGCCTAGCTGTTCCCCGTCGGGATCGACCAGGCGCACCTCACGGGCACGTATGCGATCGTTGATACGAGGATCGGTGGTGGTGCTGGTTGCTATTTCGGCTTCACTCCCTGTCTCATGGCCACGGCCTCCCGTGGCCGACGATGAAGGAGCGGAGCCAGCACCGGCGCGACCGACATCCGTCGGCATCCGGTCCCTTGGACCCGTCGCACGGGTGTCCCGCCGGGGCGGGTCACGGTGGCCGGGTGGGGGATTCGCATCGCGAAGCCCCGCTTCCTCGTCTGTCAGTTGCCTTAGGCTACCAGTCGTGAGCTCACTCTGGACACCCGATGGCGAACGACCGGTGGGCAGGCCTGCCCCCTCAGCAGGAGGTGGTCCGGGCGGTCCGCCCCCCGGGCCCGACGGCGGCGCCTCGGAGGAGGTCGACGAGGAGGCGCTCGCCGCCCAACTCGATGCCATGCGGGCCGAGCTCGCCAGTGCCCCCGTCGAGGTGGTGGTGGCCAACCACTGCTACGGCATGTTCGAGCTGGCGGCCGTCTACCTGTCCCAGCAGCCGCCGCTCCTCCCCCAGGCCCGGCTGGCCATCGACGCGCTGGGATGCCTGGTCGACGGACTCGAGGGCCGGCTCGGCGACGGCGAGGCCGCGCTCAAAGAGGGTCTGACCAACCTCCGCCTGGCCTACGTGCAGATCGACGGCGCCCAGCGGGCCGGGGCCCGGGTCGACTCCGTCGTCGGGGTCGACGCCGACGCGGCGGCGGGTGCGCAGGACGGTACCGACACCGACGACGGGTGAGCGGTCCGGGCGACACCCCGTCACCGGCCGAGCCGGCGGCGACCGGAGGAGTCGACGCCTCCCGGGTCCGGAGCTTCATCGGCCTGTCCATCGGCCTGGTCGGTCCCCGCGCCAACCTCGCCGTCTCCGGGGTCCTGATCACCTTGTTCGTCCAGCAGCGGGCGTCGGGGGCACTGGCCGTCACCTTCGCCCTGACCGCCAGCCGCCTCCTCAGCTGGATGACCTATCCGGTGGCCGGGCGCCTGAGCGACCGGACCCGGAGCCGGGTCGGCCGGCGCACGCCCTACATGGCGGCCAGCCTCGTCGTCATGGGCGCGGCCACCTGGATGTTCACCGTGGTCAGCGGCTACTGGGCGCTGGTGGCGTTCATCGTCGTCGCCAGCCAGGCGGCGTCCGTGTTCACCCTGACCAACGTGGCCGTGGTGCCGGAGGTGTTCGGCCGGAGCCGATGGCTCAAGGCCCTGCTCCTCACCACCGTCCTCGGGACGGTGGCCAGCTGGACGATCAAGGGAACGGTGATCGCCACCTGGAAGCAGTCCGACCCTGCCACGTGGAACCTTCCCTTCCAGGTGGCGGGAGCCATCATGGTGCTGACCGGCCTGGCCGTCCTCGTGCTCGTCCGCGAGTCACCGTCGGCGGCGACCGGGGCCGAAGCCGACCGCACCCGCCGGGCCCGTCCCGCCCGGGACGAGCTCCGGGACATCCTGGCCGGGCCCAACGCCAAGGTGCTGGTGACCGGGTCGCTGCTCTTCTGGGCGGGGATCGGGTCGACCGGTTACGTGGCCATCCTGTTCTTCCAGCGCATCCTCCACGCCGGGGCCAGCGCCCAGACAATCGCCGGGCTGGCCACCGGCATCCCCGTCTTCATGATCGGGATCGCCCTCGGGGTGCCGCTCAGCCGTGTGCTGACCCCGATGCAACTTGCCGTCGGCGCTCCTCTGCTCGGCGCGGTGCTGGCCGGCGTCCAGTACTTCGACACCCACCTGTGGCAGGCGGTCGTCCTCAGCTACATCGGGGCACCGTTCATCGGTGCCTACATCATCGTGATGGCCCCACTGCTCCTGCAGCTCCTTCCACGGGCCGGCGGGCTCGGCGAGCGACTCGGGGTGTTGCTGTCCCCGTTCAACCTGGTCAGCGTGGTCCTGGCCTACATCGCCGCCGCGACCGTCGATGCCACCGGCAACTACCGGCTGATCTGGCTGTTCCCGGCGGCCACCGGCCTGGCCCACGCCGCGGTCAACACCAGGCTCCGGTATCCCGAACGGGACCCGACCAGTTCGGACATGGTCAAGCGCCTGTGGGAGTGGGCCATCGTCCAGGCCGAGTCGATGGCGGAGACGGGCATCGTGACCGGGCTGCTGGCCGCTCCCCTGCTCGGTGTGGTGACCGAGGACGACGCCGACAGCGCCGTGGTCGTCGACATGGCCCGCGACATCCTGGGCAACCCGTACGCGGACTGGTCGGGTGGCTCCTCCAGCCCGGACGACGCCGGCACCCCCGGCGACCCGACGGCGCCCGACCACCCACCGAGCGGAGTGGACCCGGCTCAGGAGTCGTCGGGCGGGGGCCGGCGCGGGGTCATCGGCGTCGACCACGTCGGTGGGGGGCCGGCGGGATGGCGTGAGTACGGCGACCAGAAGTTCGCCCTCGGCGACGAGTCCCCGCCGTCGTCGCCGACATCGTCGGTGGGCTCCCGGGAGTCCGACGTCCCCGGGGGGGACGGTGCCGGTGCCACCGGCGGAGCGACGAACGTCGTCGACGACTGGGCCGGCGTGCCCGATACCGGCGTGACCGACTCGTCGGCCGGGCCGGCCGCACCGCCAGACTCCGGCGACGCTGCCGAGACCGGCGACGCCGCCGACACGGTCGAGGGTGAGGGCGTCGACACGGGCGTCGACACCACGATCGGGTTGGAGGCGGACGGCTCCTCGGGACGGGACACCGAGTCGTAGTCGGGGTGGGTGCGCACGCTGTGGGCGCCTGGACGGTCGACCTCTGCGGACCGGACGGGCTCCCGGTCCGTGGGCGCCGCCACCTCGGGCAGGGGACGCACGGACCTGGCTTCGAGTCGGCCGAGTCGGCCCGGCCCGATCCGCACCGCCACCACCGTCCCCACGTCGACGTGTCGGGTGCCGTCGGTGATCGCCGTGCAGTGGAACGGGATGTGCCGGTCACCGCACCCGATCATCCCGATGCCGCGGGGATCGTCGAATTCGAGGACCGTCCCGATCAGCGTCGCCTGACCGGTCGGAATGAGCGCGGGTCCGTCGGGGGTCACGGGTGCCATCGGTACGGCCTCAGTGGACGATCTTGGAGAGGGCGAGCTCGATGATGTCGGTCGCCCCACGGTCGCGCAATGCGGGGATGAGGACGTTGATCTGCGACTTCGGAACCACCGTCTCCACCGCGAACCCCCCGCCGCCGAATAGCTCGGAGACGGTGGGAGAGCGCAGGGACGGGAGCACGTCGATGACCCCGGGCAGCTGCTCGGTGGTGACGTTGAGTTTGACCAGCACCTTGCCGCGGGCCTCCAGGGATCCCTGCAGCAGGGTCAGGAGCTGCTCCATGGCGTGGCGCTTGTCGGGGTCGGTGGCCGACTCCGGATTGGCGATGAACTCGGTGTGGGACACGAGCAGCGTCTCCACGATCTTGAGCCCCGCCGCCCGCAGCGCCCGCCCGGTCTCGGTGATCTCGACGACGCAGTCGGCGATGTCGGGCACCTTGGCCTCGGTGGCGCCGTAGGAGAGGCTGACCTCGGCCCGCACCCCGTGCTTCTCCAGGTAGCGCCGGGTGAGCTCGGGGTACTCCGTCGACACCCGCAGGGCGCCGTCGTGCCCGGTCGCCGACGCGGCCAGGTCGGCTACCGAGGAGACCGGTGAGTCGGCCGGAACCGCCAGCACCACCCGAATCGGATTGGCCGTCGCCTTCGAGTACTGCAGCGTGCCGAGCGAGGTGACCTCGCTCCCCCGCTCTTCGATCCAGTCCCGTCCGGTGATCCCGATGTCGAACAGGCCGTCGGCCACATACAGCGGGATCTCCTGGGGCCGCAGGATGCGCACGTCGTCGATCCGCGGATCGTCGATGGTGGCCCGGTAGTCGACGCTGGAGGACCGGCTCACCGTCAGGTCGGCCTCGGCGAACAGCTCGAGCGTGGCCTTTTCGAGGGATCCCTTGGGCAGGACGACGCGCAGCACGCTCAACGCCCGCCGACGGTGAATCCGACCCGCGAGCCACCGGGCAGTCCCTCGAGCCCGCGCAGGACCGCCAGGGTGCCGAGCGCCGTGCGGGCCGCCTCCGCCCCCTTGTTGGTCGCGTCGGGCCGCGATCGGGCCAGAGCCTGCTCGACGGTGTCGGTGGTCAGCACGCCGAAGACCACGGGTAGTCCCGCGTCGAGCTGCACCCGTTGGAGGCCGGATGCGCACTCGCCGGCTACGAAGTCGTAGTGCCCGGTGTCGCCCCGAATCACCGCTCCCAGGGCGACGACCACGTCCACCCGGTCCGATGCCGCCATCCCCCGTGCCACCAGGGGCAGCTCGAACGCGCCCGGCACCCAGGCGACGACGCAGGAGTCGAGCTGGCAACCGGCGTTCTCCAGTTCGTCGAGCGCGGCGACCAGGAGGCGGTCGGTGATGCCACCGTTGAACTCGGCACAGGCGAAGCCCACCCGGACATTCCCTGCGGATCGGGGGGCGAGCTCGACCGGGTCGAGCGAGGAGCCGACCCGGGCCGCGGCACGGCTCTTGGCGTCGTCGGGCAACGCAGTGAGGTCAGAGGACGTCATCGAGGCCCTCCAGCAGGTGGCCCATGCGCTCGCGCTTGGTCCGGAGATACTCGATGTTCTCCGGTGTCGGGACCGGTTGGATGTTGACCCGTTCCACGATGTCGAGGCCGAATCCCTCCAGCCCGCCGTACTTGGTCGGGTTGTTGGTCATCAGGCGCATCTTCGTCACGCCCAGGTCGACCAGGATCTGGGCGCCGATGCCGTACTCGCGGGAGTCGGCGGGCAGTCCCAGCTCGAGGTTGGCGTCGACAGTGTCGAACCCCTCCTCCTGGAGGTTGTAGGCCCGGAGCTTGTGGGCCAGGCCGATGCCGCGACCCTCGTGGCCGCGCAGGTACACGAGCACACCGCTGCCGTTGGCCTCGATGGCCGACATGGCCCCGTGGAGCTGGGGCCCGCAGTCGCACCGCAACGAGCCGAAGACGTCGCCGGTCAGGCACTCGCTGTGGACCCGCACCAGCGTGGCCGGCTTGTCGCGGATGTCGCCCTTGACCAGGGCCACGTGGTGCTCACCGTCCAGTACCGACTCGTAGGCGTAGACCGTGAACTCACCGAAGTCGGTGGGGATGCGGGCGTCGGCGATGCGTCGGACCAGTTTGTCCTTGTGCCGGCGGTAGCGGATGAGGTCGGCGATGGAGATCAGGTGCAGGCCGTGCTTGGCGGCGAAGGCCTCGAGTTCGGGCAGCCGGGCCATCGTCGCCTTGTCTTCGCTGACCACCTCGCACAGGACGCCGGCCGGCGACATGCCGGCGGCCCGGGCCAGGTCGACGGCGGCTTCGGTGTGGCCGGCGCGCTTCAGGACCCCGCCCGGCCGGTAGCGAAGCGGAAAGATGTGCCCGGGCCGGTTCAGGTCGGTCGGTCGGGTATGGGGGTCGACCAGGGCGGCGATGGTGGCCGAGCGGTCGGCGGCCGAGATCCCCGTCGAGGTGCCGTGGCGATAGTCCACGCTCACCGTGAAGGCGGTCCGTTGGACCTCGGTGTTGGCCGTGACCATGAGCGGCAGGTCGAGCTGCTCGACCCGCTCGGGAGTGAGGGGCACACAGATCAGGCCCGAGGTGTGGGCGAGGAAGAAGGCGATCTTCTCGGGTGTGACCGCATCGGCGGCCATGATGAGGTCACCCTCGTTTTCGCGGTCCTCGTCGTCGACCACGACGACGATCTCGCCACGCCCGACTGCCTCGATCGCTGCCTCGACTGCTGAGAAGGGCATCGAACCCGTGTCTCCCTCGTATCGTCCGGTACTGCCAGGTGCTGCGAATCGATCCTGGAAACGGGCCAGCGGTGCGGCACCGGGCACCGGCGGTCCGGGGCCCTGGGTCAGCCAGGTCGTACGGGAGGATCCAGGTCCACCCGGATGTCCCCTCCCAGGCTAGTCACCGAGTGGACCTTCCCCCGCCATAGGTCACCGATGGTGGCGGCCCCGGGACCTGCGAACAACGGGCGGGCGTCGTCCCCGCCGAACAGGGCGGGCGCCAGGTAGAGGACGTACCGGTCGACCAGACCGCCGGCGTGGAAGTCGTGGGCCACCCGGCTGCCGCCCTCGACGAGCACCTGGACCATGCCGTCGGCTCCGAGCCCGTCGAGGATCGCCCCGAGCGGTCCGGTGCGCTCGAGCGCCGGCGCCACGGCCGCGCCGGCCGGCAGTGCGCCGAGCACCACCCGGGCCGGCTGTTCGTCCGGCCCGCGGTACCACGGGTCCCCCTCGGGCAGGCGGACCGTGAGGGACGGGTCGTCGGCCCGTACGGTCCCCGCACCGACCACCACGGCGTCGGACACGGCCCGGAGCCGATGGGCGTCCAGCCGGGCCTCCTCACCGGTGATCCACCGGCTGGTGCCGTCCGGTGCGGCGATGCCGCCGTCGAGGGTGGCCGCCAGCTTCAAGACCACCCAGGGCCTGCCGGTGCGTCGGTGGACGACGTACGGCGCCAGCTGCTCGGACACCTCGTCCGCCGCCACTCCGACCTCGACCTCGACACCGGCGGCGCGGAGGGCACCGATGCCCCGACCGTCGACCAGGGGGTCGGGGTCGCCCATTGCCACCACGACCCGACGGACACCGGCTGCCACCACGGCGTCGGTGCACGGCGGCGTCCGACCATGGTGCGCGCACGGCTCCAGGGTCACGTAGAGGGTGCCGCCCCGGGCGCGCTCCCCCGCGGCCGCCAGCGCCGCCACCTCGGCGTGCGGGCCCCCGGGCGGTGCCGTGGCACCGGTGAACCAGGTCGACGGGGCACCGGGGACGGGCTCGGGAACCACGACGGCACCGACCCACGGATTGGGCGAGGTGCGTCCGTGGACCCACTCGGCGGCCTCGACGGCCCGGCGCATCCACCCGACGTCGGCTTCGGTGGAGAGCGGGGTGGTCAGGGCTGCGCTCCGGCGCGGACGCCGTCGGCCGCGGCCAGGATGCCCCGGACGGCGCCCAGGGGGTCGTCGCTGCCGAACACCGCCGAGCCGGCCACGAAGACGTTGGCACCGGCCCGGGCCACCGCGACCACCGTGTGCTCGTCGATGCCACCGTCCACCTCGATGTCCAGGTCGAGCCCGTCGGCGTCCGCGGCAGCCCTGACCCGGGCGACCTTTGGCAGCACGTCGGCGATGAACGACTGGCCGCCGAAGCCGGGGAAGACCGTCATGCACAAGACCAGGTCCACCAGGGACAGGTAGGGCTCGAGCGCCTCGAAGGGCGTGTCGGGATTGGCCGCCAGCCCGACCCGAAGCCCGAGGGCGCGCATCTGGGCGACCAGCGCCTCGGTCTCCCCCACCTCGACGTGCACCGTGCACCCGTCGGAGCCGGCGTCGCGGAACGACTCCAGGTAGTCCGCCGGGTCGGTGATCATGAGGTGTGTGTCGAAGAACAGGTCGCTGTGGCGACGGAGCGAGGCCACCACCGGCGGGCCGACGGTCAGGTTGGGCACGAAGTGGCCGTCCATCACGTCGACGTGCAGCCAGTCCGTGCCCGGAGTGACCCCCTCGACGGCCCCGGCCAGGTCGCCGAAGTCGGCGGACAGGATCGAAGGGGCCACGCGCAGGGGATGTGGTGCGGGGTCGGGGGCGGCCATCGGGCCCGAGCCTACCGGTGGGTCGTCGAGGACCCGCGTACGGTGCGGCGAGCGGCCCGGGGTCTCCGGCCAGGACCGACATGTTCTACTTTTGCGAATGTGTGTACATGGTGTGCATACCGCGAACCTTTACCACGACGGAGGTCGTTCGTCCCGGGCCCGGGTGCTCCCGACGCCGACGACGACGGCTACCGGGGAACGGTCAGCTGCCCAGCCGGTCGTCGGGACCGGGGTGGACGCCGTTGAGCCACGAGGTGGCGTCCATGGGCCGCTTCCCCTCGGGCTGGACCGTCCCCAGTTCGAGACGGCTGCCTCCGCCGGCACCGACCGTGGTCCCGAGGAGCTCCCCCGGCCTGAGCGAGGTGCCGTCAGCGTCGGATGGTCCGGCCGACAGCACCCGCAGCCGCCTGCCCCGGAACGTCGTCCATGCCCTGCCCAGCCGCACGACACGGCGCAGGTGCACCGCCGGGTCCTCCCAGTCGAGCTCGAGCTCGTGAGGGTTGAGCTTCTCTGCGTAGGTCGGGTTGCCCGCCTGGTCGCGGGGGATGGGAAGCCCGGCCCGGCCATCGGCCAGGTACTCGTCCAGCATCCGACAGCCGATGGCGACCAGTCGGGCCCGCAGCTCGTCGACCGTCTCGGTGGGGTCGATCCCGGTCGCCTCCTCGGCGTACACCGGACCGGTGTCGAGGCCGGCCTCCACCGCCATCAGGCACACACCGGTCTCGGCGTCGCCCTCGAGGAGGGCCCGCTCCACCGGGGCCGCACCCCGCCACCGGGGCAGCAGCGAAAAGTGGAGGTTGACCATGGGGAGCTGCTCCAGCACGGCGACCGGGACGATGCGGCCGTAGGCCACGACGACGCCGAGCTCGGCGCCCACGGTGGTGGCCTCGTGCAGGTCGTCGGTGACGGGCAGGCCCAGCTCGAGCGCCGCCTGCTTGACCGGCGAGGACACCAACGCGCCCCCCCGGCCCCGTCGCTTGTCGGCACGCGACACCACCAACGCCACGTCGTGGCCGGCCGCCACCAGGGTGCGCAGCGGGGGGACGGCGACGTCAGGGGTTCCGAGGAAGACCAGGCGGGCCATAGGGGCGACGCTAGCGGCCGCGGCCCACGCGGCCGCGGTCCCGATCGGCGAAGCGGGCGGGCGTCCGGTCCGACTCAGACGGCGCGGTCGGTACCCACGGTCACGAGCTTCGCCTCCATGGCGGTCGTGTCGAGGCCCATCGCCCGGTCGCGCAGGATCCGGAGGGCCTGCTTGCGCATCTCCTCGTCGAGGCGCTCGACCATCAGCACGCCGTTGAGATGGTCCACCTCGTGTTGGAACATGCGCCCCATGAAGTCGTCGGCCTCGATGGTCACCTCGTTGCCGTCCAGGTCGTACCCGCGTAGGAGGACGGTCTCGGGGCGCAGGATGCCGATGCGCAGGCCCGGGATCGACAGACAGGCCTCGTCGTGCCACAGCTCGCCGGAGGACTCCAGGATCTCGGGGTTGATGATGGCCTGCGGTCCGTCGTCGAGCTCGTAGACGAACAGTCGGCGCTGCACCCCGACCTGCGGCGCGGCCAGACCGGCACCCACCGCCTCGTGCATGGTCTCCACCATGTCGTCGACCAGCTTCACCAACGAGCCGTCGACGTCGTCGACCGGCTTGGCGATCTGACGGAGCACGGGGTCGCCGTAGGTGCGTACCGCGTAGGAGGACATGCCTGCATTCTACGGCACGGCGCGCGCCGTCCGGCCACCACCCGGGACTGGCTCAGACGTCCGTCGGGTCCACCTCCACCCGCAGCCGCCCGGTCGGTCGGGCCACGGCGCCCAGTCCGTCGGCCAGTACCCCGTGGTCGACGGCGCGCACCAGGAACCGGTCGGCGGCGATCCCCGACACCTCCAGGCTCCCGACACCCTCGAGTCCCTCGGCGTACGCCGCGGCTCCAGGCCCCTCGACCGTGGCCAGCGCCCCGAACGGCGGCAGCCCGAGCTGTCGCCGGACCGGCCGTTCGGCCTCGGGCACCAGGCCGGGGTCGGCGTGGACGGCTGCGACCAGTGCCTCGTGACCCGGCAACCGGGTCTGGACCAGCACCCGTCCGCCACCCTGGCGGGCGCCGACCACCCGGGCGGATCGGGCCAGGAGGGCCAGAGCCTCCTCACCGGCACCGAACCGGGGTGCGAGGAGGTGCTGGTCGAAGTCGAGGAAGACCACCAGCCCGGCGTGGTCGACCCGATGGAGGGCGGCCTCGGTGCCCACCACCAGGCGGGCCTCCTCCGCCCGGTCGGACGGGTCCGTCCCTGCCGTCAGCTCGACGGCGGGGGTGCCGAGCAGGGCGGCCAACTCCTCGGTGGCCCGCGACACACCGATGCGCAGCGATTTGAGCTTGGTCGAGTCGCAGACGGCACACACCGCCGGACGGCTCTCCCCGCACCGGCTGCACGACAGGGTGCCGGCCGCCTCGGCCTGGGCCACCGCCCCCCCGCACCGGGTGCACCGGGCCAGCTCCCCGCACGACCGACAGGCCAGGACCCGGACCCGGCCGGTGCGGTTGAGTATGCACACCACCCGGCCGTCCGGTCGCCCGAGCTCGCTGTGGGCGGCCGTCGCCAAGCGGTGTGAGAACAGGCCGGTACGGGGGTCGTCACCGGTGCGGTCGACCACCTCGACCACCGGCCATCCACGGCGCTCGACGGGCCGCTCCGTCGTGACCAACGGGCGCCCTTCGGTCAGTACCAGGGTGGGGCAGGGACTCACCAGGACGACGTGGGCACCGTCGCGCCGGCCGCGCTCGACCACCAGGTCCACCGCCGACCACGTCGGTGCCCGCTCCTCCCGGTAGGCCTCGTCGTGGGCGTCGAGCACCACTGCGGCACGGAGCCGGTCGATCGGCGCCCAGGCCCCGGCCCTGGTTCCCACCACGACGCACCCGCCCACCCGGGCCCGGTCCCAGTCGTCGGGCAGCAGCGCGACGGGTACGTCCGCGGCCCGAAGTCGGGCGGCGAGGTGGTCGGCCCGCGCCCGCGATGGAGCCACCACCAGCACGCCGTCCGGACCGGTGCGGTGGACCAGCTCGAACACCAGCAGTGCGGAGTCGAGGGACGGTGCCAGACGCACCACCGACGTCCCCGCTGCGGAAAGGGCTCCGTCCAGCAGCGGAACGGAGCCGCCCCCGGGCGACGGCGGTCGCCGGTCCCGCACCTCCGGGGAGGGCCCCGACGGGAGCGAACGGACCACCCGGGGCGGCGAGGCCGTCCCCAGGAACGACGACATCGGCCCGGCCCAGCGCCACGCCGCCCACTCGGCGAGCGAGACGACGGACGCCGGCGGTCCGTGGCCGCTCGACGCGGCGAGGTCCATCGGGTGGACGCCGGGGTCGGGGACGACCTCGTCCTCCACCACCCACGCAGCCACCCGGCGTCCGTGCAGGGGGATCCGCACCCTGCTCCCCACCGTCACGACATCGGACAACGGGGCCGGCACCGTGTAGTCGAAGCGACGGTGGATGGCGGGGACGTCGGGGACCACCCGCACCACGCGGCGGGCCGGACCCTTCGTCATGGCGTCCCCGCCGGCGGCGACCGACGGCCGTGGTACGCCGGTCAGAGGCCGAGCGCCTGCTTCAGGTCGTCGGCCCGGGAGGTCTCCTCCCAGGTGAAGTCCTTCTCGGCCCGGCCGAAGTGACCATAGGCGGCCGTCTTGCGGTAGATCGGGCGCTTGAGGTCGAGATCACGCACGATGGCCGCCGGACGGAGGTCGAAGACGTCGTCCACCGCCTTGGCGATGGCCTCCGGGTCGACCTTCTCGGTCCCGAACGTCTCGACCAGGACCGACACCGGGCGGGCCACGCCGATGGCGTACGCCACCTGGACCTCGCAGCGGCCGGCGGCACCGGCGGCGACCACGTTCTTCGCCACCCAGCGGGCGGCGTAGGCGGCGGAGCGGTCGACCTTGGACGGGTCCTTGCCCGAGAAGGCGCCGCCGCCGTGACGGGCCATGCCGCCGTAGGTGTCGACGATGATCTTGCGGCCGGTCAGCCCGGTGTCGGCATGGGGGCCGCCCAGCTCGAACACGCCGGTCGGGTTGGCCAGCACCCGCAGGTTCGAGGCGTCCAACTCGGGTGGCAGCAACGGGTTGATCACGTTGGCCCGCAGGTCGGGCAGCAGCAGGGTCTCGAGGTCGACACCGGGATCGTGCTGGGTGGAGATCAGCACCGTCTCCAGTGCGATCGGCCGTCCGTCCTCATAGGTGACGCTGACCTGGGTCTTGCCGTCGGGCCGCAGGTAGGGCAGCGTTCCCACCCGGCGCACCTGGGCCAGGCGCTGGGCCAGGCGGTGGGCCAGCCAGATGGGCAGCGGCATGAGGTCGGGCGTCTCGTCGCAGGCGTAGCCGAACATCATCCCCTGGTCGCCGGCACCCTGGGCGTTCAGCTGATCCTCGCCCCCGCTGCCGGACCGGACCTCGAACGCCTTGTCGACGCCCTGGCCGATGTCGGGCGACTGCTCGTCGAGCGAGACGATGACGCCGCAGGTGTTGCCGTCGATGCCGTAGGCGTCGTCGTCGTACCCGATGTCGAGGACCGTCTGGCGAACCAACTTCGGGATGTCCACGTAGGTGGTGGTGGTGATCTCCCCGGCCACGAGCACCAGCCCGGTGGTGAGCAGCGTCTCGCAGGCGACGCGACTGTCCGGGTCGTCGGTCAGCAGCGCGTCGAGCACCGAGTCCGAGATCTGGTCGGCCATCTTGTCGGGGTGCCCCTCGGTAACGGACTCCGAGGTGAAGGTGTATCGGCTGCTCACGGCTGTTCCATCCTTGCTCGTCTCTTCGGATTGTCTGATGGTCGCACGCGGGCGGCGCCGACGGTCGTTCCTGCTGGCGATGACGTGACCTGGTCACGACCGGGATCGACGGATGTGCGACGCCACCCCGGGACCGGTGCCCGGTCGGAAGGTCAACGCTACCCGCGCTCCGAGCGTCGCCGCTAGGTGGACGGTCCCCCGATCAGCGGGACGACCCTGTCCAGAACGGCGTCGGCGACATCGCCCTTGGACGCGAGGGGGACGGTGGTGACCGTCCCGTCGGCGCCCAGGATGGTCACGGCGTTCGTGTCGTGGTCGAAGCCCACCTGCGGGGCGGATACGTCGTTGGCCACCATGAGGTCGACCCCTTTGGCCACCAGCTTGGCCCGGGCCCGCTCGGACACGTCGTCGGTTTCCGCGGCGAACCCGACGAGCACCTGTCCCGGCATCCGGCGCCGGCCCAGCTCGGCCAGGATGTCGTTGGTGGCCTCGAGGACCAGGTCAGGGATGCCGTCCGCCTTGTGGAGCTTGACGTTGGCTGCGACCTTGGGGCGGAAGTCGGCCACTGCGGCCGACATGACCACAACGTCGGCGGCCGCGGAACGGGACAGCATGGCCTCTTCCATCTGGGTCGCCGTCTCGACCTCCACCACCTCGACGCCCGGCGGGCGGGCCAGGCTGCTGGTGGTGACGAGCACCACGTCGGCGCCCCGCCGGGCGGCGGCCTCGGCGACGGCGTGGCCCTGCTTGCCCGAGGAACGGTTGGTGATGAAGCGAACGGGGTCGATCGCCTCGCGGGTGCCGCCGGCCGACACCAGCACCCGGATGCCGTCGAGATCACCGGTGGGCCGGCCGACGGAACCACGTCCCCGGGCCAACGCCGCCAGGACGGCTTCGACGATCGTGGCCGGCTCGGCCATGCGCCCCGAGCCGACATCGCCGCCGGCCAGCCGCCCCTCCTCGGGCGGGACGACCGACACGCCCCGGGCCACCAGCGTGGCGAGGTTGTCACAGACGGAGGGGTGCTCCCACATCTCGGTGTGCATGGCCGGGCATACCAGCACGGGAGCGGCGGTGGCGACCAGGGTCGTGGTCAGCAGGTCGTCGGCCATCCCGGCGGCGTATCGGGCCAGCAGGTCGGCGGTGGCCGGAGCGACCACGATCAGGTCCGCCCGTTGGCCGAGCCGTGTGTGGGGGATGGGCGACGCCTCGTCCCACACGCTGGTCTGGGTGGGCTCGGAGCCGAGGGCGTCGAAGGTGGCGCGGCCGACGAAGCGGGTGGCCCGTTCCGTCATCACCGGAGCCACGTACACCCCGGCGTCGATCAGCCGACGGCAGACCTCGACGGCCTTGTAGGCGGCGATGCCCGCGGACATCCCGAGCACGACGAACGGACGGTCGTCGCCCGGTGGACGGTCCCCCTCCGGTGTCACCTGTCCCACGGCACTCCCCCCGCACGTCCGACCCCGGCGTCGCGGCCGGGGTGGCACGTCACTCGGCGGACTGTTCCTTGTCGGCGGCGACGGCCTCGGCGACGGCCTCCTCGACCGCCAGCTCCACCGCGCCCTCGATCAGGGCCAGCGCCGCGGCCTCGGCGGCCTCGGCGGCGGCGATCTCCTCGGGATCGGGGCGCGAGTACGTGGCCTTGCCCGCAGCGATCTCCTCGAAGGCGATCGACAGCGGCTTACCCGATGCCGACGCGACCTGGGGCGGCACGACCACGCCGATGCCCTCGCCCAGGGAGTTGTAGTAGCTGTTGACCTGCCGGGCCCGACGGGAGGCCAGCGCCACCAGGGTGAACTTGGAGTCGACCTTGTCGAGGAGTTCCTCGATCGGCGGGTCCATCAGGGTGATCGGGTTCTGGGCCATCACGATCCTTCGGGCATGTCGGGGGATGGAACCCGGCCGGGATGCCGGCCGGTGTGTCGCGCGCCGGCTCCTAGTGGGAGCCAGAGCGACGGAGGGCCAGTATAGAGGCCACATCCGCGGTGGCCTGCGCAACCGAGTCGTTGACCACCACTGCGTCGGCCAGTTCCCGCCCGCCGCGCTCCTCGGCCGCACCCTCCGCCAGGCGTCGGGCGATGTGGTCCTCGGTGTCGCCTCGGGACCGCAACCGGGCCTCCTGGACCTCGGGCGACGGAGGGAGCAGCAGGATCAAGGTGGCGTCCGGTCGCAGACGCCGGACCTGGCGGGCGCCCTGCAGGTCGATCTCGAGCAGGACGTCACGGCCCGGGACGGGGTCGGCGACCGGCGTTCCGTACAGGTTGCCGAGATACTCGGCCCACTCGAAGAACCCACCGGCGGCCACCCGGGATTCGAAGGCCTGCCGGTCGACGAACACGTAGGCGTCGTCCGGTTCGCCGACGCGCTGAGGCCGGGTCGTCCAGGACCGACTGAGCCTCAGGCGCGGGTCGGCCTTCACCAGCTCGGAGGCCACGGTCCCCTTGCCGGCCCCGCCGGGGCCGAAGAGGACGAAGATGTGCGAGTCGTCGTCGGACCCGTCGGGGCCCGGGGCGGCTTCGGTCAGCGGGCGGTCTCCCGCAGGAGGGCCTCGCGCTGGTTGGAGCCCAGACCTTGCAGCCGGCGGCTCTCGGAGATTCCCACGGTCTCCATCAGCCGTCGGGCCTTGACCTTGCCGAGGCCGGGCAACGATTCGAGCACGGAGAGCACCTTCATCTTTCCGACGGTCTCGTTCCCGTCGGCCATGGTGAGGAGTTCCGTCAGGTTGATCGAGCCGAGCTTCAGCTTCTCCTTGACCTCGGCCCGCTCGCGGCGGACCTTGGCGGCCTTGGCCAGTGCGGCCTGGCGCTGTTCGGGCGTAAGTGCAGGCGGTTGCGGCATGGCGGGAACGATAGCGCTTCGGAGGCGCCCGGTCATGTGGAGCTGCCGCGGGCGGCACCGGGCGCCGAACGGCGCGCTCTCCCCCGCTCGGCCGGACCTGACGGATACTGGTGATGTGACGGTGATCGACCTCAACGCGGACCTGGCCGAGAGCGACGCCGTGACCCCGTCCGACCTCGCACTGCTCGACCTCGTGACGAGCGCCAGCCTGGCGTGCGGGTTCCACGCCGGGAGCCGGTCGGCGATGAGCGAGGCCGCGGCGGCGTGCGTGGAACGGGGGGTGGTCATCGGGGCCCACGTCTCCTACCGCGACAGGGACGGCTTCGGCCGGATGGCCCTCGACGTGGCTCCGGCAACCCTGGCCGCCGACCTGGTCGAACAGTGGGACACCCTGGTCGACGAGGTCGCGGCTGCCGGCGGCACGGTGTCCTACGTCAAACCCCACGGAGCCCTCTACAACCGGATGTCGGTCGACGCCGACGTGGCCCGCGTGGTGGTCGAGGCGCTCGGCCCCCGCTGCGCGGTACTGGTCGCCCCTCCCCGTAGCGCGGCGTCGGCACCGGCCCGGGCCGGCGGGGTCCGGCTGGTCGCCGAGGGGTTCTGCGACCGGGGGTACGACGAACTCGGTCGGCTCGTCCCCCGGGGCAGCCATGGCGCGCTGGTCGACGATCCCGACCTCGCCGCGGCGAGGGCCCTGTCCCTGGTTGTCGAGCGGGGGGTCGACTCGATCGGCGGTCGATGGGTGCCCCTCGAGGTCGAGACGGTGTGCCTGCACGGCGACCGTCCCGATGCCGACCGTCGTGCACGTACCGTCCGCGACGCGCTCCGGGACGCCGGCGTCCTCCTCCGCCCGTTCGCACCGGTCGAAGACGTGGACGGGTGAGCCGTTGACCGGGACGGTGTCGCGGGTGGTGCCGTACGGGGACCGGGCCCTCCTGGCGGAGACCGACGATGTGGCCGGCGCCCACGAGCTGGCCGCTCTGGTGCAGGACCACCGGAGGCACGGGACCGCGCCGGTGTCGGTCGAGGAGGTCGTCGTCGGGTTCGCCTGCGTACTCGTGGTCCTCCACCCCGATACCGATGGCACCGGGACCGGCACGGGCACCGGGACCGGCACGGGCATCACCGACGCCACAGCTTGGCTCGAACACCTCGCCGTCCCGAACGTCGCGACCGGGCGCGCCGACCGGCCCGGGCCGGCCACCCACCACCTGCCCGTCGTCTTCGACGGCGACGACCTGGCCGAGGTGGCGGGTCTGGTCGGTACCACTCCCGCCGGTGTCGTCCGCCTCCTGGTGGACGCCGAGCTCGACGTGGCGTTCGTGGGATTCGCCCCCGGGTTCCCCTACCTGACCGGACTCCCTCCCGCGCTCGCCTCCCTCCCCCGACGGACCACACCACGGACCTCGGTCCCGGCCGGGTCGGTGGCCGTCGCCGCCGGTTTCGCTTCCGTGTACCCCCGGTCCAGCCCCGGCGGGTGGCACCTCCTCGGCCGGACCGCCGAATCGCTCTTCGACCCCGCCGTCCCTCCCTACGCCCGGGTGGCACCCGGCGACCGGGTCCGGTTTTCCGTGGCCGGTCCCGGCACCACCGTCTCGGCCCCCGACCGCGGCGAACGACCGCTCCTGGGCGCCGGAACCCGGTCGTCCCTCGACGTCCTCGACCCCGGGTTGCTCAGCCTCGTCCAGGATGCAGGCCGGATCGGCGCGGGCGCCCTCGGTGTCCCCCGGGCCGGCGCCGCCGACCCTCGGGCCCTCGAGCTGGCCAACCTCCTGGTCGGCAACGACCCCGGTGCCGCCGCCGTCGAGTGCACGGCCTCCGGGCCCACGGTGCGGGTGGTCGGTAGCGGGTATGTGGCGGTCGTCGGCGCAGCATCCGGGGCGGTCGACGTACGCGTCGACGGCCACCCGGTGGCCGACGCCGCCGTCGTGCCCGTCGACGACGGCCAGGTGCTCTCGGTCGGACGGGTTCGCACCGGACTGCGCGCCTACCTGGGCGTCGGAGGCGGCCTCCTCACGCCGGAGATGCTCGGGTCCCGTTCCTCGGACGTCCTTTCCGGACTCGGCACCGGTCCCCTCCGGGCCGGCGACCGACTGGCCCGGGGACGCTCGGGCCCGGCGCGCGGTCGCCTCGAGCTGCCCGGGCCGGGAGCAGCCGGCGGAACGGTCACGCTTCGGGTACTGCCCGGGCCCCACGCCCGTGGCGACACCCCCGCGGGGGTCGGGTCGTTCGACCACCTGGTGGCCGGGGCGTGGCGTGTCGGGCCCGACGCCGACCGGATCGGCGTGCGTCTCGTGCCCGGGGACGGAGCGACGGCCGGTCGGACGGTCCCGTCCGTGACCCGCCCGTCCATTCCCATGATCACCGGCGCCGTCCAACTGCCCCCCGACGGGCGGCCCATCGTGCTGCTGCCCGACCACGCCACGGTGGGCGGCTACCCGGTCGTCGCCTGTGTCATCACCGCTGACCTGCCCCTGCTCGGCCAGCTGGTCCCCGGCGAGCTCGTGACCTTCGTCGCCGTCGACGCGGAGCTGGCCTCCCACGAACTGGCCCGATCCCCGAGCGGCCGGCGGTCGCTCGTGTCGGGGTGGTTCCCCACGGCGGCGGCCACATGACACGGGGCCGCCGACGCGTCCCGGCCGGCGTGGCACGATGGGGAGCCAACCATCGGGGTACACCTTCGCCCCCGGACGAGAGGAGCGGTCTGTGAGCGACACCGGACAGGACAACGGGGAGGACCTCTTCCAGTCGCGGACCGACGGCCAACTCCACTTCGAGCCCGGGACGGCCGAAAACACCTTCCCGGTCACCGCTCCGGAGGACGCCACGCCGCTGATGGAGGACGAACCCGAGGGGACGATCCCGCCCAGCCCGCTGTGGGCCATGAAGGAGCGGGCCCACGGCGGCATCCACCTCTTCGGCCACCCGGCCCGGATCCGGGCCCGAGCCGGAAGCGGCGACGGGACCGTGTACGCCATCGACGACGGGCCCCACCACTGCATGATCGGGCGCCGGGTCGGGGCGACCGGGGACGGCTGCACCTACAGTCTGGTGGGCCGGATCGACCTGCCCACCTGGCAGTCGTTCGCCAGTCACGCCATCGACGGGCGCCACCTCTTCCTGTCCGCCCACAACCTCGGATTGAGCGGCACGGTCGAGACCAACGGCGTCTCCAACGTGTTCGACGTCGACTGGTACGACACCCCGGACGACATCCCCAAGGAGTACCTGCCGCCGTCCGCGTTCATCACCTTCGCGAAGGACCTGCCGACCGCCGACCGGTAGGCGGCGGATCGCCCGTCGGGTCCCGCACGTTCGTGGCCGCGCCGGCACCGACCACCCCGCGGCTCAGGCGGGTCCGGCGGGAGACGACCACCGAGACGCCGAGGCCGAGCCACGCCACGGCGGCCACCGGCACCGCCCACCGCATTCCCGGCGGCAGGTAGGTGAACCGGACCGTCGTGGTCCCGGCCGGGACGGTGATCGTCTGGAACAGACCCGACGGACCCGACCGTGACTCGGTCACCACCTCCGCCCGCCCGTCGAAGCCGGCAGTCCAACCCGGGGCGTACTGCACCCGACGGACCAGTGTCACCGGGTGGGGGCAGGAGATCCGCACCTCGTCCCAACCGTCGGCGATCGCCGTGCACCCGGGCGCGTCGTCCAACGAGAACGCCGGTGCCGGATCGGGAAGCTGCCAGATCTCGGCGAACCCGTCACGGTGGACGAGCCGGGGGCCGGCGGGCCACGGGGGCGTCCCCGACGACGGGAAGGGGCTGCCGGTCGGGTCGTCGCCCGTGGCCGACACCACCACGTACCGGACCCCCACCGCCTCGAACGCCGGCAGATTCCGGGTGAACTCCTCCGCCGGGGTCGGTCCCTGCCGATCCGAGGAGTACCCGCCGGTGAACTCGAACGGCACGATGTTCGGGTCGAGTCGGGTGGCGACGTAGGCGGTCCATGCCCGGGGCAGGGGGAGCTCGTTGACGTTGACCTCGGCGATCCGGTAGTAGGACCCGTAGTTGGGCTGGATGGGACCGAGCGTGGCGAAGCGGTAGGTCCCGAGGTGCGCCTGGAGCCACATCACCGGTGTGGTGTCCGCGGTCACCGGTACCGGTGCCGACAGGTAGGTGAACCCGAGCAGCACCACGGCCTCCACGGACACCGCCGCCGCCATGGCCACCCGTCCCCACCGCCGACGCGTCCGGTCGTCCCGTCGACGCGCGGCGTGGAGCGACCCGGTCGGTCTCCCCGCGGCCAGCCAGCCCCCGGCCACCAGGAGGACGAGCGCGGCCAGGGCGAAGGCCAGGCTGCCGGTGGCGAACCGGTGGCGGTGCAGCTCCATCGACCCGGAGGGTCCCACCGCCGCGGTCAGGGTCGAGCGGGCCACCAGTGCTGCACCCACCGCACCCGCCGCGACGGCGGCCGCGGCGGCCATCAGCCAGCGGAACCGGGTCCGGCGCCGGGAGATGTCGTCGAGTCCGAGTGCGGCCAGTACCACGGCGGCCAGCTCCCAGGTCGGGTCGGCGTAACGGTAGAAGGCGGTCAGCCGCAGACCGGGCACGTGGGCCAGCAGATGCACGACCGGGGGGAAGCCGTAGGTCCTGGCGAGGCACACGACCACCCACGTCACGAGCACGAGTCGGAGGATCCGGTTACGGCGCCCTATGGCGCCGACACAGGCGGCGGCCAGCAGCGTGGCGTCGAGATAGCCGCCGACGTTGCCCCAGAACACGTTGATGGTGTCGACGGGACCGGTTGCGTGGAAGGCGTCGATCGGGCCGATCGAATAGGGAAGGACCAGTTGGGCCACGTCGCGTGCCCGCAGCGTCACGAGGGCGAACCCGCCGGAACCGTGGCTGCCGGTGTCGGCGAATCGGACGTAACCGAGGAAGGCGACGACGAGGGGCAGTGCCAACGCCACCGCGCCCACCGCGGCGGTCGACAGCTTGAGCGTCATCGCCCGGAGGCGCTGTCGGCCCGGTCCGAGCATGCGGGCGAGGGCCCACACCACTACGAACAGGCTGTCGATGGCGAACGTCTCGGGGAACCCGGCCATGAAGGACCCGGCCAGCCCCAGGGCCAGCAGCCGCCAGCCCCAGGGCCGGTCCTCGATCGACGCCGACAGGATCCGCTCGACGCCGAGCAGGCAGAGGGGCAGGAGGCTGAGGACCCGGATCGGTTCGATGGCGAACCAGGCGAAGGTTCCGCACAACCCGAATGCGACACCGCCGGCCGTGGCCAGCGTGCGCCCGACGTCGAGCCTGACCAGCAGTGCGTACGTGCACCAGCCGGCGACGAGCTCGAGAAGGATCTCGAGGTACATCAACCCGTCGGCCAGGCCGAACAGGAGGGTCGGTGGGAAGAACGCGCCGCTCTGCATGTCCGCGGCGAACGGGACGCCGATCCCCTCGTACGGGTTCCACCAGGGGACGTGCCCGGAGAGCCAGTCGGAGGTCACCAGGTGACCGAGCGCCTGCATGAGGAAGCCGGCGTTGGGGTCGGCCGTCGGGATCCCGGGGAGCCAACGCGGCGTGGTCGCCACCAGGTCGCCCCAGAGGTTGAGCGGGTTGGTGTCGACCAGGTGCGCGAGGCCGGGGCTGTTGGCCAGACCCACCGCCACGGCGATACAGGCGTAGGGCAGCCAGCGGCTGCGGCTCAACCGAGTGCTCGCCGGAGCGCCTCGCACTGCCGTGCCGCCTCGTCACGCAGGGTCGCGGTCGTGGGTCCGGCGCCGAGCAGCGACCGCGACACGCTGGGCAGCACGGTGCCCGCCGGGCACCCGGCGAAGAGCCGGCCCACTCCCTCGGCCGTCCCGCCCTGGAACCCGACCCCGGGGGCGAGGATCACCCCGCCGAGGGCCGACAGATCGAACTCCGACGGATCCAGCGTGGCCCCCACCACCGCGCCCACCGTCCCGGGGACGGTGAGCCGGCCCCGGTTGAGGGAGGCGATCTCGTCGAGCAGCATGTCCTCGACCGACCGGTCGGGTCCGCCCCCTCGTGCCGGGACCGTCCGCGCCTCCTGTAGCGGGCGGCCCTCCGGGTTCGAGCTCCGCACCACCACCAGGACGCCCCTGCCCGACGCGGACGCCAGGTCGAACGCGGGTTGCAGCGCGTCCATCCCGAGGTAGGCCACCGCGGTCATGGCGTCGGCCGCCAACGGGCTGGTCGGATCCAACCAGGCGTAGGCGTAGGCCTCCATGGTCGAGCCGATGTCCCCCCGCTTGGCATCGGCGATGGCCAGCAGGTCGGCGTCACGGCAGGCGGCCAGTACCTCTTCCAGCACGGCCAGGCCTGCCGACCCCATGCGCTCGAAGAAGGCAACCTGGGGCTTCACCACGGGGACCACGCCGGCGAACGCCTCGACGCAGCGCAGTCCGAACGTACGCAGCCCCTGGGGCGAGTCCTCCAACCCCCACTGGTCGAGCAATTCGGGCAGGGGATCGATCCCCGCACACATCGGTCCGGTGGCGGACACCGCCCGCACGACCCGGCCGGCGAATCCCTCGGTCATCTCATCCTCCTCGTCCGCTGTGCTGACTGCCTTGCCCGATCGGTGCCACCCGTCTCACCCATGTGCCGCATCCCGCAGCGACCGGACCGAGCGCACGCCGTGCGACGAACACCACGCCCCGATCTCGTCCAACACCTGCCAGGCCGCCCGGGGATCCCGGAACGTCGCCGTTCCCACCTGCACGGCATCGGCACCGGCCATGATCAGCTCGACGGCGTCCCGGCCCGACATCACCCCGCCGACTCCGACGATGGTGGCGTCGGGATGGGCGGCCCGAACGTCGAAGACGGCACGCACGGCCATCGGGTGGATGGAGGGACCCGACAGGCCCCCGCCCATGGGGCCCGATCCGAGCACCGGGCGGCGTCTCTCGAGATCGATGACCATGGCCAGCGCGGTGTTGATCAGGGTGACCGCCTCGGCGCCGGCGCCCAGCGCGGCAGCGGCCACCTCGGCCAGGTCGGCCACGGTCGGGCTGAGCTTGGCCCAGAGGGGAGTGTCCGGGAGGTGGGCGGCGACGGCCGAGAGCACCTGTGCCGTCGCCTCCGGCGAGTGGGCGAACATGTGGCGGCGGTCCTCGAGGTTCGGACAACTCACGTTGACCTCGACGGCGGTCAGCCCGTCCACCCCCGCGAGCCTCGCCGACGCTTCGGCGAAGTCGTCGACCCGTTGCCCCCAGATGCTGACCACGATGCGGGCACCGGTGGCGGCCAATCGGGGCAGATCGTCCCGGATCCACGCGTCGAGCCCCGGCCCCTGGAGACCGACGCTGTTGACCATCCCCGAGCCGGCCTGGTGCACCCGGGGCGACGGGTTGCCCGGCCACGGAGCCACCGACAGCGACTTCACCACCATGGCGCCGAGGGCGGCCAGCGGGCCGTAGGCCTCGAGCTCGTCGGCGTGGCCGGCCGTGCCCGACGCCGTCATCACCGGGTTGGGCAGGGTGAGCGATCCCACCGGGACGGCGAGGTCGACATCGCTGCGGGTGGCGGCCCGCCACGCCCGTCCGGTGCCGCCTCGGTGCCGAGTGGCGACGACCGGGTCGCTCACCGGGTCATCGCTCGTGGTACTCCTGGAGCGAGCGCACCGACAGTGGGTGACCGATCCAGTCGGTGATGCCGGCCGCCGCGGCCTTGGCGGCGGCCACGGTGGTGAGGCACGGCACCAGGTGGGCGAGCGCGGCCGACCGGATGTGGATGCCATCGGCCCGTGGGCCGCGACCCCGGGGCGTATTGACCACCAGCTGGACCTTGCCACCGGCGATGAGCTCGACGGCATCGACCTTGCCCGGGTGGGACTCCCCCACCTTGGCCACCACCGTGTCGACGGTGATGCCCTCGGACTCGAGCAGCGCGGCGGTGCCCGACGTGGCGGCGACCTCGAAGCCCAGTGCGGCGAACTGGCGGGCCGCTTCCAGACCGGCCGCCTTGTCCCGGTCGGCCAGCGAGAAGAACACCGTGCCGCTGGTGGGTAGCCGGTTGCCGGCAGCGATCTGGCTCTTGGCGAAGGCGAGGCCGAAGGTGGCACCGATCCCCATGACCTCGCCGGTCGAGCGCATCTCGGGTCCGAGCAGGGTGTCGACCCCGGGAAACCGGTTGAAGGGAAGCACCGCCTCCTTGACCGAGACGTGTCCGCCGACCGGCTCGACCAGGAGTCCCTCGGCGCGGAGCTCGGCCAGCGTGGCACCGACCATCACCCGGGCCGCCACCATGGCCACGGGCACCCCGGTGGCCTTGGCCACGAAGGGGACCGTCCGGCTGGCTCGCGGATTGGCCTCGAGCACGTATGCCCGGTCGTCCTTGACCGCGAACTGGACGTTGCACAGCCCCCGCACCTGCAGCGCCTCGCAGATGACCCGCACGTAGCGCTCCAGCTCGGTGACGACCGAGGGCGCCAGCGTCTGGGGCGGCAGGGCGCAGGCCGAGTCGCCGGAGTGGACCCCGGCCTCCTCCACGTGCTCCATGACCCCGCAGATGACCACTTCGCCGGTGGCGTCGCGCACGGCATCGACGTCCACCTCCACCGCGTCCTCGAGGAACCGGTCGACCAGCACCGGTCGCTCCGGGGTGACCCCGCCCTCCCGTCCGAGCGAGCCGCCGACCCCCGACATGGCCTCCACCGCCTCGACCAGCCGCTCGTCGTCGTAGACGATCTCCATGGCCCGTCCGCCGAGCACGTAGGACGGGCGGACCAGGACCGGGTAGCCGATCCGCCCGGCCACCCCCACCGCCTCGGCCGCCGTGGTGGCCGTGCCGCCGGGGGGTTGGGGGATCCCGAGCCGCCCGCACAGGTCGTTCCACCGCTCGCGGTCCTCGGCCAGGTCGATGGAGGCCGGCGACGTGCCGAGCACCAACTGCTCGTCGATGCCCGCCGCCAACTTGAGCGGCGTCTGGCCCCCCAGGCTCACGATGACCCCGACCAGCCGGCCGGAGCCGGTCGACGCCGCCTGCTCGGCCTCGATCACATTGGCCAGGTCCTCGTCGGTGAGCGGTTCGAAGTAGAGACGGTCGGAGGTGTCGTAGTCCGTGGAGACCGTCTCGGGGTTGCAGTTGAGCATGATCGTCTCGAATCCGGCGGCCCGCAGCGCCATGGACGCGTGGACGCAGCAGTAGTCGAACTCGATCCCCTGCCCGATCCGGTTGGGGCCCGAGCCGAGGATGATCACCCGGGGGCGGTCCGACGGGCGGATCTCGTCCTCCTCCTCGTTGGTCGAGTAGTGGTACGGCGTGTTGGCCTCGAACTCGGCGGCACAGGTGTCGACCGTCTTGAACGTCACCGGGGCACCGGCCGCCACCCGGGCCGATCGCACCTCGGCCGTCGTGACCCCCCGGCCCAGGAGGTAGGCCAGCTGCGCGTCGGAGAACCCGAGTCGCTTCAGGGTGCGCCACTCCCGCCGGTCCAGGTCGTCCACGGTCACCCCGAGGGTGACACGCAGGTCGAGGGCCATCCGGGCGTCGGTGATCTTGGCCATCTCCGACAGGAACCACGGGTCGATGCCGGTCGCCCGGCTGAGTGCCTCGACCGACACCCCCCGGCGCAGCAGCGACTCGAGCTGGTACAGGCGTTCGGGGGTGGCGACCGCCACGTCCTCGAGCAGGCGTTCGACCGGGACGTCGTCCACCCCCGCCTCGGCCGGGTCGGCGTTGACACCGCTGCGGCCCTGCTCCAGTGAACGGACCGCCTTCTGCAGCGACTCGGGGAAGGTACGCCCGATGCCCATGACCTCGCCCACCGACTGCATCCGGGTGCCGAGTACGTCGGTAGAACCGGGCAGCTTCTCGAACGCCCATCGGGGGATCTTGGTCACCACGTAGTCGATCACCGGCTCGAACGAGGCGGGGGTGGCCCCGGTGATGTCGTTCCTGATCTCGTCGAGGCGATAGCCGACCGCCAGGCGGGCTGCGATCTTGGCGATGGGGAACCCGGTGGCCTTGGAGGCGAGGGCCGACGACCGGGACACCCGCGGGTTCATCTCGATCACCGTCTGGTGGCCGGTCAGCGGGTCGACCGCGAACTGCACGTTGGACCCACCTGTCTCGACGCCGACCCGACGGATGCAGGCGAAGGCCGCATCACGCATCTCCTGGTACTCGACGTCGGTGAGGGTCTGGGCCGGTGCCACCGTGATGGAGTCACCGGTATGGACGCCCATCGGGTCGACGTTCTCGATGGAGCAGATGACCACGCAGTTGTCGGCGTGGTCCCGCATGACCTCGAGCTCGAACTCCTTCTGGCCGGCGATCGAGCGCTCGACCAGGACTTCGCCGATGGGCGAGGCGTCGAGTCCTTCGGCAGCCAGTCTGACCAAGGCGTCGGCGTCCCGCGCGATGCCGGTGCCGGCGCCGCCCAGGATGTAGCTGGGCCGCACCATGATCGGATAGCCGATCGACGCGCCGATGGCCATGGCCTCGTCCAGCGAGTGGGCGAAGCCCGATGCCGGCACCGAGAGGCCGATCTCCTCCATGGCCTCCTTGAACCGCTCGCGGTCCTCGGCGGTGGCGATGGCCTCGGGGTTGGCCCCGATCACCTCGACGCCGTAGGCCTCGAGCACGCCCCGCTCGGACAGGGCCATGGTCAGGTTGAGGGCGGTCTGGCCACCGAGGGTGGGGAGCAGGGCGTCGGGGCGTTCGCGCTCGATGACCGCGGCCAGCACGTCGGGATCCAGTGGCTCGACGTAGGTGCGGTCGGCCATGCCCGGGTCGGTCATGATCGTGGCCGGGTTCGAGTTGGCCAGCACCACCCGGTAGCCCTCTTCGACGAGCACCCGGCAGGCCTGGGTGCCCGAGTAGTCGAACTCGCAGGCCTGGCCGATCACGATCGGGCCCGAGCCGATGACCAGGATCGACTGGATGTCGTCGCGGCGCCCCATCAGCGCATCCCTCCCGTCGGGCCGCCGTTGGCGCCGGTCCCCGTCGGGCCGCCGTTGGCGCCGGTCCCCGTCGGGCCGCCGTTGGCGCCGGTCCCCGTCGGGCCGCCGTTGGCGTCCATGAGCAACCGGAACTCGTCGAACAGGTAGCGGGCGTCGTGCGGACCGGGGCCGGCTTCGGGGTGGTACTGCACGCTGAATGCGGGGACGTCGGTGCTTCGCAGTCCCTCGATCACCCCGTCGTTGAGGTTGACGTGGGTGACCTCGGTCGACCCCAACGAATCCGGCGCCACCGCGTAGTTGTGATTCTGCGAGGTGATCTCGATCCGTCCGGTGGCGGTACGACGAACCGGATGGTTCCCGCCGTGGTGGCCGAAGGGGAGCTTGTAGGTGGTGGCCCCGAGGGCCGTGGCCAGGAGCTGGTGGCCGAGGCAGATCCCGAAGATGGGTACGACTCCGTGGTCGACCAGCCGACGGATCTCGTGGGTGATGCCGGCCAGGGCCGCCGGGTCGCCCGGCCCGTTCGACAGGAAGATCCCGTCCGGTCCCAGGTCGAGGACGGCGTCGGCCGGGGTGGAGGCCGGCACCACGGTCACCGTGGCCAGGTCGCCGAGCTGGCGGAGCATCGCCTCTTTGATCCCGAAGTCGAACGCCACCACCCGGTAGGGGCCGCTCCCCCGGGTCACCATGGTCCGCGTCGTCACCGTCGACACCAGGTCGCGGCCGTCGGTCGGCTCGGCGGACGCCGCCGCGGACGCCAGTTCGGATTCGGATGCAGTGCCGAACGCGCACGGCACCGAGCCGTGGTCGCGCAGGTGGCGGGTCAGGCGGCGGGTGTCGATGCCGGTGATTCCCGGAACCCCGTGGGCGGTGAGGAAGGCCTCCAGAGTGCCCTCCGAGCGCCAGTTCGACGGGGCGTCGGCCAGGTCGCGCACGACCACCCCCCTGCAGTGCGGGCGGACCGCCTCGTCGTCGGTCGGGTTCACCCCGTAGTTACCGATGTGCGGGTAGGTGAAGGCGACGACCTGACCCGCGTAGGACGGGTCGGTGATGACCTCCTGGTAGCCCGAGAGCACGGTGTTGAACACGGCCTCACCGGTGGACACGCCCCCGTCGGGAACGGCCCCGAACGCCTCCCCTTCGAAGACCGTGCCGTCGGCCAGGACCAGGAGCGCCGGCTCGCGGTGCACGGTGCCGGTCCGGGGGCTCACCGCTGCGCCTCGGCGTCGACGACGACCGGCTCGCCGGCCAGGACGGTGTGGCGGACCTGTCCGGTCAGCTTGCGCCCGGTGTACGGGGTGTTCCGGCTCCTCGACGCCAGGGCGGTCGGATCGACCGTCCAGGTGGCCGCGGGGTCGATGACGCACAGGTTGGCCGCCGCCCCCGGAGCGACGAGGCCCCCCTGCCGTCCGCCGTGGTCGGGATCGAGACCGGCGATAGCCGCGGGCTGCCAGCTCAGCAGGGCGAGGATCCGGGCCAGTGGAAGATCGAGTTCGGTGACGGCCAGGGCCAGTGCCGTCTGCAGGCCCAGCATCCCCGGGGGAGCCTGGTCGAAGGGCAGGTCCTTGAGCTCGGGCGCATGGGGCGCATGGTCGGTGGCGATGGCGTCGGCGGTGCCGTCGGCCAGAGCCTCCTTCACCGCGTCCACGTCGCTCTGGGGGCGCAGCGGCGGGTTCACCTTGAAGACCGGGTCGAAACCGGCGGTGCAGCCGTCGGTCAGGGTGAAGTGGTGGGGGGCGATCTCCGCGGTCACGGGCACCCCCTCGGCCCTGGCCCGGCGTACCAGGTCGATCGAGCCCGCAGTCGAGAGGTGGAGGAAGTGCACCCGGCCGCCGGTGGCACGCGACAGTGCGATGTCCCGGGCCACCATGACCTCCTCGGCCTCCGACGGCATGCCCGGGAGCCCCAGCCGGCTGGACCATGCTCCCTCGTGCATGGCCCCACCCGCCGCCAGGCTGCGGTCCTCGCAGTGCTGACCGAGGGTCACTCCGAGACCGGTCGCGTACTGGAGGGCCCGGCGCATGAGGCCGGCCGACTGCACACCGTCGCCGTCGTCGGTGAACAGCCGGACGCCGAGGGCGGCCAGCTCGGCCATCGGGGCGAGGCGCTCGCCGGCCCGGTCGACGGTGATGGCCCCGGCCACGGCCACCTGGGCCATCGCCCCTTCGGCCAGCGCGAACACGTTGCGCACCGACTCGGCCGAGTCGAGCGGTGGATCGGTGTTCGGCATGGCCACCACCGCGGTGAACCCGCCCAGTGCTGCGGCACGGGTGCCGGACTCGATGGTCTCCGCCTCCTCGCGCCCGGGCTCGCGCAGATGGGTGTGCAGGTCGACCAGTCCCGGCGCCACCACGCAGCCCCCGGCGTCGAGAACGGTGGCCCCACGGCCGGTCGACAGACCCTCGTCCACCTCCGCCACCCGTCCGTCGACCACCCGTACGTCGGCCCGTCGCTCGCCGGACCGGTCGACGACCGTGGCCCCGCGGATCACCAGCTCGGGCCCGGTCGGCCTCGACGTCCGCTCAGCCATGCCGCTCGCCCTCCAGGGTGCCCTGTCCGAGCAGGAGGAAGAGGATGGCCATCCGGACCGCCACGCCGTTGCCCACCTGGTCGGTGATGCGGGCGGACGGGAGCTCGGCCACCTCGGAGGCGATCTCCACCCCACGGACCATCGGTCCCGGGTGGAGGATGATGGCCTCGGGCGGCAGCTGCTGTGCGCGCCGCGCGGTAAGCGCATAGCCGGCCGAGTACTCGCGCATGGTCGGGACGTAAGCCCCGCTCCCCCGTTCGGCCTGGAGGCGCAGCAACGAGATCACATCGGTCGTGGCCAGGGCGCCGTCCAGGTCGTGGCTGACCGAGGCGATGGGCCACCCCTCGAGCGACGGCGGAAGTAGCGTGGCCGGAGCCACCAGGGTGACTTCGGCCCCCAGGGCGGCGTACGCGGTGATCTGCGAACGGGCCACCCGGCTATGGCGGATGTCCCCCACGATGGTCACCCGGAGCCCGCTGAAACGGTCGAGCCCCTCCTGACCGCCGCCGAGTGACTGACGCACGGTGTACAGGTCGAGCAGGGCCTGGGTCGGGTGCTGGTGCCAGCCGTCCCCGGCGTTGACGACCGCGCAGTGGTCGACCCACTCGGCCACCCGTGCCGGGACGCCCGACGAACTGTGGCGGATGATCACCGCGTCCATGCCGATGGCCTGGATGGTCTCGATGGTGTCGCGCAGGGACTCGCCCTTCTTGACCGACGAGGAGCCTGCCGAAAACGACAGCACGTCCGCCGACATCCGCTTCGCCGCCGTCTCGAACGACATCCGGGTCCGGGTCGAGTCCTCGAAGAACAGCGTGGCGACGGTACGCCCGCGCAGGGCGGGGACCTTCGGGTTGGCCCGTCGGCCTACTTCGGCGAAGGAGTCGCTCACCCGGAGCACCTCGCCGATCGCTTCGGCGTCGAGGTCGTCCATGCTCAGCAGATGGGCAGGGAAGGGGCTCA
Organism: Acidimicrobiales bacterium; assembly: GCA_050014755.1. GTDB lineage: Bacteria > Actinomycetota > Acidimicrobiia > Acidimicrobiales > RAAP-2 > Bog-756. Next base: position 30,270 of record JBEKCS010000038.1, read on the forward strand.
CCGGTTGACCAGCTCGCCCAGCGACACGCCTTCGGCGGAGACGTCGACCATCTCCTCGCGGCTGGTGGGCAGGTTCTTGCCGACGTAGTCCGGTCGGATGGGCAGCTCGCGGTGGCCCCGGTCGACCATCACGGCCAGCTCGACCACCTGGGCCCGCCCGTACTCGCCCAACGCGTTGAGGGCCGCCCGGATGGTCCGACCGGTGAAGAGCACGTCGTCGACGAGCACCACCGTCGATCCGGTCAGGTCGGTGGTGATGTCGGTGGCGGCCTCGGGAAGCACGGGTCGCAGGCCGATGTCGTCACGGTAGAAGGCGACGTCGAGCGTTCCGACCGGGATCTCGGCCCCCTCGACCTCGGCCAGGGTCTCGGCCAGGCGACGGGCGATGCCCACCCCCCCGGTCTGCAGGCCGATCAGGACGACGTCATGGAGGCCGCGGTTCCGCTCGGCGATCTCGTGGGCCATGCGGGTGATGGCCCGGCGCACGTCGTCCGCCGACATCACCTGGACCCGGGGAACGAAAACGGCACCCCGCGGGCGGGTATGACTGCGCTCTCGTTCGGCCACCTGATCCTCCTGTCCGTACGGGCCTCACGGGACCCGCTTCACGGTCAGACCCCGACTATACCCCGTCGGTCCCGGACCCGAGCGGGCACCGGAACCCGAGCGGGCGCCGTGCGGTCCGCGGCACTCAGTCGACGAGCACAGGTGCCTCCGCCCTGCCCGCCGACCTGGGCGAACGGGCAAGAAACAGCCCCGGCACCAGGGCCAGGGCGGTCATCCCCACCGCCCACCAGAACGTGGCGCCGAAGGCGGAGGCGACCGGTGCCGCGTCTCGGGCGATCTCCGCCGGCGAGAGGAGCGCCATCCCGGACAGGCCACCGGTCAGCCCGGGCACCCGCATGGTGATCTGGTGGTCGAGGACCACGGCCACCAGAGCGGTACCGATGGAACCACCGACCCGCTGGACGATGTTGATGGCCGTCGAGGCCCGGGGCACCTGGTGGGCCGAGAGCGTCTGGTAGGCCGCCGAGATGGCTGGCATCATCACGAACCCGAAGCCGATGCCCCGGACGAACAGCGAGACGGCCAGCACCGCGAAGCTGGTGTGGGCACCGAGTTGCGTGTAGACGATGGTGGCCAGCGTCACCACCACCAGTCCGGCGGGCACCACCCGCCCGGCGCCGTACCGGTCGGTGAGTTTGCCGCCCAGCGGCATCACCAGTGCGGCTCCGATGCCCTGGGGGGCCATGAGGAGCCCGGCGGTGAGCGGCGTCTGGCCCCGTGCCGCCTGGTAGTAGAGGGGCAGGAGGAGCATGCCGCCGAACAGGGCGGCACCGAAGCAGAAGGTGGTGGCCGCCGCGGCGGCGAACTGCACGTTGCGGAACAGGAGGACCTCGATGAGCGGGGTGACCTTGGCCCGAAGGGCGTGCAGGACGAAGGCGCCGATGAAGACCGCGCCCAGGACCATCGGCAACCACACGGAAACGGGTGAACCCTGGCCGGCCTGGGACAGGCCATAGACGAATAGCCCGAGGCCGGGCGAGAGCAGGCACAACCCGAGCACGTCGAGCTTGTAGTTGCGGTCGGTCTTCTGGTGCCCGGGGAGGATCTTGGCGGCCAGGGCGACGGCCACGATGCCGATCGGGATGTTGACGTAGAAGATCCAGCGCCACGACACGCTGTCGAGGATGAGCCCGCCGATCACCGGACCGAGGACGGGGCCGAGGAGCATGGGCACGCCGAGGAGGCTCATGACCCGTCCCATCCGCTGGGGTCCCGCCGCGGTGGCCATGATCGACTGGCCGATGGGCATGATCATGCCGCCGCCGACCCCCTGCAGCACCCGGAAGACGATCAGGCTCTGGATCGACCACGCCGCACCGGAGAGGGCCGAGCCCAGGAGGAACAGCGTCAACGAGGCGATCCACATGGTCTTCGCCCCGAAGCGCTCGACCGCCCATCCGGTGAGCGGGATGGTCATGGCCAGGGCGAGCAGGTAGCCGGTCGACACCCACTGGACCGTCGACAGGGGCGCATGGAAGTCCTTGGACAGTGTGTCGATGGCCACGTTGACGATGGTGGTGTCGAGGATCGACATGATGCTTCCGAGCACCACGACGGCGGCCAGGCGCTTCAGGTGGGGGTCCAGCCCGGCCAGCATGCCCTTGTCCCCGGTGGCTGCGCCGCCCGACGGGCTGGTGGCGGGCCGATCGTCCGGCAGTTCAGGAGGCGGGTTCACCGTGTCGCTGGTCGTCATCGTCGTCCTCGGGGTCGGTGGTGCAGACGGGGCGCGGCCCGACAGACCCGTTCGCGCTCCTCTTCCCGACACGATAGGGGAACCGGCTATTCCCTCCGTTCGCGCCGTCAGTTCACGCCTTGGCGGGCACACCTTCTGCCGGCCCGGCGTGTCGGTCCGCCGAGCCCAGGCGGCGCGGGAGGCGGCCGGCGTCTTGAGGGACCGGCCCGCCACCCACGACAGGGTCGGGTCAGGTCCGAACCCGGGAGGCGACGGTGGCCAGCACGCCGTTGACGAACCGGCCGGAGTCATCGGTGGAGAATGCCGACGCCAGCTCGACCGCCTCGTTGAGGATGACCGCCGTGGGCACGTCGTCACAGGCCATGAGCTCGGCGGTGGCCATGCGCAGCACGTTCCGGTCCACCACCGCCATCCGGTCGAGGTCCCATCCGATTGCCGCCTCGTCGATCAGGGCGTCGATCTCGGGCATTCGTTCGCCCACCGCGGTCACCAGAGTCACCGCATACTCGTCGGGGGCCGTGGGCAGTGCCGCGAGCACCGCGTCGGGGCGCTCGCCCTTCAGGTCCGCTTCGTACAGCAGGGTCAACGCCCGTTCGCGGGACTGGTGGCGGGGTGCGTGGTCGGTGCTCATGGGGAGGGGATGGGCGTCGGCGCCCGTAGGGCGGACGACCGCCGGATCGCTCAGGCTCGGGTGAGGTACTCGCCGGTGCGGGTGTCGACCTTGACCTTCTCGCCCGGGTTGACGAAGAGCGGGACCTGGATGACCAGTCCGGTCTCCACCGTTGCCGGCTTGCGGGCGCCGGACACCCGGTCGCCCTGGAGGCCGGGCTCGGTCTCGGTCACGGTGAGCTCGACCGCGGCGGGCAGGTCGACGCCCACGATCTCGTCGCCGAAGAACTGCAGGACGGCGTCGTCGCCCTCCTTCAGGTAGTTGGCCGCGTCACCGAGGAGGTCGGTCGCCACCTGGAGCTGCTCGTACGAACTGGTGTCCATGAAGACGTACTCGCCGCTGTCCCGGTAGAGGAACTGCATCTCCCGCTTGTCGATGATGGCCTGCTCCAGCTTCTCGTCGGCACGATAGGTGCGCTCGATCACGGCGCCCGAGCGCTGGTTCTTGAGCTTGGTGCGCACGAAGGCACCGCCCTTGCCCGGCTTGACGTGCTGGAATTCGATGACGTTGAACAGGCCCTCGGGCAGGTTCAGGGTCATGCCATTGCGGAGATCGTTGGTCGAGACGGACATCAGACGGCGACTTCTTTCGGGAATCGTGTGAGTGGGCGGCTGCCAGATCCGGTCACCACCAGGGTGTCCTCGATGCGGACCCCGCCCACGGCGGGCAGATACACGCCGGGTTCGACGGTGACCACGGTGCCGGGCTCCAAGATAGCAGTCGATCCCGCGCCCAC
>JBEKCS010000039.1:0-33759 GCA_050014755.1 Acidimicrobiales bacterium
CAGCGTAGAGGACACGCACCAAGTCACGTCTGGCTACTGTGGAACGGCTATGGCCCCTCCCCGCGCACGACGCACCGCGCTGTCGAAACGGTCACACCCCGTCGCCCTCGCCCTCGCCCTCGCCCTCACCGTGATGTCCTGCCTGGGGGGCACACTGTCCACCCCGGCCACGGCCGCCACCCCGGCTCCCACCGCCTCCGCGGTCGGCGGCGGCGACGCCTCGGTCACCGGTGCACTCGCCTCGTTCTACCGACCACCGGACCCCCTCCCCTACGCCCCTGCCGGCTCGATCATCCGTGCCCAGCGCATCCCCGCCGGGACGGGCCTCCCCTCCGGCACCAGGGCCTACCGGGTCCTCTACCACTCGACGTCGGGCTCGGGTGGGGACCTGGCCGAGTCCGGGATCGCCGTGGTGCCCGGCGGCACCCCTCCGCCCGGTGGCTTTCCCATCGTCAGCTGGGCGCACGGAACGACCGGGGTGGCCTCGGGGTGCGCTCCCTCCCTGGAGGGGACGGCGACCCTGCCCGACCTCGCAGCCCTCATCGGCCATCGGGACATCGTCGTGGCCACCGACTACCGGGGGCTCGGGGCGCCCGGACTCCATCCCTATCTCGTCGGTAACAGCGAGGCCGAGGACGTCCTCGACGCAGCACGGGCGGCGCGGGCACTGGTCGGCAGCGATGCCTCCGACGACGTGGTGATCCTCGGGTACTCGCAAGGTGGACAGGCGGCACTCTTCGCCGGCGAGATCGCCCCGTCGTATGCACCCGATCTCTACATCGCCGGCGTGGCCGCCGTGGCCCCGGTGACCTCGGTGCTCGAGCTGGCGCCGTCCGGGGACCTACCGCCTCCCTCGGGCCAGTCGGCCTTCACCGCCATGGTCCTGTTCGCGTGGGCCCACCACTACCGGACCTTCGGCCTCCGCAACGTGCTCACCCCGGCCGGTCTGGCCGATCTCACCGCCGTCTCCTCCTCGTGCGTCGATGCGGTGGCCTCGTTGTACGACGCCGTTCCCCCGGCCCACTTCTTCCTGCCCGGTTGGGAGCACGACCCCGCCGTCCAGGCCGCCAACCGTGCCAACCGTCCCGGTGGGACCCCGACCTCGGCTCCGATCCTCGTGGTCCAGGGATCGGCGGACGAGGTGGTCCCCATCGGCGAGACCACCGAGTTCGTGAAGCAGAGCCTGTGCCGCAGCCAGTACGACACCGTGGAGTACGTGACCGATCGCGGCGCGGGACACAGTCAGGTCATGGGGATCTCCGCAGGCGTGATCGACCGGTGGATCCAGGCCAGGTTCGCCGGGGAGCCGACGACCGACTCGTGCACCCGTCCAGGATTCGGACTGTCCCGAACCACCTGAGCCGGGGTGCTCGCGGTCAGACGTCGAGGAAGCGCCGGACGGCGAACGCCGATCCGACCACGCCGACTCCGACTCCGACCACCGACACGAGGAGGCAGGTCCCGAAGACCTCCCAGCCGGTCAGCGACATCTGGTGGATGATGCTGTTGGCGTCGGCCGCCGTGGTCCCCTGGTCGAGGCCCGTCCCCCAGTACAGGGCCAGGACGACCAGGACCGCCACCCCGGCGCCCAGCAGGCCCTGGATCATCCCCTCGGCCATGAACGGCAGGCGGATGAACCAGTTGGTGGCACCGACCAGCTTCATGACCGAGACCTCGCGTCGGCGGGCGAAGATGGCCATCCGGATGGTGTTGAGGATCAACACGGACGCCGACAGCAGGAGGACCACCGCCACGGTGAGGAACACCCATTGCAGGACCCGGATGACGCTCTGCATTGTCTTGATCTGCTGGCCGGGGTAATTGACGCTGTAGATCCCCTGTTTGCCGATCAATGCCTGGTACACCGCAGGCGCCTGGGACGGGTCGTCGAGCTGACATCGGAACGACGCCGGATAGTCGGCTTCGGTGGTGACGGCCGATTCATCGACGGGAAGGACTCGCTTCGCCTCGCTGTAGTCGTAGGCCTGTGACCGGTAGGTGCACGACTTCACGTAGGGCAACTGATGGATCTCGGAACCGACGGAGTTGGTCTGTGCCGGGCCCGCGGTCGGCTTGACCCAGACGATGGTCTGGACGCCGTTCTGCCACAGCTCGGTCGCTTTGGACGCACCCTGCTTCAACAGGAGCGCCGAGCCGACCAGGGCGAGCGACACGGCCACGGTCAGGATGGCCGCGGCTGTCATCAGGCGGTTGCGCCACAGGTTGGTGACGGCCTCCTTCGAAACGTACGCCGGGGAGACGGGCATCAGGGACGGGCCAGGAAGGTGCCGGGCACCTCGAACTCGGAGTCGACGGTCGGCATCTGGTCCACGAGGGATCCGGTGGGCATGCCGGCTCCGCCGGCGACGGTGGCACTGTCGATGTCGTACACACCGTGGGCCTGGTCGCGCACCAACACGCCCCGGTCGAGCTCGATGACCCTGCGGCGCATCTGGTTGACCATGCCGGCATCGTGGGTGGCGATGATCACCGTCGTCCCGGTCCGGTTGATCCGGTCCAGCAGGCGCATGATGCCGAGACTGGTGGTGGGGTCGAGGTTGCCGGTCGGCTCGTCGGCCAGGAGGATCAGCGGACGGTTGACGAAGGCCCGGGCCACGGCCACGCGCTGCTGCTCGCCGCCGGAGAGCTCACCCGGCAGGTTGTCCCGCTTCTTGGCCAGGCCCACCAGGTCGAGCACCTGCGGGACCTGTGCGGCGATCACGTGCTTGGGTCGCCCGATGACCTCGAGGGCGAATGCGACGTTTTCGAAGACGGTCTTGTTGGGGAGCAGACGGAAGTCCTGGAACACGCAGCCGATGTTGCGGCGCAGGTACGGGATGCGCCACTTGGGCAGGTGGCCGATCTCCTTGCCGGCTTCCCAGATGCGCCCGGAGTCGGGCATCTCCTCGCGCAGGAGCAGCCGGATGAACGTCGTCTTCCCCGAGCCGGACGGGCCGACGAGGAACACGAACTCACCTTTGTCGATCTCGACGGTGCAGTCACTCAGTGCGACCGTGGATCCCTTGTACGTCTTGGTGACGTTCTGGAATTTGATCATGGAGCGGAGGTGATTCGGCCTTGCGATGTACTGCGAGGAACTGCTGCGAGAAGTTACGAGAAGGCTGCCAAAGGTCAGGCGCGGGTTGCCCGCCGGTTCATCTTACCCGGGGGTTTCCCGAAACGGGGGTAGCCCCCCTGACCTCGCACAACGCGGACGACGTCGCCATCGGTGGTCGCACCGCCTCCTGACCGCGTTCAGCCGTGGTTGCGTCGCAACTCGGCGCCTCGCCGCAGCTCCGCCTCGATGAACATGTCGAGGTCACCGTCGAGCACCGCTTCGACGTTGCCGGTCTCCGCCGACGTCCGCAGGTCCTTCACCAGCTGGTACGGCGCCATCACGTAGGAACGGATCTGGTTCCCCCATGCGTTGTCGGTGCGGTCGCCGGCCAACTGGTCGAGGGTGGCCTGGTGCTCCGCCCGCTGCCGTTCAGCCAGCTTGGCTCCGAGGACCAACATGGCCCGGGCCTTGTTCTGGGTCTGACTGCGTTGGTTCTGGCACGTCACCACGATCCCGGTCGGCAGGTGGGTGATCCGGACGGCCGAGTCGGTCTTGTTCACGTGCTGACCCCCGGCCCCCGACGAGCGGTAGGTGTCGATGCGGAGATCCTTCTCGTCGATCTCGACCTCACCGGACAGGTCCTCCAGGTACGGGACCACGTCGAGCGAGGAGAAGCTGGTCTGGCGACGGTGCTGGGCATCGAACGGCGAGATGCGGACCAGCCGGTGCACGCCGCGTTCGGCGGCCAGGAGGCCGAACGCGTAGCGGCCCCGGACGATGAACGTTGCGGACATCAACCCGGCCTCCTGGCCCGGTGTCGCCTCCTCCACCTCGATGGAGAAGCCCCGGCGCTCGGCCCAGCGGGTGTACATCCGCAGCATCATCTCGGCCCAGTCCTGTGCGTCGGTGCCACCGGCTCCGGCGTGGATCTCGGCGACGGCGTCGCCGTCGTCGTACTGGCCGGCGAACAGGGCCCGCAGTTCGAGGGTCCGGAACGTGCGGTCGAGGTCGGCGATGACCTCCTCCGCCTCGGAGCGGAGTGACTCATCGCCCTCTTCCTGCATGAGTTCGTGGAGCGTCTCCACGTCGGACAGCCGCTCGGACAGTGAGGACAACTGCTCGAGGTCCTCGTTGACCCGACCGAGTGCCGTGGTCACCTCACGGGCGTGATCGGGGTCGTCCCACAGGTCGGGCTCGGACGCCGCCTTCTCCAATTCGGCCCGGCGCTCGGCCAATGCGTCCGCACCGAGGAAGCCCCGGGCCTCGCGCAGCCGGTCGCTCAGGCTCTCCAGGGCCGCGGCGATGTCGACCTTCTCCGGTTCGCCGTCCCCCTTGCGGGGACTGTCGCCCGCCATCTCAGTTCGCGCCGTGGCAGAGCTTGAACTTCTTGCCGCTCCCGCACCAGCACGGCTCGTTGCGGCCGATCTTCTCCCGGTCGGACTTGACGATGGGCGCCTGGGTTTCTCCGTCGTCGAATCCGCCCGCCACACCGCCCGCGGCCAGCGACGAACCGCCGGCCACGGCGGCCGCGGCCTCGAGTTCGGCCGGGGTGGCATTGGCGAACGCGGCCGAGATGGCGGCATCCCCCTGGACCGGGTCATCGGCCGCCACGTAGCTCGCCTGGCCGAGGTCGGGCTCCGCAGCCGCCTCCTCGGTGAGGACCTGAACGTGGAAGACGAAGCGGAGGTAGTCGTCGGCGATCCCGTCCATCAACTTGCCGAAGAGGGCGAAGCCCTCACGCTGCCAGGCCACCAGCGGATCCTGGTTACCCATGGCCCGCAGGTTGATGCCCTCCTTCAGGTAGTCCATGTCGGCCAGGTGCTCCTGCCACCGCTGGTCGATGATCTGGAGCATGATGTCCCGCTCGAGCTGGCGGGCCGTGTCCGCGCCCCCCGGGATCGTCTCGTCCCGTTCGGCGTAGAGCTCGAGCGCTTCGGTGATGATGCTCTCGGTGACCTGGCCGGCGGTCGCCGCCTCAGCGAAATCCTCTGCGACGAACTTGGTCGGGTAGTACTGCGTGATCCCGGCGATCAGGCCCGGGAGGTCCCACTCCTCGGGATAGTCCGACGGGCAGTAGGTCGCCACGACCTCGGTCATGGTCGACTCGAGGAGCTCGACCGTGTCGTCGTGCAGGTCCTCGCCGTCGATGATCTGGTAGCGCCGGGCGTAGATGACCTTGCGCTGCTCGTTCATGACGTCGTCGTACTTGAGGACATCCTTGCGTGACTCGGCGTTCTTGCCTTCGACCGTGTTCTGGGCCCGCTCGATGGCCTTGGTCACCATCTTCGCCTCGATGGGGACGTCGTCGGGCAGCGCCCGGCCCATGACCCAGTTCATGGCACCTGTGGCGAAGAGCCGCATCAGGTCGTCCTCGAGCGAGAGGAAGAACCTGCTCTCGCCCGGATCCCCCTGGCGGCCCGAGCGCCCTCGGAGCTGATTGTCGATGCGCCGGCTCTCGTGACGCTCGCTCCCGAGCACGTAGAGGCCACCGTGCTCGCGCACCTGGTCGCCCTCGGCCTTGCACCGCGTCTCGAACTCCTCTTCGAGGCGGGCCAACTCCGCCGCTCCCTCCTCGGTGGTGACGTCGATCCCCCTGGCGTTCGCCTCGCGTACGGCCAGTCCCTCGGGATTGCCGCCGAGGATGATGTCCACTCCTCGGCCCGCCATGTTGGTGGCCACGGTGACCGCGCCGACCCGTCCGGCCTGGGCCACGATCTCGGCCTCCCGGAAGTGCTGCTTGGCGTTGAGGACCTCGTGGGGGATGCCCCGCTTGTCGAGCAGGCGCGACAGCTGCTCGGACTTGGACACCGAGGCCGTGCCGACCAGCACCGGCTGTCCGTCGGCGTGGCGCTCGGCGATGTCCTCCACCACGGCTGCGAACTTCCCGTCCTCCGACTTGTAGATGAGGTCGGGCTGGTCCTGGCGGATCATCGGCCGGTTGGGCGGGATCGGGACGACCGGCAGCTCGTAGGTGTTGGCGAACTCGGAGGCCTCGGTCTCGGCCGTGCCGGTCATGCCGCCGAGCTTTTCGTACATGCGGAAGTAGTTCTGGAGGGTCACCGTGGCCCAGGTGTGGTTCTCCTCCTTGATCTTGACCCGCTCCTTGGCCTCGACCGCCTGGTGGAGGCCGTCGGACCATCGGCGTCCTTCGAGGGTGCGGCCGGTGAACTCGTCGACGATCCGGACCTCGCCCTGGGCCACCAGGTAGTCCTTGTCCCGCCGGTAGAGCTCCTTGGCCAGAAGCGCCTGATTGAGGTGGTGCACATAGTTGACGGCGACCGCGTCGTAGAGATTGGCCACACCCAATTGGCGCTCGACCTTCTCGATGCCCTGCTCGGTGGGCACGACCGTCCGCTTCTCCTCGTCGACCTCGTAGTCCTCCTCGGCCCGCAGGGTGCGGACGATGCCGGCGAACTGGTAGTAGAGCTGGGCCGACTCGGCGGCCGGGCCCGAGATGATGAGCGGCGTGCGGGCCTCGTCGATGAGGATCGAGTCGACCTCGTCGATGATGGCGAAGTGGTGGCCCCGTTGGACCATGGCATCCTTGGACCGCGCCATGTTGTCGCGGAGGTAGTCGAAGCCGAACTCGGTGTTGGTCCCGTAGGTGACGTCCGACAGGTAGGCCTCGCGCTTCTCGGCCGCATCGGCGATATCCGGGCCCACCCGACCCACGGACACCCCGAGGAACCGGTGGAGGCGGCCCATCCACTCCGAGTCACGGGTGGCCAGGTAGTCGTTGACGGTGACCACGTGGACCCCCTCACCGGCCAGGGCGTTCAGGTAGACGGGCAGCGTCGACACCAGGGTCTTGCCCTCACCGGTCTTCATCTCGGCGATCCATCCGAAATGAAGGGCCATACCCCCCATCAGCTGGGCATCGAAATGCCGTTGGCCGAGCACCCGCCAGGCGCTCTCGCGTACCAGCGCGAACGCCTCGATGAGCAGGTCCTCGAGGGCCTCCCCGTTGGCCAGCCGGCTCCTGAACTCGGCCGTCATGGCCTGGAGCCCGGCGTCCGAGCGCGCCTCCATCTCCGGCTCGAGCGCGTTGACCAGTGGCACCAGCTCGGCCAGTCGGCGGACCTTCTTTCCTTCGCCGGCGCGGAGGACTTTCGAGAACATGCTCATGGGGAACCCACTCTACTGTCGGCGGCCTCCCCTGGAACACCGAGCCGGCGGAGCCAGCCGTCCGCCCCGGGTGGCCTCGCGTCGGAGGTCCCCGGGGTCGGCCGGTGCTGGATTCAGGCGGTGCGGACCCTTCGGTAGAGGGTCTCGGTGGGGGCCAGCCGATGGCGGGGCTGCGATCGGCCGACGATGCGGCCCTTGGTCCGCTCGATCTGGTGCTCCAGTTTTTCGACCACGAGGTCGACAGCTATCAGTGGAATCTGGGCGGCGGCCTTGGCCCGGATGGTGTGCCCATGACCGGACATCACCACCTCGCAGCACTCCCGGTCGGCGATCCTCGGGTTGTGCTCCTCCGTGAAGTGGACCTCGGCACGTTCCATGCCGGGACAGTGCAGGCCGACATGACGGACCTTCTCCTCGGTCAGAGCCCGGACCTCGTCGGACACGATCTTCCTACCATTCGTGATTACCACGTCCACTGTTACGCCTCCTCGGCATCGTTGGTCGGTTACTGCAGTCGGTGGCCGGTCCTCCTGGTCGGTCGGTGAAGGGATGGGAATGAATACGTCGTGAACAGCGTGCGGCTGACCTGGTCTTTGACCCCACACTCGCCTGCAGGGAGAGTTGCGGCCGGGCCCCGGCGGCGGCGACCGTGACCGGTCGGACACCCTGCGGAGCCACTTGGGGCACGCGTCATCTCCTCTCCGCCCGCCCCCGACAGCCGGGGACGCCGCGGGCAGGACTTACTCCTAAGCCGCACCATGCTCAGCAACCATGAGTTGCCTTACGTGGGTCGTTTTGCCTGCGACTGGCTTCGACTTGCAACCACAGACCCGCACGCTGCTCACGCCGAGGAGTCTACGCCTGCGGGTTCGCGAAGGTAACCTTCCGCTGCTGAGTTCACAGGCTTGCCACCCGGATGTCATCGAACCGAAACATTGGCCCGGGCCCGGATTCTGGGTGCCGGCAGGGTGTCAGACGTCGACTCCGGAGAGGGCGCGTTTGATGTCGTCGACGGCCGGGACCGGCCCGGGGTCGATCCCCTCGTGGCCCGCCAGCAACAGCGAAACCACGTCACCCACCAGGGCGAGGTCGAGCAACTGGGCCAGATCGCCCTCGCCGGCCGCACGGACCTCCACCACGTCGGCCATGACCTCCCGGAGCAGTTCGGTGACGAGGTCGAACCTGCGGCTCACCTGGGGGTGTTCTGCGTCATGGCGCAGGTTGACCAGAGTCACCAACTGACGGGTGGCGTCGCCGTTCTGCCCCCAGCCGGCCACCTCGTTGTGGCACAACTCGGGGTGGACGTTCCAGAAGGCGGGCGCCTTGGCGTTCTCGTTGATCTGACACTTCCAGCGGAGCGCGGCCGCCGCCCCCAGATCCTGCGAACTGTGGACGAGGGGGATGGTCCGACCGATCCTGCGGGCAACGGACTCGGCCACGCTCCCGGACCGGTCGAGCTGGTCCCGCCGGCGACGTAGCTGGACCACGGCCTGGTCGATCCACTGCCGTGCGCCGGGGAAGAGTCCGATCCGCTCCAGCAGCACCAGCGGCGGCACCGCCATCGCCCCGAGTGCGGTCCTCGCCTCGGGGATCGACACCGGGACAGGGACGAGCGGCACGTTCCATTCGCCGGACAGCCGCACGAGCTCGCCGCCGCCGGACACCACGACCAGGGCGGCGCCGGCCTCGAATGCGGCGCCGGCGGCCTCGACGGTCTCCTCCGTGTCACCCGAGAACGAGACGGCGATGACGAACGAGCCGGTTCCGACATAGTCGGGCGGCACATAGCCCTTCACCACGGTGACCGGCACCGGCATGAACGGGGCCGCCACCGCGGTGAGGACGTCTCCCACGATGCCGCTGTCGCCCATACCCAGGACGACGACGTTCTCCACCTTGTCGTGACCGGGAAGGTCGTCGACGGCCGACGCGGCGTCGGCCGCTGCGGCCACCTGCTCCGGCAGCCCCATCGTGGCCTCCCACAGCTCGCGGGAGTCCACGGGTAGCGGCGCGGGGGTCACGCCCCGGTAGGGGTGCTCGTCGACACGGCCCCGCCGGCCGCGGCCTTGGCCGTGAGCCTGGCGTCCTCGGCGGCGTCCACCGTCGTCGCCTCGTCGATCAGCATCACCGGGATACCGTCCCGCACCGGGTAGGTGCGATGGAGGCGGGGGTTGAAGAGCAGGTTCTCGTCGGCGAAGTACAGCAGCGGTCCCTTGTCCTCGGGACAGGCCAGCACATCGATCAGCAGGGGGTCCAGCGTCATCGGGGTTCCTCTCTCACTGTCTCACGGGTCTCACAGTCTCACGTGTGGAGTCATCACGGTCAGGGGCCGAGCAGACGGGCGATCTCCGCCTGCACCTCGGCGACGTGTGTGGCACACGACACCTCGTCGGGGGCCTCGACGTTGAGCCGGAGCAGCGGCTCCGTGTTCGACGGGCGCAGGTTGTACCACCAGTCTCCCCGGTCGACGGTCAGCCCGTCGATGCGGTCGGTCGTGCCGAGGGCGCCGCCCGCGGCCTCCACCTCTTCGGCCATCAGCTCGACCGTCCCGGCCGGGTCGTCGACCACGGTGTTGATCTCACCGGACGCCACGTAGCGCTTGTACGGTTCGAGCAGCTCCGACAGCGGCTTGCCCGTCACGCTCAGCAGTTCGAGCACCAGCATGGCGGCGATGATGCCGGAGTCGGCCCGGAAGTTGTCCCGGAAGTAGTAGTGGCCGGAGTGCTCGCCGCCGAACACCGCTCCCGTCTCGGCCATCACCTGTTTGATGTAGCTGTGTCCCACCTTGGTCCGCACGCCGATCCCGCCCTTTTCGGCGATGACCTCGGGCACCACCCGCGAGCAGATGCAGTTGTAGAGCACCGTCGCGCCCGGGTACTTGTCGAGCAGCGTGGCCGCCACCAGTGCGGTGGTGAGCGAGCCCGAAACCGGCTCCGCCTTCTCGTCGACCAGGAACACCCGGTCCGCGTCACCGTCGAATGCGAGGCCGATGTCGGCGCCGCTGTCGAGGACGAGCTGTCGGAGCGCCACCAGGTTCTCGGGCTGGATGGGATCGGCCGGATGGTTGGGAAAGTTGCCGTCCAGCTCGGGGTAGAGGATCTCCACGTCGAAGGGGAGCCCCTCGAAGACCTTCGGCGCGACCAGGCCGCCCATCCCGTTGGCCGTGTCGGCCGCCACCTTCAGGGGACGGAGGACGTCGGTGTCCACGAACGAACGGACATGGTCGGCGTAGGCGTCGAGGACCGAACGGTGCTCGAGAGCGCCGAGCGTGGTCGGGTCGGGTGCCGGCGGGCCGTCGGCGGCCCAGTCGTCGAGCAACGACTCGGCGGTGGCCTGGATCTCGTCCAGACCGGTATCCCGTCCGATCGGGCGGGCCCCCGCCAGGCACAGCTTGAGGCCGTTGTACTTGGCCGGGTTGTGCGAAGCGGTGAACATTGCACCGGGGGCGTCCAGGCTCCCCGCCGCAAAGTACAAGAGGTCGGTGGACGCGAGCCCCAGATCGACGACATCGGCACCCTCGGACCGGACACCCAGGGCGAACGCCTCGGACAGGGCCACACCCGACTCTCGCATGTCGCGGGCCACCAGGACGGTCGGTGCACCGGTGAACCGGGCGACGGCCACGCCGATGGCCCGGAACATGACCGCGTCCAGCTCGTCGGGGACCACCCCTCGGATGTCGTAGGCCTTGAAGACGTTGGAGAGTGAGGTCATGGGCTGCTCATCCTAGGCCAGGCCCCCGTGCAAGGATCTGGCCATGGACAGATCGGTCGCCGGCCACGCAACGGGCCGTCGGACCCGCCTGGCCGCCACGGTGATCGCCATCGCCGCGTCCGTCATGTCTGGCCCGTCTGGAGTCGGCGCCGCGGCATCGAGCCCTCGCGTCGGGGGATCCCCCAGCCCTCACCAGGTCGTGGTGCCCAGCACCCACCTCGTCGTCGCGTCGGCGGGGGATGCACGCACCGGCGGCTACTGGCTGGCAGCCTCGGACGGCGGGGTCTTCTCCTTCGGCGCCCCGTTCGAGGGATCGGCTGGCGGCCTTCCCTTGGTGGCACCCGTGGTCGGCATGTCCCCGACGTCCGACTTCCAGGGCTACTGGCTCGTCACGTCCGACGGGGGCGTCTTCTCGTATGGCGACGCCCGGTTCTTCGGGTCCATGGGCGGCCTGCCCCTGAACAAGCCGATCGTGGGCATGGCCGCCACTTCCGACGGCGGGGGCTACTGGCTGGTCGCGTCCGACGGGGGAGTCTTCGCCTTCGGCGACGCCCGGTTCCTCGGGTCCATGGGCGGCGTCCTGTTGAACCAACCGGTAGTGGGCATGGCCGCCACCCCCGACGGCGGGGGCTACTGGATGGCCGCGTCCGACGGGGGAGTCTTCGCCTTCGGCGACGCCCGGTTCCTCGGGTCCACGGGCGGTACCCGACTCAACTCGCCGGTGGTGGGAATGCAGTCCGGCGGCACCACGGGCGGGTACCGCCTCGTGGCCGGCGACGGCGGGCTGTTCTCCTTCGGGGCCCCGTTTGCCGGGTCCGCGGTCGGCCTCCTCCTGAGGGCCGCCGTGTCCGTCGATTCGAGCGGGACCGGCTACCGGGTCGTCTCGGCCGATGGGTCCGTCTACGACTTCGGTGGCGCCGCATACCACGGCTCGGTACAGGTGCCGCCGCTGGTCGGCGAGGTCGTCACCATCGACCCCGGCCACGACGGCGGCAACGGCTCGGACCCTTCCTACATCGACCAGCCGATCGACGGCGGCGGGTTCACCGAGCCCTGCGACACGGCCGGCACCGAGACAGCCTCGGGCTATCCCGAGCACGCCTTCAACTTCGACGTGGCCACCCGTCTGGTCGCGCTGCTCCAGGCGGGTGGGGCCACCGTCGTGCTGACCCGCTCCACCGACACGGGGGTCGGACCCTGCGTCAACGTTCGTGCTGCCATCGGCAACGACACCAGGTCGGACGCGGCCATCTCCATCCACGCCGACGGCGGTCCGGTCACGGGCCGGGGCTTCGCCGTCGACGTGCCGGTGCCGGTGGTCAGTAGCATCAGCAACAACACGTCGATCGTCCCGGCCTCGGACCAACTGGGGGCCGACGTGCGCGACAGCTTCCTGGAGGACACCGGCGAGCAGGTGTCGGACTATGCCGGAACCGACGGGATCGACCCTCGCGACGACCTCGGCGGTCTCAATCTCTCCACTGTCCCGAAGGTGCTTGTCGAGTGCGCCAACATGCAGAACCCGGTCGACGCCGCCCTGACCGAGAGCCCGGCATGGCGCCAGCAGGCGGCCCAGGGGCTGGCCGACGGGATCACGGCGTTCCTCGTCCGGCGCGAGGTGCCCTGAGCCCCTACCCGCGCTCTCCGGCCCCCCCGCCGTCCCGGTCGGACAACAGGCCGACGACATCGCCGGCCATCGCGTCGCACAGGTCGGCCAGGAGCACCATCCGTGCCTCCAGTCCGTCGGCCACCAGGAGCCGTTGCAGGTCGATCGAGGCCAGGGGCGCCATGTCGCACAGCTGCCAGCCGATCTGCTCGGGCGCACCCGAGATCCGGAGGCTGTGCGGAAGGGCAGGCACGTCGCCGAGCTCGGACAGGAGCGAGCGCAGCCGTCGCAACGAACCCTCAGCCACCGCGAGCTGTCCGCCGGAACAGGTGCCGACCGGGTCAGGCAGGTCCTCCACCCGAGCACAGGGGTACGGGGCGTCGGGCAACCACTCCTCCACCCGGACACGCCGTACGCCGGTGGCCACCACCAGCATCCGGCCGTCCTCGAGCTCGGCCACATTGGCGATGCGGGCGACCGTTCCGACGTCGACACGCTCGTCTCCGCCGCCGACCTCCGAACCACGCGAGATGAGGACGACGCCGAACGTACCGTCGCCGTCGAGGCAGTGGGCCACGAGGACCCGGTACCGCTCCTCGAACACGTGGAGCGGTAGACCGGCCTCCGGAAAGAGCACGGTCGAGAGCGGGAACATCGGGAGCCGGTAGGTCACCGGACTGCGGGCCCCCACTCCGACCCCGAGCCCGAGCCCGGCCACACCGGGCCTCCGCCCGCACCGACCCGCCGTGCCCGCCGTGCCCGCCGTGCCCGCCTCACCCGGCGGTCGACGACCACCAGGGTGACGACGGCCACCAGCGACAGCACGGAGATCAGCTGGCCGACGTCGTCGGCCGGGCTCCGGCCGTAGGAGAGGCTCACGTCGTGGCTGGTGGGGACCACCACCATCAGATTGGGTGCGACCCGGTACGGTCCCTCGGCCCCTGTCGCGTGCCAATTCGGGAAGTACGACACCCGGACCTCGACGGGAGTACCTACTCGGCTGACGTGAAAGGTCACCCCTTCGGTGGTCTGGCCCACGTCGGAGACCGTGGTGGCAGGCTCGGGCACCGGAGTGGGTCGGCCGTCCCCGATGGCCACCCGGGTCCAGTCCGGGGGACCGTCGGCGGCCGGTACGACATTCCACCGGCTCGGCGTGTCGTACCAGCTGAGTGCCGGCGAGAGCCAGCTCGACTGACTGGGCCCGATCCCCTGCCACACCACCGGGCGGTTGGCCAGCGGGACCACCAGCTGCGAATCGGAGATCCGGTAGACCTTCCAGGTGGTGTCGAGCGACCCGTTGTAGTCGAACCTCCACGGACCGGTGGAGCCCACCAGGGTGGCGGCGGGGTCGGCGGCCACCGCATCCTGGTCGGTCGTCGACGAGGTGAGGAGGTAGCGGACGCCCATCAGTTGGAGGTGCTGGATCCCGATCGGGATGTCGAGTCCGCCGTAGGGCAGCCCCACCACCGCGTTCGACGGGTTGGGGGACAGCTCGTTCTGGTTGATGAAGTGGAAGGGCGTGGTGGAGGACGACTCGAACAGCAGACCTTCCATCGAGTCGATGCACCCGTTGGTGAAGTACGGGAGCAGCATGAGCGACTCGGTCGTCCCGAATCGGTTGAGCGACGGGTCGTACTCCCACATCGCCCGGCCGCATCCCTGTTCGGCGCCCACAGACTGCATCATCTGGATCACCGCCTGGAACTCGGGATAGTCCGCCTTGCGCTCGTAGCCCGAATAGTTCCACTCCGCCCATGCGCTCGGCTGGTCCGGGCCGACGTGCACCCCGATCTTGGCCAGGGTGGTGGCCGGGATGGCCAACGGCGGGACCACGGCCAGGCAGGCCGCAGCCAGTGCCACGAGAGGTCCGACCACGGCTCCGGCGGGCACCGCAAGGGGAACCGGGCGCCGGTTGCGACTGCTCCGCGACCCCGGGGTCGACATCGGGCCGGACGTCGATCCCAATGACCCGCGGACGGTGCGCACCCACACGTTGAGCCGGCGCCGGCGCCACCACCGGGCCACGCCAGCGACAGCCTCGGCCATCGCGTAGCCGGCCAGGAGATAGAGGCAGAGGAACCACAGGGGGAGGAACCGGACGTTGTAGAGCTTGCCGGCCGGATCGAAGATCACTGCGGCTGCCGACAGTCCGCCCATCAGCACGATGAACAACGCCACACGATTACGGCGGGCCACCATGGCCACCAGACCGACGACGTCGACGATCAGCACCCAACGGGCTGACCCGGGAAACAGGAGTCCCGGGTAGCCGAAGACCTTGGTGTACCCCATGTTCGTCGTGTACGGCTGCTCGACGATGAAGGGGACCAGCCACCAGGCGGTGAGCCCCAGGCCGACGGCGCCGGCCACCACCGACCACAGCACCCGACCGCCCCAGCGGTGCCCGGCGGCCAACGCTCGCCCGCTCCGTCCCAAGAGTCTGGGAAGGTCGGCGTCCAACAGGAGCAGGACACCGGCCCCGGCGACCGCGAACATGGCGGGGATGAGGTGGCAGAGCAGCGTGGCGGCGAAGAGCATGGCGGTGAGTGCCCGATAGCGACCGGTGCGCAGTCCGGCAGCCACCACGCCGAGGAACAACAGGGCCAGCGACAGGCTGAGCGAATAGGAGAACTCCCCGGCCAGCGTGGAGAGCAGGTTCCCCCCGTAGATGGAGAAGCTCGGCTCGAACAGGAAGGGAAGCGTGGCCGCGGCCAGGCAGCCCGGACCCGGGTCGCGCAGGCCGGCGAGACGGCCGAAGGCCCAGGCGCACACCGGCAGGAGGAGGCTGCCCAGGATCGTCACCAGCTTGAACGCCACGTCGTAGGCGAAGAAGGCGTTGAGGACGACCGCGACCATGCCCGGCAACGGGAAGTAGAAGGTATAGAGGGGGAACCCGTCGTACCACCCCGGATCCCACCCGGTCACCTGGCCGTGGGTGAGCAGGTCGGACTCGAGGAAGGCCGGTAGGGCGACGTGGGATCCGGTGTCGCCGCCGGCCGTGGTGGTGTTGAGGAAGAGCAGGTCCGGGTGCATCTGGGTCAGGACGACGACGATCACCCCGAGGATCGCCACCCCGCTGGACCACGCCGGCCACGCCGAGCGGCTGGTCAGCCGGACCCACCAGTCGGTGCGGCGCGGCCGGACGGCCCTGGCCACACCGGGTGGGACGGAACGGGAGGGCGCAGGGTCCTCATCGGGATCGACCGGTGGCCCGACGTCGTCGACGGCGGCCGCCACTACCGGTTCGTCGGACTCCTCGACCGTCACGTCACACCAAGCTCCGAAGGCTGAATGCGGTCGGGAACACCACGGCGGCTATCGCCACGAAGTTGAACGAGGCATGAGCCACCATGTCCATGCCGAGCCGGCCCGTCCGGTAGGACACCGTCCCGAGGATCACCCCGAAGACGGCCAGGCCGAGGAGCTGCAAGGACTCGGCGTGGGCCAGGCCGAAGAGCACGCCGCTGATCACGATGGCCAGTCCCGGCCCCACCCAGCCGCCCCAGCCACCGAAGAGCCGGGCCAGGGCCCGCAACAGGACGCCCCGGAAGAAGAGCTCCTCGAAGAAAGGGGCGCCGACCACGGTGGCGACTCCGACCACGATGTAGCCGATCCCGTGGGAGCCCCCGGTGATCCGCTGGGCCGGGGCCGCGAAACGCTGGTGGAAGTCGTGGACGTGGGGCGCGATGGGCAGGTAGATCAGGGCGATCAGGTACTGTCCACCCACCCCGATCGGGATCCCGATCAGGTCGATCCAGCGGAACCGGAGCCCGAGATCGGCGCAGAAGCGCTTCGTGCCCTTCACCTGGCTGGCCAGCACGGCGGCGCCGAAGAATCCGCCCCACAGCCCGAAGAGGGTGGCGACCACGTACCAGGTGGGAGGCTCGGCCAGTTTCGACAATGCCGTGAGCGAGTGGAACTTGCCCGCCAGTTCGGCGGCGATGCCGATGAACAACCCGGCCAGCACCTCGCCACCGAGAAAGCCGAGGCCGGCGAAGAGGAGCCACATCCCGGCGGCGCTTCGGTCGACGGGCGTGGCACCGTCGTCCAACAGACGACCGAGCGGTACGTCTCCCCACCATCGGGACCCGTCCGACGGCTTGCGCACCACGTCGGCAAGGGGCGATGCGCTAGGACCCGCGGCATCCACCGCCTGTTCGGGTCGGTCGTTCACCCCCCCACGATACCGACCCCACCCCCGCCCGGGGCACCAGGGCGCACCGGGCGGCTAGCGGCTCGATCAGGCGACGCGATGCGTCAACGCCTCCCGGCGGCGCGTAGCATGATGGGGTGACCCCGCCCACCCCCAACACTCCGAGCGGGCCGGTATCCCCCAGCGGATCCGGCCAGGAGGCCCCCGGGCCGAACAAGAACCGCATCGTCCTCTCCGTGGTCCTGGTGATCGTGGTGCTCGTGGTGCTCTTCGCTCCGCACTTCGCGCAGAAGTCGAACACCTCCCAGCTGACGTACAACTCGTGGCTGGAGCAGGTCACCGGAAGCAAGGTCCGGACCGCCACGGTCGACCAGAGCAACGGCATCATCACCGGGACCCTGGCCGACGGAACGAGCTACTCGTCCAACGGACCGAATCCGGTCACCGACTCCGAGCAGTCGGCCCTCAAGACCCTCGGCGCCAATGCCAAGTACGTCACGACCACCGAGAACCCGCTCGTCTCGCTGCTCTGGTACCTCCTGCCCCTGGCCATCATCATCGCCGTCTTCATCTACATCAGCCGACGGGCACAGGGTCAGATGGGCAGCATCATGTCGATCGGGCGCTCGAAAGCGAAGCTGTACTCGACGGAACGCCCGTCGACCACGTTCGAGGACGTGGCCGGTTACGACGGGGTGAAGCTCGAGATCAGTGAGGTCGTCGACTTCCTGAAGACCCCGGCGCGGTTCCGCGAGATCGGCGCGCGCATCCCCAAGGGGATCCTCCTGGTCGGCCCCCCCGGGACCGGCAAGACACTGCTGGCACGGGCCGTGGCCGGCGAGGCCGGCGTGCCGTTCATGTCGGTGAGCGGGTCCGACTTCATGGAGATGTTCGTCGGAGTCGGGGCCAGCCGGGTCCGCGACCTGTTCGCCACCGCCCGCAAGCAGGCCCCCGCCATCGTCTTCATCGACGAGATCGACTCCATCGGCCGCAAGCGGGGCGCGGGCCTCGGCGGCGGCCACGACGAGCGCGAGCAGACGCTCAACCAGATGCTCTCGGAGATGGACGGCTTCGATCCGACCGAGGGCATCGTCGTCATGGCCGCCACCAACCGGCCGGACATCCTGGACGCGGCCATCCTCCGCCCCGGCCGGTTCGACCGCCAGATCGTCGTTCCCCTCCCCGACCTCGACGAGCGCCTCCCCATCCTGCAGGTCCACTGCAAGGACAAGCGGGTCGACCCCTCCGTCGACCTCGGCAAGGTGGCCCGCGGCACTCCCGGCATGAGCGGTGCGGACCTGGCCAATCTGGTCAACGAGGCCGCCCTGCACGCCGTGCGCCGCGGCTCCCAGGTCATCGAGAACGTCGACTTCGAAGCGTCGCGCGACCGGGTCCTCATGGGTCAGCGCCGCGAGAGCCTGGTGCTGTCCAACGCCGAAAAGGAGCGGGTCGCCTTCCACGAAGGTGGCCATGCCGTCCTCGCCTATGTGCTGCCCGACGCGGACCCGGTCCACAAGGTCACCATCCTCCCGACGGGCATGGCTCTCGGCGTCACCATGCAGCTCCCCATGGAGGAGCGCCACATCCATCCCCGCCAGCACATCGAGGACTCCCTGGCCGTCCGGATGGGCGGGCGTGCCGCCGAGCTCCTTGTCTACGGCGATCTGTCGACCGGGGCCAGCAACGACCTCGTCGGCAATACCGAACTGGCCCGCAAGATGGTGCGCGAGTGGGGGATGAGCGACAAGATCGGCCCGATGGCCTGGGGCTCACAGGGCCAGGTCTTCCTGGGTGAGGACCTGATGCACACCAGGGACTATTCCGAGCACACCAGCCAGGTGATCGACGACGAGGTGGAACTGATCCTGCGTGCCCAGGAGCAGCGTGCCCTCGAGGTACTGGCCCGCCACCGTGGGGGGCTCGACGCGGTGGCCAGGGCCCTGCTCGACGAGGAGACGATCGACGGGGAGACCGTCGGCCGTCTGGTCGACACCGCCTACGGGCGGCCCGTCCACGCCCCGGGGGTCAAGACGGTCCCGCCGATCTTCGTGGCCAGCCAGCACGGCCCCACCGGGTCGGACGATGTCGACGGCCCTCCGGCCGATGCCAACGGCCAGTCGCCGTCATCCCTGCCCCCGGCGCCGGTCCCTTCCGCGGTGATCGACCCCGCTGCGGCAACTCCTGACTCGTCCCCCACCGCTGAGCCGGCCGGATCGATCTCCATTGCCGCCGACGGTGGCACGCAGATCCAGAGCGAGGCGCCGGCGCCACCGCCGGCGCCGGGTACTCCGGCGCCGTCCAACGGAACGCAGACACAGCCGGGGCACTGGCCCCCACCGGCCTCGTGGCCGGCCAAGCAGTCCCCCTGGCCCCCACCGCCCCCACCGCCCACGTCACGCTGAGCCCAACGGCTGATCCGAGCCGGTTCCGGGTCCCACCGGACCGGACGACCGCAGCGGCGTCACCGTGTCCCGGCTGCCCCCGGATCAGCCTCCGGATCAGCCTCCGGATCAGCTTCCGGAAGCGAACGGGAAGCCTGCGGACGATACGGACCCCGGAGCGCCGGACGGCCCACTGTCCGCCTCGACGGAGACCGGGCCGGAAGCGGTGACCACCAGGGGCCGGAGGCCTCCCACCTCGCCAGCACCGAGGACCGAGACCCCGTCGCCCGGCACCCGGACGGTGGCGAGCGGTCGCCCACCGGTCAGGGGTGTCACGGTCACCGTCAACGGAGCCGATCCCGGATTGGCCAGGGCCAAGCTGTCCCGGGCGGCTCCGGGCACCGCCGGGCTCCCGGATACGCCAGGCCCGACGATCAGCCAGGACGTGGCGGTTGTGCTCGTGCCCATGGTGATCCCTCCCCGAGGTGCCGCCGCACCCGCCGGGCCGACGACGGTTCGCCCGACGACGATCGGGGCCGAAGCCGCGACAGTCAAGGAGTAGGGGGAACCGAGGGGCCATCCGGCCACCGACGAGGCCCCGAACGTGACCACGGTCAGTCCGGGCACCGAGACCTGGTGGGGCTCGACCGAGGCCGCCGGCAGCCCGACCGTGATTTCGGCGGTCACCGGGGACGTGCCCGGATTGGCCAGCGTGAGCTCGACCGAGCCGCCCCGGACTGCGGTCGTCTGGGCGAACCGCCAGGTGGGGGCCGGGGCCGGTGAGCCGGACAGGAGCGCGAGTCCCGTCCCTCCGGACACCGCCATCTGGTCGAGCTCGGTAGCAACGAGTGATCCCGACGACGACTGCACCAGTGTCGCCACCACCGGCTGGTTCTGCACGTAGGCGCCGAGGCCCTCCACGGTCAGCTCTCCGGGGGCCACGTCGATCCCCTGGTACGGCTGGGGGTCGAGCACGTTCCCCGAGACCGTCAAGAAGGTGACGTCCACCAACGCCGGTGCGGCCGTCGGGTTGTAGAGGGAGAGGTCGAGCAGCCCCGACGATGTCGAACCACCGGCGAAGTCCCACTGGGACGACACTTCCGACGCGCAGGGTGCCGTACTCCACCCTGCCGGGCCGGTGACGATCGCCGTCCCCGTGACCCCGCCGCCGAGGAACGAGAACGTGGATGCAGTGGCTCCCGCCGGCCGGCCGGCGGCCGGGGTCACCTCGGTCGTTCCGAGCGGCGGCACGGTCAGCGCCCGTCGGACCGGTTCGCCCCCGGAAGTTCCGACCGTCGACATGACGCCCGAGGCTGGGGCGCGGTTGGTATTGGTCAGCACCACCACCCCGGTCGCTCCCGATCCGGCGTCGACGCCCGCCCCGGTGGCACAGAAGAACGACGAGGAGCGGGCGTCGGACGGGGAGACCGTCACCCCGTTGCCGACCACCGGTGCCGGCGGCATGCTCGGTGGTGGCGTCAGAGCCGACACCAGAGCCACCGCTGCGACCACGAGCGCAACGGCGACGATCGCCGTGGTACGTCCGGCTACCGGGCGCTGCGCACGCCTCCGCCGGGCGACCCGGGACTCGACCACCGTTGCCGATCCTGCGATTCCCGCGTCCACGGCCTGCTGTCCGGCTCCGGCCGGGCCCGCCGGATCGACGGGAGGCGGGTCGGTCCGGGGCGGATCGGTCATGGCGACATCCCCCCGTCGGTGGACCAGACGTCCTCGAGCATGTCGACCGGGTGCGAGCGTCTCGTCGACCAGCTGCGGGGACGGCCCACCCGTTCCCACTCGCGCCGGATCCGCCGACGGTCCACCAGGGCGACCAGGGCGAGCACCCAGACCATGATCGAGTACACCCCGATCACCAGTGGGAGGATGCCGTCGTCGAAGCGGAGAGTTCCCGTGGTGCTCGAAGGGACCCAGAACCGGCCAGCCCATCCGAAGGAGGACGACCGCCGGACCACCGCTCCCGACCCCCCGACCAGCTCCCATCTTCCGGCCGGTGCCACCGCGGCGAACACGGTGCCGGTGACCAGGGGTCCCCGGAACGACCGGGCCGCGGCCGGTCCGGACAGCACGGGTACCGCCCCGGGGAGGACCGGCACGCCGGGACCGGCGGCCAGGGGCGATACCAGGGGGACCGCCGCTCCCGGGCCGCCTGGCACCTCGGCCCGCTCGGGGATCCAGTCTGCGTTGGCGAAGACGGTGATGCCGGTACCGGACAGGATCGGCCTGAGGTCCAGTTGATGCCCGAGGGCGGGCAGGAGGTCGCTCGGCACCGGATACTCCGTCGGGCTCTGCTGGCCGGGGATCTCGGGAGCCACGGAGGTCAGCACGACGACGTACCGGATCCCGGCCGGTGCGATCAGGCTGCCGAGCCGATCGGTCCGGTCGGCGCGTGCCAGGTCGACGTACGATCCCAACGCGGCGGCCGGGCCGGGCGACGTGGCGTTCCACAGCCATCGGGCGTCCGGTGACCCGTTCTCCGACGTGGCGTAGGCCAGCCCGTCGCCCGCTCCCCACCCTCCGAGATCGAGGCTGCGGGGATCGCCGAGCCACAGGACCCGGAAGGCGCCCGTGGCCGTCTCGGGGTGCATCCAGTCCAGCGCCTGGGCGAAGTCGTTGATCGGCAGGTCCCACCGTCCGGGCAGCGCCGACGCCAGGGTCGGGACCGAGGCGAGCGCAACCGCGAGGATCCCCACGGCCGTCGTCAACTGGCGCCAGCCGAACTCCGCCTTGCGCAGATCGCGCTCGAAGGCGGCGACACCGAGTCCGATCGAGGCGGCCGTCGCCGCGGCCGCCGGTCCGAGCAGGACCAGCGGGTCGACGGCCAGTCCACCGGTCCACCCCCTGCTGATGATCCAGGCGGCGAACCAGAAGACGAGGGCGATCGACCAGAACCGGACGGCCCACCGGAAGCGGACGCCACGGGCCAGGACGAGGGGGGCCGCCGCTGCGACGACGAATCCCCAGGCCAGGGGGGACCCGCCGATGGGCCCGACGGCGAATCGCAGGAGCGAGCCCCACGACACGGCACCCGACACCGGCGTCGGCACCCCGAACACGGTGAGGACCCCCGTCCCCGAGCTCAGGACCCCGATCACCCACGGGAGGCAGATGACCAGGGCGACGCCGGTCGACCCGAGAGCGAGCCGCACGGCCCGACCGGTCGAGCCCAGATCGCGGAAGAGGATCGACGACACGACCACGGCGAGCGCGACGAGCAGTACCGCCAGCGCAGCCGCCGGGACGAAGGAGATGAGGACGGCCTCGAGCACGCCGAGCGCCAGGGATCCTCCGAGGAGTCCGTGCCGCGACGCCCACGCGCCTGCCGGCGCCGGGAGCCCCGCTCGCTCACCGGCGGGCGGTTGTGGGGCCTCCACCCGCCGGACGAACGGCTCGAGGCCCGTGGAGCGCATCAGCGAAGCGAGGACCCACGGTGCGCCGGCATACACGACCAGCGCTCCCCAGCGGCCAAGGGCGAGGGCGTCGTAGGGCAGCGCCATGGCCAGATAGGCGAGCCCGGTCACGAGGGACGCCCGCTGCGAACCGAACGGTCGCAGCAGCCTCACCGCGCCCCAGGCCCCCAGTGGCAGACATCCGAAGATCAGCACCTTCTGGGTGAGGCCCATGGCTCCGAGCAGCACGGTGCCGAGGACCCCTGCGATACCCAGGGCCGGTGCTGCCGGTGCCGTCGTGCCCAATCCAGACGGGTGCCATCCGGTGAAGAACTGCGACAGGGTGGCGGACCACGAGGGGAACGGGGTGAACTGGCCGAGAGCAGGAAGCCGACCGGTCAGTACCCCACGCGAACCGATGATCACCAGCAGTGTCGCGGTCAGCCATACGGCCAGGCGTGTCTGACCGCTCATCCGGCCGGCCTCGGTCTGTTCGACGCCGGCCTCCACCTCGACGGCCTCGTCCGCGGGGACCGTCGGACCGATGGCCTCCGCCGCCGCCAGCTCGTCGGCGTGGGCTCCGTGGAACCCGAACTGGAACACCCGACGTGCGTAGGCGGAGAGTCGGGCACTGCCCCGCACCTGGAGCAGGCGGATCTCCCTGTCGGGCATCCGGCGTTTGGACTGCAGCTCGGCGCGCTGCGACCGGATCACCCCGAGACGCCCGAAGTTCCACCGCCACGCACGGGCGACGGCCCGGGCCCGGGCCCGGTTGCCCGCCAGTTCGGCCACGACGATCTCGGCGACGGCCAGGACGAACACCTGGGGAAGGACCCGGACGAGGTGGGTCCTCGAGTAGCACTTGAGCACGGCCAGCAGCTCATGGCGCCGCTGGAGCTCCTGGAGGGTGACCGGGGGCCGCGACCGGTGACCGGACGGGGGAACCGCAACGAGTGGTGCGGTGGCGGTGTCGACGGCGGCCGAGGCGTCCTCCCCTTCGGATCCCCGGGGGCCGACGCCGGCATCTGCGGCCGCAGCAAGGAGCGTCGGGTCGAGGTCTCGCTCGCCGGACGCCAGGACCTCGAGATGCCGGATCCGGGCATCCGGGGCCACCAGGATCCGCGCACCCACCACCTGGGCCCGCCAGCAGATGTCCAGGTCCTCCCCCATGGCCACGATGGTCGGGTCGAAGCCGCCGAGCTCGGCGAAGAGGTCGGCCCGCACGAGCGTGCAACCCCCCGGAGCAACGAAGACGTCGCGCACGGCGTCGTGCTGACCATGGTCGATCTCGTGCGGCTGGACCCGCTCGACGACCGATCCACCCTTGTCCACGTTCATCCCGACGTGGATGAGGAGCTCCGGATCGTCCCAGCTGACCACCTTGGGAGAGACGATTCCGGCATTCGAGCGGAACGCCTCCTCCACCAGGAGGTGCACGGCGTCAGGGTCCAGAGCCACGTCGTCGTGACAGACCAGGAAGTAGGCGGCGCCGTCCACCATCGACAGAACCTCGTTGACGGTGGCCCCGAATCCCCGGTTCTCCTCGAAGTGGCGTACGTAGGCGGAGGGGAGGATCGCCGCCACACGGGCGGCCAGGCCCGGGGAGACCCCTGTGTCCAACACCAGTACCGACAGTTCGCCATAGTCCTGTGAGGCGATCGAAGCCAGCGTCTCCTCGAACCACGGACCGGGATCGTGGGCGACGACGACGGCGACAACCGGCGGTGCCAGTGTTTCCATCAGAGATCAGAGGCTATCGGGCCGGAAGGCGGGTGACGGGGACTGCTCGACCGGATCGGACGTGGCGCGGGCAGAGCCCCCTGACGATGCCGTGACACCGCTCGCACCGCCCACCGACGGCCTGCCCGGTCTCCCACGAGCCCACCGGAGGATCGCCTGGCCGTGCCTGGTGATCGCAGGGTGCTTGCAACTGTTTATCATGGTATATACAGTTGTATTCGCACACCGTGACGGGACCCTGAACCGGTCCCCGGCACGCCGGGAACAGTACGAGTCGGCATCTCACCGACAGAAGGAGCACATCATGCCCGACATCAATACCGACATCTCCAAGGCCGCCAAGGACATCGCCAACGTCGCCAAGGACGCCACCTACGTGGTGATCGGGGCAGGGGTACTCGGCTTCCAGCAGGCCCAGGTCCAGCGTCGTGAGATCATGGCGAAACTGCAGGAGCCCTCCTCCGGCGTGGCCGATCGGGTATCGACCGTCCGGAGCGACCTCACCGATGCCGTACGCACCGTGGACACCAAGGTCGATGGCCTCATGGACCGGTTCGAGGAGATCATCGAGCGGGTCGAGGCCGTCTTCGCCCCCTTCGAGGACCGTCTCCCCGCCCAGGCCCGTGACATCGCCAAGCAGGCGCACGTGCAGGCCAGGGACGCCCGGACGCAGCTGCGCGCCATGCGGCCCACCACCGTCGCCTGAGCGACGCAAGCAGGCGTCGGGCCGGTCCCCCCACCCGCTCCGGCCGGCTCAGGCCGGGGCGGCGCGCCAGTAGGCCAGGACGTCGGCCAGGGTCTGGTCCAGCGTGAGTTCGGGAGTCCATCCGGTCGTCCGCGTCAGCAGTCCGGGGTCTCCCCGGAGCACCGGAATCTCGATCGGGCGCATCAACTCCGGGTCCGGGACCAGGCGGACCGAACTCCCCGCCGCCGCCAGGAGCCGGTCGGCGATCTCCTGGATCGAGACGTCCCGTCCCGAGCAGACGTTGTACACGGTGCCGGGCTCCCCCGACTCGATGAGCAGTCGGTAGGAACGGACCACGTCCCTGACGTCGGTGAAGTCGCGTCGGGCGGAGAGGTTCCCGATCGGGATCTCGTGCGCACCGGAGCGTTCGGCGTCCACGATGCGCTTCGACAGCGCGGCCACGGCGAAGTTCGGCGACTGCCCGGGTCCGATGTGGTTGAAGGGACGGACCACGACCACCCGCTGGCCGTGGCCGAGCCACGCCTGGGTGCACAGCGCCTCGGCGGCCAACTTCGAAGCGGCATACGGGGTGAGGGGGGCGGTGGGGGACGACTCGGTCAGCGGCAGCATCGCCGGGTCGGTGACCGCCCCGTAGACCTCGGCGGAGCTGGTCACGAGGACGGTGGGGTCACTCCCGCACTCGCGGGCGGCAGCCAAGAGGGCACCGGTCCCCAGCACGTTCACCCCGAAGACCCGGAGCGGCTCCTCCCACGACTGCCCCACGTGGGTCATGGCCGCGAGGTGGTAGATGGCGTCGGGCGCGGCCGCGGACACCGCACCCAGAAGCGCATCGGGGTCGGTGATCTCGACCTCCTGGTCGATCTGGACGACATCGTCCCCGTTGCTTCGGAGATGCTCGGCCAGCCACGTACCTACGAAGCCGCGGCCACCGGTGATCAAGGAGCGCACGACGGGTCACCCTATCGGCTGGGCACACCAGGGGAGAACGGCCAGGCGGCCGGGGTCACCCACGGGGTCCGGCCGCCGTCCGGTAGGCGTCCGCGTGGACATCCGCACTGCGCTCCCACGTGTGGCGCTCCACGATCTCGAATCCGAGCGACCGTCGCCGCGAGCCCGCCCCGTCGTCACCGGTACCGCTGAGTACGTTGTCGAGCACCTCGGCCAGGGCAGACGGATCACCCGGTGGCACAAGGAGCGCGCTCTCCCCCGCCACCTCCTCCATCGCGGTGCCCTGGGTCGTCACGAGCGGAGCCCCGCAGGCCAGAGCCTCGAGCGCAGGCAGCCCGAATCCCTCGTAGAGCGACGGGTAGACGACCGCCGTGGCCGACCGCAGGAGGGCGGGGATCGTCTCGTCGTCGACGTATCCGGTCTGGACGATGCGCGTCCCGAATCCCGAGGCGGACACTGCGGCATCGACGTCGCCCGCCCCCCACCCCCGACCGCCGGCCAGGACGAGGAGCACCTCGGGGTGGCGCGACGCAACCGCCGAGAACGCCCGCACCAACGTCGGCACATCTTTCCTCGGCTCGAGGGTCCCGACGAAGACGAGGAGGGGCCGTCCGGCGATCAGCCGTCCGTCGACTCCGGACAGACGTGCCGCGTCCGCACCGGATGCAGGCTCCTCGGGTCGGAATCTGTCGGTGTCCACCCCGTGGGGGGCCACTACCAGCTCGCCACTGACCCGGCACCACTGCCGCAACGACCGGGCAGTGGTCTCGCTCGGACAGATCACCACTGCCGCCTCCCGGGCCGCCCGGACGATCGCCCGACGGAAGAATGCCACCTTGGACCGTTCGTGCCACTGCGGGGCGTCGAAGAAACTGAGGTCGTGGACGGTGACCACCGAGGGGATCGGCGGGTGCCGGGGCATCGTGTAGTGCGGACCGTGGTGCACCGAGGCGCCCGAGGCCGTCAACAGCGGTCCGAGCCGGAACTGCTCCCAGGCCAGGCGGAGCGGCCGGGTGTCCGGGGCCGCGGCCAGGAGGTTGCCCTCGGCGACCAAGGTCGACCACCGGCTCCGGTCCCCGGCCCTGCAGGACAGCACCAGGTCGATATCCGGCCGGGCCGACAGTTGCCCGGCCAACTGCAGGATGTAGTGACCCGCGCCCACCGGCCGTTCGGGGACGGCGCTCACATCGAGCGCGACCCGCAGCGCTCCCTGCCGCGCCGAAGCGGGATCAGTCGCCATGCCGGACCGCGCCTTCGCCCGTGACCCGCTCCCACACGTCCCGGTGACGCCTGGCGATGGAAGACCAGGTCAGCTGGCTCGCCCGCTCGGCTCCACGGCGGATCAGGTCCTCCCTGGTCGCCTCGTCGGTGGCCACCTCAAGCAGGCCGGCCGCGATGGACTCGGTCCGGTTCGGGTCGACCTCGAAGGCTGCCCCGGCGGTGCTCGGCAATGGGCTGGCCACGACCGGGGTGCCCACCGACATCGCCTCCACGGGGGGAAGGCCGAATCCTTCGATCAATGGCACGTAGGCCAGGAGCCGGGCCGACGCATACAGCCCGGAGAGCTCGCTCGACGACACCGGACCGGCATGGACGACACCGATCGTCGGCGCCAACTGCTCACCCCAGCCCGACGGTCCCACCATCACCAACGGCCACGGCTCCGGAAGGGAATCGCGGATGGTCCCGTAGGCCTCCACCAGACGGCGGAGGTTCTTCCGGGGTTCGAGGGTCCCCACGCACAGGAGGAACGGCCCACGGACGCCGAGCTGCTCCAGATGTGCCGCGGCCGCGTCGGCATCGGGTGGGGGCAGGTGGTCCGAGCCCATGGGGATGACGGTGATCGAGTCGGGCGGGGCGCCCGCTCCCACCAGGTCGTCCGCCACGACGTCGGCCGGCACGACGAAGTGGTCGGCACGACGGAGTGCCCGGACCAGCGCTGCCTCGTGCCAATGACGTCCCCGTGCCGGATAGGCCTCCGGGATCCTTCGCCACAGCAGGTCATGGACCGTGACCACCAACGGGGCGTCCCCGGGCTCCAGGGTGGCCAGTGAGACGGCGTGGACCACGTCGACATCGGATGGTGCCCGTATCAGGCCGTGGTCCCACGCCCTCGTCAGAAACGGGCCCGGGAGCCTCGAAATTCGAAGCTCGTGCCCCAGGGCGACGAGGGGGTCGCCTTCGGCTGACGACGGTCGGCTCGCCGCCATGACAAGTTCGGGGGCATCTCCGGGCTCTGAAGCGGCCAGGGAGTCGAGCCCCTGGAGGAGCCCCAGTACGTAGGTCCCGATCCCACCCGCCGCCGATCGGCGGAGCTGTTCGGCCAATACCAGAACGCGGAGTCGACTCATCGCCCGACCGGGCGTCCACTCGATACGGATCCGGCCGCGTCCCGATAGAGGCCGGCGAGCCCCTCGGCACACCGGTCCCAGCTGAACTCGGCACTGCGTGCACGGCCCCGGGCCACCAGAGCCGCCACGTCCTCGCCGCCCGACAGGGCCCGAACGATCTGCTCCGAGAGAGCGTCTCCGTCGCCGGTGTCGACCAGCCACGCCCCGTCCCCCACCACCTCGGGCACCGCGCCGCCCGCCGTCGCCACCACCGGGACTCCGGCGGCCATTGCCTGCAGCGGCGGGAACCCGAATCCCTCGTACTTCGACGGGTAGGCCAATACCGAGGCCCCGTGCAGGGCGGCGGAGAGCGCAGCGTCGTCGAGGTAGCCGGGCCTGACGATCCGTTCCCGAACGGGCGACTCCTCCACCGCCTCGGCAAACCGCTCGGCCCCCCAACCCTCGCTCCCGACAATGATGAGAGCGACATCGGGATGGGCAGCAGCCACTGCCGCGAACGACCGGATCAGGAGCGGGTAGTCCTTGCGGGGCTCGATCGTCCCCACCGCGAGCACGTAGCGACGGCAACCTTCGGGCAGTACCGGTGTCCCACGCTGCCCGCCGGACCCGTCCGCCAGGACGGGCACTCCGTGGTGCACGGCACGCACTCGGGACGCATCGATTCCGAACTCGACAACCACCTCCGCAGCCACGTAGGCGGAGGGCGTGTGAACCCACGCTCCTTCGGCCACCGCCCGGCGGATGAGGCCGGGGTAGGCCAGCGTGGGTGCATCGCACAGTTCGGGGAAGCGGGTGACCGTCAGATCGTGCACGGTCACCACCCGGGCCGCCCGCCTCGTCGGGGGGACCACGAAGTTCGACCCGTGGACCACGTCGACGTCACCGATGAACCACTCGACCGGGGGGACCGAGAGATGCGCCCACGCAGCGTGCAGTGGTCGGGCGGGCATGGGGCGCTGGGCGGTGGACACTCCGTGGGGCACCCGTTCCGCCGCACCCTGGCGACGCCGCCAGCTGACCGCGAAGGCGGAGACGCGGACATCTCCCCGGGCGGCGAGTCCCCCGAGGGCCCCGCTGCAGAACGCACCTACTCCGGTGGGCCGCCCGATCAGAGGGGTCGCATCGAATCCGACGGACAAGAGGTCGGGGGCGGCGGTCGCTGGTCGCTCCGGCGGCACGCCGTGAGCCTTGCACATCCGACGGCCGCGCCCGTGACGTGGACCGGGTCGCAGCAGGGCGGGCGATACCGCCTTCCCGCCCGGGTAGCCTGCGCCGATGAGCACCTCGTGCCCCGGCACCCGGCATCGACCGTGATCACCGCTCTCGCCGGAGGGGTCGGCGCGGCCCGACTGCTTCGCGGCATGGTCGAGGTCATACCCCCTGGCGACATCACCGCAATCGTCAACGTCGGCGACGACACCGACCTCCACGGGCTCCACATCTCGCCCGACCTCGACACCGTCATGTACACGTTGGCCGACGCCATCAATCCCGAGACGGGCTGGGGGCTCGCCGGGGAGACCTGGCGGGTCATGGAGTCGCTCGGAAGGCTCGGCGGCGTCACCTGGTTCAACCTCGGTGACCAGGATCTCGCCACACACTGCTATCGGACCCAACGCCTGTCCGAAGGCGCTCCCCTGGGTACCGTCACCGGTGAGCTCGCCGAGCGGTTCGGCGTGGGTATCCACCTCGTCCCGGTGACCGACGACCCCCTTCGCACCCGGCTGCTGCTCGCAGACGGTAGCGAGGTCGGCTTCCAGGAGTACTTCGTCAAGCTCCACCACGACGTGGTCGTGGAGCAGGTCAGGTTCATGGGCGCCGGGGACGCCCGGCCCGGGCCTGGTGTCCTCGAGGCGATCGAAGCGGCCGACACCATCGTCGTGTGTCCGTCCAACCCGGTCGTCTCGATCGACCCCGTGCTGGCCGTGCCGGGGGTCGCCGAGGCCCTCGCCCTGCGGCGGGACCGGACAGTGGCGGTCTCCCCCATCGTCGCCGGCGCCGCCCTCAAGGGTCCGGCCGACCGTCTCCTCGTCGAGATGGGCTCCGAGTCCTCTGTGGTCGGTGTGGCCCGTTGGTACGCGGCATGGGTGTCCACCCTGATCGTCGACGAGGCCGACGCCGATCTCGCCGCCGCCGTCGAGGACGAGGGGGTCCGGTGCGTCGTGGCCCCCACCATCATGTCGGACGTCGATCACTCTGCCGCGCTGGCCAGGGTCGTCCTCGATGCCCGTGGCTGACGGAGCGACGTTCCCGGTGGCCCTGGGCGTCGCGCCGGTGACCGGGGTCGGCGAGATCCGGCCGGGCGACGACCTGGCCGCTGTACTGGCCGACGCTCTGTGCACCGACGGAGCGGGGGGTGAGCAGCTTCCGTGGATCATC
Source organism: Acidimicrobiales bacterium (assembly GCA_050014755.1). Classification (GTDB taxonomy): domain Bacteria; phylum Actinomycetota; class Acidimicrobiia; order Acidimicrobiales; family RAAP-2; genus Bog-756. The sequence goes on from JBEKCS010000039.1 coordinate 30,569, forward strand.
GACCACGACGTGCTCGTCGTGACGCAGAAGGTGGTGTCGAAGGCGGAGGGTCGAATCGTTGCCATCGATCCCGACGACCCCGACGCAAAGCGGATACTGGTGGAGTCCGAGTCCATCCGGGTGTTGCGCCGACGCGGGGACCTGCTCATCACCGAGACCCGCCACGGATTCGTCTGCGCCAACGCCGGCGTCGACTTGTCCAACGTCGAGGCCGGAACGGCTGCTCTTCTCCCCGTCGATCCCGACAAGTCGGCGCGCCGCATCCGCGAGGCGCTCGGCCACCGTCTCGGCGTCGACGTGGCCGTGGTGATCTCGGACACGTTCGGTAGGACCTGGCGCAACGGGGTCACCGACGTAGCCATCGGCATCGCCGGCATCGCCGGGGTGGTCGACCTGCGGGGCACCCCGGATGCCACCGGACGGCTTCTCGAGGCGACTGAAGTCTGCATCGCCGACGAGGTCGCGGGAGCCGCAGAACTGGTCATGGGAAAGGACCGGGGGGTACCCGCGGCCGTCGTCCGCGGCGTCGACCCGTCCTGGCTGCGTCGTAGCTCGGTATCCGCCGAGATCGTGCGGGACCCGGCCGGCGACCTGTTCCGCTAGCTGACCGCTAGGCCTCACCGGGCCGGACGAGCGCAGATCCGGTCACTCAGGGGCTCAGAGGCTCAGGGGCCGAACCGGACCCTCTCAACCCACGTCGAAGAGGTCGACCACGAAGACCAGTGTCTCGTCGGGACCGATGACACCGCCTGCGCCCCGGCTGCCGTAGCCCAGTTCCGGCGGGATCGTAATGCGTCGGCGGCCCCCGACCTTCATGCCGGCGACTCCCTGGTCCCACCCCTGGATCACGTGGCCCGCCCCGAGCGGAAAACCGAACAGCTCGCCCCGGTCCCACGACGAGTCGAACTCGTCGCCGGTGGACCAGGAGACCCCGACGTAGTGCACGGTCACCGGCTTGCCCGGGACTGCCTCCGCCCCCGTTCCCACTTCGAGGTCCTCGATGACGAGCTCGTCCGGAGGAGTCTCGTCGGGAACGTCTACCGATGGTTTCGAATCTTGGGCCATGGACCGACTGTAGATCGTCTGCGAAGCCGCAGCCGCGAACGCACCTCGACTTCCCCTCCAGCGGGCGGTAGTCCCTCCGACGGGCCCTATCGACCCCGCTGAGACCGCCCCGCACTTCCGTTCGTGGCCCGTGAGCCGGCGGAACCACCTCGACGGACGCCAACCTGCGCTCCGGCGGTGGCACCCCGTGCCTTATGCCCCGACGACGAACCATGAGGGGAACCGTGGGAGGAAGGGGCCCCCGGCTTTCCTGGCTTGGCCGGGCGTCCGGGCTTGGAGAAGCCGGAGGGCTTTCCCGGCTTTCCCGGCTTTCCCGGCTTCGACGGTCGGGCCGGCTTGCCGGGCTTGGAGAAGCCGGAAGGCTTGCCGAAGGATTCCCGAGCACCGCCCTCGCGGGGACCGCTGTCACTACGGGGTCCACCATCGTTTCGGGGCCCGGTGCGGGGGCCACCGTCGTTGCGCGGGCCGCTCCCTCGGGGGCCTCCCGGCTTGCGGGACTTGAACGGGCGCGAGGCCCGCACCCCGCCGCGGCCGGCGTTCGGCGAGGGCTCGCGGGTGCGATCGGGCTCCCGCTCCTTGACCACCCGGCGTGGAGGCGGGGGGCCGAGCACCTTTTCGATGGCCGAGAGGTCGGACTCGGTCGTTCCGACGGGGACCCCCAGGTCACGCTGGAGCTTCTTGACCGCTCCCGTCTTGTCAGGGGTGACGAAGCTGACCACCACGCCCGTGGCGCCTGCCCGCGCCGTGCGGCCCGAGCGGTGGACGTAGTCCTTCGGTTCGGCCGACGGATCGAAGTGGACGACGGCATTGACGCCGTCGACATGGATGCCCCGAGCGGCGACGTCGGTGGCCACCAATGCGTCCACGGCCCCCCGCACGAACGAGTCGAGCGCCTTCTCGCGCTGCTTCTGGCTCCGGTCGCCGTGGATGGCGGCAGAACGGACGCCCCTCTGCTCGAGTTGGCGAGCGATGCGATCGGCCCCGTGCTTCGTACGGGAGAAGACGATGGTCGGGCCGCTGGCCGTCACCACTTCGGCGGTCCGTTCGATGCGGTCACCGGAGGAGACACGCCAGAACAGGTGTACGGCCGCACTGGCATCGTCCTCGTCCACTTCGATCTCGTGACGTGCCGGGTCGTGCTGATACCGACGGACGAGCACATCGATGTCGCCGTCGAGCGTGGCTGAGAACAGAAGCGTCTGGCGGCCGTCAGGCGTCAGGTCGAGGATCCTGCGCACATCGGGCAGGAAACCCATGTCGGCCATACGGTCGGCCTCGTCGATGACGACGATCTCGACGGCATCGAGACGGATGGATCCACGCTCCAGGAGGTCTCCCAGTCGTCCCGGGCAGGCGACCGCGACGTCGACCCCTCGGGAGAGTGCTTTCAGCTGGGGCCCGTAGCCCACACCTCCGTAGAAGCAGTCCACCCGCAGGCCACGAGGGTCGGCGAGGATCTGGAGTTCGGACGCCACCTGTGCGGCCAGCTCGCGCGTCGGCGTCAGAACCAGTACCCGGGGGTGCTTGGGGCGGGATCCCTTTCCGTGCAGCCGTGCGACGGCACCGATGCCGAATGCAAGGGTCTTACCCGAACCGGTCGGTGCCTTTCCGCAGACATCGCGGCCGGCGAGGGCATCGGGAAGCGTCATCGACTGGATCGGGAACGGCGAGGTGATACCAGTCGCATCAAGGGCGGAGACGATGTCGGAGGGCACGCCGAGTACGGCGAAAGATGAGGCAGAGGAGGGCATGAGGACACTTTCGGGCTACAGGGGAAGCACCGGAGTGTGCCTCAAGAACCGCCAGGCGCAATGAATCGGCGCGGCAGGACTCCATCACTCTACCGGGTTTCCGAGTCCTCCTGTGCGAATTCGCATTGACCCATCCAAGAAAATCCGATCTTGAATGGCGGCCGCCTCCATTTCCTTCTGAATCTCGTCCTCCCCACGGAACCCGGCCAGTTCATGTCGAACAACGGTCGGCCCTGACACGATCGGATCATCAGATCCTCGAGGTGTTCCCCCCCTCCCTCCCCACCCCCCTGATACACCCGTCGGCGACGATGGCCCCATGGCGCTCGCCACCCTCTCCGACTCCCTCCCCGACGCTGTCGCTCCCGGTGCCAC
>JBEKCS010000040.1:0-32906 GCA_050014755.1 Acidimicrobiales bacterium
ACGTGAACGTGGCCCAGGAGACGTCAGCCTTCACCTCGGACCAGATCCTCGAGCAGTCGGGTGTCTCGGTCCTGGCTCAGGCCGAGCAGTTGCCCCAGCTGGCACTGAAGCTCCTGCAGTAACCAACCCCCCCGGTAGCAACCGGGGACGGTAGGAAGAGTTCCTTGTGGAACGGACTCCCCTGGACGGTCGAACCGTCCAGGGGAGTCCGAACCGAGGGAAGTGGATCGACGAGAGGAGCGGGAGCACTTCCGTGGTTACAGGACCCGTCAGCTTCTCCGGGCTGGAGTCCGGGCTCAACACCTCGTCCATCATCACCGCCGAGATGGCTGCGTACGAGCAGCCGCTCAATGATCTCGAGACCCAGCAGACCTCGATCAACACGAACATCTCCGACTTCCAGGCGCTCAACACGCAGTTGCTCGCCCTCCAGCAGGCGGGCGATGCTCTGGCCGACCCGTCGGCCTACAGCCAGGCCTACGCGGCGACCTCGTCGGACTCCGCGGTGGCCAGTGCCAGCATCACCTCCGGTGCCGAGTCCGGTTCGCTCACGTTGGCTGTCGACCAGCTAGCCACCGGATCCACCCAGATCTCCTCGGGGACGGTCGCCTCCCCCGACGACGTGGTGACCTCGGGGAGCCTCCTCATCGGGACAGGGGGCGCCGCGCTCGGCATCGCCTCGTTCGACGGCACCACCGGACTCGCCAGCGGCACCCACACCATCTCCGTCACCCAGGCGTCCGCGGGTGCCACGATCGTCGGCGGGACCGCGGTGGCCGCCACCACCGCCATCACCGCCGCCAACGACGAACTCGACGTGACCGTCGACGGGACGGCTCAGGCCGTCGACCTGGCCGCAGGGACCTACACCGCCTCCCAGTTGGCCCAGGCCGTCACCGCGGCCTCGGGAGGCACGCTCACCGCGTCGGTCAACTCCTCGGGTGACCTGTCGCTCGCCACCACCGAACAGGGGTCGACGGCCTCGCTGCAGATCACCGGAGGCTCGGCACTCACCGCCCTCGGTCTCGTGGCCGGCGCGGCGGTCAACGGGGTGGACGGGATCGTGGACGTGGACGGCACGTCGACCACGGTGAACGACATCGCCGGAACGGGCTCGACCACGGTCGCACTCGCATCGGGAACGGGGGGCACCCTCAACGCCGTCATCACCGGGGGGCTCGCCGTCGGTTCGATGACCGCCGACAACCTCTCCCTCGGTGACGGCTCGCTGAGCTCGGTGGTGTCGGCCGTCAACAGCGCCGGGCTCGGCGTGACGGCCAATACGCTCCAGGTGGGTACCGACAGCTACGCCCTCGAACTGAGCTCCGATGCCACCGGATCGGCAGCGGCCGCGACGGTGGACACACAGGCCTTCACTACCTCCGGACTCGGGGCCCTGACGACCACGACGGCAGCTCAGGACGCGATCGTCTCGTTGGGAGGGGTCGGTGGCTACCAGGTCACCTCGGACAGCAATACCGTCACCGGACTCCTGCCCGGCCTCAGCGTGCAGCTGGCGCAGGCGAGCGCGACGCCGGTCACCATCACGGTCTCGCCGGACGGGTCGTCGGTGGCCGGAGACGTCCAGACCCTGGTGACCGCGGCCAACCAGGTGCTGTCCACGATCTCCACGGACACCGCCTACAACGAGCAGACCGGTGTGGCCGGGCCGCTCAACGGCAACACATCGCTGACCTCGCTGGCCCAGCAGGTTCTGGCCATGGTCGGTAACGCCGTCGGCACGTCGGGCTCCGGCTCCGACGGGACCGCCGGGGAGTCGGCCGGGGTCGCCATCACCAGCCAGGGAACGATCACCTTCAACCAGACCGCATTCGAGGCGGCGTATGCGAAGGACCCGTCCGCCGTGCAGGCTCTGTTCACGGAGGGCGGGACGTTCACCCCCGCTTCGCCGACCTACGCGGGCCTGGCCACCGTCGCTGGCGGGTCCGACGACACCGATCCCGGAACCTACGCGGTTACGGTGTCCCAATCGGCCGAGCAGGCGGTCGACACGGGTTCGGCAACCTGGGCCGCCCCCACCTCCACCTTGACGAACGCCGAGTCGTACACGATCACCTCGGGATCGGCCAGCGCCACCTACTCGGCCACCGCGGGGGAGACCGTGTCGGACGTCATCGACGGGATCGACTCTGCGCTGGCCGGAGCGGGCATCGACGTCTCGGCCGCCCTCGTCGGCACGGCCGGCGCCTACCAGGTCCAGTTGGAGAGCGCGGCCTACGGATCGGGCGCCACGTTCGGCGTCACGGCATCAGGGGCGGACCAGCTCGGTCTGACCACGGCGGGGACCACCTTCACCGGGACCGATGTGGCCGGCACAATCGACGGGCAGACGGCCAGCGGCTCGGGCCAGGATCTCAGCCTGTCCGGCAGCAACGATCCGGCCGATGGTCTGGTCGTCCAGGTCACCGCGACGGGCATCACCACGTCCACCCCGATCGGAAGCATCTCCTACACGCCGGGGATCGCCCAGGGCCTGGCCCACATCGCACTGGAGTCGTCGCTCGGGCCGAACGGGCTGATCCCGCTGGCCATCACCGGTCAGCAGGCGACCCTCGCCCAGGTCACCAGTGAGATCTCCATGCAGAAGCAGCTGGTGGCGACCCAGCAGGCCGCGCTGACCGCCGAGTTCGAGAATCTCGAGACCACGATGGCACAGCTCAAGTCCGAGAGTTCCTTCCTCAGCGCGTTGAGCGGTGACAGCTCCTCGTCCTCGTCCTCGTCGTCGGGCTCGTCGTCAACAACGAACACGTCGTCGTCCAATGGCTGAACCAATGGGAGGTAGACCCCCGATGACGATGACGCGCAACCCGGCGGCCCGCTATCAGTCCAATGCCGTCCAGACGGCTCCGGGCCCCCAACTCCTCGTCATGCTCTACGACCGGCTTGCCGCCGACATCGAGGTCGCCGACCGGGCGATGGCCGAACGTGACTACTTCGTCGCCAACGAGACCATCCAGCACGCCCAGCAGATCGTCCGCGTCCTGCGCCACAGCCTCAATCCGGACGGATTCGACGGCGGCCAGGAGCTCCTCTCGCTCTACGACTTCCTCGTCCAGCACCTGGTCGAGGCCAATTTGGAGAAGGATCGGACCAAGATCCGGGAGTGCGCGACGATCGTGGCCCCCCTGCAGCGTGCCTGGCACCTGGCCGTCACCAACCCCGATCGGACCGATGCCAGCGCGCACGTGGGCTGACTACCTGGAGGAGGCGGGAAGCCACCTGAGCGCATCGCGGGCGGCCGTCATCGCCGGCACCGCCATCCCGTCGTCGCCAGCGCGTCCCACCGGGCAGATCCCCGAGGACCTGGTCCACCGGGCCGACGCGCTGGCCCTCGGCTACGACCTCCTGGCCTTGGAGGTCAACACCCGGATGTCGGACATCCAGCGTCGCCGACGGGCCATGTTGGAGCCCCAGGTGCGCCCTGCCCACTTCGTCGATCGACACGCCTGACCCACGCCTGGCGGGAAATCACCGCCGAGGATAGATGCGGCCCTCAACTTTGATGATTTCGGGGACGTAGTACCCATCGAGCAAGGATTGCTCGCGTAACGGCCAGGACGGCTCCCGCTCCCATCATCAACGGAGGAGGGCGTTCATGGCCGACGCCGCCCAGTCCATTGGGATCCTGCAGTTCGCACTCGATTCGGTGGTCGATCAGCAGCAGGTGATCGCCGACAACATCGCGAACAACGACACCCCCGGCTACCAGGCCGGCCAGGTGACGTTCGAGCAGTCCCTGGCATCCGCCCTGGCCCAGGGGGGCACGGCGACCGAACAGGTCGTCCCCGAGGGTCTGCCCTCGGGGAGCAACGGCAACAACGTCTCGCTGCCCACCGAAATGACCCTGATGCAGGAAAACGATCTGGAGAACCAGACCGTGGTCAACGCGCTCAACGATCAATTCTCCGTCCTTTCGGACGCGATCACCGGATAGGAGGCCAGACATGTGGGATGCACTCAACATCGCCGGTTCCGGCGCCAACGTGGACCAGACGTGGATCGACACGATCGGCGGGAACGTGGCCAACATGGAGGACGGCGTGACGCCCGGGCAGCCGGTCTACCAGGCTCAATACCCGGTGGTCACCGCGGTGGGGGATCCGGGTGACGCCGCGGCCGACGGCGGGGCGCCCGTTTCGGCGGAAGGGGTCCAGGTGACCTCGGTCGATCTCGGACCGGCCCAGGGGCAGGAGGAGTACGACCCCACCAGCCCGGTGGCGAACGCCGAGGGCGAGGTGACCTATCCGGTGGTCGACCTCGGCAGCGAGATGACCCAGTTGATCGAGTCCCAGACCTCCTACCAGGCCAACTCGGCGGTCATGTCCCATGCCACCACCGCCTACCAGGCGATCTTGAACATGAAGGTCTGAGATGATCCCGGCCATCCCCTCCATACCGGCCGTCCCCTCGGTCGGGTCGTCCGTCGAAGCCGGCGCCTCCCAGGCCGGCGCCGGCGCCGGCGCCGCAGACGGCGCATCGTCCTCGCCGTTCTCCAACTTCCTCGGGAGCGCCCTCGATTCCCTCAACGGCTCGGAGCAGACGGCCACGAACCTCTCGCTCCAGGCCGCAACGGGGAATGCCAGCATCGCCGACGTCACGGTGGCCTCCAGTGAGGCCGATCTGGAGACGCAGCTGGTCACCGCGGTCCGCGACAAGGCAGTGACCGCCTTCAACACGATCATGGGCATGCAGGCCTAACCGTGGCCCTCCTTCCGGTGAACCGCGAGTCGCTGATGACCGCTCGCGGCCGTATGGGAACGATCGGTGCCGGCTTCACCATGGGCCAGAAGGTCATGACCGGGGTGGCCGTCCTCGGTGTGGTCGTCGGCGGCTTCCTGTTCACCAAACTCGAGTCACAGCCCAGTTACCAGCCCCTCTTCACCAACCTCTCGGCGTCCGACGCCGGTGCCATCACCTCCCAGCTGACCAGCCAGAAGGTCCCCTATCAGCTCGCCGACGGCGGAACCACCGTGCTCGTCCCCTCGAACGATGTCGACCAGGAACGGGTGGCCCTGGCCCAGCAGGGTCTTCCCGAAGGGTCGAACGTCGGGTTCTCCAATCTGGAGAAAAGCGGTATCACCTCGTCCCAGTTCGTCCAGCAGGTCGAGTACCAGCAGGCCCTCGAGTCGCAGCTGGCCCAGACCATCGAGTCGATCCAGGGTGTCCAGTCCGCCCAGGTGAGCCTCAACGTGCCCCAGCAGAGCGATTTCGTGATCGGCAACCAGCCGACGACCACGGCATCCGTCCTGGTGAACCTGACCCCGGGCACGGTGCTCACGTCGGACCAGGTGGCGGCCATCGTCCACCTCGCCGCGTCCTCGACACCGGGACTGTCCACCTCCGACGTCACCGTGGTCGACAACCACGGTGACGTCCTGAACGCCCCGGGGGTGGCGTCGGGAGGCTCGGGCGGGTCGAACACGGACCAGACCAACGACTACGACGCCGAGGTCGCCGGCTCGATCACCTCGCTGCTGGACAAGGTCGTCGGTCCGGGCAACGCCGCCGTCCAGGTGCACGCCCTGTTGGATTTCGACCAGGTCAACACCACGACCAACGGGCTGCAGCTCGGCCCCGACGGCAAGCCGGTCACCGCCCCGACCGGGACCAGCACGTCGGTCAGCACCGGGGCCGCTGCGGGCGGATCGGCCACGGGTGTCGTCGGTACGACCACCGCCACCACCACGCCGGCCGGGAACTCCAACTCGACCAGCACCCAGGTCACCAATGCGGTGGGCCAGGTGACCGAGACCGTGGCCCAGGCTCCCGGCAAGGTGGAGCAGACCTCGGTGGCGGTGCTCTTGAACTCGTCGGCCACCAAGCATGTGAAACAGGCAGAGATCCAGTCGCTGGTCACGGCGGCGGCCGGGCTCAACCTGGCCGCCGGCGATCAGCTGGTCGTCTCGTCGATGGCGTTCGCCCCGGCCACCGCGGGTCAGGCCGGTGCACTGGGCGCCGGCGGATCGGCAGCCGGTGGGGGGATGGGGAGCATGATCCAGACCGGGGGTCTGGTGCTGCTGATCGGCGGCATGCTGTTCTTCGGTCTCTGGGCATCGAAGAAGCGCAAGCCCCTCTACCAGGAGGTTCCAGTCGGAGCGCTGACCCAGGGCATGACGATGACCACGCTCGACGAGGACGATCCGACCGGGGAGATCCCCGTCTCGAGGCGGTCGGTGGCACTCGAGCTCGGCCCCGATGCGGTCCTCGCCCAGGTCAACAACATCGTCGAGCAGCGGCCCGCCGAGGCGGCCCGGCTCCTTCGGATGTGGGCGGAGGAGCGCAAGGACTCCGACAAGTCGGTGAGCGAGTTGCGGGCATGAACACCCCGGCCGAGATGGCCCTCGGGACCATCGAGACGAAGGAGCAGCAGAACCACGGGGCCGATACCCCGGGTTCGACGCCGGCGGCGGTTGCCCAGCTGACCAACCGGCAGAAGGTGGCGATCGTCGTCGCCCAGCTGGGACCGAAGAAGGCCCAGCCGATCCTGAGCGAGATGACCGACGAGGACGCCATCGAACTCACCGCCGACATCGCCAACCTCCCGTCGCTCGATACCGAGACGGTGCTCGCGGTGATGGCGGAGTTCGTCGAGAAGGTCCACGACACGAGCCTGGTAAGCCAGGGCGGGTTCGACATCGCCCGCCAGTTCCTCCAGGAGCGCCTGGGTCAGGCCCGGGCGGACGAGGTCATCGGCGACATGGAGTCCGGGGCGACGTCCGGCTCGGTGGCCGGTCTGGCCAATGCCGATCCCCGCCAGGTGGCTGGCATCCTGGCCGAGCAGCAGCACCAGACCGTGGCCGTCCTGCTCGCCTACATGCGCCCCGAGGACGCGGCGCGGGTGATGGCGGAGTTGCCGGCGGAGTTCCGGACGAAGGTGGCCCGTCGTATCGCCCAGCTGGACCGGGTCGACCCGGTCGCCGTCCGTCAGACCACGTCGCTGATCGAGGCGAAGCTGCGGAACATCCACTCGATGGCGGCCACGACGGTGGCCGGCGGAGCCACGGCCATCGCCGAGATCCTCAACCACTCGGACCGGGCCACCGAACGCCAGATCCTCGGCGAACTGGAAGAGCAGGACGCGGAACTCGCCGGGAAGATCAGGGCCAACCTGTTCACGTTCGACGACGTCCTGGCCCTGGAGGACCGCTCGCTCCAGCAGATCTTCCGGAAGGTGGCCCCTTCCACGCTTGCCGCCGCCCTCAAGGGCGCCCAGCTGGAGCCCGAGGCCATGGAGCGCCTCCGCAAGAACCTGACCGAGCGGGCCGCCGAGAACCTCGACGAGGAACTGGAGGTGCTCGGCTCCATCCGGGCCTCGCAGGTCGACGCCGCCCAGGCCGAGGTGGTACAGACGGCGCGCCAACTCGACGCCGAGGGAGTCATCATCATCGCCCGCAACGACGACGAGGTGATCGAGTGACACCCTCGCCACCCCGGACGTCGGACCCGGCCCAGCCACGGCTCCGGACCCAGCCCGCGGAGACCATCACCATCCGGCGGCGGCCGACCGATCCCGCCAGGCCCATCGACTACCTGTCGCTGGGCGCCAGCGGCGGCGGCGCCACCGGGGAGTTCGGGAACCGACTCGACGATGCCTATCGCGCAGGCCACGACGTCGGGTTCGCCGCCGGCCAGGCGGCGGCCCGAGCGGAGATGGAACAGCGCGAGCTCGACGCGAAGTCGAGGATGGAGGCCGCACTTTCCTCCCTCTCCCGGTCGGTCGATTCGGCCCGGCACTCCTTCGACAGCCGCCGGACCGAGCTCGAGGAGTCGATCCCGCAGCTCGTGTTCGATGTGCTCGTCGCGCTGGTCGGCGTGGAGTCGGCACTGTCCGCCGATCCCGGGCGCCAGGCCATCGCCCGGGCGCTGGCGCTCGACACCGGATCGACGCACGCTGTCGTCCGCCTGCATCCCGATGACGTCGCCACCCTCGGCGAGCTCGGCGAGCTCGAGTCGGGCCGCACCCTGACCGTGGTGGCCGACCCCGTCGTCGAGCGCGGTGGTGCCCTGGTCGACATCGGGGAGACCACCATCGACAGCCAGCTGTCTGCTGCGCTCGACCGGGTACGCGCGGTGCTCGAAGAGTGCGGTGTGGGCGGTGTGGGCGGTGTCGGCGAGGGCGGGGACATGGACGTGGACATGGACGTCCGATGAACCCGGTGCTGGACGACCTGGCGGACCGTGCGGTCGCCGCGGCGCGACCGAGGCGGTACGGGCGGATCTCCCAGGTGATCGGGATGTCCATCGAGGTGACGGGGATCCCGTCCGCGGTGGGCGACGGACTGCTGCTGCTTCCCGAGGAGGGGCCGATCGAGGCGGAGGTGGTCGCCCTCCGGGACGGGCGCTCGGTCTGCGTGGCGCTCGGGGAGACGGCCGGACTGCGCGAGGGAACACCGGTCACCCCCTTCGGGGGTCCGATCCCGATCCGGCTCGGCGCGGACCTGCTCGGACGGGTCCTCGACGGCATGGGGCGGCCGATCGACGGTGGACCGGCCCCCCGCGGGGTGGTGGCGTCCATCGAAGGACGTCCACCCCATCCTCTGCGACGCGGTCTGGTCGACGAGCAGCTGCCACTGGGTGTCCGGGTCCTCGACGGCCTGCTGCCGTGCGGCAAGGGCCAGCGGCTCGGGATCTTCGCCGGGTCCGGGGTGGGGAAGTCATCCCTGCTGTCGATGATCGCACGGGGTACCAAGGCCGACGTGTCGGTGGTGGCGTTGATCGGCGAGCGCGGACGCGAGGTCGCCGAGTTCATCGAACGGGATCTCGGGCCCGAGGGGATGGCCCGCTCGGTGGTGGTGGTGGCCACGTCCGACGCCCCTGCCATGGTCAGGATCCGGGCGGCCTTCACCGCCACCCGGATCGCCGAATGGTTCCGCGATCGCGGTGACGACGTGGTGCTCATGATGGACTCGGTCACCCGGTTCGCCATGGCGCAGCGCGAGGTCGGCCTGGCGGCGGGCGAGCCCCCCGCCACCCGCGGCTATCCCCCGAGCGTCTTCGGCCTCCTGCCGCGACTGCTGGAGCGCAGCGGACGGGCCGAGCACGGGTCGATCACCGGTCTGTACACCGTGCTCGTCGAAGGCGACGACATGAACGAGCCCATCGCGGACACCACCCGCTCGATCCTCGACGGGCACATCCGGCTCTCCCGATCGTTGGCCGAGGCCAACCACTACCCGGCCGTCGACGTGCTCGAATCCATCTCCCGGGTGGCTCCGGCGGTGGCACCCGCCGAGGTCCTGCAGGCCACCGGACAGGTTCGGGAGCTCATGGCGGCTTGGAGGGATGCCCGGGACCTGATCGAAATCGACGCCTACGTGGCCGGGACCAATCCGGTCGTCGACCGGTCGATCGCGCTGCGACCCGAAATCGACGCCTTCCTCCGTCAGTCGACCACCGAGACGAGCGACCTGGACTCGACCCGCGAGGCCCTGATCCGCCTGGTCGAGACACCTGTGGCGGCGTCGTGAAGGCCTACCGGTTCCGCCTGGAGGGTGTCCTGCGCGTCCGTGAGGTGCGGGAGCAACTTGCCGCCCATGCGTTGGCGGGGGCCACCCGGCAGCTGAGTCAGGCCGAGTCGGCCCTGGCCAGCTCGCGCCGGGCACTGGCCGGGCTCGAGCCACCCAGCGGGCAGGTCACCGTGGGCGACGTGGAGTGGATCCGCGACCAGGCCGAACGCATGGCCGAGGAACTCTACGCCCGAGCCGAGGACGTCGACACGGCGACGAAGCAGGTCGGCGAGGCCCGGATCGCCTGGCAGTCCGCCCGGACGCAGTGCGCGGTGCTCGAACGGCTCGACGCTCGCCAGCGAGCGGCCTGGGAGGAAGACGTCGCCCGGGCCGAGGCCAAGGAGATCGACGACCTGGCCGCGCTCCGCTACGCGCGGGGAGGGTCCGCACGATGACCATCGCCTCCATCATGTCGGCCGGCATCGACCCCGCCTCCGACCTGGAGAGCCCGTCGACCAGCGTCGCCGGCATGGACCCGTCGGCGCAGGACAACGACTTTGCCGACACGCTGGCCGGGATCACCGGGTCGCCGCCGGGCTCCGATCTGTTCGCCGAAACCCTGGCTGCTGATGCCGGTCCCACCGCCAGCTCGGGAGCCTCCGGAATGACGAGTTCGCTGCTCGCGGGTGATCCGGCGACGACCGCCGGGGCGAGCCCGTCGGGCGAGAGCTCGGAGCTCATGTCGCTCCTCCTCGGCAGCTCCGGTGACCTGGGCGCCATGTCGGGCCTCGGCGGTGTCGCCGATCCGGTCGGCGCGGCCACGGGTGGACCGAGTGGATCCGATGTGGTGTCCGAGGCCGAACAGTTCGTGGGCACGCCCTACGTCTGGGGAGGCTCGAGTCCGGGCGGGTTCGACTGTTCGGGGCTCGTTCAGTACGTCTACGGTCAGCTCGGGGTCTCCCTGCCCCGCACCAGCGAGGAGCAGGCCCAGGTAGGCACTCCGGTGGCCAGCCTCTCGGCGGCCCAACCCGGAGACCTCCTCTTCTTTGCCGGCTCGGACGGGACGGCCAGTTCTCCCGGGCACGTGGGGATCTACATCGGCAACGGCGAGATGATCGACGCGCCGCACACCGGCACATCGGTGCAGATCCAACAGGTTCCGGCCGACCAGGTGGTGGCCATCCGTCAGGTCCTACCCGACGATCTGTCCTCGGTGAGCACCTCGACCGGCACCGGATCGGGCTCGGTCACGATGGGCAACGTCGCCGTCCCGGCCGCCTATGCCGGGACGATCGAACAGGCCGCGACGGCCAACGGGATCCCGCCGTCCCTGCTGGCGGGGCTCCTGTACCACGAGAGCAGGTTCGAACCCGATGCCGTGAGCTCGGCCGGGGCGGAGGGGATCGCCCAGTTCATGCCGTCCACCGCCGCCGGTATGGGCGTGAACCCCTTCGACCCCACGCAGTCCATCGAGGGTGCGGCCCGGTTGCTCGGCTCGTACACCCAGCAGTTCGGTTCGTACTCCGACGCCCTGGCCGCCTACGACGCAGGTCCGTCCGCCGTCGAGACCTACGGTGGCATCCCGCCGTACGGCGAGACGCAGGCCTACGTTCCCGCAGTCTTGGCGCTGGCCGGCTTGTCCGGTACCCCGGGGACGGGCTCATGAGCGTCGGCACCGCCCCGGATCTGGCCATGGTCGGCCCCGACGTCGACGCCGGAGTACCGACTCATTCCCCCGCGGGCAGCCCGACAGTGGCCGACGAGGGCCGGCCGTTTGCCGAGGTCCTCTCTCGGCAGTCGACCTACGACCAGGGCGGGTCGGCTCGGACTGCCCACGGATCCGCCGAGGACACCGTGCGGGAAGGGCCAGGTGTTGAGCCTGCCCGCGATCACGAACGCCCCACCGACGCCCATCCGGCCGCTTCCACGTCCACCGGTTCGGGTGCCGGTGCCGGTGCCGGTGCCGCAGCCAGTGGCGCAGCCGACGCACGCGTCGAACCGGAGCAGATCTCGGTCCGACCGGGGCCAGATCCCACCCTGCCACCGACGGCGGGCGCAGTCCCCTCCGTCGGGCTCCCTGGTGCCGCTCCCGTGGACCCGCCAGCCGGGAAGGGCCCGGCCATCTCGACCGGGCCGACGGCGTCCGATCTGGTCGAGCGCTCCGCCACCGCCCCTGGCTCCGCAACCGCCCCTGGCGCTGTCGCCACCTCTGATGCTGCCGATCATGTGGCTCCGCCCACCGCGTTGTCCGGTGTGCGGGTCCCTGCCCCCACCGGCCACTCTGTGGCCTCGTCCACCGCGGCACCTCCAGCCACTGTCGGACCGCCTCCGCTCGCCCATGCCCCGTCGTTGGGCACTCCTCCGGACCACATGGCATCGTCGGCTCCGTCGTCCAGCGTGTCGACCATCGCTGGAGTTCCGGCCCCCGCCGGTCGGTCCACGAGGGCTCACTCGCCGTCCACGAATGTCCCCGCCGAACAGGTGTCCTCGTCCACCGCCGCAGCTCCTGCGCCCGCCGCGCCTTCCGCGGGAGCCACCGCCAACGCCCCGTTCGCCGCCACCGACCACGTGGCCTCGTCCACCGCCACTTCCCCTGCCACCGCCACTGCCCCGGCGGCCACCATTGCAGCCCCAGCCCCAGCCCCAGCCCCAGCCCCAGCCCCCCGACCCCCGGTCGGCCCAGCCCCAGACCCTGTGCCGGGCACCCCCGCCCCGTCCACGGGCACCACGACCACCGCGGGTGCCGTCGAACCGGCGGTCGCAACCTCGCCGGTGGCCACAGCTAGTGCCCCCGTGCCGGGTAGTCCACCTGCTGTCGTCGTTTCCCCCGGGCCCGAAGGATCCGTTCGGCCGCCCGTTGCGGAGCCGATCCCGACGGCGACGGAGGGAGGCACCTCCGATCGCCGGGGTCCGACAGGTGACCCGGTACCTCCCATCGGCGGTCGGGCCGCGCCTGTTCCGGTCGCGGTGTCCGCGCCTGCGGCCGATCCGGCATCCCCTGGCCGTGCCCGGTCAGCACTCGTCGACCCGGGACTCATCAACGACCCGGTATCTCCGACCGGTGGCCCTTCGGTGGGGCAGGTCCAACCGCGAACCCCTGCAGCAACACCCGCTGCCACCGTCACGACGACTCTTACGGCGAACAACCCGACCCCAGGCCTGGCTGCACGACAGCTCGCGGACACGACGACAGTGGCGCCCCCACGGGAGGCACCCGCTGTCACCGGCACCCTCCATGGCCCCGCGGTCGCCACGGCCGGGGACCCGGTGGCACCCACAGTCCCGACAGGAAGCGCCGTCGGTGCGGTCGGGTCGACCGACGGGGCCGCTACCGCCGACGCGGACGGCCTCGACGTATCCGGGCTCACCGCGTCGATCTCGAGGCCTCTCGCCGAAGGGAACGGGGAGTACAGCGTCGCCGTCAGCCTGCACCCTCCCCAGCTGGGTGAGGTCCGAGCGCTCCTATCGCTCCGTGGTGACACGCTCGAGGTGACCCTCAGCCCCGAGATGGCGGTCGGCCACGAGGCCCTGGAACAGGCGCTGCCGGCCCTTCGCGACCAGCTGGCTGCGAACGGCCTCCAGGTGAGTGTGAGCCTCGGTGACCCGCGTGGTCAGGCGGGCGACCGAAGCCCGGCCGATGGGAACAGGACCGGGAGCGGCCCTGACAGCGCCACGACCACCGCACCCCAGACGACCGACCAGAACCCGCTGTCGACCGGCAACGACGGCCGGATCCACCTGGTCCTGTGACCGGAACCCGACCAGTGACGTCTCTTCTGCCACCTGCACCAAAGGAGTGCCCATGACGATGCCCATCGCTTCGACGCCGAGCCCGGGAGTGACCGGTGCCGGTAGTTCGTCGGACGGAACCAGCTCGACGACGGCGGCCGAGGACGGTACGGCGAGCCTGCTCGATCCGTCGACCTTCCTCAGCCTGCTCGTCGACGAACTCAAGTACCAGAATCCGCTGGACCCGACGTCGTCGTCGGACTTCATGTCCCAGATCGCCGAGCTCTCCCAGGTTGAGCAGCTCCAGGCGGTGTCGTCGTCCTCGCAGATCGGCGAGGCGTCGGGTCTCATCGGAAAGACGATCACGGCCACCAGCGACGGCAGCGAATTGACCGGAATCGTCACCGGCGTCACCAACTCGACGTCCGGCCCACTGCTCGACGTGGGCGGAACCAGCGTCGGCCTCACCGACGTCGAACAGATCACCGATACTGCGGCGTCGGGATGACGCGACCTCCACTGTCCGAACCACCAACTCACCGCATGCGCCCGTCCCTGTCCAACACCCTAAGGAGCCAATCATGACCGTCCGTTCCCTCAGCGCTGCCGCCTCCGGCATCGACATCATGCAGACCGACCTCGACACCATCGGCAACGACATCGCCAACTCCGAGTCCGACGGCTTCAAGTCGGGGACAGCGGAATTCGAGGATCTCCTCACCGAACAGCTGCAGCCCGCCGGTGCCGCCACGGGTGTCTCGCAGGCGAGTACCAATCCGTCAGCCATCGGGGCGGGTGCCGAGGTGTCGGCGATCGCCACCAACTTCACCGAGGGTCCTGTCACCCAGACCGGGGTCAGCTCGAACGTGGCCATCGAAGGCAACGGATTCCTCGTCGTCGATCAGAACGGGCAGACCGTCTACACCCGTGACGGCGACCTCCAGATCGACGCCAACGGCCACCTGGCCACCAACAGTGGTGGGCTCGTCCTCGGCTGGGCGCCCAACCAGCCCACGACCGGGGTGCCCGCGCCGCTGTCGATCATCACCGGCTCGGCTGAGCCGCCATCCCAGACCGCGAACATCGATCTCGGCGGCAACCTGCCGTCGACGGCGACCACACCGGTCACGGTGACGGCGACGCTGTACGACTCGTTGGGCAATGCCGTGCCGGCCACCCTCACCTTCACCCCCACCGGGACGGCAGGCTCCTGGACCATGCAGGGAACGGTCCCGGGGGCCGCGACCACCCTGTGGAGCACGCCGCAGACCGTGACGTTCTCGTCCACGGGTCAGCTGGCGACGCTCAATGGCACGGCGGTGGGAACCGGCACCACCACACTGGCCATCGGTACGCCACCGAGCAACTACAACTGGACCGGCGCGGCGCCCCAGCTCGACTTTCCGCCTGTCGGCTCGCAGAACGCCGTCACCCAGTTCGCCAGTGACCAGACCATTGCCGTCACCGACCAGGACGGTTACTCGGCAGGCACCCTCGAGTCGTATTCGATCGGCCCGGACGGCACCATCTCGGGCACGTACACCAACGGGGAGAGCCAGAGCCTCGGGACCATCTCCCTGGCGAACTTCGCCAATCCACAGGGCCTCGACGACCAGGGCAACACGTACTTCGCCGCCACGGCCGCCTCGGGCAATGCCCAGATGGGGGCCCCGGGCCAGGCAGGGCTCGGCACCCTTCAGGGCGGAGCCGTCGAGGGGTCCAACGTCGACCTGGCCACCGAGCTGACCGACCTGATCGAGGCCCAGACGGCGTACCAGGCGAACACCAAGGTGGTCGATTCGTCTTCGACGGCCCTCCAGTCACTGGTTGAGATGTCCTGATCCGGCCGGTTGCGTACACGTCGCCCCTCAACTTTGCCCCCGAAAGGGCCGTTACTCAAGGGAGGGAGATCGACCTCGAGAACGGAGACGCGGGTGATTGCTTTGTCCAAGCTCGACGGGTCGACGATGTACATCAACGAAGACCAGGTCGAACGCATCGAAGGAGAGGGCACCTCGGCCATCTACCTGACCAACGGCACGTACCTGGTCGTGCGCGAAGAGGCCACTGCCATCGTCGATCGGATCCGGGCAGAGAAGCTCGCCCTGCTGACCCGGGCCATCGGCGATGCCCGGTTCGACCTCGAGAAGCCGCCGTTGGCCGCGGTTCCGGCAGGGCGGACTTCGCACAGGTGACACCGGTCGGCATCGTGGTGGCCTTGATGGCCATCATGACATCCATGACGTTGGATCACGGCAAGGTGATGTCGCTCATCGACATCCCCGCGCTCATCCTCGTCGTGGGAGGCAGCCTGGGCGCCACCATGGCCGGATTCGGTGGAAAGCAGCTGAAGACGATCCCGAAGGCCATGAAGAACGTCATCCTGAAGAGCCACGCCCCCGATATGCGGGCGACCATCGATCAGCTCCTGAGCATGGCCAAGGAAGTCCGCCAGAACCCCCTGGTGCTCGAACAGCTCGAGACCAATGACCTGTTCCTGAAGAAGGGCGTCCAACTCATCACGTCGACGTCGGATCCCGAAAAGGTCCACGAGCTGTTGGGTGCAGAGGTGAACGGGCTCCGGTTCAGGCACCAGGCGGCGATCAAGTTCTTCTCGGACATGTCCGGGTTCTCGCCCACGTTCGGGATCCTGGGGACGGTGATCGGTCTGATCGGCGTGCTCGGTCAGCTCTCCAACCCCGGCAAGCTGGGCCCGGCCATCGCATCGGCGTTCACCGCCACACTGTGGGGCGTCCTGTTGGCCAACGCTGTGTGGCTCCCCATCTCCAACCGGCTCCGGCGCCAGACCGAGGAGGAGGTCTCCTACCGCGAGATGGTCATCGAGGGGCTGCTGACCATGCAGCTCAACGCGTCGAGCATGGACCTGAAGGACCGCCTGTTCGCCTTCCTGCCGCCTTCAGAGCGGTCGGACGAAAGTTCGTCAAGCTCCGCGTCGGCCGAGCCGAAGGATGCTGCGGCATGAGCGGGACGCCACCGCCATCGCCGGCGCCGGTCGCCGTGGGAAGCGGACGTCGGACCATCCGCCAACGCGGCGTCCACGGTGGCGATGCCGAGCACGAAGAAGGCAGCTCCGAGCGATGGCTGCTCACGTATGCCGACATGATCACCCTCCTCCTCGTCCTCTTCATCGTGCTGTTCGCCCTCTCCAAGATCAACGAGGCCAAGTACCGGCAGTTCCAGGAGTCCGTGACCCACACCAGGCTGGTGGGCACCTCGATTGTCAACGGAACGACGACGGTACCCAGCGATGGCCCGAAGCCGCTGTCCCCGTCCCGGGACAACCTCCAGAAGATCGAGCAGGCACTGAAGAGCGCGCTCAAGCAGAAGAAGTTGCTGAACGACGTGGACTTCACCATCAACTCGTCCGGACTGGTCGAGGGGCTGGTAGCCGACTCCACGCTCTTCGCGACCGACTCGGCACAGCTCACACAGCTCGGCATCCAGATCGTCGACACGTCCGGTGGGGTGATCAAGCGCTACACCAATGCCATCGTCGTCGCCGGGTACACCGACAACGAGCCGATCACCGGTGGTCCCTACGCCAACAATTGGGAGTTGGCCGCGGCTCGATCGACCTCGGTGGTCGTGCGGCTCACCACGGCCGACAACGTCAACCCCACCCGGGTGGTGGCTGTCGGGTACGGCCAGTACCACCCGGTCGTCCCCAACAATTCGCCGGCCGCACAGGCGCAGAACCGGCGGGTCAATATCGTCGTGAGCCCCGAGGCGACCAATCCGGTGCTCTCCGAGTCATGACCCGCAGCCGAGAGACATCGCCGCACGACTTCCGGCGGACCGAGACCCTCGAGCGGGTGCACCATCACGCCATCGGCGCAGTGTTCGAAGCGTTCGCCCGGACCAGCGGAGCCTCGTTGTCCGCGGTGCTCCGACAGCCGTGCACCCTCGCGCTGCAATCGATGGAACAGGTCACCTGGGAGGACCTGGCTGCCACCTTCGAAGACGGCACCCATTTCTTCACGTTCTCGCTTCCTCCCTTGCCGGGCACCGCCCTGCTCACCCTTCCGACCGCCCAGGCCCTGGCCATGGTCGACCTCCGGTTGGCCGGAACCGGGGAGGACGAGTACCCCGACCGGGTCCTCACCGAGATCGAGCAGGAGCTACTGGCCCCGGTCATCTCCGGCCTCCTCGACGAACTTGGCAAGACGCTCGGTCGCCTTCAGGCGACGACGCCGAAGCTCGGCATCCAGGAGTCGAACATCCAATTCGTCACGGTGGCATCCGCGTCCGAGATGTGCCTGGCCGCCCGCTTCAGCTTCGAGCTGATGGAACGGGAGCCGACCGAGATCGTGCTCTGCCTCCCCTTCACCACCGTCCGGCAACTCGTGGAGGTGATGTACGGCCGGCCCTCGGGCGACGGGACCACACCGAGCGAGCGGTTCGCCCGTCAACGGTTGCAGGAGGTCCCGCTCGAGCTGATCCTCCAGTTCCCGAGTTTCACCACCACTCCCAAAGCGCTCTTGAACCTCGGGGTCGGTGACGAGTTGCATCTCGGGTTCTCCACGGACCGACCGCTCGAGGTGCGTGCCGAAGGGGTGCTGGTCGCTCTGGCCACCATCGGACGGTCCGGTGTCCGCAAAGCATGTTCGATCACCGAGGAGGTGCTGTGATGACCGTGTCAGAGACTGCTGTTCCCGCCAGAGCCGAGGAAGGTCCGGACGACAACGTCCGGCGCGAGGCCATCCGGGAGGCGCAATTCCGCGGAGTCACCGTCGAGGTCTCCGTGTGGATCGGAACGGCGCGCCGGACGTTCGGCGATCTTGCCAAGCTCCGTCCCGGTGACGTCATCGAACTCGACCGGGCGGTCGGAGCCCCGGTGGACATCGTCTTGAACCGCGAGGTGGTGATCGCCCGCGGCGAAGTCGTCGACGTTGGCGACGAGTACGGGGTGCGCATCACCGAGATCGTCTCCGACGAGGCGGACTGAGTCCTCCGATGGTCGCCCACGAAATCGGCCGTATGTTTCTCGCCCTTGGCCTCATTCTGGGGCTGCTGTGGCTGTTCGCCAAGGTCGGTCGGGCCCGTCAGAGCGGAAAGCTCGGGCGACCGCAGTCGGCGGGCACATCCGGACGCATCGACGTGGTGGCCCGACGCTCACTCGGCCGCCACTGCTCGGTCGCCGTGGTGAAGGTTGCGGGACGCACCGTCGTACTCGGGCAGACACCGCAGCAGATCACCGTGCTCACCGAGATCGACGAGCAGACGGTCGCCCCTCTCGACATCGTGCCGGAGCCCGTCCGGCCCCGCACCCTCGGCCTGCTCACCACCAACAAGAACGACCTCATGCCAAGGCTGGCACCGGGGTCGGGGGCGGAAGCCCCAACGGCATGGGATGCCATTGTCGACGGCTTGCGGGAGATGACAGTCCGGCGCTGAGCCGGCGTTCCGGGACCGCGTTCCGGAGTTCTCCCTGCGTTCCCAAGGTTCCCCATTGCCCTTTCCGCTGCTGGCGGTGTCTTCCAACGTCAATGTGAACGTGAGCGGGTTGAAAGACCCGTCCACTGCGGTCCTCATCATCGTCGTCATCACGGTGCTGGCCATCGTCCCGTCGGTGCTGATCATGATGACCGGCTTCACGCGGGTGTTCATCGTGCTGTCCCTCACCCGGAACGCCCTCGGCACCCAGACGGTCCCGCCCAATCAGGTGATCGCGGGCCTGGCGCTGTTCATCTCCCTGTTCATCATGGGTCCGGTCATCACCCAGATCAACCATGTGGCCGTCCAGCCCTACGAGCACGGGCAGATCACGGCCACCCAGGCCATCGACCGGGGCGAGGTCCCGCTCGAGCACTGGATGCTCGATCAGACGAGGGCGAACGAGCTCGCCCTGTTCACGTCCGCGGCCAACGAGAAGACGTCGAATCCGGATTCGCTCCCCTTGACCACGGTAATCCCGGCATTCGTCCTGTCGGAGATCGAGACGGCATTCCTCATCGGCTTCATGATCTTCATCCCGTTCATGATCATCGACCTGGTGGTGTCGGCGATCATGATGTCGATGGGCATGTACATGCTGCCGCCCACGCTCATCTCGCTTCCCTTCAAGATTCTCCTGTTCGTGCTCATCGACGGCTGGTCGCTCGTCGTGAGCTCCCTCATCCAGTCCTTCCGCACGTGAGCGCCATGCCGGTCGTCACGCTGCGGGGGATGCGCTCGGGTCGCTGGCCGGACCGTTGGGAGGAGAGGCCCCGGTGACCGACAACACCGTCCTCCATCTCGCCTCGCAGGGGCTGCTGCTGGTGGCCGAACTGGCCGGTCCGGTACTGGTGGTCAGCCTGGTGGTCGGTCTGACCGTCTCCCTCTTCCAGGCCGTGACGTCGATCCAGGAGTTCACCCTGACGTTCCTGCCCAAAGTTGTGGCGATCGGAGTGGTCCTGTTGCTCCTCGGCCACTGGATGCTCGCCGATGCGGTGTCCTACTCCGAAGCGCTCTACCACTCGATCCCGAAGATGGTCGCAGGACAGGGATGACGTTCCAGCTGTCCTCGGCATTCGCCATCGCCTTCATCCTGGCCCTGGTGCGGGCGTCCACCTGGGTGATCATCTGCCCACCGTTCTCCAACAGCGCGATCCCGGTCATGGCGAAGATCGGGATCGCCCTCGCCCTCGCGTTCAACATGGCTCACACCGTGCAGCACTACGCGCTGCCGTCGTCCGACGTGGGGATCCTGACCCAGGTCGTCGTCCAAGCTCTCGTGGGGTTCGTCCTGGGCTTCGTGGTACTGCTGTTCGTGTCGGCCGTGACCGCTGCCGGCAGCCTCGTCGACCTGTTCTCCGGGATGAACCTGCCGGCGGCGGTCGACCCGCTGTCGCTACAGCAGACCCCGATCATCGGCCAGTTCTTCAACATGATCTGCATGGCCCTCATCTTCACCTCCGGAGCCGATCTGGTGATCGTCAACGGCTTCCTCCGCTCGTTCAGCGCGATCGGGACCTCGCTACCCGCCGTCTCGTCGGGCGGCCTGGCCAATGTGCTCACCGGTGACCTGACCACGTTCTTTGCCGCGGCGGTCGAGATCGCGGCGCCGGTGATCGCGGTGCTCTTCGTGACCCAGGTCGTGCTCGCCCTCCTGGCCAAGGCCGCCCCGCAGATCAACGTCTTCGTATTCGGCTTCCCGCTGCAGATCACCATGGCACTGCTCGGCGTAGGACTTGCCCTGGTGGCCCTACCCGCTGACGTGGTCAACCTGGTCGAACGGGCCACCTCGCAGCTCTACGGGGGCTGAGGATGGCGCCCTCGTCGGAAAAGACCGAGAAGGCCACCCCCAAGCACCGCAAGGACATGCGGGAGGAGGGCAAGGTCGCCCTGTCCAAAGAGCTCGGCTCGTGGCTCAGTCTGCTTCTGGTGGCGTCGACGCTTCCGGCACTCGGCGGCGCGGCGGCCAGCCGGATCACCAGCTTCATGGAGCTGGTGTTCCAGGCCATGACCCACCCGAGCACCGCCGGCGCCACCGGGGTGCTCAGCTCGGGGTTGGGCACGTTCGCACTCGCGGCGATCCCGATCGTCGGCCTGTGTACGGTCATCGGAGTCGCGGCGGCGTTCGCCCAGGTCGGGTTCCGGTTCACGCCGAAGGCGCTCGGCATCAAGGTGTCCCGGATCAATCCGCTGACCGGGTTCAAGCGCACCTTCTCGAGCCAGGGGCTGTGGATGCTCGCGAAGACCATCCTGAAGCTGGCGATGCTGAGCGCGGTGGCCTTTGCCACCATGCGCCGCCTGATGGGTGCCGTGCTCGGCGGTAACACGCTTCCGCTCCCCACCACGATGGCGACCACCGGCGCGACCGTCGTGGTGATGCTCCGCGACGTCGGGGGACTGGCGCTGGCCATCGCCGCGGTCGACTATGCGTTCACCCGTAAGACGTACCAGAAGAGCCTCCGGATGACCAAGCAGCAGGTCAGGGACGAGCTCCGTCGGAGCGACGGCTCACCCGAGGTCCGCCGCGCGGTGAGGAGGAAGGCCCGGAGCCTGTCCCGCCTGCGCATGATGGCCGCCGTCGCGTCGGCCGATGTGGTGGTCACCAATCCCACCCACTTCGCCGTCGCCATCACCTACGACCGCCAGAAGGACCGGGCCCCCCGGGTCGTGGCCAAGGGTGCCGACTTCATGGCACTGCGGATCCGCGAACGGGCCATCGAATGCGGGATCCCCCTGGTGGAGAACCCGTTGCTTGCCCGCACCCTGCATGCTTCGTGCGAAGTGGAGGACCTGGTGCCGCCCCGCCTCTACGGGTCGGTCGCCCGGCTCCTGGCCTTCGTCTACTCGCTGTCGCCCACGGCCAAGGCGATGCGGAGCGTCCACCAGATGGACTCCGTCGAGCTGCGCTCGGCCAGCTGAACCCTGCCGCACGGTGTCACTGTTCGGGGGTCCCCGGGAGGCCCGTGGTGAAAAGGAGCAGGGTGAATTGGTTCTCCGAATATACACACACCGTGTGTATATTCGGAGAAGTAGGACCTACCGCTCTCCTCTGCGTGGTCTCCGGTGGGTGCTCCCCTTTGCGTGGTCTCCGGTGGGTGCTCCCCGGTCACCCAGCGCTGCCGAAAGGGCGGCTGGGCCGGCTGCCCCTCAACTCTCGCCGTCAACGGGCCGTAGTTCGATCGGGCCAGGAAGGCCGCGACGGATCCACGGAGGGATGTAGGCCAGGCAACACGTCAGGAGTCCCTTCCGTGCAACACGTCCGCAGACGGGCAGGCGCGTGAGTGGCTAGTCCGCCGCTACCCTCCACCCGAACCGTCCCCGAAACCCGGATGCGGTCGCTGACCACCATGGCCGTGCCGCTCTCGGTGGTGGGCGTGGTCGTCGTACTCATCGTCCCGCTGCCCACGTTCCTCCTCGACATCCTCATCACCGCCAACATCACTGCCTCGGTGCTGGTGCTGTTCACGGCCATGCAGGTCAAGCGGCCTCTGGACTTCTCCGTCTTCCCCACGCTGGTGCTGGTCGCGACCATGTTCCGGCTTGCACTCAACGTGGCCGCCACCCGCCTGGTCCTGCTGCATGCCTATGCCGGCGTGGTGATCGAGGCGTTCGGGCACTTCGTGATCGGAGGGTCGATCCTGGTCGGCCTGGTCGTCTTCCTGATCCTCATCATCATCCAGTTCGTGGTCATCACTTCCGGTGCCGGACGCGTGGCGGAAGTGGCGGCACGCTTCACCCTGGACGGGATGCCTGGCAAGCAGATGGCCATCGACGCCGACCTGCACGCGGGAGCCATCAACGAGCAGGAAGCACGCCGACGCCGCAAGGAGATCGCCGACGAGGCCGACTTCTACGGCGCCATGGACGGTGCCTCCAAGTTCGTCCGGGGTGACGCCATCGCCGCCATCGTCATCACCCTGGTCAACCTGGTGGGTGGGCTGGCCACCGGGATCCTGGTGCAGCACATGACCGTGAGCCAGGCCGCGAACACCTACAGCCTCCTGTCGGTGGGGGACGGACTGGTCTCGCAGATTCCGGCACTGCTCCTGTCGTTGTCCACAGGCATCATCGTCACCCGTGCCGCCACCGAGCACGATCTCGGGCACGACGTCTTGATCCAGCTGTCCCGGCATCGCCGGATCGTGCGCACGACCGGACTGTTGATGGCTGGGCTCGCCCTCATCCCTGGCCTGCCCAAGATCCCGTTCCTCCTCGTCGGGGGAGCGGTCTTCTTCATCGGGTCGCGGATCAAGCACGACGTCGTGGAGGTGGAGGAGGAATCGGGTCCCGAGGAGGCTCCCGCCACCGCCGAGACGCCCGAGACCCTGGCCGCCGGGCTGGGCGTGGAGCCCCTCGCTCTCGAGATCGGGCTGGAGCTGGTCGACCTGGTCCAGGTGGAGCGGGGGGGCGATCTGCTCGAGCGGGTGAAGGCCCTGCGCCGAAATGTGGCCATGGAGCTGGGGATCGTCATGCCCCAGGTGCACACCCGGGACAACCTCGATCTGCCCCGGGCCACGTATGCCATCAGGGTCCACGGAGTGGAGGTGGCACGGGGCGAGGCACCCCGCGGCAAGCTTCTGGCAATCGGCCAGAACCTGGATAACCTGGCCGGTATGGAAACCCGTGATCCGGCCTTCGGCGGCCGAGCCAAATGGATCTCGGCCGAGCTCAGCCATCAGGCGGCAGTGGCCGGAATCACCGTGGTGGACCGTTCCGCGGTCGTGACCACCCACTTGGCCGAAGTGGTCCGCGAGCACGCCGGTGAGCTGCTCTCCCGACAGGACACCAAGCTGCTGCTCGACGCGATCAAGGCGTCGAACACGGTGGTGCTCGACGAGATGACCGCGGCCAATCTGACCCTCGGCGACGTGCAGGGGGTGCTCCGGGGCCTACTCGACGACGGTATCCCGGTACGCGACCTGGTCCGCATCCTCGAGGCCCTCACCGAACAGGCTCGTTCCCAGCAGAAGGACGCCGACAGCCTCCTCGAGGCGGCGCGGATCGCCCTGGGCTCGACCATCGGGTCGCAGTTCGCCACGGACGGAACCCTCGCCATCATCACCCTCGCCCCGGCATTCGAACAGAGCCTTCTCGGTGCGCTGCGGGTCGGTGAGCGGGGCCGCACGGTCGGCATCGAACCCTCGGTGGCCGAGTCGATGGTCCGCCAGGTCGCGCAACTTTCCCGCGATGCAGAAGCCAAGGGCCTGAATCCGGTGGTCCTGTGTGCCACCCGGCTCCGCCCCGCGCTCCGTCGACTCCTCAAACCCAGCCTCCCGAGGATCGCCGTGATCGGCGCGGGTGAAATTGGGGCGTCCATGCGACTCGAGACGGTCGGGAGCGTGAACGATGGCACTGTGGTCGCGGCCTGATCCGGCCGAGGTCGCCTCAACGGGCTCCGACGAGTTCGAGGGCCGATCGGCGGAGGAAGCTCTCCTACGGGCCCGGGAAGCATTGGGACCGTCGGTCGAGCTGAGGTGCTGGAAGACGCGGCGGGGCGGTGTCGCCGGGTTCTTCGCCACCGAGGTGTACGTCGCCGGTACCCATCCTCCTCCCGGGGCCGAAGGGTCCGCGCCCCGTGGGCGGCGGGCGGCCAGGGCCCGGGCCGCAGCGCGCGAGGCATCGCACGACGGTCCGTCGGACGAAGGAGGGTCGGACCACGCGACGGGTATGCAGGACCCGGCCGTGCGGATCTCCGATGAGCCAGACTCGGACGCGGACGCGGACGCGGGGTCCGCTCCCTCGGAACAGGTGCCGGACGCACTGGCGGCACTGATCGAGGACACGACCGATCAGCTCACCCTCCAGTTCGACTCGATCTCGCCGTCCGAGTTCCACGACGTGCTGGCCGAGGCCGAGGCTGCGTTGACCGCAGGGGATGCGGAGATGAACCGGGAGAAGCGGCCGGCCGAACCAGCGCCGCGTGCGTCCGACATCACGCCGAGCGAGAGCATCTCCGCTCCACCGGTCGTCGATCCCGCGCCGGAGGTCACCACGGGCGATGCCGAGTCGCGGCCGCCGACCGGGGCCAAGGCCGACAGGACCGGGGCCAAGGCCGCCAAGGAGGAGGCAGCGTCCCTTCCCGCGGTCCCGAAGGACGACGTCGCCCCCACCCCGCCCGCCGGCGAGGCCCCGACCCCGCCCGCCACCGGAGCTCCTACCAAGCCCTCCGCCCCCGCTCGCCGGTCGTCGGGCCCGAAGTCCGCCGGCTCCTCCGCCCGCAAGCCGGCTGCCCGTCCCGTCCCCGATCTCTACGACCGCCTGCGGGGCCTCGGGCTTCCCGATGCCCACATGCCCCGGGCGGCCACTGCGACCCTCGACGCACTGCTGCAGGCCATGGACGGGCTCCCGGTCGCACCCCCTCTGCCGACCAAGGGCGGTACCGTCGTGGTCGTCATCGGGACCCGCCGACCGTTGGATCGGACCACCCGACTGCTCCTCGGCGAGTCGCCCTACCTCCACGGCCCACGCAAGGCGCCCGGGCAGCGAGCGTGGACCGTCGAGGACCCTGCACCTTCGTGCGAGCCGGATGAGGGAACACCATCGGGGGACCCGACCGGGGGCCTGCTCCACACCGGCGACGACCTCCTCACCGTGCAAACGGTCACCCGGCGCCGGTCGGCCGGGCGCTCGTCACTGGTGACGGTCGAATCCGATCCCGGCCTCCCGATCCGGTCGACCACCCTCGCCTTCATCGAGAGCCTCCAGCCTGACTACGTGCTCGGCGCGGTGTCGGCGTCGATGAAGCGCCAGGACGTCGAGCAGTGGAGGGACCACCTTCCGTCGATGGACGCGTTGGCTGTGTGGGGGGTGGACTCGACCTACAGCCCGGCCGAGCTGCTGGGCGCCGCCCCCATCACCTTCGTGGACGGCGAGAGGAGTTCGGCCATGGGATGGACCCTGACCCTCCTCGGCCGGGCGATGGAGACGCAGGGATGAACTGGCGCGACTACCGGATGTTGGAGGCGGACGTCCAGCGCCTCCGGCCGCTGGCCGCCATCGTCCTGGCCATCGTGCTGCTCCTACCGTCGCTGGTGGAGACGATCTCGGGCAACCTTCCCTTCGCCACCCTCCTCTTCCGCCTGGCCCTCGCCCTCGCCCTCTCGGGCGTCCTGGTGTGGATCGTGACCGGGGTCGTGCTCCACTACGCCCGGGTGCAGGCGCAGTCCCGCTCCGAGGGTCGAACGAAGCGAGATATCGAACGCTGACCCCTGAACTTACTGGGCTTCCGGGCCGTTGTAGACATCGTGGACGAGCAAGAACTCCTCACGCAGCTGGCCATGGTTCTCGACGACGAACTGGAACAGGTTCACTCGCTGAACTACCAATTCACGGTGCTGGCGTCGCTGGTGGCCAGCGACCAATCCTCGTGGATCCCCCGGTCGGTGAGCGCACTCCAGTCGGCAAGTGAGCAGCTTCGGCTGACCGACCTGCGACGAGCGGCGGTCACCATCGGCGTGACCACCGCGTGCGGCCTCCAGCACGACGCCCGGCTGGAGGACATCGTCGGTGAGCTCCCCGACGAGTGGAAGGTCATTCTCGACGAACGCCGCCGCGTCCTGCTCGAGGAGGTAGCGGACCTCCAGAGCGTGGCCGACCTCACGATCTCCGCCGTCAACCGCCGTTCGGCCCTGGCCGAAGAGGCCCTGGCCTTCCTCCGCAGTGACGACGGATCGACCTACGGCCGACGTTCGGCGCCTCGACCGAGGATCGTGCGGGGAGCGATGTGACCGACCTCGGGCTGTCGATCCTGGCCAGTGGGCTCAATGCCGACACCGCCGAGCTCGACACGGCATCGAACAATCTCTCCAACATCAATACCCCGGGCTACGCGCGCGAGGCGGTAGAACTCTCACCGATCGGGGCGGCCGAGCCCCTCCAGTCCGGCGGGGGCGTGAGCATCACCTCGGTCCGGGCGCTGACCGACGCGGTCTACGGATCGGCCAATGTCGCAGCCGAAGGGGTCCAGGGGGCTGCCAACCAGGCCAATGAGGTGATGCAGTCGGTGGAGGCCATCTTCCCCGAGCCGGACGCCAACGGACTGGCCGCCCAGCTCAACTCGTTCTGGTCCGACCTCTCGAACCTGGCCTCCAACCCGAATCAACAGGGTGCCCAGCAGTCCGTCGCCACCGCGGCGCAAAATCTCGCGTCCACCCTCAACAGCAGCTCGACCCAGCTCTCCCAATTGGCTTCCTCGCTCGGGACCCAGGTGGGAACAGGCGCCAACGACGGGGGGACGCTGTCCCAGGCAAACGGCCTGCTCACCCAGATCGCCTCGCTCAACCAGGGCATCGTGGCCGGCAACATCGGGGGCCAGGATCCCAACTCGTTGAGCGACGAGCAGCGGGCGGACGTCAACCAGCTGGCCGGCCTGCTCGGCATCTCGACGTCCACCGCCTCCGACGGATCCTTGACGGTGTCCCTCGGCGGGATCCAGCTGGTCTCGGGCAACGTCGCCCAGACGCTGGTCACCTCCGGATCGGCGGCCACCGGAAACCTGGCCATCACCACCTCGTCCGGGGCACCGGTGACGGCGGGTGGGACGATCGGAGCCACACTGGCCGCGGTCGACACCGTGCTCCCCGGCTACCAGGCCCAACTGTCCTCGGTGGCCAACGCCCTGGCCGACGATGTCAACTCGCTGCAGGCGGGCGGGATGGACGCCAACGGTGATCCGGGCTCGGCCATTGCCGGCGGGTACGCCGGCACCGTGCTCCCTAACATCTTTGTCAACGACGGATCGGGCTCGACCTACACCGACAGCTCGAGCGCTGCGGCGACCATCGCGGTGTCCACCACCTACAGCGCCGACCCCTCCCTCATCGCCACGGCCGCCGCACCGGGCCCGGGCAACTCGAACGTCATCGGAACACCCACGTTGGATTCCAGCAACGTGCAGGCCATGGCTGCCCTGGCCAGCTCCGCGACCGGTGCCGATGCCCTGTATCAGGGGTTGATCGGTGCCCTCGGAACGGAGGCGGCCAACGCGTCGAACACCGCGACCACGGCGACCAACATGGCGACGACGGCGGCCAACAATCTCGCCTCGGTGTCCGGTGTCAACGAGAACGAGGAGGAGATCGACGTCATGACGGCTCAGAACGCGTTCCAAGCGGCATCGCAGGCGGTCAACGCGATCGTCCAGTCGTTCCAGTCGCTCCTCCAGGCGGTCTGACGTGCGAGTCGCAGACATCAGCCTCTCCCAGTCGATCACCCAGCAGCTCAACCAGCAGGAGAGCAGCATCGCCAGCCTCGAGGCGCAGGTGTCCTCGGGCAAGTCGCTCAATCTGCCCTCCGACAACCCGACCGCCGTCACCCAGGTGCTCCAGCTGTCGGGTCAGGCCAGCCAGCTGACCAGCTGGCAGGACAACACCCAGACGGCGACGTCGTGGCTCGGCCTGGCCAACGACTCGGCCAACAGTGCGCTGAGCGCCATGCAGACCGCGCAGACTCTGCTGCTCCAGGCCCTCAACCAGGGTGCCGAGAGCGCCACCAACTACACAGGAGTTGCCGAGCAACTCCAAGGAGTGAGCGCCAACCTCCTGACCACGGCCAACACCCAGTTCGAGGGCCGGCCCATCTTCGCCGGAACGTCGGCCTCCAACCAGGCCTTCAGCGCGGCAGGCAACTATCTGGGAAACGAGGACCCGCCGACCGTGGTCGTGGGACCAGGTGCCGGTGCGGGGCAGGCCGCGGCACTCTCCGTGCCGGGGACCGCGCTGTTCGGAACGGGTGCCTCCAACGTATTCAACGTCCTGTCGACGGTCATCGGCCAGCTCAACACGGGGGCCCCGACGGCCACCCAGCTGAATGCCGCCCTGACCGCTCTCGACGCCAATATCAGCACAGCCGAACAAGGGAGCGCAGAGTTGGGTAATGCATCAATCGCCGTCACTGATGCCTCGGCATCGCTGACCACGCAGCTCACGGCGGCCCAGACCACCCAGGCGGGTCTCGAGGACGTCAACGTGGCCACGGTGACGACGCAGCTCGACTCGGAGATGACCAATTACCAGGCTGCCATGTGGGCGGCGTCACAGGCGATACCCGAGACACTCGTCCATTTCCTGTGATGCACACTCCAGGTCGCCCTGGAGTGGCAGGATCTTTATGAGGATCGGTGCTCCTCACCACAGAGTGCGTCACGCGACGTGCAGTCGACGGCCGATCCCATCAACGAGAAGGAGTCCTGTGCAGACGACCCGCAGCCGGCCTGTCACCGCGGAGGTGATGGACATCACCTTCCGCCGAGAGATGCTCGGCTGGATCGGCGCGGTCCATTTCACGATCGAGCCCATCCCCGATGCGAACGGTCTGTTCGCGGTGCTCAGATGCAACGACCCCGTACGGCTGCGGAGCGGGGCGGAGGTGCCGGAGCTCAAGTTCCTGGTGACCGCTCCGGGTGTCCTGTGGCCGCAGTACCAGGTGGCACTGGACGAGGAGTTCGCCGAAAGCCTCGACCTGGTGGTCCCGGACGATGCCGCCCTGCTGGCCATCGTGACTCCGCGCGATCCGCTCGAGCGGACGACGGTCAACCTCTTCTCTCCCGTCATCGTCAACCGCCATACCGGTGTCGCCGACCAGTTCGTACCGGCGGCCGCCGAGAGTGAGGTCGGTTGGCATGTGCGGACACCGATGCCCCTTCCGGCGTCCGGCGGCGAGCCCGAAGGAGGCCCGGATGCTGACGCTCACCCGTGAGGTAGGGGAGAAGATCCTCATCGGGGACGACATCGTGATCACGGTGGTGTCGGTCTCGGAAAATGGCCGGGTGCGCCTGGGGATCGAGGCGCCGAGGCAGATCCGCATCGACCGGGCCGAGGTACTCGAGCGGATCCGCAAGGAGAACGTCGAGGCCGGAACCGAGACCTCCGATCAGATCGCCTGGGCGGTCCATGCCGCCAAGAAGGCCAACATGCGCTCCACCGCCAACGACGGGGAAGCCCGGACCAGGAACTGAACGGCGGAGCTCAGGCCGTCAGGCCGTCAGGCCGTCAGGCCGGTGGGCCTGCGGTGTCCTCCTGCTGCACGGGCGAGACGTGATCCGTCCAGCTGTAGCCGTCCCAGTACCGGAGATCGGCCTGGCCGAAGGGGTCGACAGCCCACTGCGCCGGCGTTGCCGGAGGCGGGGACAGTCCGTCGCCGCCCCGGTCGATCCTCGGACCCACCGCATCGGCGAACACCCTGGCGCGCTCGCGGCTGAGCGGCCCGATGGCCTGGATGCTCAGCGCTCCTCCCGCGCTCGACATCAGGACGCGCCCGCCGATCAGGTACGAGCGGATCAGTCGGACATCCTGGACGCGGCTCAGGGGGAGGGCTTTCTCCCTCCTGGTGACGATCCCCTGGACGATGAGCACCCGCTGATTGGTGAGGATGAAACGGTGCCGCGATCGCCAGATGGCCCAGAGGCCGAAGGTGATCACGTAGAGAGGTGCCGTCCAGAACGCCGAGGGGAGCATGTCGAGGACGACCTCCTCGCCCTGTTGAAGCCGGATGCTGCTGACCACCGGGGCCACCCCTTCGTCCCAGGCGACGGAGAACGCCACCGGGAGGAACCGTAGTCCGAGCCGTCCGCGGGCAACTGATCATCGACTCGACGACGCCGTCCTGTCGACCCGCCACGTCCTGGCGTCCGGCCCCTTCGTCGGGCGCGGGAGCGGACCGGTCGTCCGGGTGCCGGTCAGGGGTCAGAGGCCCGAGATCAGGGGCGCCCGACTGAGTCTCACCCTGGCGTGACTCCCGGGCTGCCAGCGGCGCCGGGACTCGGAACGGGGGCGGACCGGATGGGCACCGGCGACGCCTGCTGGTGCGGTTGGCCGGGGCTGCCCTGGCCCCACGATCCGGTCGTGTCCTGGGCGGGCGGACGGTCACCGGATGTTTCGGAGGACGCGGATTCCGGGCCGTTGGCCGTGTCCGTGTCCGTGCCCGTGTCCTTGCCTGGGCCGACATCGGTGCCTGATCTCCTACCCGAGCCGCCGCCCGAGCCCCTGCCGGCGCCACCACCGGAGCCAGAGCCACTTCCGGATCCCGGTCCCCAGCCGCCCGAGCCGCCGCCCGAGCCCCTGCCGGGCACCGAGGTCGTGGGTGGCCAGGGGTGGGTCCCCGACGGGGTCGAACCGCCGGCCGGTCCCGTCGTCGGGTTGCCGGACGGGTTCCAACCCCCGGGCCGGGCCGGAGCCGTGCCGCCGGTCGAGCCCCCCGACACCGTGGTGGACGTGGTCGTCGGGAGGGACGACCCGGTCGCCGGACCCGGTGACGGGCTTCCGGCCGGCGCCGTTGTCGGGCAGCCCGACCAACCGCCCACCGGCGCGGCGGACAGCCCCGTCGTCGGGTACACCGCCCGGCAGGCCTGCTGCAGCACCTGGGTCGGTAGCGCTCCCACTTGGTTGCGCTGCGCCGGATCGAGTTGGTGGATCAGCGTCGAAAGCTTGCCGGCGGCCGCCGCGGTGCGCGCCGGATCCGGTGGTGTGGACTGGAGCTGGGTCTGCAGCGAGGAGACCGCGTTCTGGACGTTCACCACCGGCTGCGGTGTCACCGGGAGCCCGATGTCGGTGGCGAGGATGCGGATGGGCGGCGGCACCGGGATCCCGGCCGCGAAGGCGGTTCCCGTCCCGAGTGTCACCGTGGCCACCACGGCCCCGGCCACGGCCCACCGGCGGCCCCTCCATCCGGTCCACCCGGCGAGGGTCCGACGCCGTGCCGGCGCCGGGCTCATGGACGCCACCGCGGTGCGGAGCGCGACGACGGTCGCCTCCGGAGGCGTGGTGTCGGCCGGAGCCATCGCCGCCGCCAAGAGGTTGAGAAGCGGATCGTCGCCGGTACCGGGGGTCTGCGACTCAGGCATCGTCCGACTCCATGAGCTCGCGCAGACGCGACAGGGCACGCGATTGAGCGGACCGCACGGCTCCGGGGCGCTTGCCGAGCACCGCCGCCACCTGTTCGGCGGACAGCCCGGCGATCACCCGTAGCCCGAGGAGCTCCTGCTCCTTGTCGTTGAGGAGCGCGAAGCACCGGCGCACCTGAGCATGGTCCTCCCCGAGGTCGACGGCGTCTCCCGGCAGTTCGGACAGGTCGGGACCGACCATGCGGTCGGCCCGGTCGGCGTCCTTGCTCACGCTTCGGTAGTGATCGGCGACGACGTTGCGACCGATGCCGAACACCCAGCCGTCGAAGCCGGCCGGTCCCCACCGGAACCGGTCGATGCCGGCCACCGCACGGGTCATGGTCTCGCTCACGGCATCCTCCACGTACGGAGGAGGCAGCCGCCTCGCCGTGTAGGCACGCAGGCGCGGGTAGAGGGACCCGAGGAGTTGCTCCCAGGCGCCCTGGTCGCCGCGACGTGCAGCGGCGACCACTTGTTCCGCGTCGGCTTCTGATCCCATGTCACCGCGTATCACTTCGCCGCAGAGGCGCCCGCGTCACAGCTGAGCCGAAAGATTTCCGAGAAAATCCGGGAGCTCCGTGTGACACCTGCCCCTTGGCGGCGAAGAACCATATATCCACACACTAGGGACCGGCAGATGGCGCACACCGTCGTCCGGACCGGAACGAACTGCACGGTGGCCGACGTGGGCCACCACCGAGGGAGCAGACACCATGAGGAACATGTCGAGGAAGATGGCCACCGTCCTGGCCTCCGCCGCAGTCGGGGTCCTGGCGACGGGCGGTGTGACGGCCGCATGGGCGGCGTCTCCCGGACCGGCTCACGGACATTCGGTTCACCACCTCGGCAGATTCCTGGGCCCACACCTCGTGTCGGGCACGGTGGCGTCACTGGGCACCGGCAGCTTCACGCTGACCGAGGCCGGCGGCACCTCCGTCACCGTCGACGTGACCTCGTCGACCACCTACTCGGAGACCGGCACCTCCACGGCCCCCGGCGGGGTGGTCGCCGGGGAGCGCGTGCTGGTGACCCCGACCTCGGGCACCCAGTCGACGGCGACCACGGTCACCGCCGCCCATGTCCTCGTGGAGCTGGCCCAGATCGGTGGCACGGTGGAAACCGTCGGCACCGGATCGTTCACCGTACCCACCCTGGGCGGCCTGACACTCACGGTCGACACCACGGGGTCGACGACCTACACCGAGAACGGCACCACGGAGACGGGCGTCACCGCCGGTGAGCAGGTGACCGCCTTCGGCACACCCGATACGACCGACCCGTCGCAGCTCGACGCCCAGTTCGTCGACATCCGACCCGCCCCGCCCGCCTCGGGCGGTCACCCCTGGTCGCCGGGTCCCGGCGCGCCGGGGTCGTGGGGC
>JBEKCS010000041.1:0-31674 GCA_050014755.1 Acidimicrobiales bacterium
CCAGCGCCGCCTACGCGACCTCGGCCACGAGACCCGGTGTGTGCGCAACGTCACCGACGTCGACGACGACATCCTGCGCAAGGCCCGGGAGCTCGGCGTGCACTACCTCGACCTGGCCGCCGAGGAGATCGCCCGCTTCGACCGGGACATGGATGCGCTCGGGCTGATCCCGGCGTGGTCCGAGCCACGGGCCACCTCGGCCATCGCCGAGATCCTGACCCTCATCGGCACCGTGCTCGACTCCGGCAATGCCTACCAGGCGGGCGGCGCGGTCTACTTCGACGTGACCACCTTCCCCCGCTTCGGCGAGATCAGCCACTTCGACCCGGAGACCATGCTTGCCATGGCGGCCGAGCACGGAGGCAACCCCGGCGACCCGAACAAGCGGCACCCGCTCGACTTCGTCCTGTGGCAGCCGTCGCTCCCCGACGAGCCGGCGTGGGAGTCGCGGTGGGGACGGGGCCGGCCGGGTTGGCACATCGAGTGCTCGGCGCTGGTGCTTCGCGAGCTGGGGGAGACCATCGACGTCCATGGCGGTGGGCGCGATCTCGTCTTCCCCCACCACGAGTGCGAGACGGCGCAGTCGGAGGCGGCCACCGGCACCTCCTTCGTGCGGCACTGGCTGCACGTCGGCCTGGTCGGGTTGGACGGGACCAAGATGTCGAAGTCGCTCGGCAACCTGGTCTTCGTGGGCGACCTGCTGAAGGAGTGGGAGCCCGCCGCGGTCCGACTCGCCCTGCTGTCCCATCACTACCGCCCCGACTGGCAGTGGTCCGACGGTGACCTGGTCCGGGCCGCAGCCCGACTGCAGGCGTGGCGGTCGGCGAGCGGGCCGGGCGATCCGGGGGACAACCTCGGTTCGGACGAGGACGGGCTGTGGCGGGTCCGGGCCGCGCTCGACGCCGATCTCGACACACCGGGCGCACTCGCCGCCCTGGACGACGAGGCGTCGCTCGGGCGCTCCGTGGTCCAGGGGGCCGCGTTGCTGGGCGTTACCCTGTAGGCCTGACCGGACATCCCGGGACCCGTTCCGGGTCCGGGCCGGTCCCGTCAACGAAAGGCACCACTCATGGCAGGCGTCACCGTCCGACTCCCTGACGGCAGCACCAAGGAGTTCGAGCCCGGCACCACGGCCCTCCAGTTCGCCCAGTCGATCGGCCCCCGGTTGGCCAAGGCTGCCGTGGCGGCCACCTTCGACGGGAAGCCGGTCGACCTGTCGAGCGCCCTGCCGGACGGTGCCGAAGTGACGGTGGTGACCACGACGACCCCGCTCGGCCGCGAGGTCCTCCGGCACTCGACGGCCCACGTGCTGGCCCAGGCCGTGCTGCGGCTGTGGCCGGGCGCCCACTTCGCCATCGGCCCGGTCATCGAGGACGGGTTCTACTACGACTTCGAGCTTCCCGGCGGGGCCCACTTCACCGACGAGGACCTGGAGCGGATCGCCGCCGAGATGCGGGCGATCATGGCCGAGGACCAGCCGTTCGTCCGTCACGAGCACACCATTGACGAGGGCCTCGAGCTCTTCGGCGACCAGCCGTTCAAGCGCGAGATCATCGAGGCGGTGGGGGCCGGCCAGGACGAGGTCGACGCCGCGTCGGAGGGTGCCGGCGAGCACGGCGTATCGACCTACTGGAACTCCCCGGCGTTCACCGACCTGTGCCGCGGACCCCACGTGCCGTCGACCGGGAGGCTCGGGCACTTCGCCCTGATGCGGGTGGCCGGCGCGTACTGGCGGGGCGACGAGAAGCGCCAGCAGCTCCAGCGGATCTACGGCACCGCGTGGGAGTCCGAGGAGGCGCTGGCCGAGCACCTCCACCGACTCGAGGAGGCGGAGAAGCGCGACCACCGCAAGCTCGGGGTGGAGCTCGACCTGTTCAGCTTCCCCCACGAACTGGGGGGCGGACTGGCCGTCTGGCATCCGAAGGGCGGCATCGTCCGCAAGCTCATGGAGGACTACAGCCGGGAGCGTCACGCGTCGGGCGGCTACGAGTTCGTGTTCACCCCGCACCTGGCCAACGCCAACCTGTTCGAGACCTCGGGCCACCTCGGGTTCTACCGCGACGGCATGTACCCGCCCATGGAGATGGACAACGGGACGTACTACCCGAAGCCCATGAACTGCCCGATGCACTGCCTCATCTACGCCAGCCGCCAGCGCAGCTACCGCGAGCTGCCGCTCCGGCTGTTCGAGCTCGGGACGGTCTACCGCTACGAGCGTGCCGGCACCCTCCACGGGTTGATGCGGATCCGGGGGTTCACCCAGGACGACAGCCACATCTACTGCACCGAGGAGCAGCTGGTAGACGAGATCGGGTCCCTCCTCGAGTTCGTGATGAGCGTGCTGACCGCATTCGGGTTCACCGAATTCACGGCGAACCTCTCCACCAAGGATCCCGAGAAGTACGTGGGAAGCGACGAGATCTGGGACAAGGCCACCGAGGCATTGCGCCTGGCACTGGTGGCGAGCGGCCTCCCCTTCGAGGTCAAGGAAGGCGACGCGGCGTTCTACGGGCCCAAGATCGACATCGACGTGCGGGACGCCATCGGCCGGACGTGGCAGCTCAGCACCATCCAGTGCGACTTCAACCATCCCGAGCGGTTCGGCCTGGAGTACGTCGGGGCCGACAACAGTCGGCACCGACCGATCATGCTCCACCGGGCACTGTTCGGTTCGATCGAGCGCTTCTTCGCCATCCTGGTCGAGCACTACGCCGGCGCGCTGCCGACGTGGCTCTCGCCCGAGCAGGTGCGGGTGCTCGGTGTGCGCGACGACCACCAGGGATACGCCGACGAGGTCGCCGCGACCCTGCGGGCCGAGGGCGTGCGGGTGGAGGTCGACCCGGCCGATGAGCCGCTCGGCGCCCGGATCCGGCGGGCCAAGCTGCTCAAGATCCCGTACATCCTGGTGGTGGGCGACGACGATGTCGCAGCCGGCACGGTCGGGGTGAACCAGCGGGGGAGCGAGCGCCCCGAGCGCGGGGTGCCGATCGCGCTGTTCACCGGGGCGGTGCTGCGCGAGATCGACGACCGGACCACGCCCGAGGTGTCCGATCCCGGCGATGGATCATGAGCCGGCGGCCGTGACCCTCGAACGGCTGTGGGCCGGCTGGCGCGCCGCGTACGTGACCGGGACGGGCACCGGCCCGACACCGAATCCGGCCGGGGCCGACGACCCGGACCACTGCGTCTTCTGTCGGATCGCGGCCAGCGGCCCGCCGTCGCCCGACAACGGGGTGCTGTGGGTGGGGCGGACCGTGCTGGTGGTGCTCAACGCCTACCCGTACGCGAGCGGGCACCTCATGGCCGTCCCGCTGCGCCACGTCCGCACCCTGGGCGACCTGTCCGACGACGAGGGCACCGAACTGTGGACGGCGCTCCGCCTCGGCGTCGGTGCCCTCGAGCGCGGGTACGGACCCGAAGGGATCAACCTCGGTGCCAACCTCGGTGAGGCGGCCGGAGCGGGGATCCCGCGGCATCTCCACCTCCACGCCGTGCCCCGGTGGAAGGGCGACACCAACTTCATGACCGCGGTGGCCGACACCCGGGTCCTACCCGAGACGCTGGCCTCGAGTTGGGAGCGACTCGTCGCGGCGTGGCCGGAGGCCGGATAGTCACGACCGGCCGACGGAGGGCCGTCCCCGAGGGGAGAGCCCCAAGGGGAGTCACAGACAGACGGGAGGACGACATGCAGGTGAAGGAACTCGGGCACCTGGTGCTCTACGTGCAGGACCTGGAGCGGTCGGCAGCGTTCTACGGCGACGTGCTCGGCTGGGATCGGGCGTTCCCGACCACTCTCGGATTCCCGGCCGCCGCGTTCACCTCGGGGCGCACCCACCACGAGCTGCTCCTCATCGAGGTCGGTGAGGGTGCCGCGCCGGTGCCGGAGGGCCGCCGTCTCGGC
The DNA here is from genome assembly GCA_050014755.1 of Acidimicrobiales bacterium. Classification (GTDB taxonomy): domain Bacteria; phylum Actinomycetota; class Acidimicrobiia; order Acidimicrobiales; family RAAP-2; genus Bog-756. The sequence goes on from JBEKCS010000041.1 coordinate 3,902, forward strand.
ATGTACCACTTCGGACTGAAGGTGGGCGACTCGGACGATGAGCTGCGCGAGGTCGTCGAGCACCTGGCCGAGGTGGGGGTCACGATCGTCGGAGCCAGCGACCACACCGTCACCCACAGCCTGTACGTGCTCGATCCCGACGGCAACGAACTCGAGCTCTACATCGACGTGCCGGGCGTCGACTGGAAATCGGACCCGGGCCTGATCATGGCCCCGATCCGCCCTCTCGTCCTCTGACCGGTTGGCCGGCCGGCGTATAACCGCTGTGACCAGGGAGTTCGTGGCCCGCAGCCGGACCGCTGCCTGTAGCTAGCGGGTGGTAGTCTTGTGGGAACCATCAAGAGGAGCGCACATGTTCGACGGTCGTTGGCGCGACACGGTGGACCGGGCGACCGGACCGGTCGGTCGCACACTGCAGCAGGTCGGCATCTCGGCCGACGTGCTGACTGCGACCGGGCTGATCTCGGCCGCCGCCACAGCAGTTGCGGTGGCCACGGGTCATCTGCACCTGGCCATCGTCCTCCTCGTCCTGACCGGTCTCCACGACCTGCTCGACGGTCCGGTGGCCAAGGCCTCGGGTACCTCGTCGGTCCGGGGAGCGTTCTTCGATTCGGTGACCGACCGGGTGTCCGACGCGCTCATCCTCGGTGGTATCGCGTGGTATCTCGTGTCGACCCACCCCGGCCATCTGGTGCTCCTTCCCTTCGCCGTACTCGGCGTGACCTCGCTCGTCTCCTACCAGCGGGCCAAGGCCGAGTCGCTCGGCATCTCCGCCAAGGGCGGCCTCATGGAACGGGCCGAGCGGATGATCCTGCTCGGCATCGGGTTCCTGTCGGCCTCGTTCCTCGTCCCGGTGCTGTGGATCATGCTGGTCCTGACGGCGGCGACCGCGGTCGGTCGGTTCGCCAAGGTGTGGCGTCTGGCCGAGGCCCCGGCGAGCGGCGCCTCCCGGCGGGTCCGGCGCACCCGAACCGGAGTGCGGGCAACCAGCCGCGGCGCGGCGCGATCGGCCGGACGTACCTCGTCGGCATCGCGCTGGCGGGCCCGTCGCCAAGGTGAGCTCTCGAGCCGCTCCGGTAGGACGTGGAGGGCCCGCCAGGCCCGTACCGGTGTCCGCCAACGAGCCGGCCGGCGCCATGGCTGAGCCACTCCGCTGCGGAACCGGTATCTGTACCGGCGAGGACTGAGATCCGATGGACAAGGGGCAGATGGTCTACCGGACCTATACGACGTTGGGTCGATGCATCTCCGCGCTTCCCGAGTCGGTCGCGCTCGGCCTCGGTGACGTGGTCGGCGACCTGATGTTCCGGGTCCGCCATGACCAGCGGGCCATGGTCACGACCAACCTCCGGCGCGTGCTCGGGGCGGACGGTGACGACGCGGTGGTCCTGGACCGTTGGGCCCGCCGGTCGTTCCGTGCCTACGCCCGGTATTGGGTGGAGGGGGCTCGCCTCCCCGGCACAGCCCCGGACGAGGTCGTCCAGCACACGTTCGTCGACGGCCTGGACCATCTCCGTCGGGGGATGGACCGCGGCAAGGGGGTGATCCTCGCGCTCCCCCACATCGGCAGTTGGGAGTACGGGGGCGCGTTCCTGGCCACCCAGAACATGCCCATGACCGCCGTCGCCGAGCGCATCGAGCCGCCCGCGCTGTTCGACTACTTCGTCGAGCAGCGCGGCGCCATGGGGCTGACCATCGTGCCGCTCGACCAGCATTCGGGCGGCGCACTGTTGTCCACCCTCCGATCCGGTGGGCTGGTCGGACTGCTGTGCGACCGCGACATCGAGGGCACCGGCATCGAGGTGGACTTCTTCGGCGAACGGACGACGATGCCCGCCGGCCCGGCCACCTTGGCGCTTCGCACGGGGGCCACCCTCTGCACGGGGGCGGTCTACAGCGGCCCGGGGCAGGACCACCGGGCCCTGGTGGAGCCTCCGATGGACACCACCCGTGGCGACTCGCTGCGGGACGACGTGACCCGGCTCACCCAGGAGATCGCCACCCGGCTCGAAGGACTGATCCGCCGTGCGCCCGAGCAGTGGCACGTGTTCCAGCCCCTGTGGCTCGCCGACCGCCCGCTCGAAGGTGCGGTCGCATGAGCTGGGTGGACCGCACCCGCCGGGGCAGGCGCGACCGGCGTGAACCCGACGGCGCCGACCGGAACGACGATGGACAGGCGCTTCCGTCGCGGGCGGTGCCCGAACTCGGCACACAGGAGTTCGAGGTGCGTGGCCGCGCCGACATCGGCAACGGTCGGGCCGGCAACGGCCGCGACAACGGCCACGGGGCGAACGGCAACGGCCACGCCGCGAACGGCAACGGGACGGGCTTCCCCGGGGCGGACCGGGTAACCGACCATCCGAGGTTGCCGGTGGCCGGCGAGCCCCAGCTGTACTCGGTCGTCCTCCTCGAGGCCGATGTGGTCGCCGTGGTGTCCGTCGAGGGCCGGCTCGTCTTCGTGAGCGCCTCGGCCGAGCGGCTGTTCGGGTACGACGTACGCGACGCGATCGGCCGCGACGTCTTCGAGCTGTTCGACGACGACAGCGAACTGCTGGTCCGAAACCTGTTCGACGATCTGATCACCCGCCGCCGGTTGTCGGTCTCGCTCGACCTCCGCGCCGTTCCGGCGGACGGGCGCGAGCTCGACCTTGAACTCGTCGCGGCCAACCATCAGGACGATCCGGTGGGCGGCGTCGTCGTGACCATCCGTGACGTCACCGATCGCCAGCGGATCGATCTGGGGGACCACGCGGGCGACAGGCGCCAGAACGCCCTGCTCGAGTCGCTGGCCGACGGCCTGGTGATGGTGGACGCCCGTGGCACCGTCGTGCTGGTGAACGAGGCCTTCGAGATCATGTTCCACGCGCCTCGGATCCGCAACCTCGGTAGGAAGCTCGAGGACCTCATCGTCGAGGCCTGCGACAGCGGCCTCGAACTGTTCGACGATTCCGGCGAGACCATCGAGCCCCACGAGCATCCGGTGCTGGTCAGCCTTCGTCGTGGACGCCGTGTCGACGGGGCGGTGATCGGCTACCGGACCGGCGACTCGGTCGCGGGGTGGGTGCGGATCAACGCACAGCCGGTCCTCGGCCCCGACGGCAGCGTCACCGGCGCCGTCGGCTCGTTCAGCGACATCAGCGATTCGCGGAGGTCCGCCTACGCACTGCGTCAGGAGGAGGAGTTCCTGCGCGTCCTGCTCGACACCCTCGACGAGGGCATCGTGGCCTGTGACGCCCAAGGGCGGATGACCATCTTCAACCCCGCGGCCCGGCGCCTCCACGGACTGGACGACTCGGTCGAGCCGATCGGCCGCCTGCCGGCGAGCCGGATGCTCCGCCGTCCGGACGGGTCGCCCATCGAACCCGAGGAGAATCCGCTCCTGTTGGCCATGTCGGGGGAGCGGCTCCACAACGTCGAGATCATCCTCGTCACCAGCGAGGGCGAGCAGCGCAAGGTCAGCGTCAACGGGCAGGCGCTGGTCGACGAGGACGGATGGAAGCTCGGGGCGGTCGTGGCCATGCACGACGTGACCGAGCAGAAGCTCAACGAGGAGCGCCTGGCCGACCTGGCCCACCATGATCCGCTGACCGGACTGGCCAACCGCAACCTCCTGGCCGACCGCATGCGCGAGGCGGTCGAGGAGCTGCGCACGTTGCCCGCACAGACGATTCGTCGCCGCGGTCCCGCAGAGGCTCCGGACGACGCCCGTGCACAGCCCGAGCATCCGGGCGTGGCGGTGTACCTGCTCGACCTGGACAACTTCAAGGACATCAACGACGAGTTCGGCCACGACGTGGGCGACGACCTGCTGGTGGCGGTGGCCCGACGCCTGTTGGCCATCGTTCGGCCGTCGGACACGGTGGCCAGGCTGGGCGGCGACGAGTTCGTGGTGGTGTGCGGGGTCGAGAGCGGCGAGGAGGAGATGCTCCGGATCGCCCAGCGGATCTCGGTGGCGTTGGCCCGGCCGTACCGGATCGACGGGCGCACCCTGGTGGCCGAGGCTTCGGTCGGAGGGGTGTTCGTGGACGATCCCGACACCGATCCGTCGAGACTGCTGAGCCTGGCCGACGACGCCATGTACGGCGTCAAGTGGAGCCGGCGCCGCCAGCGTCGCCCGATGACGGACTGACCCGGCGGTGCCGGAGGGCGACGGGGAGGATCGAGCCCTGCGGATCGCGCTCGTCTGCCCGTACAGCCTGTCCCGTCCCGGAGGGGTCCAGGGCCAGGTGACGGGCCTGGCCCGCACCTTGTCGCGACGGGGACACGTGGTCGCGGTCTTCGCCCCGGTGGACGGTCCGGTAGCGCTCCCGGACGGTGTCGCCCTCGTCGCCACCGGGCACTCGACGTCGATCCGGGGAAACGGTTCGGTCGCCCCGGTTTCGGTCTCCCCGGCGGCGGCGCGGCGGGGTGTGGCCGAACTGCGCGCCTTCAACCCTGACGTCGTGCACGTCCACGAGCCGTTCGCTCCGGGACTCTCCTATGCGCTCCTGGTGGCACCGGACCTCCGCCTGATCGTGGCGACGTTCCACCGGAGCGGCGGGAGCGCGCTCTACACGCTCCTGTCACCGGTGGCCCGGCCGCTCGCCGGTCGCCTGGCGGTGCGGTGCGCGGTGTCCGACGCGGCGGCCGAGACCGCGCGACGCGCGCTGAAGGGCACGTACGAGGTGCTGTTCAACGGCATCGAGACCGATCGCTTCGACGGTGTGGAGGCCTGGCCCACGACGGGGCCCACCGCACTGTTCCTCGGCCGTCACGAAGAGCGGAAGGGACTGGCGGTCTTGTTGGAGGCATGGAGCCTCCTGGGTGCCGCCGACCCCGACTCCGGTCCACCGGTCGGTCGTCCGGTGCTGTGGGTGGCGGGCGACGGGCCCCAGACCGAGGCGCTCCGGCGACGCCATCCCGAGTCGGACACGGTGCGATGGCTGGGCGTGGTGGACGAGGACGAGAAGATCCGCCGGCTGCTGGCTGCGGACGTGCTGGTGGCCCCGGCACTCGGCGGCGAGTCGTTCGGCATGGTCCTGGTGGAGGCCATGGCGGCCCGGGCGGTGGTGGTGGCGAGCGACATCGTCGGCTACCGCGATGCGGCCGGAGGCCATGCCGTGCTCGTCCCCCCTGGCGATGTGCCGGCCCTGGCCGCGGCCCTCGGGGGTGTGTTCGACGGGACCCTGGCGCCGGCCCGGCCGAGCGGTGCCGGATCGGCCGGGCCGGAGGCCGGGGGGTCCGGTGGCTCGGAGGCCGACCGTTCCGGAGACCGTCGTCGGTGGCTCGACGAGGCCGCCGGACGGGCGGCACGGTGGTCGATGACGTCCCTGGCCGAACGGTACGAGGAGCTCTACCGGTCCGTGATGGTCGGTGACCGGTCGTGAGCGGCCGTACACTGCTCGGACGATGACCGACTCCTCCGACCGACCAGGACCTTCCGGCCCGACTGGGGCCCCGACGGGCGGCGGGGGCGGCGCGGCCAAGGGTTCCGGAGGCGGTGGCGGCCAGCGGAGCGGGTCCCGCAACCGGCGTCGCCGCGGCGGAGGCAGCGGCAGCGGCAGCGGCAGCGCAGGCAGCGGAGGTGGGGGTACCGCCGGCACGGCGGGTGGATCGAGGCAGGCTTCCGCGGCGTCGGGAGGATCGCGGGGTGGATCGGGCGGTGGACAGGCGGGGCAGTCCCGGGGTGGCGGCAACTCCGGTGGGGGAGCTCGCGGTGGCGGCCGGTCGCGGTCCTCGTCCGGCGGGAGACGTCCGCCCGGGCAGGGCGGAGGACGCTCGGGACAGGGGAGTCAGCGAGCCGGCGGCGGACCGACCGGAGCCGGCGGTCGCACCGCCCCGGTTGCGAACACGCCGATCTCCGCCGCGGTCCGGGTCGACCGATCCGTCGAGCTCTCCGAGGAGGCCGCGGCGTCGTCGAACCGGAGGCGTGCCCTGCTGCTCTGCCTGGTGCCGGGAGGAGTCCTCGGCGTCGTCCTCGGCGTCGTCCTCGCCGCCGTGGGCCTGCCGGTGGTCGCCGTCGTCGTCCTGGTCGTCGTGACCGCCCTGGTCGCGGCATGGCTGTGGGGCACCGCGCCGGACACCGTGCTCTCCGCCCTCGGGGCCACCGCGAGCGACGAAGAAGACCGGCCCCGCCTCCACAACCTGGTCGACGGACTGTGCGCCACCATGGGCCTCGATCGCCCGGCGATCGCCGTCGTCCAGAGCGACATCCCGAACGCCCTGGCCCTCGGACGGGACCCGAAGTCGGCGACGATCGTCGTCACCAGCGGGTTGGACCGTGCCCTCGGGCTGGTCGAGCTCGAGGGCGTCCTGGCCCACGAGCTGGTCCACATCAAGCGGAACGACGCGGCGCTCTCGGCGGTGGCCGTGCTCGTATCGGTCCCGTGGGCGGTCGTGCGTGGCAACGCGGCCGGAGCCGCGACGGTGCATCGGCTGGTCGGACCGGGCCGCGAGTTCTCGGCGGATCAACGGGCCGCGCTGATCGTCCGCTACCCGGCGGGCATCGGCTCGGCGCTCGAGGCCATGCTTGCAGCTCCCAGCGGGGACACGGGGTGGCCTCCCGCCGCCGGTCGGATCGCCGCCCTCACCCGATGGCTGTGGGTCGACCCGATGTCCGGTACGCCGGACAGGGAGGAGCCGGCCATGGGGAACCTCGACGACACCCGGGTGCGGGCCGCCGCCCTGGCGCTGAGCTAGACGCGATCGCGATCCACGCCGGCCCTGGCCGGCTCTACCCGGGACACCCGTCCGACGGTTCCTCGCCCGACGGGCATCCGTAGGCCGCGTTCTGCTCGAAGGCGTAGTCGCGGAGCCGTCGGAGCGAGTCGGCGAGCCGGGCCTCCTCCTCGGGGGTGAAGAGCTCGTCCAGGATCCGGTCGACGGCGGCGATGTGGTCGGGGATGGTCTCGTCCATGAGAGCCCGTCCCGCCGGGGTCAGGAGGGCGAACGAACCACGCCGGTCCTCGGGGCACGTGCGCCGGTCGACCAGGCCCTGCTCCTGGAGGCGGTCGACGGCCCGGGTGAGGCCGCTCGGAGTCAGGGACGCCTGGACGGCCAGTTCGCTCATGCGGAGCTCGCCTCCCTCGGACCTGGCCAGCCGGATCAGGATGTCGAACGCCTGTGAGCTCGCCGCACCGGTCGACTCGAGCTGACGGTGGAAGAGGCGACGGAGTCCGGCAGCCGACTCGAACAGCAGTCCGATCGTGGTCAGTCGCTCGTCCTCGAACTCCGGTGTCGTGGTTGCACCCATGGCCACAGTGTACCGAGAATTGATGGTAGTTGCGTGCACAACTAGCTGTGGTATAGTTGCTCGTGCAATGAAACCCGTGCCGACAGGGGCGGGAATGCGATCCCCCTCGTACCGCAAGGAACCCCAAGGAGCAGACATGACAGATTCCCCCGCAGTCACCAGCAGGATCGTCGACGGAGTCGAGTACCCGGCCGTCGGCACCTACCCCATCGACGTGAGCCACAGCCGGCTCGGCTTCGCCGTCCGCCATATGGCCGTGTCCAAGGTACGCGGCCATTTCACGGAGTTCGCGGGCACCCTCGAACTGGCCGAGAACCCGGTCGACTCCTCGATCTCGGTGACCATCCAGGCCGGCAGCGTCGACACCAACGACGAGAACCGCGACAACCACCTCCGTACCAACGATTTCTTCGACGCGGAGAACCACCCCACCTGGACGTTCACCAGCACGGCCATCCGGCCGATCTCGGCTTCCGAGTGGAACGTGGACGGCGACCTCACCATCCGCGGTGTCACCAAGAGCGTCACCCTCGACGCCACTCTGGAGGGTGTCGTCAAGGATCCCTACGGCAACCACCGGGTCGGATTCAGCGCCACGACCTCGATCGAGCGCGAAGACTTCGGCGTCTCCTTCAACGGCGTGATGGAGGCCGGTGGCGTGGTGGTCGGCAAGAAGGTGGACATCGACATCGAAGTCGAGGCCGTCCTCCAGGTCTGATCGGGCGCCAGCTCTCTCCGCCGGCTCACGGCATCCGACCCATGGCCACCTCGCCGGAGGTGGCCATGGGTCGCGCCCGGGCCCAGTGGGAAGGCGGCTACCCGGCGGGCCACGGGGGCCCCGGGGACGTCCCGGGGGAACGTGTTCGGCGATCCACGCACCAGGTACAGGTATTCGAAGCGACGACATCACGACCGCTCACCGACGCCAGCCCCACGAGTGGCCGGCGACCCCGCAAGTGGACGGGACCGCCCCAGCTAGAATGGGGTGATGACCGATGCCACCCGTTCCGACCGTCCGACCGGCACCTTCACCGTGAAGCGGGGTCTGGCCGAGATGCTGCGCGGTGGGGTGATCATGGACGTGGTCGACGCCGAACAGGCCAAGGTGGCCGAGGACGCCGGCGCCGTGGCCGTCATGGCCCTCGAGCGTGTCCCTTCCGACATCCGACGGGACGGGGGAGTGGCCCGGATGAGTGATCCGGCCCTCATCGAGGGGATCAAGGCCGCGGTCACCGTCCCGGTGATGGCCAAAGCACGGATCGGCCACTTCGCCGAGGCCCAGGTGCTTGCTTCCCTGGGGGTCGACTTCATCGACGAGAGCGAGGTGCTGACCCCGGCCGACGAGGCCCACCACATCGACAAGTGGGGCTTCGACGTCCCGTTCGTGTGCGGGGCCACCAACCTCGGCGAGGCGCTCCGCCGGATCTCGGAAGGCGCGGCCATGATCCGGTCGAAGGGCGAGGCCGGTACCGGCAACATCGTGGAGGCCGTCCGTCACCTGCGCTCGATCCTGGGTGACATCCGCAAGGTGACCGAGGCCGACTCGGCCGAGCTGTACGCGTGGGCGAAGGAGCTGGCCGCGCCGATCGGCCTGGTGCAGGAGATCGCCACCACCGGCCGCCTGCCCGTCCCGCTGTTCTGCGCCGGGGGCATCGCCACCCCGGCCGACGCCTCGTTGGTCATGCAACTCGGGGCGGAGGCCGTCTTCGTCGGTTCGGGCATCTTCAAGAGCTCCAACCCTCCGCTCATGGCCCGCGCCGTGGTCGAGGCCACCGCCCACTACACCGACGCCGATCTGGTCGCCAAGGTCTCGACCGGACTGGGCGGCGCCATGGCGGGCCAGGAGATCGGCACCCTCGGTGTGCACCTGGCCGATCGTGGCTGGTAGCCCGCGCCGGGGCCCGCGCCCGTTCCCGCGCCGGGCCGACGCCGGCCGGTCCCGGGTCCGTTGACCATCGGGGTCCTCGCCCTCCAGGGCGACGTGCGGGAGCACGCGGCCGCCTTCGCCGATCTGGGCGAGGCGGTCCGCGAGATCCGCCGCCCCGACGACCTGGCCGGTCTGGACGGCCTGGTGATGCCCGGCGGCGAGTCGACCACGTTGTCGCTGCTCCTCGGCTCCTGCGGGCTGGACGGTCCCCTGGCCGACGCGTTGGGTTCGGGGCTCCCGGTCTTCGGCACGTGCGCCGGCATGATCCTGCTGGCCACCACCGTGCTCGACGGCCGTCCCGACCAGATCAGCTTCGGGGCGATCGAACTCACCATCCGGCGCAACGGCTACGGGCGCCAGGTCGCTTCGTTCGAGGGTCGGGTGGAGGTGGCCGGCCTGGGTGCCGAGCCCCTGCCCGCCGTGTTCATCCGGGCACCGGTCGTCGAGGCGATCGGTCCCGGCGTCGAGGTCCTGGCTACGCTGCCCGGCGAGGGGGACGACCCGGAGCGACCGGTGGTGTGCCGCCAGGGGGCGGTCCTGGTGGCCTCGTTCCATCCGGAGCTCACCCCGGACCGTAGGCTGCACCGGCTGTTCGTGGAGATGACCAAAGAGGAGAGGCGTTAGGGAATGTCGGGACACTCCAAGTGGGCGACCACCAAGCACCAGAAGGGCGCAAAGGACGCCGCCCGGGCCAAGGTGTTCGCCAAGCTCATCCGCCAGATCGAGGTGGCGGCCCGCGAGGGTGGCAGCGACATGACCGCCAACGCCAGCCTCCGCACGATGTACGCGAAGGCTCGCGACTCCTCGGTCCCGATCGACACCATCGAGCGCGCCATCAAGCGCGGCTCGGGGGAGCTCGAAGGCGTTCGCTACGAGTCGATCTCCTACGAGGGATACGCCCCCGACGGTGTCGCGGTGATCGTCGAGTGCCTCTCGGACAACCGCAACCGCACCGGAGCGGAAATCAGGAACCTGTTCAGCAAGAACGGGGGAGCGATGGCCGAGCCCGGCGCGGTCAGCTGGCAGTTCGAGCGCAAGGGCATCGTCGGCGTGCCCCGTACCTTCGACGAGGAGCGGGTCCTCGAGGTGGCCATGGAGGCCGGGGCCGAGGACCTGAGCGACGACGGCGACCAGTGGGTGGTGACCAGTGCCCCGGCCGACCTGACGGCCGTGCGCACTGCGCTCGAGGAGGCCGGACTGGAGCCGGGCGCGCCCGAGATCACCATGGTCCCGACCTCGACCGTCGAAGTGCACTCGGAGTCCGAGGCCAAGCGGGTACTGCGCCTGATCGAGGCACTCGACGACCACGACGACGTGCAGAACGTCTACGCCAACTTCGACATCCCCGACGAGGTGATGGCCGCCTACGACGGTTGAGCCGGGGATCACCCCACGCGGCTACGTCGCGGGCTACCATCGAACGCATGTTCGTCCTCGGGATCGACCCCGGCCTGTCGCGCTGCGGCTACGGCGTGGTGACCAGGCGGGGCGGCTCCCTGGCCGCGGTGGCCGGCGGGGTGATCTCCTCGCCACCGACTATGGCGCTGCCGGACCGGCTGCGGCTGCTGTCCGATGAGCTCCGGGCCCTGGTGGCCGAGTTCAGCCCGGACGCCGTCGTGGTCGAGCGGGTCTTCTTCCAGGTCAATGCCAGGACGGCCATGGCCACCGGCCAGGCCGCCGGCGTCGCACTGGTGGCGGCGGCCGAGTCGGGCTGCGAGGTGGCCCAGTACACGTCGAACGAGGTCAAGCAGGCCCTGGTCGGTTACGGGAGCGCCACCAAGGACCAGGTGCAGCGCATGGTGGCCTCGGTGCTCGGCCTGTCCGAGCCCCCCCGTCCCCCCGACGTCGCCGACGCGCTGGCCCTGGCCGCCTGCCACCTGACGACCCACTCCCTGCGCCGCGCCATGGATGCCGCCACCGCCACGGCGGCCGCCACCGTCCCGCCCACCGGGGCGACCCGATGATCGGGTCGTTGCGGGGGACGCTCCTCGAGCGTCCGTCGACGGGCGAGGTGGTGGTCGAGGTCCACGGCGTGGGGTACCGGGCCTCGGTGCCCACGTCGGTGCTGGCCGGTCTCGGGGCACCGGGGAGCGACGTCTTCCTCTACGTGCACACCCATGTCCGCGAGGACGCCATCGTTCTCTACGGGTTCGCCCACGCCGACGAGCGTCGGTGCTTCGAGGCACTGCTCGGGGCCCACGGGGTGGGGCCGTCACTGGCGCTCGCCATCCTGTCGTCGCTGTCGCCGGCCGCACTGTCCACGGCCGTTCTCGAGGACGACGTCGACACGTTGTGCCTGGTTCCCGGCGTGGGGAAGAAGACCGCGGCCCGACTCCTGCTCGAGCTGAAGGCCCGGCTCGACCTGCCCGTGTTCGACGGCGGCGGGACGCGCCCCGCGCCGGCCGGTTCGGCCCGGGGCGAGGCCCGTGCCGCACTGGTCGAACTCGGCTACGGACCCGACGAGATCGCCGGCGCACTCGACGGCATCGACGCCGGGGTCCCGGTGGAGGAGATGGTCCGGTCGGCCCTGCGCGAACTGGTCCGCAACCGGTGACCCCGCCTGCCCGCAAGGAGGTGCTGGCAACGCACGACGTGGATCCGGGGGTCGAACGCGACCCGATGCGCCCGGTCGACCCGGTGGCGGCACCGGCGGAAGAGGCCGACGAGGCCGGGCTGCGGCCGCGCACGCTCCGCGAGTTCGTCGGCCAGGGCCAGCTGACCGAGCACCTGCAGATCGTGATCGAGGCCGCCCTCAAGCGGGACCAGCCCGCGGACCACCTGCTCTTTGCCGGGCCCCCCGGCCTGGGCAAGACGTCGTTGGCCGGGATCGTCGCGGCTGAGATGGGCGTCGGCCTCCGGGTCACCTCGGGGCCGGTCCTCGTCCGTTCGGGCGACCTGGCCGCCCTCCTCACCGACCTGCAGGAAGGCGACGTCCTCTTCATCGACGAGATCCACCGGATGCACCGGTCGGTCGAGGAGATCCTCTATCCGGCCATGGAGGACTTCAAGCTCGACATCCTGATCGGCAAGGGTCCGACGGCGCGCAGCATCCGGCTGGACCTGCCCCGGTTCACCCTGGTCGGGGCCACCACCCGGACCGGACTGGTCGCCGGGCCGCTCCGTGACCGGTTCGGGTTCGTGGGCCGACTGGACCTGTACACGCCCGACGAGCTGGAGGCCATCGTGCTGCGATCGGCCGGGATCCTCGGGGTGCCGATCGACACCGGCGGGGCGCGAAGGATCGCCGAACGGTCGAGAGGGACGCCCCGCATCGCCAATCGGCTGCTCCGGCGGGTCCGGGACTTCGTCGAGGTCCGTGCCGACGGGATGATCTCCGCGGACGCGGCGGTCGCCGGCCTCGACGTGTTCGGCGTCGACGAGCTCGGCCTCGACAAGGTCGACCGGGCCATCCTCGACGTGCTGTGCCGCCGATTCGCCGGCCGTCCGGTGGGGCTCACCACTCTGGCCCAGTGCATCGGCGAGGAGCCCGACACCATCGAGGACGCCTACGAGCCGTACCTCCTCCAACAGGGCCTGATCCAGCGCACCACGCGTGGCCGCCTGGCCGGACCGAGGGCGTGGGCCCACCTGGGCCTGATGCCGGTGGACGCCACCCTCCTCTGAGCAGGGCGGGACCGTCGGGAAGGGCCGCGGTGCCGGGCGGTGCCCGGTCGGCGGTCTGGCACCATGGTGGCGTGTCCGCCCCCTCCGACCACCAGGTGCAGGCTGCTCCGGTGTCGGTCGCCGGGGGGACGCCGATGGACGCCTACGACTACGGACTGCCCGAGTCGGCGATCGCCCAGGAGCCGGTCGAGCCCCGCAGTGCCGCCCGCCTCCTGGTGGGGCCTGGATTGGGTGCCGTGCCGGGGCGCGGGTCCGGGCATGCCGCGGTGGCCGATCTGCCCGGCCTGCTCCGGCCCGGTGACGTGGTGGTGGTGAACGACACCCGGGTGCTCGCCGCCCGCCTCGCACTGGTGAAGCCGACCGGTGGTCGCGCCGAGGTGCTGCTGGTCGAGCCGCTCGGTCCGCCCGACGCCGATGGCCTGACCGTATGGGAGGCGCTGGTGCGACCGGGACGGCGGCTTCCGCCCGGGACCCTCCTGTTCGAGCCGGCCGGGGGCCGAGCCGGGGACCGAGCGGTCGCGGGGCCGGTCGTCGAGGTAGGGACTCCGATCGATGACGACCCCGACGGCGCGGGTACCCGCCGGGTCCGCCTCCTCGACCCGTCGGTGGTGGGCCGGGCCGGGTCGGTGCCGTTGCCGCCCTACATCCACCGTCCGCTCGGTGACCCCGAGCGCTACCAGACCGTCTACGCGCAGGACCGGGACCTGGTCGACCGTTCGGTGGCCGCACCCACCGCCGGCCTGCACTTCACCCCGGACCTGCTCGCCGCCTGCGCCGCCGCCGGCGCCCGGTTGGCCCGTGTCGACCTCGCCATCGGGCTGGACACCTTCCGCCCGATCACCGCGGACCGGCCCGAGGACCACGTCATCCATACCGAGCGCTACTCGGTGCCGGATGAGACGGTGACGGCATGCGCGACGGCCGGGCGGGTGGTCGCCGTCGGGACCACCACCGTCCGGGCGCTCGAGTCGGCGGCGGCCACCGGGGTGCTGGCCGGCCGGACCGACCTGTACATCCACGGCGACTTCCGGTTCTCGGTGGTGGACGTCCTGGTGACCAACTTCCACCTGCCGCGCTCGAGCCTGCTGTTGATGGTCGAGGCGTTCTGTGGGCCGGGTTGGCGGGATCTCTACGCCGCCGCGCTGGCCGACGGCTACCGCTTCCTGTCGTTCGGCGATGCCATGGTGGTCGCCCGGGCGGGCCCGAAGGGAACCCCGGCGTGGGACGTGGCGCCGGCCGGGACGGCCGGGACGGCCGGGTGAACCCGCTGGTCGTCGAGGTGGACGCCATCGACGGGGAGGCCCGTACCGGCCGGGTGGTGACCCGTCGGGGGTCGTACCGGGTCCCGGCGTTCATGCCGGTGGGCACCCGCGGAGTGGTCAAGGCGCTCGACAGCGCCGATCTGGACGTGCTGGGGACCGAGGTGGTCCTGGCCAACGCGTACCACCTCATGTTGCGGCCGGGCGCCGAGGTGGTCGCCGCGCTGGGCGGCCTGCACCGCTTCACCGGGTGGTCCGGTCACACCCTCACCGACTCGGGCGGGTTCCAGGTCCATTCACTGCGACCGAAGGTGGACGACGACGGTGTGACGTTCGCGTCCGTGTACGACGGTGCCGCCACACGCCTCACCCCCGAGTCGGCGGTCGAGGTGCAGGGCCTCCTCGGGGCGGACATCCAGATGGTCCTCGACGTGTGCGCCACGCTGCCGGCCGAGCGCGCCGTGCTCCGCCTGGCTGTCGAGAGGACCGCGGCGTGGGCCGCGCGGGCACGCGCCCACCACGACCGCATCGAGGAGCGACCCGAGGGGCAGGCCCTGTTCGGCATCGTCCAGGGCGGTACGGACACCGGGCTGCGTGCCGAGAGCGCCCGGCGCACCGTCGAGCTGGGATTCGACGGATACGGCATCGGGGGCCTCTCGGTCGGCGAGCCGCGGAATCAGATGCTCGACGCCCTGTCCGTCACCGTGCCGCACCTGCCGGCCGACCGCCCCCGGTACCTCATGGGCGTGGGGGACCCGGTGGGCATGCTCGAATCGATCGCCCTCGGGGTCGACCAGTTCGACTGCGTGGCGCCCACCCGTGCGGCCCGCCACGGGTCGATGTGGACGTCGACGGGCCGCCTCAACCTGCGCAACGCCGTGCACGCCAGGGACGACGGTCCCATCGACCCCGCGTGCCCGTGCCCGACGTGTGCCCGGTGGTCCCGTGGCTACCTGCGCCACCTGCTCGGCGTGGGCGAGCCGACGGCCAGCCGGCTCCTCAGCATCCACAACCTGACCTACGTGGAGCGCCTGATGGACGAGGCCCGGGCCGCCATCGCCGGGGGGACCCTGGACGACCTGCGGGAACGGACCGCCTCGATCTGGGGACGGTGACTCGGGAGCGGTGACCGGCGCGTCCCCGGGGTTGGCCTGGGCTACAGTCCAAGGGCTGTGACGACCCCTAGCCCCTCCTCCGACGCCCGATGACGGCCGCCCCCGGGGTGCTCGGCACCGTCCTCGCCGCCACGTCGACCAAGGCGAACAACGGCTCTCCTCTGTTCCTGATCCTCATCGTCGTCTTAGCCGCGTTCTACTTCCTGATCTACCGACCTCAGCAGAAGAAGCAGCGTGCGGCACGTACGATGAGCAACTCCTTCGAGGTCGGCGACGAGGTGGTGACCGCCGGAGGGATCGTCGGCTACGTCATCGACATCACCGACGACCGGGTCACCCTGGAGACCAGCGTGGGCGCCTCGTTCGTGGTGCTTCGCCCGTACATCCTCCGCAAGATCGACGAGCAGCCCACTCCGCCCGACGTGGTGGGGGACGCCGACGCCGACGCCGGTGCCGATGCGAATGAGCCGGGCCCCGACGACGGACCGCACGACGAGACCGCCGCCGAGGACACCGGGCCGGGCACGACCACGACCGGCGGGACCGAGAAGGCAGCGGGCGGGGGCGACGAGGCCGACGGGACCGACGACCCGGGGGCTTCCGGCCCCCCGATCATCTGACCGCCATGAAGGACAAGCGCTCACTGTGGGTCAGTCTGCTCTCGGTCGTCGCCGTGGGCGTGATCGCGCTCACCGCCGCGCTGTCGGCCGGTTGGTCACCCAAGCTCGGCCTCGACCTGGCCGGCGGCCTGTCCGTGGTCTACGAGACCCATACGCCGGTGAACACGACGGAACTGGACACCATCATCACCATCCTCAACGATCGGGTGGGTTCCGGTTCGAGCGGTGCCACCGTCTCCAGCCAGGGCACGTCCAAGTGCCCCGATCCCAAGCAGTCCTGTGCACTGATCGGGGCGTCCATCCCGGGACAGAAGAACACCCAGCAGATCCTGAACGAACTGGGCAAGACCGCCCAGCTCTTCTTCCGGCCCGCGCTGTGCTTCGCCCCGCCGCTCACCCTGGCCAAGGGGGCCAAGGCCACGCCGGGGCCGCTGCCGACCTGCAACCCGGCGACGGCGTTGACCGAGGCCAACCTGGGCGTCAACCCCGACAGCAACGCCACCGACGGCTATACCAGCAACCTCGACTCCATCAAGTCCGATGCGCAGTTCACGACCTACCGGTCGACCTCTCCGTACAATGACGGCCGCAACGACACCGTCCTCCTACCCGGGCTTCCGGGACAGGGGACCTCCCGCTACGTGCTCGGACCGGCGGGGCTGACCGGCGCTCAGATCAAGTCGGCCACCGCACAGCTCAACTCCGGTCAGTGGTCGGTCGACCTCACCCTCACCGGTACCGGGGCGACCGAGTGGGACACGTTGGCCCAGAAGCAGTTCCACGCCATGATCGGGATCGACCTCGACGGACAGGTCATCTCGGCCCCCCTCACCCAGCCGACCGCGTCGGGATTCAGCTCCTTCGACGGATCGGTGCAGATCTCCGGCGGCTTCAGCGAGGATCAGGCCAAGGCGCTCGCCACCGAGCTCAACTACGGCGCCCTGCCCGTCAAGCTCGACCAGCAGACGGTCCAGACGGTATCGCCCTCGCTCGGCAAGTCGTCCCTCCAGGCCGGTCTCATCTCGGGTCTGATCGGGCTGGCCCTGGTCATGATCTACACGATCTTCTACTACCGCGTGCTGGGCCTGGTCATCGTGTCCGGCCTCGCCCTGACCGGTGCACTGCTGTGGTCGATCATCGCCTTCATGGGGCAGTCCCTCAACACCACCATCGACCTGGCCGGCGTGATCGGCATCATCGTGTCGATCGGTATCACCGTGGACTCCTACATCATCTACTTCGAACGGCTGAAGGACGAGGCCCGGTCCGGCCGGACCGTGCGCACCAGCGTCGACCGGGGCTTCAAGAGCGCGTTCCGCACGGTGTTGGCCGCCGACCTGGTGTCGTTCCTCGGCGCGCTGATCCTCTACAAGTTCTCGATCGGTCCCGTGCAGGGGTTCGCCCTGTTCCTCGGCCTGTCGACGGTGCTGGACGTCTTCGTCACCTATTTCTTCACCCGCCCGTTCGTGATCCTGCTCGGCCGTAACCGCAGCATCACCGAAGCCGGTGTCATGGGTGTGGCGAGCGGCCTCGGGATGAGTACGGAGGGTGCACGATGAGCCCGGACGAACCGACGGGCGACGAGGCGGGCGACCAGGCGGGCGACCAGGACGACCCGGTCGCCGAGCTCGAGGAGTCCTTCGAGGAGGAGCTGGAGTACGCCGCCGAACTGCACGACGCCGAGGAGGCGGGTGCCAAACGCCCCAATGTCTTCGTCCGTCTCTACCGGGGCGAGACGTCCTTCGACTTCATCGGCAACCGCAAATGGTGGTTCGGCATCTCGGCCCTGATCATCGTGATCGGCATCGTGTCGCTGTCGACCCGGGGGCTCAACGAGGGGATCGACTTCAAGGGCGGCAGCTCGTGGCTGGTCTCCTCCCAGAGCCTCACCGTCTCCGAGGCCACCACGGCGGCCAAGGCGGCCGGCGTGCCGTCGCCGACCGTGGTCCAACTGACCAACCAGCTGAACGGCCAGAGGCAGATCCAGGTGACGGCCAATCTGGCCGACGTCCCCGCCGACCAACAGCAGGCCAGCCTCCTCAAGGTCCAGCAGGCCCTGGCTCAAGCGGCCCACGTGGGCGTCAATTCCATCAGCCTCAACCAGGTCGGTGCCACCTGGGGCTCCAACGTCACCACCAAGGCCATCCAGGCCCTGATCATCTTCTTCATCCTGGTGACCGGGTACATCTCGATCCGGTTCGAGTTCAAGATGGCCCTGGCCGCCATCGTCGCGGTGATGCACGACATCCTGGTGGTGATCGGGATCTACGCGCTGTTCGCGTTCCTGGTGACCCCGGACACGGTGGTGGCCGTGCTGACCGTGCTCGGTTACTCGTTGTACGACACCGTCGTGGTCTTCGACCGCATCCGGGACAACTCGCAGGGGCTCGGGGCGTCGGGGCGCATCACCTACTCGGAGATGGTCAACCTGTCGATGAACCAGACGTTGGCCCGCTCCATCAACACCTCGCTGGTGGCCGTCGTCCCGGTCTTCTCGGTCCTGCTCATCGGATCGCTCTTCCTCGGAGCGACATCGCTGCAGAGCTTCGGACTCGCCCTGGTCATCGGCCTCACCAGCGGCGCCTACTCCTCGATCTTCATCGCCTCGCCGCTGCTCGCCCTCATGAAGGAGCGCGAGCCGCGCTACGTGACCATCCGTCAGCGCCTCGAGGCCCGTGGCGATCGCGGCCCCGCGCTCACCCCGGCGATGGCCGCGGCCATGGCCGGTGCGGCCGGGGGGAGCGGGCGGGGCTCGGGCAAGACCCGGACCGGCTCAGGGGTGATCCGACCGGGAGCCGCGTCCGCTTCCTCGGGCGCCACGTCGCAGGCGGCGGCGACCGGCAAGGGCAGCGGCGCCACCGCTGGTGGCGGGTCGCAGAAGGCCTCGACCTCGGGCCGGTCGTCCCAGGGCTCGACCCGGCCGGCCGGAAACCGGCCCCCGCCCCGCCCCCGCAAGGGCAAGGGCAAGGGAAAGCGGCGCTGAGCCGGGGGACCCGCGACCAGGGCCGCGAGCGGTACGGAAGTTCCGGTCCCAGGTCCCGTCCAGGTACCGTGTAGACATGGCCCTGGCCACACCGACCCCCGCGGAGGGGACGACCGAAGGAGTCGACGACAACCTCGCCGGTTCGTCGCTGCCTGCGGCCGAAGCGGAACTCCTGGGCCCGGTCATCGACGCATTCCTCAGGCGCCATCCCGGCGACGACACCTCGATGATCGTCCGGGCCGCCGAGACGGCCACCGTGGCCCACGCGGGGCAGACCCGGCGGTCGGGGGAGCCCTATGTGACCCACCCCATCGCGGTCGCCGGCATCGTGGCCGATCTCGGGCTCGACGCCCAGACGGTGGCGGCGGCCCTGCTCCACGACGCTGTCGAGGACACCGGTGTCACCACCGAGATCATCGAGCGCGACTTCGGCCCGTCGGTGGCCCTGATCGTCGAGGGCGTCACCAAGCTCGACCGCCTCCAGTTCGACTCGAAGGAGGCCCAGCAGGCGGCCACCGTCCGCAAGATGCTCGTGGCCATGGCCAACGACTGGCGGGTCCTCATCATCAAGCTGGCCGACCGGCTGCACAACATGCGGACGCTCGCGGTCATGCCGGAGTGGAAGCAGCGTCGCACCGCCCAGGAGACGCTCGACATCTACGCGCCCCTGGCCCACCGCCTGGGGATCCAGGGGATCAAGTGGCAGCTCGAGGACCTGGCCTTCGCCACCCTCCACCCCAAGCGGTTCGCGGAGATCGAGCAGATGGTGGCCAGCCGGGCACCGTTGCGCGACGAGTTCCTCGCCCGGGTCCTGGTGTCGGTCCGCGAGCGTCTGGTCGCGTCGGGTGTGAACGCCGAGGTCACCGGTCGACCGAAGCACCTGTGGAGCATCTACGAGAAGATGGTCGTGCGGGGCAAGGAGTTCGACGAGCTCTACGACCTGGTGGGCATCCGGGTGATCGTCGAGACGGAGAAGGACTGCTGGGCCGCGCTCGGCTCGATCCACGCCATCTGGCCACCGGTCCAGGGGCGGTTCAAGGACTACATCAACTCCCCGAAGTTCAACCTCTACCAGTCCCTGCACACCACGGTGATCGGGCTCGACGGCAAGCCCATCGAGGTCCAGGTCCGTACCCACGAGATGCACCGGCGGGCCGAGTACGGGATCGCCGCCCACTGGGGCTACAAGGAGAACACCGGGCGGAGCGAGCCCCCTCCGGCGACGGCGCGCAGCGGGCGGGACGGCGCCGGCGGGGCGACGTCCACCCGGGCCCGCCGGTCCAAGGAGGCAGCGGACGCCAAGGACGGGGCGTCGAAGAAGTCGCCCGGCATGACCTCGGCCCAGCGGGCCGAGATGGTCGAGCGCGACCGGCGGGCCGAGCGGGTGGCGTTGGCCAGGGAGACGTCGTCGACCACGGCCGAGATCGAGTGGATGCAGCGGATCGTCGACTTCCAGAACGAGACGACCGACCCGATCGAGTTCCTCGAGGCACTGAAGCTCGACCTCGAGGAGGACGAGGTCTACGTCTTCACCCCGAAGGGCAAGGTCATCGCCCTCGCCGCCAACTCGACGCCGGTCGACTTCGCCTACAGCATCCACACCGAAGTGGGCCACAAGTGCATCGGCGCCAAGGTAAACGGGCGCCTCGTCCCCCTCGACACCCGCCTCAACTCGGCCGACACCGTCGAGATCTTCACCTCCAAGGCGGAAACCGCGGGGCCCTCCCGCGACTGGCTGCACATGGTGGCGTCGTCCCGGGCCCGCAGCAAGATCCGCCAGTGGTTCTCCCGCGAGCGCCGCGAGGACGCCATCGAGCTCGGCCGGGACGAGCTGATCAAGGAGCTCCGTCGCGAGGGGCTCCCGGTCCAGAAGCTGGCGTCGGACCACACGCTGGCCAAACTGGCCGAGACCATGAACTACGCCGACGTCGACGCGCTGCACGCGGCCATCGGCGACAACCGCATCAGCGCCCGGGCCGTGACGCAGCGCATCCTGCGCGAGCTGCGCGGCGGCATCATCGAAGAGCAGCTCCCGGTCACCGCCCGCCAGCAGCACATCGCCTCCCGACCGGGCCGAGGCGCGTCGGTGGGTGTCTACGTCGAGGGTCTCGACGACATGATGGTCCGGCTGTCGCGGTGCTGCACCCCGGTGCCGGGCGACGAGATCATCGGATTCGTGACCCGTGGGCGCGGCGTCTCGGTCCATCGGGCCGACTGCGCCAACGCCGCCTCGCTGGCCAGCCGGTCGCGCGAGCGTCTGATCGAGGTGGAGTGGGACCACCGGTCGTCAGGGGTCTTCGTCGCCACCATCGAGGTGGTGGCCATCGACCGGTCCCGGCTCCTCGCCGACGTCACCAAGGTCGTGTCCGAGCATCACCTCAACATCGTGAGCGCCAACACCCAGACCGATGCCGACCGGATCAGCCGGATGCGCTTCGACATCGAGCTGGCCGACCCGGCGCACCTCGAATCGGTCATCAACCTGATCCGCCACCTCGACGCCGTCTACGACGTGTACCGGATCCTCCCCGGCAAGAAGGACTGAGGGGGTCCGTGTCCGACAAGGTGGTGGCGGCGCGCGCTCCCAAGGGGACCCACGACGTCCTGTGGCCGGAGTCGAGCCGGTGGGAGACCCTGCTGGCCCGCTTCGGCGACACGGTCGAGCGGGCGGGCTACGGGCTGGTCCACACCCCGATCTTCGAGGACGTGGCGGTGTTCCGCCGGGGGATCGGCGAGGGAAGCGACGTGGTGGGCAAGGAGATGTACGAATTCGAGGACCGCGGCGGCCGCACCCTGGCCCTGCGTCCCGAGGGCACCGCCCCGATGGTCCGGGCCTGGGTGCAGCACCGGCCGCCGCTGCCGTGGAAGGCCTGGTACGCCACGCCCGCCTTCCGCTACGAGGCACCCCAGGCCGGTCGCTACCGCCAGCACCACCAGCTCGGCGTGGAGGCACTGGGGCCGACCGACCCCGATCTCGACGTCGAGGTCCTGGTCCTGGCCGACGGCTTCTTCCGCTCCCTCGGGCTGACCTCGTTCACCCTGCGGCTCAACTCGATGGGCGACGACACCTGTCGGCCGGCGTACCTGGCCCTCTTGACCGCCTACCTGGCCGAGCGCCGGGACCAGCTGTGCGACGAGCATCGCGACCGACTGGAGGCCAACCCGCTGCGGGCCCTCGACTGCAAGCGCGAGGCCTGTCGCCGGGCCACCGAGGGCGCACCCGGATTCGTCGACCACCTGTGCGAGCCGTGCGCCACCCACTTCGCCCGGGTGCGGGACGGCCTTCACGCCCTGGGTGTCGCCTACGATCTCGACCACCGCCTCGTGCGGGGCTTCGACTACTACACCCGGACCACGTTCGAGTTCGCCTCGGACGCCTTGGAGTCGGCCCAGAACGGCATCGGGGGCGGCGGGAGATACGACCGGCTGGTCGAGATGCTGGGTGGCCCTCCCACCCCGGGCATCGGCTTCGGGATGGGGATCGAGCGGATCCTCATGGCCTGCGACGCCGAGGGCACCTTCGCCGTCGACCCGCGGCCGCTCGACGCGTTCGTCGTCGACACCGACGGCGGCGCCCACGCGCGCGACCTCACCGTCGCGCTGCGCGCCGCCGGGCTGTCCGCCGACCGGGCCTTCGACGACCGTTCGATGAAGGCGCAGTTCAAGGCGGCCGACCGGTCCGGGGCGACGTTGGTCCTCATCGTGGGTCCGGACGAGGCAGCCTCGGGTACGGTGTCACTCCGACCCCTGCGCGGCGCCGGGGAACAGCGCACCGTGCCGGTGGCCGAGGTGGTCGAGGCCGTGCGGGCCACCCTCGGGGCCATCCCCGGCGGCCCCGCCGGCGGGGCACCACGAAAGGACCTGCAGTGACCGTTCCCCCCGACCCGACGCCGACCCCTGGAGCCACCTCCCTGCGGAGCCACCTGTGCGGCACCCTACGGGCCGGCGACGTGGGTAGTCGGGTGACGGTGTGCGGCTGGGTGGCCAAGCGCCGCGAGCACGGGGAGCACCTGGCCTTCGTCGACCTGCGCGACCACACCGGCCTGGTCCAGTGCGTCGTGCCCGGGACGGTGGACGTCCGCAGCGAGTACGTCGTCGCCGTCGAGGGCGAGGTCCGCCTGCGGCCGGAGGGGACGGCCAACCCCGAGCTCCCGACCGGGTCGGTCGAGCTCGCCGACTGCACGGTGACCGTGCTCAACGTCGCCGAGCCGCCGCCGTTCGCCGTCGACGACCGGGTCGAGGTGGACGAGGTGATCCGCCTGCGGCATCGCTTCGTGGACCTGCGGCGACCCCGGATGCAGGCCAACCTGCGACTGCGGGCGAAGGTCAACTCGTCGCTGCGTGCGGCCATGGAACGCCAGGGTTTCGTCGAGGTGGAGACACCGCTGCTGTGGGCGCCGACACCGGAGGGCGCGCGGGAGTTCGCCGTCCCGAGCCGACTGCACCCCGGCTCGTGCTACGTGCTCCCGCAGAGCCCGCAGTTGGCCAAGCAGCTCCTGATGGTGGCCGGCGTCGACCGCTACTTCCAGATCGCCCGGTGCCTTCGGGACGAGGACCTGCGGGCCGACCGCCAGTTCGAGTTCTCCCAGCTCGACGTGGAGGCGTCGTTCGTCGGCCAGGAGGACGTCCTCGCCTTCGTGTCCGAGGCCGTGCTCGACGCGGCCGAAGCGGTCACCGGCGAACGCCCGGGACCGGTGCCCCACATGACCTGGGCCGAGGCCATCGACCGCTACGGCACCGACAAGCCGGACATCCGCTTCGGCATGGAGCTGGTCGACCTGACCCAGGTCTTCGCCGGAACCGGGTTCCGGGCCTTCGCCGCCCCGTGCGTGAAGGCGGTCGTGCTCGAGGGAGGGGCCACCTCGACCCGGTCGCGTCTCGACGCCCTCACCGACCGGGCCAAGGCGCTCGGCGCGAAGGGCCTGGCCTGGTTCCGGGTGACCGAGTCCGACGGCGTGAAGGCGGTCGACTCGCCGGTGGCCAAGTTCCTCTCCGAGGACGAGCGGTCCGGGCTGGTGGCGACCACCGGGGCCGCGGCCGGGGACCTGGTTCTGGTGGTGGCCGACGAGTACCGGCTGACCTGCTCGGTACTCGGGGCCCTCCGCCTCGACCTCGGGGGCCGCCCGGTGTCCGAGGGGCCGTACCGGTACCTGTGGGTGGTCGACTTCCCGCTGTTCGACGGGGTCGACGACCAGGGCAATCCCATCGCCGCCCACCACCCGTTCACCATGCCCCATCCCGACGACATCGACCGCCTCGAGACGGACCCGGCCTCGGTGCGCAGCCAGGCGTACGACCTGGTCCTCAACGGGTGGGAGCTCGGTTCCGGCAGTGTCCGGGTCCACCGGGCCGACATCCAGAGCAGGATCTTCACGGTGCTCGGGATCGACGACGAGGAGGCGGCCTCGCGCTTCGGCTTCCTGCTCGGCGCGTTCAGGTTCGGTGCCCCGCCCCATGCCGGCTTCGCCGTCGGAATCGACCGGTTGGCCGCCATCTTCGCCGGCGAGGACAGCATCCGCGAGGTGATCGCATTCCCGAAGACGCAGTCCGGATGGGACCCGATGACCGACGCCCCCAAGCCGATGGCCCCGGGCGCGTGGCGCGATCTCGGACTCCAACCCGTCCCGAAGTTGGACTGAGCGACCGGTGGCCGGCGAAGACCTCTTCTCCGGCGCAGCCGCCGAGCGCATCGCGTCCAGGGCGCCCCTGGCCGCCCGGATGCGGCCCCGAACCCTCGACGACATCGTCGGCCAGGGCCACCTGGTCGGTCCCGGTGCGCCACTGCGGGCGCTGATCGAGGCGGACCGGCTGACCTCGGCCATCCTGTGGGGCCCGCCGGGGACCGGCAAGACCACGCTGGCCTCGGTCGTGGCGTCGGTCACCGCCAAGCAGTTCGTCCCGCTGTCGGCGGTGACCGCCGGGGTGAAGGACGTCCGCGAGGTCGTCGAGCGTGCCCGTCGGCTGCTCGGCGAGCAGGGGAGGGGCACCATCCTCTTCCTCGACGAGGTCCACCGGTTCAACCGGTCCCAGCAGGACGCCCTCCTGCCGTCGGTGGAAGAGGGGCTACTGGTTCTGATCGGGGCCACCACCGAGAACCCGTTCTTCGAGGTCAACGCCCCGTTGCTCTCCCGGTCGACGCTGTGGCGGCTCGAACCGCTGTCGGACGGGGAACTGGCCGAGGTGGTGGCCGAGTCGCACCGGCACGTGGCGGGCCGGAAAATCGACGTGGCCGACTTGCCCGAGCGGCTCCGCCTGGTCAGCCAGGCGGCCGCCCACCCGCATCGCACGGAAGAAACCATCGTCTTAAGCGAATACCTCGGCCGCGTGGAGCGTGAACTGATCCGTCGCGCGCTCGCCCGGGCAAAAGGGAACAAATCGCGTGCGGCCCGGCTGCTGGGCTTGACCCGCCCGCGGCTTTACCGGCGCATGGTGCAACTGGGACTGGAGTGAGAATGGACGATACTCGTTTAGCGGCTGCCGGCACGGTGGCCCCGAGTGGAGAGGAACTATGGATCGTTTAGCGGCCGCCGGCACTGCGGCCCCCAGCGCGCCTGCTCGGCTCTTGGTTTGCGAACGTACCGGCCGTTGGGCCGTCGCGCTGCGTCGCGAATTGGCCGAGGCGGGCGTCCGCGTTTGGGAAACGCGCACCCTGGACGACTGTTTGCAAGAATTGGCCGAGAGTCCTGCCTCGTTCGTGATCCTTCACCTTGAAAGTAACGCTGCGGGGCTGCTGGGCTGCCTGGCGCGTCAGCGACGCGAGTTCCCTCGGGCGCGAGTGGCCGTGGTGGCCGACCGGCGCTGGGCCGGCTACGAGGGGCTGCTGCGCGAGGCCGGGGCGACCAGTTTTCTCTGTTCGCCTCGCCGGCTCGGACAACTCGCCCAACTGGCCTGCCGTCATCTGGCCCAAGTGCCGCCGCCCGTGCAAAGCCTGGCCGACCGGATCTGGGCCGGTCTGCCGTGGGGATGAGGGGAGAGGAAAAGCGGGAAGGGGGAAGGCGGAAGGGGGAGAAATGTTGGGGTGGCAGTTGCACTGCCACCCTTGTGTTTGCCGCAACTCCGGGGGCGGCAGTGCAACTGCCGCCCCAACAATGCCCGGGCCGTCGCCCAGGCGGGGCATAAAATGCTATGATGACAGGTTGGCCACAGCAAAACTGACGAGGAATACGCAACCATGCCTAACCAACAGCCCACCGAGGCCGCCGTACGGGCCGCCTTGGCGGAATTCAAGGACCCGGAAACGGGCCGCAGCATTACCCAACTCGATCAGGTCCATGCCCTGCGCCTGGACGACGGGCGGCTATCGGTCACACTCGGTTTGACGACCTGGGCGGCGCCGGTGGGGGAACAAATCCGCACCGAACTGGCCGAGTTGCTCCGCCGACAGTTTCCCGGTCTCGACGTCACGGTGGAAGCGGCCGTTCACGAGCGAAAACCCGAGAAATTGGGCGACATCGGCCTGGCGGCCAAGACCGTCGTGGCCGTGGGAGCGGGGAAGGGGGGCGTCGGCAAAAGCTCGTTGGCCGCCTATCTCGCCTTCGGGCTGAGCCGGGTCGGCAGCCGCGTCGGCCTGATGGATGCCGACGTCTATGGCCCCAGCATTCCGCACCTGTTGGGCAGCCGCGAGCGGCCCTCCGTCGTCGCCGACCGCATCCAGCCCGTCATGGTCGACGGATTGGCGGTCATGTCGATGGGTTTCCTGGTGCCGGAAGGCGAAGCGGTGATCTGGCGCGGGCCGATGCTGCACACGGCGCTCACGCAGTTCCTGCGCGACACGGCCTGGGGCGACCTCGACTATCTGATTATCGACATGCCTCCCGGCACGGGCGACGTGGCGTTATCGCTTTCCCAATTGTTGCCGCTTACCGGGGCGGTGATCGTCTGCACGCCGCAAGACGTTGCCTTGCTCGATGCCGTGAAGGCCATCAACATGTTTCGCAAGGTGAACGTGCCCGTGCTGGGCATGGTCGAGAACATGAGTTTCTTCCTTTGCTCCCATTGCAACACCCGGCACGACATCTTTGGCTCCGGTGGTGCGAAGCGCCGCGCGGCGGAGTTGGGTGTGCCTTTCCTCGGCGAGTTGCCGATCGCCACGGCGCTCCGCGTCGGGGCCGACCAAGGCCGCGTCAGTGCCGCGTTCGACGAGCCCACGGTGCAACCGTACTTGGAGACGATCTGCCGCAACTTCGTCGGCAACCTGGTGGCCGACCATCGCGAGCGGCCCGCGCTGCCGACGTTGCCGGTGTTGGGAGGGTGACGTAGGGCGCGTGAAACGCACCGCCCGCAGCAGTCATTCTGAGCGAAGCGAAGAATCTCCTCCCGATTCCGGCGAGATCCTTCGCTGCGCTCAGGATGACGTCCATGCCGCAACTACTGGCCGCTAAAACACTTAGGGCCGCCGAGAGACTTTCTCCCGGCGGCCCTTTCTCGTCGTAATCGGTGCGAGTTTTGCGCTGAAAACCGAGCAAGCTACGCGCTGTGTGCAATTACTTGCAGCAGCAACAGCTCTTCTTGCTGGTCTTCTTCGCTGCCTTCTTGGCGGGCGCCTTCTTGGCAACCTTCTTGGCAACTTTCTTCTTGGCCACAGTCACTCCTTCGTCAGACTTTCCAAGCGGGCCTCGGGCCGAGCGCTCCGACCATCGGAGACTCGGCATCATGCCCTGCTACGTTTAAGTTTTAGCGTACTTGGAAATCATTTCAAGGTCTCATCGGCAAATTCGCGCGCAACCGGCCAGAAAAACTTCAGCCGCGATGGCAAGCCAACGCGCGCCGCGGTCCGTTATCACGGATTGCGACCGTTGTAGGCCTGCAACGTCATGTAGCTGGAGTACGCGAGATAGCCGAACATCGCCACCACGAACAGGTCGCGATGCCATTGCGTCAGTCCGATCACCGCCATGGCCACGGCGGCCGCGATCGACAGGCAAAGCGACGCGCGAATGCCCTCGCGCGGATGCGACTGCACCAGGACCTCGCGGGCGATCTGTCCGCCGTCCAAGGGATAGATCGGCAAGAGG
>JBEKCS010000042.1:0-31113 GCA_050014755.1 Acidimicrobiales bacterium
TCGGGAGAAGCCGGCTGATGGCACATCCCTTCTACCCGAACGGCAATCCGCGCCTCAACCACGTGGCCATGAGCCTCGACGCCGGGCTCCTCGACGCCACCGGCCGGGCTGACCTCTGCACGTTCTGGGGCGAGACCTTCGGTTTCGAGGAGCTGACGGAGATGACGGTGGACCGGCGCCGTCTCGTGCTGTCGTGCGTCCACTGGGACCAGTTCCTCTTCCTGATCGCCGACGACGAGCCGATGCGTTGCCCCCGGATGGACCACTTCGGCTTTTCGGTGGGATCCCTCGGCGAACTCCAGGGGGTGCGCGACCGGGTGGCGGCCTTCGGCGGGCACGACGACCGAGTCGACCTCATCGACCTCGCCGTCGACGACCAGGGGGTGGTCAAGATCCACTCGATCTACGTCGGGTACGTGCTGCCGATGATGGCGGAGGTGCAGTGGTGGGAGTTCACGCCGTGACCGGACTCCAGGTCGGTGTCTTCGTGCCCCAGGGGTGGAAGCTCGAGTACGAGGGCTGGTCGGGACCTGATGCGTGGGCGCGCTCGGTGGAGCTGGCCCGGCTGGCCGAGGCGCTCGGCTACGACCACCTGTGGGTCTACGACCACGTCGAGACCGTTCCCCGGCGTCGTCCCACCCATGTGTTCGAGGCCTTCACCATGTTGGCGGCGCTGTCGCAGCAGACGTCGACGGCGGGACTGGGCCAGCTGGTGACCTGCGCGTCGTACCGGAACGCCGGGCTGTTGGCCAAGGAGGCGGCGTGCATCGACGTGTACTCGGCGGGTCGCCTGGTCCTGGGGCTGGGCGCCGGCTGGTTCCACGAGGAGTACGCCTCCTACGGCTACCCGTACCTCGGCGACCGCCAGCGCCTGGCCGTGCTGGACGAGACGATCCAGGTGGTGCGTCGACTGTGGACCGAGGAGACGGTCACCTACGACGGGGATCACCTGCACTTCGCCGGTGCCTACTGCGATCCCAAGCCGGTCCAGACACTTCCTCCGGTGCTCGTAGGGGGAGGCGGTGAGCAGGTCACGCTGCGGATCGCCGCCCGTCAGGCCGATCTCACCAACTGGCAGGTGGGGCTCGACTCGTTCGTGCGCAAGTCCGGCCTGCTCGAGAAGTACTGCGACGAGGTGGGGCGGCCCTTCGCCGACATCATCCGGACCCATGGCCCGGACTGCCGCATCTTCGACACCGAGGCCGAGGCCCGCGCCTGGTGCCGGACCGACGGCGGGGGCGACCTGTGGGGCCACAGCGGCGTGGACGAGTACCTGGCCGACAACCTGGTGGGCACCGTGGATCAGGTGGTCGAGCAGGCACAGGCCTTCGTCGATGCCGGCTGCCGGGGATTCGTGCTGTGGTTGCGCGACTACCCGGGCGACGAGACCCTGCGGCGGTTCATGGGCGAAGTGGTTCCGCTGCTGGACGTCCCGGCGTAGGCGGAGCGTCGACTCAGGTCTCGTCGTGGACTGCGGCCCCCGGCCCCGGTCCGCCCTTCCCGATGAACAACAGGTCGTAGGCGATGGTGTGGAGCGCGTCGGCCGACGACGACCACGAGTTGTGCCGGTCCAGCCAGTACCCGAGCGACGGAAGGATCTGGAGCGCCGTCCGGCTGGGGATCCGCAGGACGTGGAGTACGACGGACAGGTAGTAGGAGACGAGCTGGCCCAACGCCTCGAACGTGCCACCGAAGACTTCGACCTTCCCGTCGGGGAAGGACTCGCTACACAGCTGTTCGAGACCCTGGGCCGTGAAACGCCAGAAGTCGTGGGTGTCGTGCCGGGGGACGAACGACGGCACCGTGAGGATGACCGTTCCGCCTGGCTTGAGGATCCGCGCGAGTTCCGCGACGACGGCGTGCGGATGTGGCACGTGCTCGAGGATCTCGATCGAGAGCACCGTGTCCACCGAGTCGTCGGCCAGAGGGAGCGACGAGGCGTCGGAGGAGAAGTCCACGTTCTCCAGTGGGCGCAGATCGGTGGTCAGGTAGCGGCAGGCGCAGGCGCTCTCGAAACTGCGGAGCGTGCCACAACCCACGTCGAGCACCAACGCATCCGCCGGCAGGTCCCGGAGATGGCTGCTGATGAATTCGTTGCGACGACGCATCGTCTTGTTGCCGCTGACCACCGGCGGGCCGGCACCCTTGTCTCGTACGACCTTCGCAAACATGTCCCTGTCCCTTTGGCCGTGCCGGACATCGGCTGCATCGAGGTCGAGCTCCCGGGCCCTGACCCGGGCTGCACTCTATCGGTAGCGCGGTGTCGGATGTGAGGGGAGACAGGGTTTCGTCGGGCGGCGGGAGGCGCATGGGCCAACGACCGCGCCCGCCTGCCGGGAGCGGTCGAGCGTCGGTGCGGCGATGTCCTGCAGGTCGGAGTTCAGGCCCAGGGAGGACGCACCGGTTCGGCGTCGAACACGTCGGCCTCCACCATGCGGGACGGCACTGGTGGGCTGTCGGGTGCGGGGGCCGAACGGAGGCCGGCCACATGTGCCTCGAGGTCGGCCAGGGACGCCCACCGCTCGACCAGTCGCACCCTGGTCGGATCGCCGCTGTCGGCCGAGAAGCAGTAGTCGACGCACCCCGGCTCGGCCAGGGTGGCCGCCACCTGGGGAACCTTGCCCTCGAGGAACCGCTGGCGGTGGTCGGCGTCGACCTCCAGGATCCCGAGCACGATGATCATGGCGATTCCCTCCACTGGTCGTGGACCGGGGTCTCGTCCCCCCGGTCGATGCAGGTCTGAACACTACGATGAACGCTGCCCGCCCGACCTGGTATCGAGAGGAGCCGTCATGGAGCCATCGGGATTCGACGTCCGTCCCGACTATCGGGTCGACATCCTGGCCCGTCGCAACCGGGTCACCGTGACCGTCGACGGAACGACGGTGGCCGACAGTGTCCGCTGTCTCCTGGTCGACGAGCAGGACCACGGACTGGTCTTCTACTTCCCCCCGGCCGACGTCCGCCTGGAGCGGTTCGTGCCCGACGACA
The DNA here is from genome assembly GCA_050014755.1 of Acidimicrobiales bacterium. Taxonomy (GTDB): domain Bacteria; phylum Actinomycetota; class Acidimicrobiia; order Acidimicrobiales; family RAAP-2; genus Bog-756. The sequence goes on from JBEKCS010000042.1 coordinate 2,992, forward strand.
GGACCAGCCTGTGCCCCTACAAAGGGACGGCCACCTACCGGCGCTTCGACAGTGCCGGGTCGGATGTGTGGATCTGGTCCTACGAGCAACCCCACCACGAGGTGGCACGCCTGGCCGGCTACTGGGCGTTCTTCCAGGACAGCGTCGACCTCCGGGTGGGCGTGGCGGTCCCTGCGGTGTCCGGCCGGTGAGTTCCGAACGGAACGACCCCGAGGGAGAGTCCAGTGTCGACGGCATGTTGCGCGTCTTCGACGTCGAGCCCGACGGGGACGGCCGCTACTCGGGGACGAGCGACGGGGGCAACCGGAGGGTGGTGGACGGCAGCCAGTTACTCGCTCAAGCCATCGTGGCCGCGTCGAAGGAGCTCCCCGATCACCGGGTCCACTCGGCGCACGCCGTGTTCACCCGGGCGGTCGACGACGAGCGGGCGGTCCGGTTCGACGTCGACGTCACCCATCGGGGTCGGACATTCGCCGGTGCCCTGGTGACGGTGAGCCAGGGTGACCGTCGGTGCGCCACGGTCGATCTGCTTCTCGACACGCCAGGCGACGACGTCATCCGACATTCGGATGTACTGCCACCGGTCGGGCATCCCGACGAGGCCGTCCCCTACGACATGCCCATGGTCGGCCGGGAGCTGCGGATGGTGGGCGTCGACGACCCGAACGACCCCGACGAGGTCGGTCCCCCGGTTCTCGACGCCTGGCTCCGGTACCGGCCGGTTCCCAGCCGCCCCGATCTGGCCCGGGCGCTGGTGGCCCATTTCACCGGCCACCTGTCGATCTCCACGACGATGCGGCCGCACCGTGGGGTGGGTACGGCGATGTCCCATCACCACCTGTCCACCGCGGTGATGAGCATCACCGTGTCCTTCCACGATCCGGTGTCCTGGGACGGATGGCTCCTCTATCACCACGAGAGCACCCAGGTCGGAGGAGGGATGTCCTACGTTCGGGGTCAGATCTTCACCGAGGAGGGGGCGCTGCTCGCGTCGTTCGTCCAAGAGGGAATGATCCGGTGGTTCGCCGATGACGCGTCGGCGCGGACCATGCCGACAGTCGCCCGACTGTGAGGACGGTGCCGGTGGCAGGCGCCGGTCGCCCGCGAGTCCGGTGCGGCACCGTGCCTAGACTTCGGTCCGCCCGCCACCACCGTCGTCAGGATCCTCCGATGTCAACCCGACCGTCCAGATCGAACGCCGGTGCTCCGGGGCCGACCACCCGGGTCGGCGACAGGTGAAATTCGCCCTCTCGCTCGGCGTGCTCAATCCCTCGGCGTGGGTCATGGTGACCGAGGAGGCCGACCGCCTCGGCTTCGACTCCGTATGGATGCCCGAGCACCTGGTACTGCCGGTCGGCATGGGCGGCAGTCCCCACGACGGCCAGGACCATCCCCCGATCCCGCCGGGCACCCCCGTCTACGACCCCCTGGTGTACCTGGCCTTCCTGGCGGCGCGCACCGAACGGATCCGCTTCGGCACCCAGGTGTACAACATCGGTCTGCGGCATCCCTTCTCGACCGCCCGGGCCGTTGCCACGCTCGATCTGCTGTCGCAGGGGAGGTTGGATCTCGGCATCGGGGCCAGTTGGCTGCGGGCCGAATGGGAGGCGGTCGGCCTCGACTTCGACTCCCGGGGCGCGCGGGTCGACGAGATCATCGACATCTGTCAGCGCCTCTGGTCCGACGAGGTGGTGGAGTACCGGGGCCGGTTCTTCGACTTCGATCCCGTGATGTTCGAGCCGAAACCGGTGCAGAAGCCCTGGCCCCGACTGCACATCGGCGGGGACGGGCCGGCGGCGCTGCGACGGGCAGCCACCGTGGGCGACGGATGGGTCCCCATGAACCATGCGCTCGAGGATGTCCCCGCTGCGGTGGCCCGGATGGCCGAGCTGCGTGAACGGGCGGATCGTCCCGGGCGCACCGAGGTGACCCTCGGAGCCGTCATCGAACGTCCGGAGGACGTCGAGCGGTACGCCGAGGCCGGTGTCGACCGGGTGTTCGTCAGACCGTGGCGTCGGACATCGGAGGCAATGGAATCGATCAGCCGGTTCGCCGAGGAGTTCATTCCGCGCTGAACTGGGATTTCACAGCTTGCTCCAAGATTTGGGTTCCACCCGTAGAATGGCGGTGAGGGGACCCACGGCGATGCGAAGGAGTGGCTGACGGTGGTGGCTACCGCTCATGGCACACGGTTCGAGAGACGCAACGGGCACCGCGGTGGTCGCCGCCCGGGCGGTCGGTAGACGGAACGTCACCGATGGTCTACGTCCTGGCCCTAACGGCGGCACTGGCAAATGCTGTCACCAGCATCCTGCAACGCATGGGGATAGAGGACGCTCCGGACGGTTCGACCATGCGGCTGAGCCTTCTCACCCATGCGATCAAGCGGGGAATCTGGCTGCTGGGGTTCGCCGTCATGGTCGGATCGTTCCTCTGCCAGGCAGTGGCACTCCATCTCGGGGACATGAGCCAGGTCCAGCCGGTCCTGACCACCGAGCTCCTGCTCCTCGTCTTCATACTGGCCACCTGGTTCGGGTTCCAGGTGACCTACCGGGAGTGGCTGGGCGCGCTCGCCGCGGCGGGAGGCCTCGCCGGATTCCTCATCGCCGCCCAGCCCACCGCCGGCGGACAGAGCCCGACCAATCTGGGATGGTTGATCACCGGATCCATCTGCGGTGGCGTGGTCGTGCTGGCCGTGGTCCTGGCATTCCGGGGTCCGCGGTGGTGGCGGGCCGCCATGTTCGGGACGGCCGGCGCCGTCGGGTTCGCCTTCACGGCCGCATTGATCAAATCGGTGGGGAACGTCGCCGCCGCGGACTGGACCCAGATGTTCGTGCACTGGCAGACCTACGCCCTGGCCGTCTGTGGGCTGGTCTCGGTCTTCCTTGCCCAGAACGCCTTCCACGCCGGTCCCATCGCCGCGTCGCAGACCGCACTGGTGATGGTGGACCCGTTGGCCAGTCTGGCCATCGGGATCGGATTGTTCGGCGACAACCTGCGCACCGCCGGCGCCTACGGACCGGTCGAGGCGGTCTCGCTGCTGGTGATGTTCGTCGGCGCCTGTTCGCTCGCCCAGTCGCCGCTCATCTCGGGCATCAAGGGCGAGGACGACCGCTTCGCCGAACTGCTGTCGACGCGATCGCACTCCGAGCGGCTGGCCCGGCACGTGCAGGGCCAACTCCCCTAGGCTGACGGCCAGTCCGAAGGGGGGAGGAGCATGAACGTCGGCCACCTCACCGACGGCGCGTCACGCGATGTGCCCGATCGGGCCGCCCTGGTCGTCGGCGGGCGAACGACGACCTACCGCCAGCTTGAGGCCCTGATCCGACGGGCCGCTGCCGCGTTGTCCGCAGCCGGCGTCGGCCCGGGTGACCGGGTGGCCCTGGTCGACGTGGCCAGTCCCCTGTCGGTCGCCACCATCCTGGCGGCTGCACGGCTGGGGGCGGCCACCGCCCAGATGAACGCCTACCTGACACCGGGCGAGCTCGGTCGGCTGGCGGAGTCGGTCGGAGCCCGGGTGGGGGTGGCGGGGGCACCCTTCGCCGCCGCCCTCACGTCGGCGATCAGCGGGCCGGTACTGGGGGAGCCCGAAGTCGAAGGTACCGGGGCGGAGTACTCGGATCCGAGCGTCGGCGGGGCGGGAGAGATCGCCCTGGTGCTGTTCACCAGCGGCACCACAGGCCTTCCGAAGCCGGTGGCGATCAGCCACGGGGTCGTGGCCGATCGCCTGGCCTACTGGACGAAGCCCATCGACCCTGACGCGGCACCGGCGGTCGACATGATGTCGGTTCCCATCTTCCACATCGGAGGCACGCTCGGCCTCTTCGTCAGCCTGCACCAGGGCAAGGTGCTCGTGCTGCTCCCCAAATTCGACGCCGGCACCTGGCTGGAGCTGGTCGAGCGGCACCGGGTGACCCAGACGTTCGTCGTCCCCACCATGCTGTCCCGGATCCTGGAGCACCCACGGTTCCCCTCGACCGACCTGAGCTCGTTGCGCTCCCTCAGCTACGGAGCGGCCGCCGCCCCCGTCGACCTGATCCGGCGGGCCCTGGACGCACTCCCCGGTGTGGACTTCTCGAATACGTTCGGACAGACCGAAACCCTGGGCGCCTACGCCGCGCTCACCCCGGACGACCATCGGCGGGGCGACCTGTTCGGTTCGGTGGGCCGGCCGCTGGCCGGCGTCCAGCTCCGGATCGTCGACCCGGTGTCGGGCGAGGTGGTGGACCAGGGAGCGCCCGGCGAGTTCCAGGTCCGCGCCGATCAGAACACCACCTCGGACTGGCTCCCGACGGGGGACACCGGATGGCAGGACGACGAGGGGTACCTCTTCCTGACCGGTCGCCTCTCCGACGTCATCAACCGGGGCGGCGAGAAGTTGGGACCGATCGAGGTGGAAGAGGCGCTCCGGTCCCACCCGGCCGTGCGCGACGCGGGCGTGGTGGGGGTGCGCGATGCCGAGCTCGGGGAGCGGGTCGGCGCGGTGGTCGTCGTCGACCGGCCGGTATCGCCCGAGGAGCTGGTCGCGCACTGCGCCACGCTGCTGGCCACGTACAAGGTCCCGGAATACTTCGGATTTGCCGACGAACTGCCGGTGACCGTGCTGGGAAAGCTCGACCGGCGCTCGCTCGCGCCGTTGCTGGCGAGCGACGTGGTGGTTGGTCGCCCGTCCAGGTGAGCGGTCGACCGGGTGGACCCGGTCGGAGCGGCCGACGGGCGGCGCGCTAATCTCCCGTGCGGTCGCCATCGCCGGCGGCCGGGGACAGCGGAGGAGCTCCAGGTGGCAGACGACGACCTCAGCACCATCATCGGCACGCCGACCGGCACCACCGTTGTCACGGTGGAACGCGGCCAGTTGGCCGAGTTCGCCTCCGCGGTGAAGGACGACAGCCCGATCTACCGCGACTCCAGGGCCGCTGCCGCGGCCGGGTTGGCGGGGATCCCCGCACCACCGACCTACCCCTTCGTGATGGCGAACTTCGGCGCCTTTCCCGAGCTCCAGGTCGACGAGGCGCCGAAGGGCAACCCGATGGGTGCGGTCCTCGGTCCTCTGATGGCCAAGGGTGGCCTCATCCTCCATGGCGAGCAGGAGTTCACCTACCACCGGCCGGTGTACGCCGGTGACGTGCTCGAGGGGAAGGGCACCGTGGTCGACGCCTACCGGAAGGAGTCGAAGGGAAAGACCATGACCTTCGTGGTGGTGGAGACGGCATGGAGCGACCGGGCCACCGGCGATCCGGTGTGCACCTCGCGCATGAACATCATCCACCGCATCTGATGGCCACCGAGCCCGCACCTGGCGCCACCGACGACGCGGTCGTGCGGCGAGTCGAGGAGGGTGTGGCCTGGATCACCCTCAATCGCCCCGATGCGGGCAATGCCATCACCGCTGCCATGAGGGATCAGATCGTGGTGTGGCTGGAGGAGGCATCGGCGGACCTGGCCGTGCGGGTCGTCGTCCTCACCGGCGCCGGCCAGAAGGGCTTCTGCACCGGTGCCGACCTGCGGTCGTCCGGTCCCGGCCCGGCCCGGCCCGCGGGTGCTCCCGACCGGGCGGTGGGTGACGCCGCCCGGCTGATCCGCACCGGATGGCAACGGCTGGTGGCCGCGGTGCTCGACTGCGAGAAGCCGGTGATCGCCGCGGTGAACGCCACTGCGGCCGGCGGCGGCATGCACCTGGCGCTCGCCTGCGACCTGGTGCTGGCGGCCGAGGAGGCCAAGTTCATCGAGGTGTTCGTCCGCCGGGGCATCGCTCCCGACGCCGGCGGGGCCTATCTGCTGGCCCGCCTGATCGGCCCGCAGAAGGCCAAGGAACTCTTCTTCTTCGGCGACGACGTGCCGGCTCGGGAGGCTGAGCGCCTCGGCCTGGTCAACAAGGTCGTCCCCCGCGAGCAGTTGCTGGACGAGGTGGCGATCTGGGCCGCCCGACTGGCCGCCGGACCCACCAAGGCCATCGGGGTGGCCAAGTACCTGACCAACCGGGCGCTCGACACCGATCGGGCAACTGCCCTGTGGGACGAGGCCGTCGCCCAGGAACTGGTCACCGGCACCGAGGACTGCCGGGAGGGCCTGACCGCCTTCGCCGAGCGCCGTCCGCCGGTGTTCCGGGGCTGGTAGGCGTCATGGGACGGTGGCGCGTCAAGTAGAACGGGTTCTGTTTCTGTGTGCCGAGATGCTAGAAACGATCCGTGCGCATCGTCGTCCCCGCCTCTGATCCGCTGACCGTCATGGGGTGCGCCGCACGCCTCGGTGCCGGGGCTCGGGACGTGTTCTCGATCGACCACCCACTCCACCCGTTCGGAGCCTGATCCCATGGCCATTGGTATTCACGACGAGCACGAAGCGCTGCGGGCCGCCGTCCAGGGCTGGGCGGAGGCCCGCGGGGTGGCCGCCGCCGTGCGTGCGGCCCTCGATGCCGACGAGGACTCCGTCCCGCCGTACTGGGGCGACCTGGCCGGCCAGGGGCTGGTGTCCATCCACGTCGCCGAGGAGTTCGGGGGCCAGGGCGCAGGCCTGGTCGAGCTGGCGGTGGTGGCCGAGGAGCTCGGCCGTGTCGCGGCCGTCGGGCCGTGGGACACGACCGCGGTGGTCGCCGGAGTGGTCTCGGTCGCCGGTGGTGCCGGCCTGGCCAAGGATGTCCTCCCCGGTCTGGCCGACGGCACCCTGACGGCAACTGTGGCCGTGCCGATCGCATCCCCCGATGGGACGCCGGTGGCGCCCGGAGCGCTGATCGGGTCCGTCGGGCCCGACGGGTCCGTCGTCGTCCACGGCGTGCTGCGGCCGCTTGTCCACGGTGGCATCGTCACCCATGCGCTCGCCCCGGTGCAGCTGGACGGGGATACGCGATGGGTGCTGCTCGAGCGGGCGGACGCCGTCGAGATCACCGGACTGGCCAGCTTCGACCTGACCCGTCCGTGCGCGGCGTGGCACATCGACGGTGCCGCGGTGGGTCCCGAGCGCATCCTCGACGCGGCCACCACCGGCCTGGTCCGGGACCTGGCCCTCGTCGTACTGTCTGCCGAGGCGACGGGCGGTGCGCGGTGGTGCCTCGAGACCGCGGCCGAGCACGCCCGCACCCGTGAGCAGTTCGGTCGCCCGATCGGCCAGTTCCAGGGGGTCAAGCACCGCCTGGCCAACATCCTCCTTTCGGTCGAGCAGGCGGTGGCCGCCACCTGGGATGCCGCCGTGGTCCTCGGGGCGGAGTCCGGCCCGTCCATGGGTGACGAGGCCGCACAAGGGAGCCTGTCCGTGCAACTGGCGGCGGCACTCGCCCTCGACGGCTACGTCGAGGCGGCCAAGGGCGCCATCCAGGTTCTCGGGGGGATGGGCTTCACGTGGGAGCACGACGCCCACGTCCATCTGCGCCGGGCCACCACCCTGCGCCAACTGGTCGGAGGCACCTCGCCACTGCGGGCCGAATCGGCCCGACTGGCCCTCGCCGGCTGGCGGCGACGCCTGACCATCGACCTTCCGCCCGAAGCGGAGGTACTGCGGGCGGAACTGGGCGAGCTCGCGGCCGGCATCGCCGCCATCGAGGATCCCGAGGCCCGCCACCGGGCCCTGGCGGACAGCGGATTGCTCGCCCCCCACTGGCCCGCTCCGTGGGGTCGGGACGCCGGCGCCGTCGAGCAGCTGGTGATCGACCAGGTCTGCGCCGAGGCCGGGCTCAAGCGCCCGAACCTGTCCGTGGCCGCCTGGGCGCTTCCCACCATCATGGCGCACGGGACCCCCGAGCAGACCGAGCGATGGGTCGGACCGACGCTGCGCGGCGAGTACATCTGGTGCCAACTGTTCAGCGAGCCGGGAGCCGGCTCCGACCTGGCCGCGCTCAGCACCCGGGCGACCCGGGTCGACGGCGGTTGGTCGCTCACCGGACAGAAGGTGTGGACCTCGGTGGCGGCACGGGCCCACTGGGGCATCTGCCTGGCACGCACCGATCCCGACGTGGCGAAGCACCGCGGCATCACCTACTTCCTGGTGGACATGACCTCGCCGGGCATCGAGGTCCGCCCGTTGCGCGAGATCACTGGCAACGCCCTCTTCAACGAGGTGTTCTTCGACGACTGCTTCGTCCCCGACGATTGCGTCGTCGGGGAGATCGGCGGCGGCTGGAAACTGGCGAGGACGACCTTGGCCAACGAGCGGGTCTCGCTCTCCACGGAATCGGCGTTCGGCGGCTCCCTCGAGGGTGTCCTGGACCGGGTGGCCGCCGACGCCACGCTCCAGGATCCGGTCACTCTCGACCGGCTGGGGCATCTGCTGGCCGACGCGCAGTCCCTGGCGCAGCTGGGCATGCGGGCCACGCTGCGGTCGGTGGGCGGGTTGCAGCCGGGGCCCGAGTCGAGCGTGCGCAAGCTGCTCGGAGCCGAATTCGATCAGAGGGTCCACGAGTTCGGCCTCGACCTCTGCGGGCCCGAGGGTGCGGTGACCGAGGGTGCGGCGGCGGTGTCCGCCTACGGCGTCCTGCAGTCCAGGTGCATGACGATCGCCGGGGGGACGAGCGAGGTGCAGCGCAACGTGATCGGCGAGCGGCTGCTCGGCCTGCCCCGTGACCCCGAGCCCGGCCGGTGACCGCCCGATCCGGTGACCCGGGCGATGTCGGGCGCGGGGTGCCGGTGTGCGTGTGACAATGTCGGACCAGGACCGGTGCAGCCGGTGGTGGCCGCAACGGGACGGCAAGTGGCCGTGTGAGGAGGGACCTGACCGTGACTGACGCAGTGCTGTACTTCGAAGACGTTTCCGAGGGCGACCGGGCTCCCGAGCTCACCCACGTCCTCACCCGGACCGATCTGGTGGCCTACGCCGGGGCGTCGGGCGACTTCAACCCGATGCATCACGACGAGGTCAAGGCGAAGGCTGCCGGGCAGCCCAGTGTGTTCGGGCACGGGATGTTCTCGATGGGCCTGTTGGGCACGGCCATCACCGACTATGTGGGAGTGGGCAACGTCACCCGCTTCACAGTGCGGTTCGCCCGCCAGACCTGGCCGGACGAGGAACTCCGTTCAACGGTCGTGGTCACCGGCAAGCGCACCGTGGGCGACCACCACCTGGTCGACCTCGACGTCCGGCTGAGCAATGCCGACGGCGAGGAGAAGGTGGTCGGCGAGGCGACGGCCAAGGTCCCCTCGAGGAGCTGAGCCCCGGAGCCCGAGGCTCCAACGGCGGTGTTTTCGGTCCTGCACGGGCCTCCGCAGGACGTGTGGTGTCCGGTGGCACCGGGACGGCCCCGCCGTCATCGGCAGGACCGCCCCGGTGCGATCGATCAGGCCAGACTGAAGGGCGGCACGCCCGACGAGACGTTCTTGAACAGCTCGCCCTTGGCTGCGGCCAGTTCGGCGGGGGTCCACATCGAGTCGCGGTGGATCTCGCCGACCGGGTGGAATCCGCCCATGGCCCAGATGTCGCCCCCGTAGACGACGAAGTTCTGGCCGCTGACGTCGGCCGCCTCGTCGGTGGCGAGGAAGGTGACCAACTGTGCGACGTTGCGGGGATCGAACCGGTCGAAGCCCTCGTCGGCCTTGGCCATCTCGCCGAACAGGTTCTCGGTCATCCTGGTGCGGGCCCGGGGCGAGATCGAGTTGCAGGTGATGCCGTAGCGGCCCAGCTCACGGGCGAGCACCCAGGTCATCGAGGCGATGCCGGCCTTGGCGGCGGAGTAGTTGGCCTGGCCGGCGTTGCCGAAAAGACCGGCCTCCGACGAGGTGTTGATGATGCGCCCGGTCACGTCCTCGCCGGCCTTGGCCCGACCCCGCCAGTAGACGGCGGCATGGTGGGAGGGGGCGAAGTGACCCTTCAGGTGGACGCGGATGACGTCGTCCCAGTCGGACTCCTCCATGTTGAAGCACATCTTGTCGCGCAGGATGCCTGCGTTGTTGACCAGGATGTCGAGCTGGCCGAAGGTGTCGATGGCCTGCTCGACCAGGGCCTTGGCCCCCTCCCAGGAGCTGACGTCGGAGGAGTTGACCGCACCGTCGCTGCCGCCGGCCTTGATCAGCTCGACGACCTCTTCGGCCGGGTGCTTGTCGCCGCCCTCGCCCTGCAGTGAGGCGCCGACGTCGTTGACGACGACCTTGGCACCCTCGGAAGCCAGCAACAGGGCCTCCTCGCGTCCGATACCCCGGCCTGCGCCGGTGACGATGGCAACCTTGCCGTCGAGCATTCCCATGGTGTCCTCCTGTGGTGGATCGGTAGCAGTCGTCGATCTGCGATCGATGATCGGGCCGCGCACGGAGCCGTCGTGGCGGAACCGGGGAAGCATGGCCGAATCCCATCCCCGCCGCAAGGCAGGACGTGTGTCCATGATCGGGCGCGCCAGACGCGAACAGGGACGAGACCGGGGCCCCACCGCCCGGCACCGCCCGGCACCGCCGGCGGCCATCGGCTCCGATCAGGTGGGTTGCGGCTCCAGTACCAGCACCGGGATGACCCGTTCCGTCTTCGTCTGATAGTCGGCGTAGGGGGGGTAGGCGGCGACGGCCCGCTCCCACCAGATCCGACGCTCGTCGCCTTCGACTTCGCGGGCCACCCGATCCGACCGGTCCGGACCGTCCTGGAGCTCGACGTGGGGGTCGGCGAGCAGGTTGGCATACCAGTCGGGATGGGTCGGCGCCCCGCCCTGGGACGCCACCAGGGCGTAGATCCCGTCGTGCTCGACCCGCATCAACGGGGTCTTGCGGATCTTGCCGGAGGCGACCCCGCGGTGGGTCACGATGACGACGGGCATGCCGGTGTCGAGGAGCGTGGTCCCCTGGGTCCCGCCGGAGGACTCGTAGAGCTCCACCTGGTCCCGGACCCACTGGGCCGGGCTCGCTTCGTACTCACCGGTGAGTGGCATGGGACCAGTGAACACCCATCCGCAGCGCCGTGCCAGTGGGCCCCTACGCCCACGCGCGGTCGGCGGCCGTCCGGAAGTGCCCGATTCGTGGCGAGCGCGGTTCGCCGCCGGCGAAGACGTGCGGGCGAGAGGATTCGAACCTCCACCCCCGAAGGGACCGGGACCTAAACCCGGCGCGTCTGCCGATTTCGCCACACCCGCGTGAGCCCAGCCTACCGGCGGGACCGGTGGCAGTAGGGGTGGTGGCTCCCGGGGACCCGGGGGACCCCTGGCTATAGTCGCCGTGTGCCGCACACGCCTTCCGCCCCGTCGTCCGTGACCCCCGAATCCCCTGTTTCGGCCGACGATTCGCCTACCGACACGTCGGAGCGCATCCGCTACCTCGACGAGGTGATGGCCGAGATCGACGCCGAGGTGCGCCGCCGCAGGGCCTCCGGCGACCTGCCCGCCGGGCTCGAGGCCGAGCTCGACGAGCTCTTCCTCGAGTTCTCGCCGGTCGGGCTCCAGGGCCGGGCCCGGCTCCGCGAGACCCTGTCGCTCGTCGACGGTTCGGCCTACGTGGACATCGCCGTGCCGACCGAGTCGAACAAGGCCGTGGGAAGCTACATCAAGCGGTTCATCCGCAAGGGCCTCTCCTGGTACATGAACTTCATCGTCGCCCAGATCGTGAAGTTCGCCTGGTCGGTGTCGCGGATGTTCCACGTGGTCGTCGACCACATCGAGGACCTCGAAGGCGTGGTCGAAGCCCACAAGTCGCCCGATCTCCCCGTCGAGGTGGTGCCTGCTGCACACCCCGGCGACACCTGGTGGTCCACGGGTGCCGTCGACGCAATGCACGGCGTGGCGGACCGCGTACTGGTCGGCGACTGCGGTGACGGCTCCCTCGTCCAGGCGTTGGTGGCCGCCGGCGTCGACGCCTACGGGGTCGATCCATCCGATCTCGTGCTCGAACCGGCCCTCGACCGGGGCGTGGACGCCCGGGCGGAACGCGTCATCGACCATCTCGAGGTCGTGGCCGCAGAGGCGCTCGGCGGGATCGTCCTCACCGGATCGGTCCAGTGGCTCCGCCCGAACGAGCGGGAGCACCTGCTCCGACTGGTGGCCACCCGCCTCGGTGTCGACGGGATCGTCGTCATCCACTCGACGACGCCCGAGGGTTGGGCCGCATCCGTACCGCCGGTCGTGCGCGACCTGGCCCCCGGGCGTCCGCTCCACGCCGAGACCTGGGCCCACCTCCTCGAGTCGAAGGGATTCACCGTGACCCGGACAGTCTCCGGCGGGGACGACAGGCGTCTCGCCCACGCGGGGGAGGGCACGCCCGACGCGGGCACGGTCAACGCCGCCATCGACGTGATCAACGACCGGCTGCTCGGGCCGACGGAATACCTCGTGGTCGCCTCGCGGGTGCGGTGACCGCCGTCCACCAGTTCGTGCCGGCGCTGCTGCCCCGCGACGCGACGGGGGACCATACCCGCGCCCTGCGCGACGCCTTCCGTTCGGCAGGATGGGAGTCCGACATCTACGTGGAGGCGGCCCACGACGAGCTGCTCGACGAGGCCATCTACTTCGAGGAGTACCCGGCCCGGTCCCGTCCGGGGGACGTGCTGCTCTACCAGCTGGGGACCTCGTCACCCGTCGCCGACTTCCTCCTCGACCGGAACGAGCCGCTCGTCCTCGACTACCACAACGTCACGCCCGAGTCGTTCTACGAGGGATGGGAGGCGCACACCGCGGCCAAGGTGGCTCTCGCCCGCGAGCAGGTGGCCGCCCTCGCCCCCCACGCCGTCCTCGGGATCGCCGACTCGGGCTTCAACGCACGGGAACTGGCGGCTCTCGGCTGCCGGTCGACCGAGGTCATCCCCATCCTGGTGGACCTCGACGCCGGAGGGAACCGCGCCGACGAGCGGGAGCGGTCACGCCTCGCCACCCGCCACGGGAGCGCCACCGTGCTCCTCTTCGTCGGACGGATCTCGCCCAACAAGGCCCAGCAGCACCTCGTCGAGGCGTTGTGGATGTACCGGCGCCTCTACGACCCCGACGCCCGGCTCCACCTGGTCGGTCCGGCCGTCACTCCCGACTACGCAGACGCCGTCTTCGCGTTCGCCGCCGAGCTCGGACTGGCTGACGCCGTCGTGCACGGCGAAGGACTGACCGCGGAGGAATTGGCCGCCTGGTACGAGGACGCCGATGTCTTCGTCTGCCTCTCCCAGCACGAAGGCTTCTGCATCCCGCTCCTCGAGGCCATGCGGGCCGGAACGCCGATCGTCGCCCTCGACGCAGGGGCGGTGGCCGAGACGATGGCCGAGGCAGGGATCCTCCTGGCGACGGCCCGACCGGCCACGGTGGCGGCAGCCGTGGCCCGTGTCCAACGGGATCGGGACCTGGCCGATCGCCTGGTGGCGTCCGGCCGGAAGCGCCTAGGCGACTTTGCCGCGCCGGTCGTCAGTCAGCGGTTCGTCGACGTCCTCGGCAGGGTGGCCGACCGGGACCGGGTGGTGGCATGAAGCTCGCATTCGTGACCCCCCGGTACGGATCCGAGGTCATCGGTGGGGCCGAGACGGCTGCCCGGATGTTGGCCGAGCGGCTGTGCCTGCGGGCCGGTTGGCAGGTGGAGGTTCTGACCAGTTGCGCGCTCGACCACCTCACGTGGGAGAACACCGAACCGGAGGGTACGACCGTCATCGACGGGGTGACCGTCCGGCGGTTCCCTACGGCCTCGCCGCGGACGCTCGACTACTTCGCACTCGACGGCGAGCTGCGGGTGGCACCGGAGACGGCAACGCTCTCGGAGACCCGGCAGTGGGTCTCCCTCAACGGCCCGATGTGCCCCGGACTGGTGGATGCCGTGGCGGACTCCGACGCCGACGTGATCGCCTGCTACCCGTACCTCTTCGCCACCACGGTGGATGCCATCGCAGTGGCAAACGCCCCGGTCGTGCTCCACCCGGCGGCCCACGACGAGCCGGCGCTCTACTTCTCGGCGTTTCGGCGGAGCTTCCGTGACATCGACGGTTTCGTGTACCACACGCGAGCCGAACGGGCCCTGATGGAGGACGTGTTCAAGGTGGCGGCCAGACCCCAGGTGGTCCTCGGACTGGGCGTCAATGCCCCGGCCGGTGCCGGCCGTCGGGGAGGGGAGGTCCTCGGCATCGGGGACCGTCCCTACCTCTGCTATCTGGGCCGGGTGGACGAGCACAAGGGGTGCGGCATGCTGGCCGACTACTTCGCCGAGTACAAGGAGCGTCATCCGGGGGACCTGGCCATGGCGTTCGTCGGACCGGTGTCGGCCAAGGCGCCGGATCACCCGGACATCGTGGTCACCGGGACCGTGTCCGAAGCCGACAAGTGGGACATCCTGGCCGATGCCCAGGTCATGGTGAACCCGTCGGCCTACGAGTCGTTCTCCCTCGTCGTCCTCGAAGCGTGGACCCTCGGCGTCCCGGTCCTGGTCAACGGCAGCTGTGCAGCCACCATGGAGCACTGCCGCCACTCGGGAGGGGGTCTGTGGTTCGACTCCTACCGGAGCTTCGAGGCGACGGTCGAACGCCTCTCGGGCGACCCCGGGCTGCGCACCGCGCTCGGCGAGGCCGGACGGCGCTACACCGCCCGCAACTTCTCGTGGCCGTCCATCATCGATCGGTACACCTCGTTCCTCGAGGGCGTGGTGGCCCGGGGGAGGAGGGCGCCACTGCGCACCCCCCGGCTCGAGCTCGTGCGGGGCGGTACCGCCTACGTGCGGGAGGGAGGTGGATCCGGTGGCTGAAACTGCGGGCCCGGCGGGGGAGGGAGCGGAGCCTGGCGACGACCTGCCTGGCGACGACCTGCCTGGCGACGAGACGGAGCTCCTTGCCGCGTTCGACCGGCTCGCACCGCAGGGCTCGGTGCGGTGGAACTTCGAGGACGCGATGGGCAGGCTCTCGTCGTCGGACAGACGGGCAACCTCGATCGAGCCATGGCTCGGACTACCGGCCGATCTGTGGGAGCGCGGGCGCGGGACCAAGGCCAGCGAGCGGGTGATGGGTGACGTGGTGCGCGTCGTCGCCCAGGAGCTGACCGAGTACACCCAGCGCCTGGTGGCCGACGTCAGGGAGACGTCAGCTGAGGCCTCGCCGGTTTTCGATGCCCTCCGTTTCCTGGCCGCCCGGGTCGACCAGCTCGAGGCGGCGGCGGACCCGCTCGGCATGCGGCCGGCCGAGCTCGCGCTTGCGACACCGGACGTATCGGAGTGGGCCGGTTCGGTGCCGTCATGGATCGGGGACCGGACGGAGGGGCCGGTGGTGGTGGGCGAGCTCGCCGACCTGTCGGTCCTGGAGGCCGTGGCCGTCGCCGGCCTGACCGTCACCGGTGTCGACCCACGAGGTGCGACGGTGTGGGCCGCAGAAGCGGTACCGGGTCTGCGGGGATCGAACGGCGCGGCCCTCGCCGACGTAGTGCGTCACCTCCAGGGCCGGCCGGCTGACAGCCTGTCCGGGGTCGTCCTGTCCGGCTGCATCGACCGGGTGTCGCTGGGGGCCAAGGTCGACCTGGTGGATGCCGCGCTCCGGGCACTCGCTCCGAGCGGGGCGCTCGTCCTCCTGGTCAGCGACCAGGAGGCGTGGGACGCCAGTCTGTCGCCGCCGGTGCGCGACCTGCTTCCGGGCCGACCGCTCCATCCCGAGACGTGGTTGGCGATCCTCGCCCACCGGGGGTTGCACGATGTGGCCTGGCACCGGCCGGTGCACGGATCGGTGCACGCCGTCGTCGCCGGAGCAGCACGGCCACGGGTGGGTGCATGAAGGGAATCCACCAGTTCGTGCCGATGCTCCACCGCCGGGATGCGGTGGGGGAGCACACGAGGACCCTGCGCGATCTGCTACGGGCCACCGGCGTGCCGTCGAGGATCTACGCCGATCTGACCGACCCGGAGACGGCCGGGGAGACCCGGCACTACCTCGAGTACGAACAGGACGCCGAGCCGGGAGACGTACTCGTCTACCAGGTGGCCACGTGTTCGGAGATGGCCGGTTGGCTCGGACGGCGACCCGAGCCGCTCGTGCTCAACTACCACAGCATCACCCCGCCGGCGTTCTTCGCGGCGTGGAACAACGGGATCGCCCGGCTCCAGACGTCGGCACTGCTCGAGCTGGCCGACCTTGCCCCTCGGGCGACCCTCGGCATCGGGGTGTCGGAGTTCGACGTGGCCGAACTACGCGCGGCGGGCTGTCTGGTGACCACGGTCATCCCGGTGGTGAACGTCGACCTCCCGCCGGTACCCCCCGACCCTGGCGCAACGACCGTGCTCGCCCGGCAGGCCGAGGGCCGGGGACCGTGGTGGCTGTCCGTCGGTCGCCTGGCCCCGAACAAGGCCCACCAGGACACCATCGCCGCGCTCTTCGTGGCCCGGTCCACGACAACGCCCGACGCCCACCTGACGATCATCGGAGCACCTACCGAACCCCACTACGCCGCCGCCCTGCGGCGGTACGCATGGGATCTCGGCCTGTCGGGCGCCGTCGAATTCGCGTCCGGCCTCAGCCCCGGCGAGCTGGCCGCCCGGTACGCCGCGGCCGACGTGCTGGTGATGCTCTCCGAGCACGAGGGGTTCGGGGTGCCGCTGATCGAGGCGATGACCAGGGGACTGCCGGTGGTGGCCTACGACGCCGGGGCGGTCGCCGAGATCCTCGGGGGAGCGGGCGTGCTGCTGGAGGACAAGGGGCCCCGTCGGGTGGCGCTCGAGGTGGCCGAACTGCTGGCCGACCAGGACCGACGAGCTGCCCTGGTGGTCGCAGGAGCGGGCCGACCGGACGCACTCGGTCTCGATCGGGCCGGATCGGATCTGGTCCGGGCATTGCGGGGGGTGGCAGAAGGTACACCATCCGTGGCCGTTCCCGCTGGGTCGGCCTCCCCTGTGCGTCCCGGCGGACCCTCCAGCCACTAGGCTCATCCCTCATGGATTCCCCTTTCAACACGTCGCCTTTTGCCATGCCCGCAGTTCCCGCCGGGGTCGCCGAGATGAAGACAGGACCCGAAGTCGGGCCGGGTTCGGACATCTTCCAGCGCCTGTTGAAGGAGCGCATCGTGTTCATCGGGTCGGCCATCGACCAAAACACAGCCAACCTGGTCTGCTCGCAGTTGATCCTGCTGGAGGCGGAGAACCAGGAGCGCGACATCTCCGTCTACATCAACTCACCGGGTGGGTCGGTCACCGACGGTCTGGCCATCTACGACACCATGCAGTACGTGCGGTGCGACGTGAGGACCATCTGCGTCGGCCTGGCCGCGTCGATGGGGCAGTTCCTCCTCTGTGCCGGCACGCCGGGCAAGCGGTTCGCCCTTCCTCACAGCCGGATCCTCATGCACCAGCCCTCGGGCGGCATGCAGGGCCAGGCCTCGGACATCGCCATCCAGGCCGAACAGATCATCTACCTGAAGCGCATGCTGGCCGAGCGGATCTCCTTCCACACCGGCCAGCCGATTGACCGGATCGAAGCCGACTCCGACCGGGACCGCTGGTTCACCGCCGAGGAGGCCCGTGAGTACGGGTTCATCGACGAGGTCATCCAGAAGGATGCCGCCCAGGCCCCGGCCGGCGGTGCGGAGTCCGCCACCTGATGAGCCTCGGCATCGACAAGCCGGCTGCGGCCGACCCCGACCCGGAGCGACCGACCATCATCGGGGGGAGCACCCGCTTCGTCCCCGGCCAGAGCAACGACCGCATCACCATCGTCAACGGCAAGGTCCAGCTGGGTCAGCGTCTGATCGACCTGTGGCGCAACCGCGATCTGCTCGTACTGCTGACCCGGACCGAGCTCAAGGTCAAGTACAAGGAGTCGGTCCTCGGCTACGCATGGTCGATGCTGAACCCGGCCCTGGTGCTGGCCATCTACTACATGATCTTCAAGATCATCTCCCGCACACCGCAGCCCCACTTCGCCATCTGGCTGTTCTGCGGCCTCATCGTGTGGAACCTCTTCAACAACTCGGCCATGGGGTCGACGACGGTGGTCGTGGGCAAGGCGGGCATCATCAAGAAGGTGGCCTTCCCCCGTGAGCTCCTTGCGTTGTCGACGGTGGGAGTGGCCATCGTCCTCTTCACGATCCAGTTGGTCGTGCTGGTCATCTTCCTGCTCGGGTTCCAACTGGTGCCGGACTGGAGTTGGACGTGGCTGCTGCCACCGGCCTTCATCACTTTGCTGGTGTTCACCGCCGCCGTGTCGGTATTCCTCTCGGCGGTCAACGTCTATCTGCGGGACACCCAGCACCTGACCGAGGTGGCCCTCATGGCCTGGTTCTGGCTGACCCCGATCGTCTACCCGTTCGGAAAGCTCGCGGCATCTCTGTCCAGATACCACCTGACGTGGATCTATCTGGCCAACCCGATCGCCCCCATCGCCATGACCTTCCAGCGGGTGATCTATTCGAAGACCTCATACGTGGCCACGGTCGCCCAGGGAAACACTCACCATGTCTCCACGCCGCTCCTCCCGACCGCCGGGCCCGGTTGGTACCTCATGATGCTCGGGATCGTGTTCGTGGCGAGCATCGGGCTCTTCCTCCTTTCGCTGATCGTCTTCGGGCGGCTCGAGGGCAACTTCGCCGAGGAGCTCTGAGCGGTGCAGAGCGCCATCGAGGTCAAGGACATCTCCAAGCAGTTCCGGCTCTACACCGAGAAGCAGACGTCATTGAAGGAGCGGATCATCCGTGGGGGAAAGATGCCCTTCACCCCGTTCTGGGCCCTGAGGGACGTCAACGTCACCATCAACCAGGGCGAGACGTTCGGCATCCTCGGGCGCAACGGCTGCGGGAAGTCGACCCTGCTCAAGTGCATCGCCGGCATCCTCAAGCCCACGTCGGGCGAGATCCGGGTGCGGGGCAGCCTGGCCGCCATGCTCGAGCTCGGCGCCGGCTTCCAGCCCGACCTGTCCGGTCGCGACAACATCTTCCTCAACGGCTCGTTGCTCGGGCTCTCCCATGCCGAGATCGAGAAGCGCTATGACGCCATCGTGGCCTTCGCCGAGCTCGAGGAGTTCATCGACAACCAGGTGAAGTTCTACTCCTCGGGAATGTACGTGCGACTGGGCTTCGCCGTGGCCGTCAACGTCGAGCCCGACGTGCTCCTGGTCGACGAGGTGCTCGCCGTGGGCGACGCCTCGTTCCAGCGCAAGTGCCTCGATCACGTGAAGCGCTTTCAGCGCGAGGGACGGACCATCGTGGTGGTCAGCCACGCCACCGACGTGATCCGCCAGAACTGCTCGCGGGCCATGGTCATGAACCATGGAAACGTGATCACCGTCGATGAACCCGGCGAGGCCATCCGGGTCTTCCTGGCCGATCTCCTCGGCGTCGGCACCCTTGCGGGGTCCGAGTCAGGCGGAATCGAGGGCAACGTGCTGGCCATCGACACCGTGCACGTCGAGCACGGCGGGAGCGGCGAGCGCCTGCACCTCTATCCCCGGGACTCGCTGACCATCACCGCCGACGTCAACAGCCTGGCACCGGTGCACAACGGCATGGCCACCATCGCCATCCACGACGACAAGAACGAGCTGGTCTTCGCCTCCGACCCCGATGACCCGGCGTTCGCCGTCGACATCCCCGAGGGTGGCGGCATCGTGCGGTTCCACTTCGCCGAGGTCCCGTTGCTGGACGGGACCTACTCGGTGAGTGTGGGCGTCCGCAGCGCCACCGAGACGGCCATCTTCGACTGGAAGGATCAGGTCACCAAGTTCGAGGTGGCCAACCCGGGCCGGTCCACCGGGCGGGTGGACCTTCCCCTCGCGGTGAACTTCCAACTCCGTTCCTACGGCCACACCGGAGAGGTTCCCGCGGTCGGTTCCGAATTCTCTCCCCTGGCCCTGCCTGGCTGGGAGGAGTCGACGGCGTGAGCGTCACGAGGATCGACCAGGTCATCCCGACGCTGGCCAGTCGGGATGCCATCGGCGGCCACGTGATGCAGCTCCGGGACCTGCTCCGATCACGCGGGTACCGTTCGGACGTCTACTACGGCAACGCCTCGGCCGACCGCGTGGACGAGGGGTTCCCGATCACCCGGATCGGCGATCCCTCGGGCAACGGGAGGGTCCTGCTCTACCAGCTGTCGATCGGGAGCGGGGTGGCCGACGTGTTCCGCGAGCGCCCCGAGCGGAAGTTCGTGAACTACCACAACATCACGCCTGCCGATCTGCTCGAGGCATGGATGCCCGCCGTCGGCGAAGAGGTGCGGTGGGGGAGGGCACAGCTCCGGGACCTGGCCCCGGTGACCGAGTTCGCCATCGCCGACTCCGGCTTCAACGAGCGCGAGCTGCGCGAAGCCGGCTACCGCTCGACGGCAACGGTTCCCCTGCTGATCGATCCCGAGGACTTCACCGGCTCGCCCGACCCGCGCCTCGCCGCCCAGCTCGCCCGTCAGCGGTCGGCCGGTGGCGCCGACCTGCTCTTCGTGGGGAAGGTCTCGCCCCACAAGGGCCAGCACGATCTGGTCAAGGCCCTGGCCGCCTACCGACGCCTGTACGACCCCCTGGCCCGGCTGCACATCGTGGGCGGCGCCATCAGCGAGGACTACCGTGAGGCGGTCCTGCGGTTTGCCGACGAACTCGGCCTGGCCGACGCGGTGGAGATGGCCGGCTCGGTCACCCACGAGGAGCTCATCGCCTACTACTCGGGATGCGACGCCTTCGTGTGCCTCTCGAATCACGAGGGCTTCTGCGTCCCGTTGCTCGAATCGATGTACCACCGCCTACCGATCGTCTCCTACGCCAACTCGGCGGTGCCGGAGACGGTGCGCCAGGCCGGGCTGATCCTGCCCGACAAGGAGCCCGCCCGGGTGGCGGCGGCGGTCCACCGGGTGGTGACCGACGCACGGCTTCGTGACGAGCTGGCCGCGGCCGCGGCCGAGCGGGTCGACTGGTTCGCCCTTCCCCGTGTCCAGGACGGCTTCGTCGCCGCCCTCGAGGCCGCCTGCGCGGCGTGACTCCACCCGACCGACTGCGTCCCTGGCGCCGGGGTCGGTCGTGAGGGTCGCCTTCGTGGTTCCCCGCTACGGACCGGCCATCATCGGTGGGGCGGAGACGGCGGCCCGGTTACTGGCCGAGCACCTCGTGACCCACCGGGGATGGCACGTCGATGTGCTGACCACGTGTGCGGAGGACTTCGTCACCTGGGACGACGTCTACCCTGCCGGCGAGGAGTGGATCAACGGGGTCCGAGTCGTGCGGTTCCGCTCGGAGGCCGGACGGGACCCGTCGTTCCACCCCCTGTCGGCCCGGCTGCTGGCCGACCCCGGTGCCTCCTCGATGGAGGAGGCGGAGCGGTGGCTCGACCTGCAGGGTCCGCTGGCCCCCGATCTGGCCGATGCCGCGGCACGCTGCGATGCCGATGCCGTCGTGTTCTACCCGTACCTCTACTTCCCGACGGTCCGGGCCATCGAGCGGGCGGTCGCGCCCACCGTCCTCCATCCGGCGGCCCACGACGAGCCGGCCCTCCGGCTGCCGATCTTCCCTCGGGTGTTCGAATCGGCCGACGCCCTGGTGTTCCAGACCGAGGCGGAGCGCCATCTGGTCGAGGGGTCCTTCGCGGTGGCCAGCCACCGTCAACTCCTCCTCGGACTGGGCGTGGACGACCCCGACCACCGGGTCCGCGACCACGGGGGCCCAACGGGCGAGACGTCACCCGACGGGGTACCCGACGCTCCGTTCCTCGTGTGCCTCGGGCGGGTGGACAGCCACAAGGGGACGTCACTGCTGGCCAACTACTTCGCCTGCTACAAGCTGCGCCACCCCGGGCCTCTCCGGCTCGTCCTGGCCGGCCCGGTGGTCGACGCTCCTCGCCGACACCCCGAGATCGACGTCCTCGGCCCGGTGTCCGAGGACGTCAAGTGGGACCTGCTCGCCGGCGCGGTCGCACTGGTGTCCCCATCGCCGTGGGAGGCGTTCTCGCTGGTCGTGGCCGAGTCCTGGAGTGCCCGGACGCCCGTGGTGGTCAATGCCGGGTGCGCGGCGACCGTGGAGCACTGCCGGCGGTCCGGGGGCGGGGTCACCTTCGACGGATACGGCGAGTTCGAGGTGGCCGTCGACCGACTGGTCGGTGACGGGGAATTCGGGCGGGCACTGGGCCGGAGCGGGCGTGCCTACGTCGATGCCCGCTTCCGGTGGCCCCACGTCATCGACCGGTATGCCGCCTTCATCGAGTCGGTGGTGGCACGTGCCGGGGCCGGGGGCAGTGGTACGGCACTCCCGTCAACTGCTGATTCCTGATCCGAGCGGCCGGGGCCCGGCGACGGCAACCACACGGACACCGAGCACCGATGCGCCCGGTTCCACCTTCCACAGTCGGTAGTCGCCGATCGCGGCAGCCCCCCTGACCGGTGTGGCCTCGCCCGTGGTCACCATCGTCGAGAGTCCGGGGAGATCGGGTAGAGCGACCAGGTACGCGGCGCCGCCGGGTCCCACCCGGACCGTCGTCGAGCGGGTGTAGTAGAGCGACCCGCCCAGCTGGTTGTAGATGGCCGCGCCGGGAACGACCAGCGCGATCCGGTCGCGGGGGAGTTCCCATCCGGCGTTCCGGTAGAAGCCCAATCCACCATCGACCGAGTCGATGACGATGACGTCCCGACGGGGGTCGACGGAGGCACCGATGCGGGCCAGTCCGGCGTCTCGGGTGTCCGCAGCTCGGATGGCCGACAGGGTGTCGGCATACGGAGCCTGGTAGCGGATCTGGTCCAGCCAGAATCCTCTGGTGGAAATGGTCCCCTTCCCGGGGAGGACGCCGGTCCCGGCGAGGAATCGCTCGGTCCCCAGTGCGGCTATGGCGACCACGGCCAGGGTGGCGACCCACATCCACAGCCCGGTCAGGATCCCGCGGCCCGAGGTGCCCGATGCCCGCCGTGGCCGGCCGGCGGCCGCGGGCACGAGAAGGAGTGCGATGACTGCCCCGGGGAGGTAGGCGAGCAGGTAGCCGCCTTTGGCGAACTGCACCAGGGCGACCTGGGCCGCAGCCGGCACGACGGCCGCCGCGAGGATGGCGGTGCGCGACTGGTACCAGGGCCGCTTCCAACTCTGGCCCACCGGTCGATCGGCGGCGCCGGGGCGCACGATTCGGTCGACGTCGTCGGTGTCGCGGTGGCCGTCGGGTGGCGGGGCGACGGTCCGACGGCCGACCAACGCCCGGATCAGCAGAACGAGCCCGGCGAGCAGCGCGAGGGCGGCGAGCGGGGCGAGAGCCACCGTCGTATACGCGGCGAACGTCCCCAGATTCGCCGCACCCCCGGCCGCGTGGTCGAGGACCGATGTGGCACGTGCCGCACCCTGTGATTCGAGCCGGGTCGCACGTGACCATGCGGCCAGGCCGCCGGGCTGCGACAGGATCATCGGTACGAACCAGGCGGCGACGGCCACCGCGCCGACGACTACGGCGGCGACCGCTTCTCTGACCCGCCGCACCGATCCGCAGACGGCGAGGAGTGCCAGAATGCCGAACGAGACGACGGACGACTGCCGGAAGCCCACTGTCACGCCCAGCGCGGCCAGGGCAGCCGCTCCGTGCCAGGAGTGGGGTCGGGCCCGCCACGCCAGGATGATCAGGAGGCCCGCGCCCAGGAGGTCGAAGGAGTAGGTGTCGACGATCGAGCCGCTGAACCAGGCGAACGGCGAGGTGGCGACGACCAGGCCCGCGGTCAGGCCGACCCACCACCCGCCGAGGTCGCTGCCGGCCACCACCACCAGTCCGGCGGCGACAGCCGAGGCCACTGCCGAGACCACCACCAGGGACGCCACGGTGCCCGGGCCGCTGATGTGGAGGAGGCGTCCAGCCGTCACGTAGAGCCAGTAGCCGGGAGGCTGGGGACGTCCGTGGGTTACGTCGAACCGGGCGACCCCTTCGGCGAACTGGGCGGAGTCCCAGTCGGTGGGTCCGACGGCCGCCGTCGACAGCCGGGCGATGAGGGTGGCCAGGCCCACGGCCCAGGGGACGATCAGGCGGAGGAGATCGACGTTGACGGTGCTCGCCCGGTCCGAGGCCAGCCTCCCCGGTCGCGGTCCTGTGGCCGTCCGGTCCACACCCGGGGACAGCTCGGTGGGGTGGATGGCCATGCCTCAGGGTACCGAGTGAGGGGGTCCGCTTCGGGTACCGCTCGGGCTTCGCCGGTCGATATCGACGGAGACCGGCACCGCCCGTCACGGGCAGTTCGAACTCAAGATTCCGTGGATTGCGCCGATACCTGACTGGGTGAGCTGCCGGCCGACGGGGTGTCGCGCCGCCGGCCGGCCGGCCGGCGCGAAACGGCAAGGTGGCCCGGTGGGCAGACAAGCACGAATCGAGGGGCACGATGGATCAGGGTTCGACAGAGAGTCCGACTGAACGGGCGACGGAGTGGGAAACCCGGTCGGCAGGGACCGACCGTATGCGTCCCCGTCGTCAAGGGTCGCACCGACCCCGTGGTGCCGCCGCCCTGGTCGTCCTGTTGACCGTCGTGTGCACAGCCGTCCCCACCTTCGCGGGCGTGACGGTGGCACCCGCCGGGGCTGGGCCCGTTCCCCACCAGCTGGGGATCTCCCTCGCCTGGCAGCAGGTCCTTCCCGATGCCGGGGCACCCATCGCCGAGAGCTCGCCCAACGTGGCCAATCTGGACGGTCAAGGACCCTCGGTGGTCGTCGGCGACCGGGCCGGCAATGTCTACGCGTTCCATCTCGCGAATGGATCCGGTGTCGCCGGATGGCCCGCCAACGTCGGTGCACCCGTCGATTCGACGCCTTCGGTCAGCCCCAACGGCGGTGGCACGGACAACGTCTACGTGGGGGCGGGCAACGCTGCCAACCCCAACACCGGTGGCTACGTGGGGCTGTCCAGCACGGGGAAGGTGATGTGGTCCCGACCCGCCCCCGACCCGCAGGGTAACCACGGGGTGCAGGCATCGCTGGCCGTCGGCCCGATGGACGGTGCCGTGGGGGTGGTGGCGCCGGCGCTGGGCATGGACGAGTACGCGCTCAACACCGTCAACGGGAGCATTCTGCCCGGGTGGCCGTTCTTCACCGCCGACACCGGGTTCACCACGCCGTCACTCGCCGACCTCTACAACAACGGACAGACCGAGATCGTCCAGGGTGGGGATTCCACAGCCGGCCAGGCCGATGGGCAGACGTACACCAGTGGAGGCCACCTCCGCATCCTCGACACCAGCGGCAACCTGCTCTGCCACTACGACACCACGCAGACCGTGGACTCCACGCCGGCGGTCGGGAACTTCCTCGGCGGCGGGGCCATGGGGATCGCCTTCGGGACCGGATCGTTCTTCCCCGGGGCGTCCGACTCGAACACGCTGTTCGCCTCGGACTCGCACTGCAACATCGTGTGGCGCGACGACCTGGGCGGGAACACGTACTCCAGCCCGGCGATCGGTGACGTCCTCGGCAACGACACCGCACAGGTGGTCGAAGGAGTCGACACCGGCACGAGTGGACTGGTCTTCGCCCTCAACGGATCCAACGGTGCCACGCTGCCGGGATGGCCGGTGACCACCCCGGGCCGAATCATCGGGGGCGTCACCCTGGCCGATCTGACCAACGGTGGCTACAACGATGTCCTCGTCCCGACCACCGGCGGCCTCGAGATCTTCGACGGCCGGAGCGCACAGCTGGTCGCCACCCTGGGCGCGGGCACCGTGGCCCTGCAGAACTCGGCCATGGTCACCGTCGACCCGGACGGCTCGATCGGCATCACCATCGCCGGCTACGGCGGCGGCAACGAGGGCATCATCCAGCACTACGTGGTGTCGGGATCGAACGGCCACTCGCTCGGGCTGCGGTCCTGGCCGATGTACCACCAGAACCCGCAGCTCACCGGCTGGCTGAGTGAGGGTGCCCCCGGCCATCTCAACTCGCCCATCGTGGGCATGACGGCGACGCCCAACGGCAAGGGTTACTGGAACGTGGCGGCCGACGGCGGGCTGTTCTCCTTCGGCGACGCCGCCTTCCACGGCTCGATGGGTGGCCAACCACTCAACCAGCCGATCGTGGGGATGGCGTCCACCGCCGACGGCAAGGGCTACTGGGAGGTGGCCTCCGACGGCGGCATCTTCGCCTTCGGCGATGCCGGCTTCCACGGCTCGATGGGCGGCCTGCCACTGAACCAGCCGATCGTGGGGATGGCCCGAACATCTGACGGTGGGGGCTACTGGGAGGTGGCCTCCGACGGCGGCATCTTCGCCTTCGGCGACGCCCACTTCTACGGGTCGACCGGCGCTCTCCATCTGAACAAGCCCATCGTGTCGATGACGCCCACCCCCAGCGGCCACGGATACTGGTTGGTGGCCTCCGACGGTGGTGTCTTCGCCTTCGGAAACGCCTCGTTCTACGGCTCGATGGGCGGCCAGTCGCTCAATCAACCCGTCGTGACCATGGCCAACGACGGGTCAGGGGGCTACTGGCTCATCGGGGCCGACGGAGGGGTCTTCAGCTTCGGGACGGCACCGTTCTACGGGTCGACCGGGAATCTCACGCTGGTGCAGCCGGTCGTCGGGATGGCACCCGGCCTTCACGGCCTCGGCTATTGGATGGTGGCGGCCGACGGAGGCATCTTTGCGTTCGGCTCCTCCCGCTTCTACGGATCGATGCCCCAGATCCTGGAAGCCCCGACGGGATTCGACTGAGGCGCCGCCGGCACAGGGAACCCGTTGAGCAGCCGATGAGGCCGGGCGCGGTCGCGGGTATCCGTTCGGCCCGCTGCGGGCCGTCGTATCGTTGAACAGCGTGTCGGTGGCCCACGCGAGGGTTGGAGAGATGGGTTCCGTGCGCCGACGGCGTGCCCGGCCCGGCGTCCGGACACTGGTCGGCGCGATCGTGGTCATCTCGTCGTGCGGGTCGGCGGCACTCGCCCCCTCGGTGGCCACGGCGGCCAGCTACCCGTCGGCCGACGTCACCCTGGTCGGCCACGGCTATGGCGGCGGCGAGGGGATGGGGCAATGGGGGGCCTTCGGCTACGCGTTGGACGGATCGTCCTGGCAGGACATCGTCGACCACTACTACTCGGGAAGCTCACCGGCCGAGCTGACCGCTCCCCAGGAGAGCACCTCGGTGCGGGTGGTCCTGACCGAGAACAACGGGAACGACGTCATCGTGACCTCGGGCAACGGATTCAACGTGAACGGGACGCCCATCGCCGCGGGTCATGCGGTGCTGATGCACTCCATCGGTGGCGGGGCATGGGATCTCTACTCGGGATCGGGCTGCGCCGGCCCGACGTGGACCTCCTTCGCCACCGGCGTCGACAACCCCCAGGCGTCGCCCGACACCGATCCCGCCCTCGGGGCCGCCAACGCGTCGACCCTGGCCCTGCAGCTCTGCCACGTCCCGGCCAACATCGTCGTGCGAGGTGCAGTCGAGGCCACGTACAACACCGGGAGCCCGGCATCGCCGCGCACGGTCAACGTGGTCCCCCTGGAGGACTACGTGGCCGGGGTGGTGCCCAACGAGTCTCCGGCCTACTGGGGCCAGATCGGGTCCATCGGGGCCCAGGGCCAGCCGCAGGGCTTCCAGGAACTGGAGGCACAGGCGGTGGCCGCCCGGTCCTACGTGATGGCGGGACTCGGCAGCTACGGGGACTACGCGGACACGTGCGACCTCACCTGCCAGACCTACCACGGCCTGGAGAACGAGAACCCGCTCACCGATGCGGCCACGCTCGACACGTCGGGGTACGTCATGGAGTTCGGCGACAACGGGGTCCCCCTCACCACCCAGTACTCGGCGTCGACCGGCGGGTATACGGCGCCAGGCGTGTTTCCGGCCGTCCCGGATGCCGGCGACTCGGTCTGTCCCCCGGGCATCGCCGGCGCGTGCAACCCCGACCACACGTGGAACGTCTCGATCCCGGTCGCCACCGTCGAATCGGCCTGGCCGCAGCTGGGGACCCTCCAGTCGATCGTCATCACCTCTCGGAACGGCTTCGGTGACTGGGGCGGACGGGTGCTGTCGATGACCCTGGCCGGATCGGCCCAGGACGTCGTCCTGACCGGCGACCAGTTCGCGGCAGCGCTCGGCCTCATGTCCGACTGGTTCACCCTGACCGACGCACTCCCGGCCCCGGCCGTGTCGGTGGCGTCCACTCCTGACGGGAAGGGGTACTGGATCAACGGGTCGGACGGCTCGGTCGTGGCCTTCGGGGATGCTTCCTATGTCGGCTCGATGTCGGGCGACACGCTGGTCGCCCCCGTCGTCAGTATGGCCAGGACCCCCGACGGCAAGGGCTACTGGGAGGTGGCGTCCGACGGCGGCATCTTCTCCTTCGGCGACGCCCACTTCTACGGATCGATGGGCGGG